>CADBFN010000001.1 GCA_902794035.1 uncultured bacterium
CCGCCTTGTACTTGAGCATATACAATTTATTAGCGAACGGAGTTCAGGTCGTGGTTTTGAGGCACTTTTGCCATCAAAAGTGCCCCTGTCCGGAGGACCCTGCGGAGCAATATTTAATTAAACATATTCCGATAATATGTTTTATGTAAAAAATTAATTCAAATTTTCAGCAAAAATTCAGACAATTTTTGAGCAATAATTCTGTGCCCTTCTGCATCATAATGCAGACCGTCTATTGCGGACGGTTTTACAAATTTATTAATGTCAAAATATTCAAGATTATAAATTTGACTGAGCTTTGTATAAATTTTACTCATTTCCTTTGATTTTAAAACACTTATATTGTCAAACTGACAACGAAAATACCCGTCTAAAATATTGTCTGAAAGTTCAACAGATGGAATTAAAACGATTTTTTCAGTGTAATTTTGTGCAACTAAAATAAGTTTTTCAAGCCCGTTTTCAATTTCTTCTAAAGATAAATTATATTTGAATTGCAAATCATTTGTCCCAACCCATAGAACAAGAATATCAACCTGTTTTGCATCAGACATGCATTCAGGAAAATGTTTTTGTGCGGAGAACGCTAAACCCTTGTCATTATCTGCTATTCCTGTTCTGTCACACATACCTTGTTCAATTACTTCGTATTCGTCACCTAAAATATTTTGCAATATAGCAGTCCATCTTGTATGCATATCATACCTTGATGCATCACAAGGATTATATCCGAATGTATTTGAATCTCCATAACATAAAATCTTTTTCATTCTTTACACCTTCTATTTTTTACCTTTGACGAATTTTTCCATTGAAACATGTGCGGATTTAAAATTTATTTCATTGCTTATAATTTCCTTTTTAGCAACTTTTTCTTCATTTTTTGCTTTCCCCTTAGTCATCCAGATATTTAATTTCGGAAGCAATACACCTAACATTATCGCACTATATAAAATTCCTGATATTTGCGCAAAATTCAATTTTCTTAAATTTGCTTTTACGTCACCGCCACCAGCCAAAATTTCTTTTTGAGATTTTAAAGAAATATCTCTAAGCCAATGCTTTATTCCTGTGCCTTTCTTTGTAATATTAAACAATTTTTCTTGTTTCGGGTCAAGCATTTGAGCAACCCCTTTTGAAACAAATCCTCCCAAGACAAGCCAATTTAAGAATCCCAAATAATCTCGGACATTTGTTTCTCTCAATTCTGTAGAGTCTTTTGATGCAAATATTCTTCCTAAAATTAGTGTTCCGTATATTGTTTTAATTGCATTACCGCTTGTGACAGGTCCGTCAAATTCAAGTTTTTTAACAAAATCTAAAGGCTTTTTAACTCCCATGACTTTTGTCAGCATTAATACAAAAACTCCTGCCGATAAGATTTTTTTCAACCATAAACCTTTTTCTTTTTTCTTTTCATTCTTAGCAGCAACATGTTGATCATACCCATTTTCGCCTACAAAATTATCTATTCCTGTTCTGCGTTTTGTCAAATATCTGTTGAGATATTGATTCGTAATAGCAAGTCCCATAGATAAAGGTATTGCTATTCCTATACGGAGGTTATTCATTGATTTTAGTTTTGATACGATATGACCTGAATTTTGTTTTGTTTCAGCAAAGAAAATATTTCTTCCTGAATCAACAATATCTCTCAATGCATGGGTAAGATTTGATGAAACTTGGTTTGAACCTGATTTAATTGTTATATTATTATCTGCACCGCTAAGGCTTATTATTTCATCCTGTATCTCTGATAATGTTTTCTTTAGATTTTTATCTTTAACAGACTTATTGCTGATAAGATTTGCTAACTTCTCAATAATGCTTAGACTTTTTTCTTTTTTAAGTTTTGAAAAATCTACTGTTTTATGCCCGGAAATACCGCTCATAGAGTCAAAAATACCTTTTACATAACCTTTTGGTGTTTTATTCGATTTTTCATATATCTTAGAAAACACATCTAAACCGTTGTTGGTTATCCAAGAACTTGAATTAACTTTAACTTCGGGTTTAAGTTTTTTAGCAATAAATTTTGAAGCAAAAACTGCAAATAACGCAGCTGAGAATTCAGCAATGAATGTTCCTGTGTATTCTCTAAAACCCATTTCTATTCCGGCTTGTTTACCTCTATTCTTTGCTTCTACAACAGTGCGAGGAGTGTCCATTGCAAAAACATCAACAAAAGAAGCATTAAGCATGTCGTTATTACTTAGAGTGTACAGTGCATTTGATAAACCTCCCATTGAGGCATTAAAACTAAGGGCATTGTTAATTTTTTCTATTTTCATTTGTATTTCTCCCATCATAAAAGGTTCTTAAAATATATTTAAGAACCTTTTATACTTTTATGTGATAATCGTTTAATCTGCGCAAAAAATTATAAGTAAGTTCTTAACAACAAGACTTACAGCAACAACAGATTAAATTTTTTACAAATGAATATTTCATACCACCTATAAAACACGAAAAATTATTTTTTGTCAATGATCTAGTCGGATAAACATTAAATATTCATAACTTTTAGAATATCAGTAATATCAGATGTTGTCTTTTTAACGTCTGCGTTTGAATATTTTATCGCATTATCAGGGTCTTTTAAACCATTTCCTGTTAAGATACAAACAATTTTTGAACCTTCTTTGACCTGATTTTTGACTTTTATAAGTCCTGCAACAGACGCAGCAGATGCAGGTTCTGCCAATACACCTTCAGTTGAGGCAATAAGTTTGTATGCCTTGACGATTTCGTCATCAGTTACAAAATTAATCATTCCGTTACTTTCATCACGGGCAGCTTCTGCTTTTTCCCAGCTTGCAGGGTTACCGATTCTTATTGCAGTCGCAAGTGTTTCAGGGTTCATAATTCTTTCACCTTTTACAATTGCAGCCGCACCTTCTGCTTCAAAACCCATCATTTTTGGTTTGGCAGAGATTTTACCCAAATCATAAAATTCTTTATAACCTTTCCAATATGCAGTAATATTTCCTGCATTACCTACAGGTATAAAATGATAATCAGGAGCCTGCCCTAATGCCTCACAAATTTCAAATGCACCCGTTTTTTGTCCCTCAATTCTGTATGGATTAACCGAATTTACCAAAGTAATAGGATATTTTTCCGCAATTTCGCGAACAACTTCCAACGCTCTGTCAAAATTACCCTGAATTGCAATGATTTCAGCTCCATACATCATTGCCTGCGAAAGTTTACCCAATGCAATATATCCGTCAGGAATCAATACAAAAGTCTTTAAACCTGCTTTGGCACCATATGCAGCAGCAGATGCCGATGTATTTCCTGTCGAAGCACAAATTATAGCACCGGAACCTGATTCTTTGGCCTTTGTCACAGCCATAGTCATCCCTCTGTCTTTAAAACTACCCGTCGGATTACAACCTTCAAATTTAAGATAAATTTCAGCATCAAGTCCGATTTTTTTTGCTAAATTATCTGCTTTTATCAATGGTGTATTACCTTCATTCAAAGTTACAACAGGTGTTGAGTCTATTACAGGTAAATATTGTCTGTATTTATTGATTAATCCTTCGTACATAATTCCCTCTTTTCTTTTTTACCATTATATTACAAAAAGCAGATATAGTAATAATATATAAACAAAATTTTGAATTTATACAAAAAAAAGCCCCGGCTTTGACGGGGTAAATCTTTTTAGGAAATTAGGAATAGGAATTAATACTTCTCTCTGCTATTTAAACGGATTGTAAATCTCTCTCTCGTGTTTATTTAATGTTCTCTTGTATATATAAAGTATATAAAATGTTATATATTTCAAACAACAATATTTTTGTAACAAAAATTAATATATTCGTCAAAACTTCATAACAAGACACAAATTTTTTGTTTCTGTTATACACATCGAACACAGTTTACACTATGCTCGGACTACGTCCTCGCATTATACGGCAACGCACTCAAGTAAAACAAAAAATAAACTTTTTGTTTATACTTGTTCGACTCTCACTTCGTTCGTGCCTGTCGGACTACGTCCTCGCATTATACGGCAACGCTCTCAAGTAAAACAAAAAATAAACTTTTTGTTTATACTTGTTCGACTCTCACTTCGTTCGTGCCTATGCTCGGTCCTCGCATTATACGGCAACGCTCTCAAGTAAAACAAAAAATAAACTTTTTGTTTATACTTGTTCGACTCTCACTTCGTTCGTGCCTATGCTCGGACTACTAGAAATGCATATCAAGCTTCGATTGTCTGCCATTAACTTTTTCATCTTCAAGACGCATTAATGAACCAATCGTAAAATTCTGAGCTACCGTCTTATTTATTTCAAAAGCGACATCCCCATTAAAGACTTCTTCATTTTCTTCCAGAAAATTAAACAACGGCTCAGTAGGAGCTTTTATTAAATTCTCCAATGACTGTTCAGCCTGCTTAATTGTCCTTTCCGGTACCTGTATATTGAACCCGAAAGGTTTATAAGGTCTGTTAAAACTGAATTGTGAATTTTCTGCCATGATATAGTCCTCTTAAAATTTTCGTTATTATACTTCTCGGATTTTTTAACGAAAAAGTTTAATAATTTAACTCCTTTATTAAAATTTGTTTACATTCTAAACTAATCATTATGATATTATGTTGATATGAAAACACTGAAAGATTTTGAAAAAGATTTGAGCAAATGCTCAAAATGCGGGCAATGCCAAATTGCATGCCCGATATATAAATTAACTCACAATGAATGCACCGTAAGCCGTGGAAAATTTATGATGCTTCACGGTGTAACCCAAGGCGAACTTAAATTTTCAAAAAAAATCAATTCATACCTTGATATGTGCCTCAAATGCGGAAAATGTTCCCAATATTGCCCCGCCGGAATTGATGTAATAGAAATTTTTAACCACGCAAAACACGACTACATGAAAAATACACTCTCAGGTAAAATAATAAACTTCTTACAAAGCAGACTGATATTTTCTAACATAATAAATATCGGGAAATTATTATTTAACCCAAAAAGAAATATTATATCCGACAATCAATCCGAAAAAAAATTAAAACTTATGTATTTCAAAGGCTGTGTAAATCAAATAATACCAAATACAGACAAATATTTAAAAAAAATCTTTAATAATAGCGATATAGAGGTACTCACTCCCGATTTTGACTGCTGCGGATTACCGTTTCTGTCAGAAGGAAATCTCGAAAGATTTGAACAAACTGCAAAATACAATATTGAAAAACTTAATTGCAATTATGACTACATCGTAACTGATTGCGCAAGCTGTGAGGATACTCTGCTAAGCTATAACAAATATTTCAAATGTAATATTTCTGCCGATAAATTACTAAACTGGGGAGATATAATTGCATCAAAAAACATTAAATTCAAATTTGACAAACCACTAAAAGTTACTTTCCATAAACCCTGTCACCTTCATAATGATTTCTTTTTTGAACATATAATAAATAATTGCTCGAATATTGAATATATAAAAATGGATGATTATGATGAATGCTGCGGATTGGCAGGAAGTTTTACAATTAAAAACAGAAAATTATCAAAAGAATTATCAAAAAATAAAGCATTGAACATTCAAAAAACAAATGCCGATTACGTCATAACTTCATGCCCTGCATGCATTTTAGGGCTTAAACAAGGTCTGAAAATGATTAAAAACAAAAAAACAAAAGTAATAAGCCTTTTAGAATTTCTGTCAAAAGCTGAAATTGAAAATTCCAAATAACGGACTTTTGTAATATAATCATCACATATGACTAAAACAAATTTTGATTATTTAAAAGAAACAGATAAAAATTTATACGAAATAATTATTGATGCCGAAAAATTGTATCGGGGTGAATTTTTTGAACAATGTATGGGACAAACAAGGCGTTTTGGCGAACACATATGCCGTAATGTTCTTGGTGCAAACCGCACAAATGAAATAACTTTTGATGAAATGCTGGCAACTCTGAAGGATAAATCAAATCACAGCGAACAGGAAAAAGAATTTATTGACGATTTATATTTTTTAAAAAAGCAGGGAAATTTATCCGTACATTCAGGCAGTGTAAGCAAAAATGCAACAACCGCCCTTGAATGCCTACAAAGAGCTTTTGAAGCGGGAATCAATTATGCGGTATTTTATAAAAAATCTGATTCCGACATATTAAAATTAACATACGATACAGAATTGCTTATCACCGGTCATCCATCAAAAAAATCGCTATCAGATAAATATTTAGAAGCAAAAGAACAGGCTCAAAAAAAGACCACTAAAAAAATTTCGAATAAAAATACTAAAAAAACTAAACCGCAGGTAACATCTATGAACTCTGTTCCGCGAAAAGAAGGAATTTCGAAATATTGGATAGTTGTTGGTGTATTTTTAATTATCGCAATGATTACCGCTATTTATATTCTACTTTAACCTGAGGAGCTTTTACAGCAGCCCAGGCTTTTACATCCCCGCGCTCATATCGTATTAGGAAATATTTTCCGTCTTTATTGTATTCAATTGAAGCTTCCTGATATATTTGTTCTTCAGGATCAACAGGCGGCATACCTTTACGCTCACGTTTACGGTTTGTTTTCCAGATTTCTTTGTCTTTTTTCATTTTTTCTTTTAAAGATTTTCTGTCATGAACCTGCGGTTTTTCATCCATTGTTACTTCAAGTTTAAAAACAGGAATTATTGCCCTTAGTTCTTTAGCTTCTAACAAAAGAAGGAATTGTCTGTCATCAGAAAGTGCAAGTTCATAATGACCCGCCGGAATATAATTTCCTTTGGCATCTTCTAACTCATCAACAATAACCAGTGTCGGATAAGAAGATTCTCTTAATCCGTAACGATAAACAGCATCAGTACCCTCTACAAGTCCTGATGTAATTGTCGGATATTGAGGATAAACTCTGGTTTCTGAGTGCATAATTGCATTTTCAAAATACATGCCTTCAAGAATCATTATAACCTCTCTAATGTCTTTTTAACGGCATTTTTTATTTCGTCAAAATTTTTACCTAAAGCTTTTTCCCCGCCGACAAATATTAATGAAAGAAATTTATCGGATTCATATAAATTATTTTCTAGTAATAATTGCCTGTAACTTTCACGCATTAAACGCTTCAGCCGATTTCTTCGAACCGCACGTTTGTGAACCTTTTTACTGACAACAAAACCAACTTTTGTCGGTACATCTTCTTTTTTTTCTATCCCCGCAAACAAAGTTACTCCACCCGAATGGGAGGAGTGTTTAACTTTATATGTTGCCTTGAAAGCGGTTCTTTTTTTTAATCTGTACTGTTTTGGAAGCATAACGAATAACCTATACAATTTACTGTATGAGATTCTCCGCACTTGGTCATTCTGAGGGCTTTAACCCGAAGAATCTCCTTGTTCAGAATGACTTTTTATTACTATGCTCTTTCCTTTGCAGTAATAGCCAGTTTATGACGACCTTTGGCACGGCGTCTGTTTAATACTTCTCTGCCGCCAGGTGTGGACATTCTTGCTCTGAATCCGCTTACATTTTGTCTTTTTCTTTTAGTTCCTTCTAGTGTACGTTTCATTTTTATTTCCTTTGCTATTTTTATCGTATAATACAGATGTTATAGTAAACAAAATAAATAGTCAATAAAATAAGAGAGGAATAGTTAAATATTATGAAGCAAACAGGTTTTATCGGATGTGGCAAAATGGCAGGCGCAATTATAAGCGCAATTAAAAATGAATATAAAGTTGTCGGCTCTGAATTCAATGATGAATTTGCGAAAGCCGCTTCAAATAAATTGGGAATTGAAGTATATTCCGATAATAAAAAATTAGCCTCAGAATCAGATATTATTTTTATTGCAACAAAACCTAATCAGGAAATACCGGTTCTTGAAGAAATAAAAAATGTGATTACGGCAGAAAAACTCGTTGTTTCTATTTGTGCAGGTGTTACAATTCAAAAAATTGAAAACGTAATAGAAAATGCAAGGGTAATAAGAGTTATGCCAAACACTCCTGCTCTTGTTAAACTTGGAATGTTTGGAATCTGTGCAGGAACAAAAGCAACAGAAAAAGATGTAGAATTTATTGAAAATTTATTATCACAAATAGGTAAATGTATTAGTGTAACCGAGCCGCAAATGGACATTGTTACAGCAATTTCAGGTTCAGGCCCTGCATTTTTCTATCAGGTTATAGAAGATATGGCGCGTGCAGGCGAAAAACTCGGGCTTGAATACGAAAAATCATTGATCCTTGCAACCCAAACAGCGTTAGGCTCTGCTCAAATGATATTTAGCAGAGGCGAAACCCCTGTTCAAACACTTATTGATAATGTTGCGACAAAAGGCGGATGCACATTTGTCGGCATTCAGGAAATGAAAAAATATGATTCTTCAAAAGTATTTTTTGATGTCATAGACAAAACTACCCAAAAAGCGAATGAACTAGGGAAATAAATATTAAATACCTATTTACATTTATTTACATTTACAGAAATTAACGCAATTTTTTCGTAATAGATTACTTATTATTAACATAGGGTAAATAAAAGTAGGTAAATTATGGTTAGTTTGAATTGTATTTCAGGGGTAAATGTACAAAAGGCATATTTAAATCCGCAAAGTTTTCAGGCAAGAAAACAAGAATACGAAGATTTATTTAATTTTGAAAAACAAGAAGTCAAACCTCAAAAATCTATCGGCTTTGGCGAAGGTTTAGGGCTTTTCGCAAAAGGTATCGGCAAGCAGGTAAAAGATATTGTAACATCTGTTGTCGAACATCCTTTAAGAACATTAGGTGTTGTAGGTGCAACAACTGCAGGATTAATGGCATTACCTTTAATAGGTATTCCTTCAGCCGTTGGCGGAGCTGCAATGGCTATAGGTTTTGCAGGACTTGCAACAGCTAAAGGAGTTAAACACAGTCTGCAATTTATCAAAAACAATGCCAATGGTGAGTATGATGCTGCAAGACAAAATCTCGAGGAAATTGGTTCTGACAGTGTTGATTTAGCATTATCCGCACCATTCGTTCCAAAAGCAATCAAAGAGGTTAAGAATTTTGCAAAATACGGCAAAATCGCAGTTAATACACAGGCAATTTCTGAATTAAAATCCGCAAAAGGGATTAAAGATGTATGGAATACGGTAAAAGGGGCAAATAAAGAAGCCTCAAGAGCAATTAATTATAATCAGGCTACAGAAGCAGAACTCGCAAAGCTTGTTGATGCAACTGATGTTGAAAAAGCAAATATCAGAAAATATATAAAAGACTTTAATGTTCCAAAAGATAAAATTGCAGAAACAGTATTAGATCAATGGGCAAAAGAACATGGCATCAGCACAAAACCGACATTAAAAAGAGTTTCTTTAGGCAAAACAACTCTTGGTTATGCTTCACCTTCAAAATGTGAAATCGGCATCAATGACGGCGGTGAAAAAGTTGTTAAAATCAATTCAAATTGTCAGCAGGAAAGATTCCAACAAGTCGGAAGTGCAAGACTTAACAAAAATAATTATGAAATAACTTACAAAGACACGCAAACAGGTGAAGTATTTACAGATGTGGCTGATAAGAAAATTGTAGATACAAGAAGTCAATTACTTAAACAAAGCAAACAATTAACAAAAGAAGCAAATGAAATTCTTACAATGACTCACGAAAGAGAACATATTGACCAATTTACAAAAATGATCGCAGCAGGCGAAAAACTGCAACTCACAGATGACGCAAGAAAAATGTACGCTCAGATGATAAAAGAAATGAAACCTTTAACAGTTGAAGAATTTGATACATACAGACAAATGGCGCATTACGCACCTTTAAAAAGAACAATGGCAGCATATATTATGGAGCCTTCAGAGATTGGTGCCAGAGCAAAAGAAATCGAATTAATCGGTCAATTAAAGTTCAAAACTTTAGATAATGTATTCAGAGAAACAAATAAAATGGCAAACCATGAAATCAATAAAAATGTATTCGTTTTGAACAGTATAAGAAGCCAATCAGCTTCTGCATAAATAACCTAACCTAACCAAAATTATAATCCCGCCTGAACAAATTTCTGGCGGGATTATAACTGTTATTAATCGATAAAGGCTTAGTAATAAACTAAGCCCGAATATGTTTTATTTTGTTCTTAAACTTTTTGCGTATTCTTTTACGGTTAAGAAACCTGTAAGAATTGGTTTTTCGGATTTTGTATTTTTTCTTATATCAGCTTGATAGCTGTTTGCCCTTATACATGCTGGTTCATATACCTCAAATTTAATTTCTTCTTCATATCTGATAAAATTATTAGCTGCCATATATATCCCTTTGTTTCCTTGTATATTATCAAACGGCACATTCCTGTTACAACTTTAATTTTTCAATGTTTTTGTTAAGCAATCTTAACCTTACCATTTGACAGAATTAATTTATTTTAAAATCCCCTGTATTAATATAAAGTCTTTTATTTTAATAAAATTGATTAATATCAAATACATACATTAATATATCTTTACAAAGAATATATTGCGTGCATTTGTATTTGTTTTGGGGTATGATTATCAAAGATATCAATGTAGAAAAGGAAATATAAATGCTAAGAACCGGGATAGTCGGCCTGCCGAATGTAGGAAAATCAACATTATTTAATGCTTTAACAAGCACAAGGAATGCACAAAGTGCAAATTATCCGTTTTGTACTATTGAACCAAATATTGGGGTCGTAGAAGTACCTGATGAAAGATTACCAATATTAGCAAAACTTTGTAAAACAGAAAATATAATTCCAACTGCGATAGAATTTGTTGATATTGCAGGACTTGTAAAGGGTGCAAGTAAAGGAGAAGGTTTAGGAAACCAATTTCTGCAAAATATCAGGGAAGTTGATGCTATTATTCAGGTTGTAAGATGTTTTGATGACGTGAATACTATACATGTTGAAGGAAAAGTTGATCCGATTAGTGATATTGAAACAATCAATACCGAACTTGCACTGGCTGATATGGCATCTGTTGAAAGACGTCAGCAAAGAATTTCAAAAGCTGCAAAAGGCAACGATAAAGACGCAGTTTTAGAAAATAAAGTTTTAACAAAACTTATGGAACTTTTGCAAAATTGCACTTTTATAAATATAAAAGAACATTTTGATGAAGATGAATTACCGTTTGTAAAAATGCTCAACCTGATGTCTGTAAAACCTGTAATATATTGTGCAAATGTTTCAGAATATGACTTAAAAGACGGAAATGACTACACAAAAAAAGTTCAGGAATACGCCAACAATCATGGAGCAGAAATGGTTATAATTTCTGCAAAAATTGAAGAAGAACTTGCCGAACTTGGAGAGGAAGAAGCAACAGAATACCTGCACGATTTAGGTATTGAAGACAGCGGGATTAACAGAATGATAAAATCTGTATATAGCCTGCTAAAACTCCGTACATTCATTACAGCAGGCGAAAAGGAAGTTCGTGCATGGACAATTACCGCCGGTACAAAAGCTCCTCAGGCGGCAGGCGTTATTCATACCGATTTTGAAAAAGGCTTTATCAGAGCAGAAATAACCCCTTGCAAAGATTTTATCGAACTTGGCTCATATAATGCCTGCAAAGAAAAAGGTGTTACACGTCTTGAAGGTAAAGACTATATTATGCAAGACGGTGATTTGGCACATTTCAGATTTGCATTATAAATTAAAATTCAGAGGTTTAGAATGAACTTTAATAAAATATTGATAATAATATGTATTATAGGTGCGTGTTTTTGCGGATATTATTCATTAAACAAAAATAATGCAAGTAATTTTAACCTGTTTAATAAACCTCAAAATAACATTACAACGCCAAAAGATAATACGGTTACAGAAGTTATTCCTGCTAAACCGCTTGAAGTCGCAGCAAAATATGTAAATGAACCTTATACAAAAATTGACGTAAATTATCCTGTATCACTATCATACCTGACAAGAAAAAATGTTCAGGATCTTCGCAAACGATATGTTTCACAATCCATATTTGATAGCTCCAATTATCAGCCTTCTGATTTTGTTTTTGGTCAAATTGAAGATAAAAAACCATGGATGAGTACAAATATGTGTGATAAGCCAGGGCAAAAAGAACATAATATAAGTGGTCCTTCTGAAGAATCACGTTTTATTGTCAATCCGACAATGCTTGTTGCCGTTGAGTATCCGTTTTATTTAGACCATATCAATGATTTGAAATGGTGCGAATCACAAGAGGCTATGATGTTGCCGAAATCAATTTCTTATTCAGGACCAAATAAAGAAATTACAGTTACATACATTAGTTTTCCGATTGTTATTCAGAATAATTCTTTTTATCAATTCAACGGTATAAATGCAAAAGATCTCGGATACAAATATTTTTACGTTGATGAATCCAAATCAACATATAAATTGCAGTATTCAAATGATAATAATCCGTCCAAAGAAGTTATGGAATTTAAAAATTTTATTCATTTAGGTTCGTCCTGCGGAGTAGAAGGGGGTTGCAATAATGGTTCCCCAAGACAACCTGCTTTTGAATTTACTTATACATCAGATAAATATACTCAACAAAATGCAAGAATTTATATAAAATTATGGAAAGAACGTCCGTCTTCTCCAAAAAATCCTGCAGATATAAATGAAATAATCATATTTGAAAATGTGTAATTAATGATAACGTGAAGTTTTTATTTGTTCTTTTATATACTCATTAGATATGTTCTTCTCTCCAACGAGCATTAACAATAATTCTATCCTGTTTTTTGCATTAATTTTTTGCAAAATAGAAGAAATATGAGCTTTTACCGTTGATATTGTTATACACAATTCTGATGCTATTTGCGGATTTGACAGGCCCTTACGAATACATTCCAATACTTCTAACTCTCTGACAGATAAACATTTATCTTCATGCAATTTGTGCATTTCCAAATATCCTCCAAGCCTTATATTACACTTTAGGAGTACAAATGGCTATTAGACAATAGTACAATTATTTATAACTTTTGCCTTTCTTCTTTTAATGATTTTCTAAGCATATCACTGATTAAATCTAATTTTTCCTGTAAATGCAAAACCTTTACCTGATCAAAATATTCTTCATACCTGTCATTTGAATGTTTCTGTCTGTATTTCATCAGATACTTTTTACCGGAATTATATGCTCCGATTTCATCAATTATCTTGTAGCGGAAATATTGAAGTAAATCAATTTTATTTTTATCATTTTTTTTAATTAAATTTTTAACAGCGGACTCACATACTTCCGGCTTTATCGGAGATTGAAAGTTATCAGTAAAAAATTTCTGAAAATCAACATCCGATATTAATTTCGAAATTTTAAATATACGATTTGGGATTTTTGGATGTGTAAAATAATTAAATAAATGATGCACCTCATGCATTAAAACATCTATTGCAACTCCACCAAAATGCTCTTTTTTACTATTGTTTTTATAAGAAACAATATAGCCTACAATATCGGCAGGAATAGTTTTTTCAGCCTCCTGGGCAAGCATAACTGCGCCATTATAAATATTTTCACTTTGAGGTAGTTTTTCAACCTGAATGAGTTTAGTAGGCAAAATTGAGTGCAAACTTTTGCCAATGTAATCAAATTGAGTGCGTTTATATTTGACAAGCCTGTTATAGAGCTTATCTTCTAATTTTTCACAAAATTTATCCCGTCCGGCAACAGAGCCGTCTTTAATAACTTTTGTCGCAATTCTTGCTGTACCTGCAATAGTTCTTATCATAAAAGATTATAAACCGGGTAAAAAATTTTTTTGCTAAAAAAAGCGGGAACAATCCCGCTTTTTATATTTATTTTAAAGCTCTACTCTTCTTCTGAATCATTTTTTTGGACTTTTTTAATTTTAGGAATTTGTTTTTCGTCTATAGCTGACTCAGCAGGTTCAGATGTAGGTTCATCCTCAGAAGTATCAACTTCTTTGTTTTCTTCTTCCGAATCATTTGATTCTTCCCCCTGTTCAGAAATTTCAGAATCTTCAGAAATTTGTTTTTCTTCAGTTTCTTCATCTGTTGCTTCGCTTTCAGAATTTTCATTATTTTCTTCTTTTTCCTCAGCTTCAGCATCTTCAGATTCTTCATTTGCTTTTTCGGTTTCTTTTTTTAATGCTTCTTCTATTTCTGCTTCGTCTTTCGCTCTAATTACGGGAATTGAAAGCATCAAAGCCATCTGCTCGCCTTCTTGTCCGATATTTAAGTCTAAAGCTTCTTTATCGAGTTCAACATATTTTGAAAGAACAGCAATTAGTTCTGTCCTCATTCTGTTCATAATTTCAGGGGTTAAATTTGTTCTGTCCTGCATTAATACAAGTCTTAATCGGTTTACTGCAGTATTTTTTGACTCATCTTTTGTATTTTGCCCAAATAACCCTAATATCTTATTATAAATTTCTGCAAAAATATTTTCACTCATATTAATTCTCCTTTCCTTTGTTCAGGAATTTTGAGAAGAACTTTTTAAGTTTAGTTGAAAATTTTGCTTCCTCTTCAAAGTCAATAATCGGCACATCTTCACCAATAATTCTTTTAGCTACATTCCTGTATGCTCGTCCTGCAAGTGAATTTTCATCATTTACGATTGGTTCACCTTTATTGGTTGAAGTAATAATTCCTGTATCTTCAGGTATTATACCGATTAATTCTGCAGATAAAATTTCTACAACATCATCTTTGCTCATCATATCCTTTGATGCAGCCATTGAAGGTCTGTATCTGTTGATTAATAGCTTATATGATTTAATTTCTTCTTTTGCTTCCAAAAGACCTATAATTCTGTCAGCATCTCTTACTGCAGACATTTCAGGAGTTGTAACAACAATAGCTTCTGTTGCACCTGCAACCGCATTTTGAAAACCCTGCTCTATGCCTGCAGGACAATCAACAAGAACAAAATCAAACTGTTCTTTTAATTCATCACATATGTCTTTTAATTGTTCTTCGGTAACTGCAGTCTTATCTCTTGTCTGAGCTGCTGCAAGCAGGCATAAATTAGGATTTTTCTTATCTTTTACCAATGCCTGTTTTAATTTGCATCTTTCCTCGACAACATCAACTATTGTATATACAATTCTGTTTTCTAATCCTAATAAAAGGTCCAAATTTCTCAAACCCAAATCGGTATCTACCATAACAACTTTTTTACCGGCTTTTGCAAGAGCAGTACCGATATTAGCGTTAGTAGTAGTCTTGCCGACTCCCCCTTTACCTGAGGTTATTACTATTACTCTTCCGGTCATTTATATCTCCTTAGTTTTCATTATGTATTTTTTTTATTATTATACTTCCTTTGTGAGTGAATGCTTCTTCAGGTGTATATTCACTCGTCTTTTGAATAAACGGTAAATTTACCGTATCAGGTCTTCTTGCAAGGACATCACCTATTCTGATTTGGACAGGATTAAGTTTTAGCGCTCTGATTCGCGCATAACTGTTACCTTCAGAACCTGCATGAACAATACCTGCCAAAATTCCCCAAACAGTAACATCTCCTTTTGCAATAATTTCAGCTCCCGGGTTTACATCCCCAACAATCACAATATTGCCGTCAGAAGAAATACTCTGCCCTGAACGGATTGTTTTCCTTATATATAAGGTTGGAAGTTGTTCAGGCTGTATTCTTAATTCTTTTATATGATCTTCTTCATCTTCCTTTGGCTCAGGTTCTTCAAACTCATCATCATGACGAACAACTTTGATAGCGTTTTCATCTTTTGCCTGTTCCTCACCAAAAATATTATCCAAGGCCTGCACTACTTCTTCTTTTGGTTCATCTTCTGTTTTAAAAGATGGTGCATTTATTTCATTTGTAAATTCAGAAACCTGAATATTTAAACTTGTGGCAGACTCTAATGTTACTGTCGAATTTGTACTTATACAAGCCAATTTTGCCCCCATTAATTCAATAAGAGTATCTATGCTTGTTAATTCTTCAGGAGTCAGATCTATAACTCCTAATTTTAAACAAATATGTTTGTCTTTAGCTTCCGGCATATCCAAAGTTCTTGACAATTCATAAATTACTTCGGATATTTTTACGGCATGCGCTAAATCCACAATAAAACCGTTATCAATATACCCCGTATCCATGTTATCCTTTCCTAAAAATCGGTTACAATAAAAAACTAACCTAAAAAACATTAATCTTCAAGAATTTTTGTAGTTTTGTAATATGTGTTACAAAATATTAAGAACCCTTGCACAAAAAAGCAATTTTCCGAGTTTTATATACTTTATATATACAAGAGCAGAGCATAAGGATTTTATTATGACACAGATAAAAAGCAGAGCTGTAGATGAAATTAATCGTAATCATGCCGCTAGCGGCGGCGGATATGAAAGCACAAATTTAAACATTGAAAGAGGTGCTGTAGCTGCAACATTTGGAGCTATAACAAAAAATATTTTAGATGCAGTATTAATGGGCATTGGTTTGGATTTGAACGTAAGTGACGGATATGCACAAATTATGACAAATCCGAATAATGCTATAGATGTAAGAGGACGCACATATTATCCTCATACAGGTATAGGGAACTTAAAACCATTCAATGAAGACGGTAATTCTTCAAGCGGGTGTTTTTCATTTTATTCAATGGGTTAAGTTCAGGAGTAAAAAATGGCAGAAGCAATAAACGGAATACAATTAGGAGCAAAAATCGGACAAAGCGCAGAATTACTTTACGGTAATCTGCCGGGATACGATATTGGCGTTGATGGCGGGCAAACATTAAAATCCGATATGTATGCAAATAACCGTATAGCTTTTGAAGATACACAAACAGATAATATAGGACATCAAACACCAAAAGCAGCTGATGTAAATACAAAAAATACCGTAACACCACAAACCGAAAAGCAAATAATGAATTTCTTGCAGGGACTTGATTCTTATAACAGAGCTTCTATTTAACATGAATTTTTACAAATAAAACTATAAAAAATGGAAAGGGCCTCGTCGGCCCTTTCCATTCTAAAATGAACAAAAATACAGTATTTTTAACTGCTATTAATATTATAAACTATTTTCAGAGCTTTTCAACCCCACCATATATAAAGTATTGTAACAAATTCAATTACAAATTATATATTATTTGTTCCAAATTATCCTCTAAAAGACTTTGTCTGAATATATCGCATTCCTGCGCCATTTCGAAAATATGCCCGTATTCTTCTGAATCCAATAATTTGGAAACATTATCTATATTTAATGAATTTACGCTGCAAAATTCATCATTAATTTCTGTTATTTTCAGCAAATTTTCTGACTCAAATAAATTTATCAAAGCTTTAATAACATCTAAGGACTTGCCTAAAAAACTTGCGCAACGCACAAATTCAATTTTTCCTCCATTATTTTTTGCTGCGAATTTTACCATTCCGCAAAAAGTAGTCAATAATGAAGCTTCATCATATATTTTTGGCTCAAAATTCATAAAATGAAGCCCTTTTGGATTTGCACTTTTTATAATATAATCAAAAGTCTGTTTATCTGCAGGATAATCAAAAAACATAACGTAATCACACTGAGGGATATTATTTCTTGAAAATATCCTTGAACTTATTGCCGGATAAGGCTTTACAGAATCAGTAACCGATTTGCATTCTGCAAAAACACCTATATTTGTATTTGTATTTTTTAAATAATCATTTACGTTATTCAAAAAATCTGTTTTCTGACGATAATCGTATATTTTATATTTGGAATTTTGTATGTCTTCTTCTTTCAACACATCAGAATGAATATCATCTGCAATTAGCTGAACCGAAACATTTCCGTTAAATTCATTTATTTGAGGATGAAAAGCCAAATCAAATTTATCACCTTTATTCAGATTTACATCTCCTTTGCTCCACCATATAACAGGGAATGTATAACCATCTTTTGAAGCGATAATTTTCAGGTGCTTACCATCACTTCCCATAAGTTTTTTATCTGATACCGTCAAATCATCAAGCTCAAAAACAGGGCTCGGGTTATTTGCCCCAAACGGTTCAAGAGTTGATATATGTTCTACAAAATCTACACTTATATCACCTGCCTGTAGCTTTAAATCTATATTGATAAAAGGTTTTAAATCCTGTCCTGCAACATAATGAGAAACCGTTTCGTTCAGAGCTTTTTTTACATCATCAAAAGAAGATTTATCCTCGCTGAACGATAAACCCGCAGCAAGCTTGTGCCCCCCAAACCCATCCAGAAGTTCGGAATTTTCACTTATAACATCGTATAACGGAACACCTTCGATACTTCTTGCAGAACATCTGTAGCAACCGTCTTTTTTAGTCATTAAAAAGGTCGGTTTATAATATTTTTCAACAAATTTTGAAGCAACAATACCTATAATCCCGACATGCCAGTCCTGATGACAAAGAATTATTGCAGGTTCATTTGTTCCCTCTTTTAAATACATTTGTTCGGCTTGTTTAAATGTATCATCACACAATCTCTGACGGACCGAATTTAATTCATTCAGACTTTCAATCGCAACTTTTATTTCCTGAATATTATCTGAAATAAGAACTTTTATCGCATTATCAACGCTGTCAAGACGTCCTGATGCATTTATGCGCGGAGCGACACCAAAAGCAATCTTTTCGGATGTAACCCCTTTTGTTATATCGTAATTTGCACTCTCCAAAAGAAGTTTAAGCCCTTCATGCTTTCCTTTTGAAATTAAATCTAAACCTTTTGTAACAAAATATCTGTTTTCACCAAGCAATGGAACAATATCCGCAATTGTTCCCACAGCGACAAAAGGTAAAATCTCATTTATAAATGCCGTTTTATTATAATGAGTTAATAAAGCCTGAGCGACTTTGAATGCAACACCGCATCCGGCAAGATAAGTCAGGTATTCAATTTGTTTTGAAGATAAATTTTCATCGAGAGCATTCGGAGCTTTGGGATTTATAATTGCATAAGCATCGGGTAAAACCTCAGGAGCCTCGTGGTGATCGGTAATTATAACATCAATAGTTTTAAAACTGTTTACAAATTTTACCGCCTCAACATCTGATATTCCGCAATCAACTGATATTATAACTTTTGGCTTGATTGAGGTCATTATTTTTACGAGAGCTTTCGTATCAAAACCATGCCCCTGAGCTTCACGATCGGGAATAAAATAAGATACATCGGCACCTAAATATTTAAAAGTTCTGTATAATACTGATGTTGAAGTTACTCCGTCGGCATCAAAATCCCCGTATATCAAAATTTTTTCATTATTATCTATCGCAGTTGAAAGCCTTTGGACCGTTTTATCCATATCAGTAAAGGCACAAGGCTGCGTCAATTCCATATTCAATGGGTTAAGAAAATTCTCTATTTCTTCTTTATTTTTTATTCCGCGGGAAATTAAAAGTTTTTCAATTAATGAACCTTTTATATCCCCGTTATCCTTCAAAAACCATTCTTTTTTCATACCTAATAAAATCCTTGTTCAACTTAATAATATCATAATAGTAATAAGGCTTTAAGGCAATAGGGCAATAAATATTGCAGATTGTAACTATTATAATATAAGATAATTAATATTCGTATATTGTACCTATGAGTATTACAAGCCATATAATCTGCAGGCAGAAAAGTATATACTTTTTCAATAATTGACAATTACATGCATAAATTATAAAATGTATAGGTAAAAATATGATGGTACAAAAGATTTGGGGTTTATATTATGGAATTGAGAAACAGTCACATATTATCACATATTGAAAACAAAACTGCAGACTACGAAGAACGTGTTGCTCTTGGGATTAAAGGTCAGTATGGCTGGGAAGAATTTACATACAAGGGACTTGGACTTTTATCAAGAAAAATCGCAAGATACTTAATTGAAGATGTAGGAATTAAAAAAGGCGAATGCTTAGCAATTTTATCCGAATCAAAACCTGAATACGGAGCGTGCGTTTTTGCTTCCGTTTTGACCGGAACAACAACTGTTCCTCTGGATATTAAACTTTCAAAATATGAGTTAAAATCAATATTATCAGACTGTTTACCATCTGTTATGTTTGTATCACAACAATACTTGCCTACAGCATTGGAATTACAAAAAATGATCCCTGAAATTAAGTACATTTATGTTATTGATGAGCATACAGATAATGCAAATGTCCCAAACATATATGATTTCCCTGATAAGTATGATGCAAAATGGCGTCAGAGAAGTTCAAAATCAACAGCATTTATCATCTACACATCAGGTACAACAGGTGCGCCTAAAGGTGTTGAAATATCCTTCAAAAATGTCAATGCCCAGCTTGTTGATTTGATGGAAGTTGTAGGCATAATTTTACCTAAAAATCAAAAAATAAATATGCTTTCAATTCTGCCGATGAATCACTTATTTGAAATGACAGTTGGTTTTTCAACCTTCTTAAATTCAGGTTTTTCGGTATATTATACAAGCAGTTTTAAACCCAAAGATATTACAGGGGTCATGAAAGAAAAAGGGATTCAATTTATGATTGCAGTTCCTGCATTTTTAAAACTTTTAAAAGCAGGAATTGAAAAACAGCTTTCAACATCTCCAAAATATGTACAAATTATGTTTAAAATAATGTATTTTATCGCCCGCTTTATTCCTTCATATAAAATGAGAAGAAAATTATTTGGAAAAATACATCAAAGCTGGGGCGGTAAATTCTTTGGTTGTATTTCAGGCGGTGCTCCGCTTGATGTTGAAGTCGGCACCTTCTTTGAAAGAATAGGTATCAGAGTTTATCAGGGTTACGGCTTATCAGAAACCAGCCCTGTTGTATCAGTGAATTATGATAAAAGAGGCGAACTTGCATCAGTTGGTCATCCGCTGAGACATTTTGAAGCTAAGATTGATGAATCTACAGGGGAATTATGGCTAAGAGGTCCTTCTGTAATGAAGGGATATCATAATCAGCCTGAAATGACTGCCGAAGTAATTGATCAGGACGGATGGCTTCATACAGGAGATATTGCAAAAATAGATAAAGACGGTCATATTTATATTACAGGAAGAATTAAAAATATGATTGTTCTTCAGGGAGGCAAAAAGGTATTTCCTGAGGAAGTAGAAGCTGTTTTAGAAAATAGCCATTATATTGCTGAAGTCTGTGTGTTGGGAGTATCCAGAAGTTTTGGTGCAAAAGACGGAGCAGAAGAAGTTACTGCTGTTGTTGTACCAAAAGCTGAAATGTATAATTCATACTCAGATGATGATATAGACAGAATGGTTAAACTGGATATTAAAACACTATCTGAACAACTTGCGCCATATAAACGACCTACTTCTGTCGTAATTTCAAAAGAACCATTGCCTAAAACCACTACATTAAAAGTTAAACGAAAAAATGTCAGAGAAATGATTTGCGTATAATAAATAAAAGGCAGATTTTTTAAAATCTGTCTTTTATTTGAAACTATCACGGCATAGACCCTTTTTCCACCACGCACAATCTGAGCATAATTGTTCATGCATTTTAGATGTAAAATTTTGTTTTATTTTGGCTAAAATATCAGAATATTTATATGTTTGTCCCTGTTTTATTCCCAAAATTTCTGCAATTTTATTATCAAGAGCATTAACTGAATATTCATTACATCTTGCATTGTTTGAAGATATTGCAGGGCATTTTCTGCATAAAACGTCACTGCCACTTATTATAAATATATCCGCATCAGGATTACCGGTTAATTCCTTTGATATTTTACGCCAGGAATTAGCCTGCGGTTTAGAATAATTTAATCCTTTATAGCCTTGCAAACAAATAAAATGATGGGGTCTTAATGATATTTTCATGATTTATTATATTTAAATAAAAAATTAATGATACATCTATACATCTGCGACTTCAGGCAAATCAATACTTTTTAATCTTTGTTCAATTCTTCTGTACCATTTCAGATGTTGTTTAAACAATATTTCATAATCTTCGACTTTGCCTGTTGAAATATTATGGAATTGTTCATCACAAGTTTGAGTAAGTGCCTGTTCCAGAAACTTTGTATATTCATGCCTGTCTATATTTTTATCGGTAAGTTCAATGCATTTACCAAAATCAACAACAACTTCCGGTCTGTTATCTCTAAAGAAGCAATACTCTATTGCAGCCGGAATAAGGTTGATTTTTCCATATTTTTTTACGGCTTTTTGAGCAATATAAGCTAATCCGGTCTGAAATTCAATCGGTCTGTAATGAGGCGGACGAATAATTCCCTGTGGGAAAATACATAGTAAATTTCTTAAATCACTCAATAAATCAACCGAGTATTTAAGAGCCTGCATTGCAGATTGTGGAGATTTTTTATTGACCGAATATGCTCCTCCGCGTCTTAATAAAGGAAATCTGTTTAATTCTTCTACCATCAAACGTATTTCTTTTTTACAAATTCTGTGAGCTATATTGTATAATACAATACCGTCCCACCAATTTGAATGTGGTGCAAACAATATTGTCGGAGCATCTTTATCTCTTTTTGCATAGTTTTCGTACCCGTTGTAACGAAATGCATAAAATCTGTTTTGAAGCATGTTGAAGAAAAATAAGCTCGCAACAGTAAGCCAAAACCTGCTTGTTTTGGCAGGTTTAAACTTTTCTTCCTTACCCCTCAATTGTGTCGGAGGAACATCCGAATATAATTTTTCTTTAACTACCATAAAATCATCATACTCCAATTAAAAATAAAATAAAACCTTTTATAAAGAAATTTAACCTTTATTTTCTAAAAGAACAACCGCATTTGCTTCTATAGCCAATTTTTGCCCGACTGCATCCAGATTTTCTTTGGTTTTCGCTTTTATTGATATATCATTTGGAGATATTTCTAATATTTTTGCCAAGACCGTTTTCATCTTTGGAATATACGGCATCATTTTCGGTTCCTGAGCAATTATATTGCTATCAATATTAACAATTGAATACCCTTTATTTTTAACCAGTTTGAAAACTTTTTCCAATAACAACGAGCTGTCTATATCTTTATAATTCGCATCTGTGTCAGGGAATAATGTTCCTATATCATCTAAAGCCAAAGCTCCCAACATCGCATCAATCAGTGCGTGAATCAATACATCAGCATCTGAATGCCCCAAAAGACCTTTTTCATGAGTAATTTTCACCCCGCCAATTATAAGGTCTCGCCCTTGCACTAATTTATGAATATCATAACCTATACCAACTCTGTACATTTAAAATCTCCCATTACAAATTACAGGATGTGTTTATTATAACACATTTTTTGTGTAATATGTAAAATATGATAAATTTTAAAAGAAAAGAGATAAATCCCCTTCCGGTACTGAATTTTGCAACATTTTTGCAATATCAGAGATTTGTAATGCCTATATCTTTTCTTTTTTATATTTATAATGGGCTGAATTTCTCAGATTTTATTTTATGCCAAAGTATATATAGTGTAACATGTTTGCTGGGCAAATTTATAATGGGATTTTTGGGAGATATTTTTTCAAAAAAATATATTCTGATTGTTTCATATTTGATGTTTATGGCAAGGGTTATTTTGTGGATAAATTTCAGCGGTTTTTGGATTGTACTTGCCGGTGAAATCCTCTACGGTTTGTTTAAATCACTATACAGAGGGAATGTAGATAGCTATATTTATGAATATTTGCAGCAAAAACATGTAGAAAGCGGAATGATAAATAATTATGGCAAATTATCATTTTTTACATCTTTAGGTTCTGCGATAAGTTGTTTTGCAGGAGTAATTTTGTACAAATATTATGGGTTTAAACTTATTTTATATATAGAACTTGCGACTCAAATTATTGCAGTATTATGTCTGCTATTGTTACCGAATACTAAAAAATATGAACATTCTGCGTTAAAAGCTGTTGAATACACAAAAAACATATTTAACGGAGTGAAATCTGTCTTTACAAACATAAAAATAAATTATTATGTATTTTATGCAGCAATGCTTTCGGGTTTGACAAGTGTTTTTGTATGGAATTTTCAGCCGCTTTTAAAATTATCCTCTGCTCCGGTTATTTTGTATGGGGTTATAAGCTTCATAAATCAGATATTCAGAGCTCTTGGAGGACTTAGCGCCAAAACCTTTGCTGAAAAATTTAAAAATATTTTGGTTACTGTCGAGTTTAGCGCGGTAGTGTTATCATTTATACTTCTTATATGTGCGTATCAGGTAAAAAATTATATTTTTATATTTGTTTCGCTATTGATAATATGTTGTGCAATACTGTTATTTGTCATATTTAATATATTTAATATTTCTAATTTGCACAAAAACACAAACGACCAAAATCGTGCAACATCCGCATCAGTAAGTATATTCGCAGAAGATTTTGCATCTTTTATTTTGCTGCTTAATTTTAAATTTTTATACGATAAAATCGGGATAACAAATACTTTGATAATTTATTTTATACTTGCGGTAATACTTTTATTTCCTGCATTTGAACAAAGGCAAAAAAGGAACAGTTCCTTATAATATACATGCAAGCACCATAAGAATAAGAGTACCGATTTGAAATGCTGTAGCCATATTTCTGCTCCACTTGTCACTATCATAATGGGATGCGGATTTTTGTGCCTGAATGGCACTTGAAAGTCGTGCCATTCGCTCAGAATCACTGTCATTTGGAAAACTTGTTCCGAAAATACTGGTTTCTATTCTTGTAAGTCTTTGTGAAGTTGGCTCTGTATCAAATTTTTTACGATAAATTTGCTTTTCTATTTTCGAGAGATTTAAAGGTTTTACTGCAGTTTTTGATGTATTGTCAGAATTTAGTTCACGATTATTGTACGAATCATAGTCAAAATCATATCCGTCTCCGTAACTTGGTAAGTGATAGTTTTGAGAAAGTTTATCTGCAGGACTTGTGTAAAAATTATTCTCCTGCTGATGCATACCGTTTGCAAGAAAACTCTGAGGTTTTAATTGAGCTTTTAATCTATCTACACGAGTTGATAAATCATCTTTATCATATGTTTTGTTAAAAGTTTTTTGCTCTAAATTTGATAATCTTGTTTTTAGATTCATTTTT
The DNA here is from genome assembly GCA_902794035.1 of uncultured bacterium. Lineage (GTDB taxonomy): Bacteria > Cyanobacteriota > Vampirovibrionia > Gastranaerophilales > Gastranaerophilaceae > Zag111. The sequence goes on from CADBFN010000001.1 coordinate 25,012, forward strand.
TTAAATTCTTTTTTGAAAACCTGTTTTTCTAATTCATCTATTGCCGGATAATCCATAGATGCTGCACTTTCAGGCTCTTTTTCATATACAATATAATCTTCTTCATTCATAAATGTATCCTCTTTAGGTTCAATTTCTTTACCCATCTCATTTGCATTTAAATCTTTTGAAAGTTTTGCAATTCTTGAATCAACTTTACCTGACTGAACTTTGCCATAAACTTTTTCTTCAATTCTTTTAAGCCTTGAAGTGTCATTTTCACCGGCAAAAGCAAAACCATAGAGCGATTTTTCTATTTTATCTATAGTCGCATTTGCACCAAAAGCTACATTTGAAACCAATAAAAGAGCTAAAACAATGATTATTTTTTTCATAATAAATTTCTCCTCTGATGCAGAATAAAAGACTTTGAACGGGAAATATATTCTATAAATAAGGAGTTTTTGCGAGTTTAAAAATGAAACTTTTGTCATAAGACGAAAGTATTATTATTTTTATTTTATATACATATGATTAGCTTTATTTTTGTTAATCATATATTGTAATTTAAATACCTTTTTTTTATAATTTTCCTATGAGTAAAGAGAGAATTAAACTTAGGGATTTTGAAATCGGCGGGGATAAATTAACTATCCTTGCAGGACCTTGTGCTATAGAAAATCAGGATATACTTGATCAGACAGCAAAGGGTCTGAAAGAAATTACACAGGAACTTGATATAAATTTTGTATTCAAGTCATCTTTTGACAAAGCTAATCGTTCGTCTTTAACCTCATTTAGAGGTCCGGGGATGGAAAAAGGGCTTGAAATGCTGCAATCGGTAAAAGATAAGTATAATTTACCTATAGTAACTGATATTCATGAACCAAATCAGGCAAAGGCCGTTTCTCAGGTTGCTGATATTATACAAATACCTGCATTTTTGTGCAGACAAACAGATTTGCTTGTTGCTGCAGGAAAAACAGATAAAATTATAAATATTAAAAAAGGTCAATTCCTTGCCCCTGAACAAATGAAATCACTAATTAAAAAAGTTGAAGATTCAGGCAACAAAAATATAATGGTTACCGACAGAGGTACAACTTTTGGATATAACAATCTGGTTGTTGATTTCAGAAGCATTCCTATAATGGAAGAATTTGGTTACCCTGTCGTATTTGATGCAACTCACAGTGTACAACTTCCGGGGGCTAACGGTACAAGTTCAGGCGGTGACAGAAGATTTGTCCCGACACTTGCAAAATCTGCAATGGCAGCAGGAGCTGATGTATTGTTTTTTGAAATTCATCCTGATCCTGATAATGCACTTTGTGATGGCGCAAATATGGTTGCACTAAAAAATGCAAAAGAATTATTTGATATTTGCAATAAAATATTTAAACTTGTAAGAGGTCTTGATTAAATGGTTGAAATGCTGACTTTTGTTCAAGGACCTATTGATGCAAATAATTATCTGTTGATTGACGAAAGCACTAAAGATGCAATATTAATTGATTGTTCAAGTTCTGACGATTCTTATGTCAATGAAATAAAACAACTTGGTGTTAATTTAAAAAAAATTTTACTAACCCATGGGCATTTTGATCATATTTTGGGATGTAACAGATTCTCTGAGGAATTTGGGTGTGATATATATGTTTCTGAGCCTGATTTGGAACAGATTGCACATGCTCCTCAAATGACAATGATGCTTGGCGGAATCGAAATACCAAAAGTTGAAAGTGTTAAAAATATTGTAAAAGAAGGTGATATCTTCAAAATCGGCGATATTGAATTAAAAGCAATTTCAACTCCCGGACATACAAAAGGCGGTATGTGCTATTTAACAAATGATGGCAGATTATTCAGCGGAGATACACTGTTTAGAAGAAGTGTCGGAAGAACAGATTTTATGGGCGGCAGTTTTGAACAAATACAAAAAAGCATAAAAGAAAAATTATTTAAACTCCCTGATAATACTGTTGTATATTGTGGTCACGGGCCTAATACGACAATAGGATACGAAAAAAAATATAATGAATTGGTATAATTTAAAGATTTTTAATAAGAGGTAAACAATGAAAGAACAATTAGAAAAAATATATTCAGATGCAATTTCTGATATTGAAAAAGCTCAGAGCGTAAAAGATTTGGAAGAAATTAAAAATAAATATTTGAGCCGTAAAGGTGAATTTAATGAAATTAAAAAAGGTTTAAAAGATCTTTCAATAGAAGATAAAAAAGTTGTCGGCTCACTGGCAAATGAAATTACACAAAAACTTGAAAGCTCAATTGCAGATAAATTCAAATTGTTTTATGAAAAAGAATTGAATGAAAAATTGCAAAAAGAAAGACTTGACGTAACTATGCCCGGGCAGTTTATTCCAAAAGGGCACAGTCACCTTTTGACTTCAACTACAGAAGAAATTTGTTCAATTTTCAGAGGATTGGGTTTTTCTGTTGTTGCTGATGAATTTGCGCCTGAAGTTGAAACTGAATATTATAATTTTGATATGCTTAATGTTCCAAAAGATCATCCGGCAAGAGATGTTCAGGATACATTTTTCACAAATGTTGCTCCGAATGTTGTTTTAAGAAGTCAAACATCAGGTGCGCAGATTCACGTTATGGAATCTAAAAAACCTCCTATAAGAGTTGTTGCTCCGGGACGTGTTTATCGTAACGAAAACATAAATTCAAGAAAAAATAATTTCTTCCACCAAATTGAAGGTCTTTATGTGGATAAAGGCATTACTTTTGGGGATCTGAAAGGTGTATTAAACGAATTTATAAGAATATATTTTGGTGAAAGCCGTCCTACAAGATTCAGAAACAGCTTTTTCCCATTCACAGAGCCATCAGCAGAAGTTGATGTTCAGTGCATAATGTGTCAGGGCAAAGGATGCAGAACTTGTTCAGGTACAGGCTGGCTCGAAATTCTCGGTGCGGGGATGGTAGATCCGAATGTTTTACGCGGTGTAGGAATTGATCCGGACGTTTACAGCGGTTTTGCATTCGGCGTAGGGGTAGAAAGACTTGCAATGCTTAAATATGCAGTAGATGATATACGTTTATTCTTTAACAATGATGTCAGATTCTCTGCACAGTTTAAATAAGGGGAAATTTTAAATGTCAATTATCATAATGATTTTATTACTAAGTTTTTTGATTTTAGTTCATGAAGCCGGTCATTTTTTAGCGGCAAGAATGCTTGGTATTAAAGTTGATAAATTTGGTTTTGGTTTACCTGTCGGACCAACATTATGGAGTAAAAAAGTCGGAGATATTGAGGTTTTGGTGCATGCCTGCCTGCTTGGCGGTTATGTTGCATTTCCTGATGATGATAAAGACTCCGATTTGCCAATGGACTCTAAAGACAGATTTATAAATCGCCCTGTCTGGCAGAGAATGATTGTAATATCTGCAGGCGTTATCGCAAATATTATTACCGCAATTCTGCTTGTTATGTTTACAGCTGCAGTTTGGGGCAAACTGCCTTCAGGGAATTATCAGGTATTTATAAACAGTATTACTGCAGAAAAAACTGAATCCGTCTGGCAAAGCGGTTTACAGAAAAATGACAGAATTATTAAAATAAACGGTTCTGATATAAATTCAACATACGCAATTTCACTATATTCGAAAAACAGTGCACGCTATGACGGAAAAGTCAATGAAAAATCTGTTGAGCAAAATTTTGAAGTGCTAAAAAAACTTAACCCTGATATTAAGCAAGGGGCAATACCTGCAGGGATTTCGGTAAAACTGCCTGATAAAAAAATTACAGAATCACCATTAATAATAGGAGAAGAAGAATTAAAAGGGTATGTACCTTTTAATAATAAAGAAACAAAACTTTCACAAAATCAGATTGATTTAAGAGATAAATTAATCAATAATAACAAGCCATATTACACCGCTGATGGGAATTTTACACTAAACGATCTGGCTTATGCACTTTCTGATAGCCTGAAACCATTAGAAATTACCGTTTTACGAGATAATAAAGAAATAAAACTGAAACCTGTTTACCCGAATAAAGAAGGTATGATTGGTATTTCTATGACGGCAAAACAGGAATTAGCCGTAACTAAAACTCCCGCTAAAATATTTACGGAAAGCTGCAAATATATTTGGGAACAAACTTATATGCTTGTATATGGTCTGTGGCAGTTATTTAGCGGCAAAATTCCTGTAAAAGATTTGCATGGTATTGTGGTTATCGCAAAAATCGGCGGAGATGTTATTCAAAACAGCGGAATATTCTCAGGATTACTGCTTACTGCAATGATTTCCATGGATTTGGCATTAGTCAATTTTCTGCCAATACCGGCATTAGACGGCGGACATTTTATGTTCCTTGTTATTGAAAGACTCAGAGGAAAGCCTTTAAATCAGGAAAACATAGAAAAAATCAGCAATGTATTTTTCTTACTTTTGATTTTACTGATGATACTGATTATATTCAATGATGTTTATGCACTGGTAAAACATAAATTCTAGATAAAAAGCTTAGTTATCTCTAAGACCGGGATCTGAATATGAGCCTGTTATAAGTTTATTAAAACCATACTGCAATTTTGGTAAAACAACCGCCAAAAGTGCGCTGCTGATTAAAACATTTGAAATAATATTAAATCCTTTTGCAAATTTTGCTTTCTTGACAAAATTTGTTATATTTGAGGATTTTTGCGCTGATTTAATAAAGTTTTCAAATTCGTTTTTGAACTGAGCCAAGTCCTTTACATCAACATATTTTCTCGGATCTCTAATTCCGTTTTTCAAATATGAAATTTTACCCTGAGAACTTGCAATTTGAGAAAATAAACTATTTGGCTTATTATCAATGAATTCAAATATATCTTTTGCAGAATTTGATTTTGGCAGTTCGATATTACCATTTTTGATTCCGTCAATTAAATCTTTATTTTCCATAATCAACGGATCAAGATTTACATTTAAACCAAATAATTTTTGTACGCTGTTATCCAAAAATTTTGCAATATAAATCGGTGCAACAAAATTAAGAAACATAGAACCCAGCATTCTGAAAGCGTTTACTGCAGCTTCGTCTTTATTTCTTGATGTTGTAACCCTGCCAACAGTCAAACCGCCGTCTGTAATTGCCATTTTATCAACAGTTTTAAGATTTGCAATTGAACTAATCCAATTACCTGTGAAACTTACATCCTTTTTACCGGAAGTAAATACAGTCATGGAAGGCTTTTTAATCTGAACAGACGGAGATTGGGAATTTTCTTTTCTGTTCTTTTTAATGTATCTTGTCAAAGCGAAATTAAGTTTTGGTAAAACAAAACCCATAACAATTATCGGAATTATAGTAGCCGCTGCGAATTTCCCTGCAGTTAATTTTTCTACAGTTTTACGGTTTAATTTGAATTTTTCTAATTCTTTAACTTCCTCAACTGCAGTGTTTTTAAACTTATTTATATTATATTCAATACCCTGAAATTCTTCTTCTTTAAACAACTTTATGCTTGTTTTTGGATTAAAACCCTTGCGTTTAATTACATATTTGTCATAAGTTTTTTCAACAAGAGGAATTCCACCCAACCATACAGCTGATGTCGGGTATTCATCAAGTAACTTTTCTCTTGTTGCGTCATTTGCCTTTGTTTTTGATTCTTTGAGATTTTCTTTTCTTGTTATATATACTTTTGAAGGGACTTCAATTCCGCAATCTCTTAGTATTAAAGGGTAAACGCTTCTGTTATTTCCTATTGCCGATATTATGTTTGTAATTGTCATATTATTTTCCTCAATTCTGTTTAACTTAATCCTCTATAAACTTCGAGGTTAAAAATAACCTCTTTGGGTGAATCCCATAGAGGTTATTTACAGAATTGATTATATTTTTTTACAAAGACAACTCAACTCAAACAACCTCTATGGGTTTGTATGATGAGTATGATGATGTTTTTGTAAATAATTTTTCATTTTTTCTCCTTGATTTTATTATAACGCAATAATTATAAATGTAAATAACTTATGCTCTTTTATCAGCTCTGTGAGCATTAATTTTGTTTACAATAAAATCAACTGCATAACCTGCTGCTAATACTGCTGCAAAACCTGCAACAATACCTGCACCGTATTTTACAGAAGGCTTTTTAGCGAATTCAGCTACAGATTTCCCTGCTTTCTTTATATTTTCAACATTGATTTTCTTAGCATTTTCTTTTAAAAATTCTACACCTTCTTTAATGAATTTTCCGGATTTTTTAATACCGGATTTTAGATATGCCGGAATATTTTTTACAAAAGTCTTAACCGCTTCCATAGAAGGAATTTTATTTTTAATATTTTTTGCAGCTGTTTTTATTCCTTCAAAATTTGTTTTATCAATTTTAGGAATATCCATTTTTATTATTTTTGCTTTGTTATAAAGTTTTTTAGCACCTTTTATTGCATATTTGCCGCCTAAAAATGCGGTTCCGCCTGCAACTGTTGCATCTGCAGCGATTTTACCATAATTCGATTCTGTATATTGATTACCTTTGTTTGTATATGCCTGCTGTGTAAGAGGCGTTACTGCTGAAATCATGTTCTTCACCTTTCTTTTTGTAGTATGAAAGCATGAAAAAGCGTAAAAAAATAATTTGCTAGCAGAATATTAAATTATAAAGTTTTTTTAAGTAAATCAATTTTTTCCTTATCAGAAGTCACAAACAAAATTGTTTTTTCCTTAGAAGTTTCTCCACGCACAATTTTTATTGATGTTTTGGGTATTTTAAATGTTTTCGATAAAAATTCTGTCAAACATTTATTAGCCTTCCCATCTATTGGTTGAGCGGTAATTTTTATTTTAACTTCATTCTCATTTTTTATTATTTCATTATTTTTTGAATTCGGCGAAATTTTTATATTGACAATTAGGCCGTTTTCAGTTTCTTTAATCATATTTCAGATTTCTTTCATAATAAAAGGACATATCATTAGATATGCCCTTTTTATCGTACTTATTTAAATTCTGCTCTTTTGAACTGCATACTGTTAAGCCACAAATCAAATTCATAATTTTGTTTTTTAGAATCTTTTATTTCAGTAATATAGTTAGATTTCCATGTAGCTCTTATGTTATGTATAAAAAATAAGTGCGTATCTTTAAAGCTTTCACCCTTCTTATACAAAATAATCAGTGATATCGGTTTATTTTCTAATTTACTTTGATTTTCAAATACAAATTTTTGCAATTGAGGACAAGGTTTGTTATTTACAACAGGAGTTGCCATAATTATATATTCATACTTCGCAACATCGGTATTTATATGTTCAAGTATAATTTTATCTAAATCACCATTTTCCTCTTTTAATCTTTCATTTAATTCTGCAGCATCTTTTGGATACGGAACTGTAGTACGGACTTCGTAAGCCTTTGTTTTTAACCTCGTTTTAGCCATGTTCACTAAAGCAGGGACTTCATCATTCATTGTGCAATAAAAAATACCAACCTTATAATTTGACAATCCTTGAATCCCGGGATTTATTTTGTGATACATAAAAAATAAATAGAATATAAAAATAACCACAGGTATTAATATAACAATAGCAATAGTGCGTATAATATTTTTGTTGTTCATTTTTTCTCCTTTATCTTATAAAATTTGTATGAATTTTTTCTACTTTTTCCGGATTATACCCTTTTTCTTTACCTGCTTCTATACAGTGTAATAACCAAGCCATATTATGTCCTAAAACTTTCATAATCTGAATACCTTCTTTATCCTGCATAACTTCTTCAGGGGAATTTAGCTTTCCATGAACCATATTCCAGTAATTTGAAGGAACAACAGGCATATTATTAATCATAAAATGTTTATTTATGGCATCTAAAGATGCTGTAGTACCTGCACGTCTTGCAGATACAACAGCCGCGGCCGGCTTATATGCCAGATTTGCACTTCCTGCATAAAACAATCTGTCCATAAACGATAATAAACGACCTGACGGATGTGCAAAATAAACAGGTGTACCAAAAATAAAACCATCCGCAGATTTACATTTTTCAATGCAAACATTCACCAAATCATTTACAATACACTGACCGCCTCCGGCATTTCTGCAGTATTGACACCCTGTACAATCAGGAATCGGATTATTGCCTATATGTATAATTTCTGTATCTATATCATTTTCATTAAGAACATGTTCAATAACACTTAAAGCCGTATGAACACAACCATTATGATTGCTGCTGCCATTAAACAATAAAACTTTCATTATTATTTCCTCAGTTGAGTTTTACTAATTTATTTTACACTATTTTACGATTTAAGTAAATACAATTTTTTTATGTTAAAATTTAAAAAACAAAAGGGAATTATAATAAATGGGCAGATTAGTTGGAATTTTAGGTATTTTATTAATTTTTGGTATTGCTTTTTTAATGTCTAATAACAAAAAAGCAATAAATTATAAAACTATAACAGTTGGATTTATATTGCAAATCGTTTTTGCGATATTTATATTTAAAGTTCCGTTAGGACAAAAAATCTTTTTAGGATTGGGAAAATTTATAACTAAAATTTTAGATTTTGCAACATACGGCGGAGAATTTGTATTTGGTCCGTTAATGCAAAAAATAAAACTTGCTCTTGTTTGGGGAAGTGATGCAAATATATTTGCCCTTCAGCTTGTAGCATCACTGATTTTTATGATGATTTTGGTAAATATTTTATACTATTACGGAATTATTCAAAGAATTATTCCGATACTTGGTAAGGGAATGAATAAACTGATGAATGTAAGCGGCGCAGAAGCTCTATCAAATGTTGCAAGTGCATTTGTCGGTCAAATATCAGCTCAAATTATGATCAGACCTTATCTTGAAAAACTTACACGTTCAGAACTCCTTGCTTCAATGGCAGGAAGTATGGCTTGTATATCCGGTGCTACAATGCCAATATATATTGCAATGGGGATCCCTGCTCATTATGCACTTGCATCATCGATAATGGCAGTTCCCGGAGCTTTTGTAATGTCTAAAATTATTTATCCGGAAACAAAAATCCCTGAAACAAGTGAAAATTTTTCAATTCAGTATAATAAGCGCAAAAAACCTTATATAAACGTATTTGATGCAATTTCAAACGGAGCATCAGAAGGGATGAAAGTGGCATTGAATGTTGTCGCAATGATTTTGGCTCTTGTTGCACTTGTTGCAATGATAGACTGGTTTTTAGGAATTTTTGGCGGAATGTGCGTTAAGCTTTTCCATCTACACAAAGGAGTAATCGGATTTTATGCGTTGAGCAATTTATCATTGAAATATATTTTAGGAAAAATATTTGCGATATTTGCGTTTTTAATTGGAGTCCCGTTTAAAGAAGCCACCGCTGTTGGCGGAGTTATGGGGACAAAACTTGTTTTGAATGAAATGGTTGCATATTTTGATCTGGTTCATATTAAGGATTTATCTCCAAAAGCCTTTTTAATCGCAAGTTTTGCACTATGTAATTTTGCCAACTTTGGTTCAGTTGCTATTCAGTTGGGCGGTATCGGAGAACTAGCACCTAATCAGAGAAAAAATTTGGCAAGACTTGGTGTGAGAGCATTAATTTGTGGGACCTTAACAGGCTATATGTCAGCCGCAATTGTTGGAATTTTATTTTGATTTTTGTGAACTGTGAATTGTGAGTAGTGAATGGACCTTTACAAATTTTGAGATAGGTAAGGGCAGTTTTTATTAAAACTTATACTGTTTTGTGCTAAAATTTTTCTATGAAAATTATAAAAAAAATTACTGATATACCAAATTTATCACTTGCATTAGGCTTTTTTGACGGTGTACATATTGCACATCAAAAACTTATAAAGAAGTCTGTTGATTTTGCGCAGAAAAATAAATCGCAATCAGCGGTAATAACACTAAAACAACAACCATACTGCTATTTGAATAACATCGAGCCAAAATTCATTTCTCAAAGGGCTGAGAGCTACAAAATTATTGAACATTTAGGTGTTAATTACCTGATTGAACTAAACTTTGATGATGTCATGCAATTGACAGCACTTGAATATTTACAAAATATTTTAATTAAAAATTTTAAACCGATTGGAATTTTTACGGGATTTAATCATCATTTCGGGCATAACAGAGAAGGGAATTGCAAATTTTTGGAAAAGTATCAATCTGAATTTAACTATCATTTTGAAGCATTGCCATCTCAAACATTGAACGGAGATTTAATTAGCAGTTCTGCAATAAGAAAATTCCTCGAACAAGGACAAATTGAAGATGCAAATTCAATGCTTGGCAGAGAGTTTTGTGTTAAAGGTACAGTTGTTGAGGGGAATAAAATTGGCAGAACAATAAATTTCCCGACTGCAAACATTATTTATCCAAAAGATATTATTGAAATCCCCAATGGTGTATATAAAGCTGAAGTTGAATTAGCTGATGGCAGAAAAATAAAAAGTATTGCCAATTTTGGCAAAAAACCGACTGTTAATAATACAGACAAAAAAACATTAGAAACTCATATCCTGAATAATTTTAATGAAAACATATATGGGCAAAATATAAAAGTATATTTCTCAAAATTTATCCGTGCAGAAAAGAAATTTAATAATATAGAAGAATTAAAAGAACAAATTAAAAATGATATTTCTGACATAAATTGCCGATAAAATTTTATTTTAAGTTTTATCTCCTCCAAATGGAGGATTTTTGAAAAAATATTAAAGTTTTAATCATTTATATCCGTTATAACCAACAGAAGGTTCACGACTATGTCGGATTAATTAATCCGACCTGCAATAAGGAAAAATTATGAGTAAAGAAGAGAAAAAGCAATCAGGAGTTTCAATATTCGGTCAGTCAGATTATTTGGTAGGAGCTGACCCGATAGAAGAAATGTTCGCATTGAATTTGGGAGATTTTCTCACCGAAAGTTTGATATCTGAAGATTTGGCAAAAAAAATAAGTGTTAAATCAAATAAAAAAGAACGACTTGTTAATCAATTGAAAGAACTCATAGATTTGTATTCTTCAAAGAATACACTATGCGTACTTGATTTTGACAATAAAGAAGAAATTGCTATTTATACTTCTATTGCCAAATCAATTGTGCAAATGCTTGAAGTCGAAGCCTGCAAAATTTTCTTTGAAAAAGAAGGTCAATACATTTTAACAGGAAATTCCGGCAAAGATAATTCCGAATTTAAATTTAGTCAGGAAGAACTTGTACATAACGAAATTATAGAAAATAATGAATATATCGGAATTCCGATCAGAAATTCAATTACTCCTATAGGAGCAATTGAAATCAAGACATCTCAAAAACTTGAAGAAGACTTTTTAGATGTTGTTCTTAGTATTGCAAATTTATTAGGTACAACAATTACTCTGCAAAGAGTAATAGATCAGACTCATAAAGAAATTGATAACGAGGATTCTTCAGAATTTGAATTAAAAAAATTGAGAGGAGATTTAACCGCATTAATTGGTGATTTGTGCGATTATCAGCAAAATTTTGTTGAAAGTCTTGCTACTGCGGTTGATCGCAAAGGGCAATATACCGTTGCACATTCCCGTAACAGTGCAAAACTTGCAAGAGGAATTTGTTCAAAATTAGGATTAAACGAAAAAACGACTGATTTAATATACTATGCTGCACTTTTACAAAATATAGGTAAAATAACTTTACCTGAAAAACTGTTTGCAACAAATGGCAAATTATCTTCAGAAGAATTAAATAAAATTAAAAATCATACAAATATTGGCGTAAATTTACTGATGAACATAAATTTCTTATCAGAAGTTGTACCATATATAACTTATCAGACAGAACGTGTTGATGGTTCAGGTTCCCCTGAAGGCCTGAAAGGTCAATCCATTCCGTTAGGTTCAAGAATTATAGCCGTATCAGATGCATATTGTGCAATGACTTCTGACAGACCATACAGAAAAGCTATGGAAAGTGAAAAAGCATTGTCTGTCATGAAAGAAGAAGTCGGCAAAAAATGGGACGCTGACGTAATTAATGCTCTGTCACAAGTCGTTAAATAATTCACAAAAACATATTTTTGAAATAAACCCTTAATATTATCTGTGCTAAAATATTTTTATGAATAAAAAAGCAAACATTCAAAAATTAAAACAGTATGGGTTTAAAAAAGATAAAGATATTTTTAAATATTCTACCGACATAATGAACGGTGATTTTACGCTGAATATTCAAGTTATTAATGAAAATGAAATTCAGACAAAACTTATTGAAAAAGCATTTGACGAACCATATACCCTGCACCTTGTTGAAGATGTGCAGGGAACTTTTGTGGGGCAGATCAGAGAAGAATATGACAAAATTTTGAAAGATATTAAAGAAAAATGCTTTGAAATGCAAGTATTTGAATGGGATTATTCATATAAAGTTCTTGATTATGCAAAAAATAAATACAATTCTGAAGCCGAATATCTCTGGGAGAAATTCCCGCGGAATGCCGTATGCAGACGCAACGATAATCAAAAATGGTTTTTTGCAATATTATCTGTTAAAGGTTCAAAAATCGGATTAAATACAGACGAAATAGTTGAATTGATTGACCTCAGAGCGACGGCAGAAGAAGTAGAAAAACTAACTGCGACTCAAAATTATTACCCCGCATACCATATGAACAAAAGACACTGGTTTACTATCGTTTTAGATGGCTCTGTCAAAATCGAAAAAATATATGAATATATTGATAAAAGCTATGATTTGGCAAAAAAATAATCTTGATTTATTACAAAAAAAATTGTAGAATTCCAATATGAGTATTCGTGTTGATAAAGTGGATAAAATATATCCCACAGGTAATTTGGATTTATATAAAGTCAGAGAAGTCATAGCTTCAAGCCAAATTTCTACAGATCAAAAACTTAAATTTTTGAGAAATAATCATTCAGAAATTTCACTTCTTGTTGAACACAAAATATCCGGTTCAGAGTTCAAATCAATTATGGATAACCGTCCCTTAAAACTTTTTAAGCCAATAAGAAATTCTTATACAAAAGCAGGGGATAAAAAACTTCTTGCCATAGCTCTCGGGATTAAACCAAATGAAGTTGATAACTACATAAAAAATGTAAATCTCCAAATACGCTCTATGCAAGATTTAAACACGATGGGGCTTTCAAAAGATAAATATGAAGAAGTTAAAACCTATGTCTTTCGCCATGGAACAAAAGAACAGGTCATAAATTTCCTGGATTACGAACTCTCACATGCAAAAAATGTTTTAAAAGTTTTATACCACACATTAGAATATAATTCTGGCGGAGTTGCCGATTATTTTATCAGACCCATACACAGACTTGATAATGGTACTATGCTCGGGATTTATAATGTCGTTGATAAAAATTTAAAAGCCGCTCGAGCTTCAGGGAAAATTAGCGATGTTCAGGCACAAGAAACAGCAGAATGGGCACTTGCGCGGATTTATAAAATTCAGAATAATCAACGTTTGAAAAATGCAGTAAAATTATATAAAAAACTGAATTAAAGAGAAAAATGCCGTATAAGTATTATTTTTTATACCAAACTTCAAAATTCTTAATTCTTTCTTTTAATTTTTTGTAATCTTTTGATAGCTCTTTTATCAAGTCGTATGCTCCGTCTTTAATCGGTGGAATATAGCCCTCGTCATAATTCCCGTCATAAGTATTCAATACTCCATCTAAATCAAATAAGATTGTTCTCTTAATCATGATAATAGCACCTTCTATTGAGATTTATCAATGAAATATTTTTAATTATAAATAATAATTGAGAAAATGCAATATAAAGAACTCGGGAAATTTATTAAAAATAAAAGATTACTGGCAGGTATAACACTAAATAAATTTGCTATTGAAAATGAGATTGAACCTGCTATATTGAGTCGCATTGAAAATTCAAAACAAGACATAAAAGTTGGTATTTTAGTAAAAATCGCAAATGGGTTTAACACAACACCTTCAAAACTTTTATCTGAATTTGAAAAGAAATAAAAATATTACCCCTCTCCTGAAAGATTTAGAAAAGGGAGCAGATATTTGAGCAAAGCGAATTACATCTGCGGGTGAGGTTTGATAAAATCTGTTATTATAACCTCTCCAACAATCTGTAATACAACAAGTTGCCAAAACAGATAATCCTCTCCTGTAAGCATGAGAGGATTATTTGTTTTAACTAACTGAATATATAAATCCCGTAAATTAATAGGATTAAATTCTGTTTTTCCAAACACCGCCTTTTCTATCTACAAGTGCATCATAACAAGACCAAATTCTGAATATACCTGTTAAACCCAAAACGGCATGTGTAACATTTTTATCATAACCATTATCATTCACTGCCTGACCAATACCCGGCCAAATAATAAGTGATAGGGCTGCTGCGCCGACAGAACGACCGCTTACACGACCATTTGTACCATGAGTGCCGGCAAATGCTGGTACAGATGACGATAATATCAATAATGCAATAAATGAAATCAATAACTTTTTCATATTTCCTCCTATAAAATTCCCTGACAATTATAATCTAATTTCCAAAAAATAGCAAATAAGCTAAAACAACATTTGTCATTCTGTCTTATTTACCCTGGATGCGATTGTCTTGGGTCGTTCGCAGTAAACGGCATTCCGCATTTTGCTTTTAATGGCTTTCAGCCATGAGCAAAATTTGCTCCAGCCTCTGCTCACTTCCCGCTCGAACGCAATTGGCTGTTCTCTCATGCTCACAATATAAATAAAAAGGACGAGATTTACCCGTCCTTTTTATTTACCCTGGATGCGATTTATCACTTCGCTCGCCTTCGATGTGACTACGCGTCTTGCTTTTTATGGCAGGTGTGCCAAAAGCAAGACCGCTACGCACTTGGCTCGCTCGTTCCGAACGCAAAACGGCGTTCTCATCGCTATCTTATTACAAATAAGACAGAATAACATTTGTCATTCTGTCTTATTTACCCTGGATGCGATTCGAACGCATGACCTACCGCTTAGAAGGCGGTTGCTCTATCCAGCTGAGCTACCAAGGCTCAAACTCTTTGCATAAACTATATTATCACGAAAAGATTTTCACGCAAGTAGTTATTTATCTTTTAAATAACCACGCCTTATTGCGTGGCTATTTGCATTTATTCATCATCTTCTTTTTTGATTTGATCAACTACCATTTTAGCCATCTCTTTTGCAATTACTTTTTGAGTATCCTCCGGACAATTTTGCAACATATTCATCGCCGTTCTTAGTGTCGTATCAATATCATACCATCTGCCTCGACGGTTGTCATCTAATCCTGAACCAACAGCGTTTATAATATCATCAACCGCTTCAAATTTTTCATCTTCAATATTGTGTTCTATGATAATTTTAATAAGATTTAGCGCTACCCTAATCTGTGTCTGATCATCCGTTTCTTCCAAAGTTCTGACCGCTTCCGATAAAACAGGATCTTTGTCATACCAGCGTCTGTGTTGATTTGAGTATTCTTCTTTCATAATTCCATTCTCCTTTGCTTTCCTGTCATACTGAACTTGTTTCAGCATCTACTAATTTAATTAAATTGATAGACTCTGAAATAAATTCAGAGTGACATCAACCGTTTTTAAATGTAACCCCTTTTGTACCTTTTGGGTATTTCCAGTCTATACACTTATGTTCACACGCGATTCTGCATGCTCCGCACTCAAGGCAGTTTTCAAAATTTACAATCAATTCCTGCTTC
This sequence comes from uncultured bacterium, assembly GCA_902794035.1. GTDB lineage: Bacteria > Cyanobacteriota > Vampirovibrionia > Gastranaerophilales > Gastranaerophilaceae > Zag111. The sequence continues at coordinate 40,707 of CADBFN010000001.1, forward strand.
TCCTCGTTCCACTCATAAACTCCTGCAGGACAAATATAAGTGCAGTTCCTTGATACACAATTTTTGCACTTACTTTGGTCAGGATTTAAGTGCGACTCATTATCAGATGTATATTTTAATGTATATAATTTTTTATCTATATTCATATTAATATACTCCATACAAGCCTAATCAATGCCCAAACATCTTTTAAAAGTTCACTAAACTTCCTGTCTGAAAAAATACTTTTTATAAATTTGTGGTAATTTTCTCTCTTAGGAGTGCCATCTACTGTTGTAAACATTTCAAAAAATGAATTTATCTTTTTTAAATAGTAACTCATAAACGCTTTTTTGCGTTCATGAGCAATAGGCATAAGTTTACGATAAGTTTTTAAATCTTTCATTATAAAAGAATTTTGCAATTTCTTTTCATAATTTTTCAAAGTTTTTCTTGAAAAATCGTCTTTTTCAAAAGCTTCTATTGCAGTTTCTGCAGCAAGTTTACCTGAAATCATTGCAAGATTTGTACCTTCCCAATGCAAGTTATTTACAAGCATCGCAGCGTCTCCGACAATCATTACGCCGTTATCACAAAGTTTTGGTACTTTATTATAACCGCCCTCAGGAATCAGATGAGCACTATATTCTTTTAAAGTCCCGCCCTCAATCAAGGGTGCAATAGTCGGATGTTGTTTTAATTTTTCCAAAACCTCAAACGGCCTGTAGTTATTTTCCACCAAATCATCTAACGTAACACCCAATCCAATCGTGACAGAATCCACATTTGTGTACATAAAACCTAACCCGAGAACTCCAAGCATTGAACCGCCAAAAATTTCGCCAATTACACCCTCGCCGTCTTTTACATTAAATCTTTGGTTTATCGTTTCCTTATCAAGTTTTATAACCTCTTTAACGCTCAATGCAACATCTTTTGTTTCGATCTCTTTTCTTAATTTAATTTGTTTTGCAAGAAGTGAATTGACTCCGTCTGCCAAAACAACAATATCTGCATAATAGTCTTCAAGTTCGGTTTTTACCCCGACAACTTTTGTACCGTTTTTTATTAACTCACGAACAACAGTTTGTTCAACCAAAATTACACCGGCTTCTTTTGCTTTTTGAGCCATCCACCTGTCAAACTTTCCTCGTATCACAGAATAACTTTCATTCCCGTCTTTACGATAAGAAATTGATGTTGAATCTTCTTCGCCCAAAATCATAAAATTATGAGTAATATTTCTTCTTTCTAAAGGTGCTTCCTGCTCAAAATTCGGGAAAATTTCTTTTGTCGGTCTTGTATAAATTGCCCCGCCAAAAACATTTTTACTGCCAGCAAATAAACCACGTTCAATTAAAACAACTTCTTTACCTGCTCTTGCAAGAGTAATAGCACAAGCAATACCTGCAGGGCCTGCACCAACAATAATGACATCTGTTTTATTGCTCTTACTTAACATATCACTCCTTATCGATATCATTATACAATAAAACTTCCCCCATGTAAAATAGTTAAGTCATTGAACAAACGGATAATTAATACTGGAAATTTTTGCATTAATAATTATAATAGATTATATGAAAAAGAGTTTAATTATCGCAATTTTAGTAATATCAGGATTTATTCCCGCAATATGCAAAGAATCCGAACAATGGGAACATATTGCACCAAATAATTATGTATTCAAAGATGGAATTATGGGATTAGAAAATATTTACGGATACTCTTTTTTATTAAAATCATATAATAAAGGTCAATATGAACCAATTAACGGTAAACAGGTTCATTATACACTGGGACAATACGAACTAAACTGTGCCAAACGCACATATAAAATCGGAGTTCTTGATTCATATGATGAAGATGACGGTTTTATAAACGGGGATTATAATAAATATGCACAATTTCAACCCATTGTTGAAGGCACTGCAATATATGTTATGGCAACCAAATTATGTAAAATTTCAATTTAAAAAAAAACATCAAAAAAAACAGGGAGTATGTTTACTCCCTGTTTTTATTATTCGAGTTTACTGAAATTATTCAATAATATCATCATCACCTGCGAAATCCGGAGAGCCGAACATTCCTTCAATTTCTTCCAAAATTGCAGATGGCTTTCTTGCCTGATTTCTTTGAGCGACAGCTTGTTTTCTTTCAGCTTTTTCTCTTTCTTCATTTGCATTGATCAAATGATGGAAACCTGTACCTGCAGGTATCAAACGACCGATGATAACGTTTTCTTTCAAACCTCTCAACATGTCTTTTTTACCTTCAACCGCAGCTTCAGTTAAGATTCTTGTTGTTTCCTGGAATGATGCTGCTGAAATGAATGATTCAGTATTCAATGAAGCTTTTGTGATACCTAACAACATGTGTTCACAAGTTGCAGGAGTTTTACCTGCTTCTTCAGCTTCCTTGTTTTCTTTTTCATATAACTGAACTTCTACCAATTCTCCAGGTAACAAGTTAGTTTCACCTGCATCAACAATCTTAACTTTCTTAGTCATTTGACGAACAATGACTTCAATGTGTTTGTCTGAAATTTCAACACCCTGAGAACGATAAACTCTTTGTACTTCATCTACAAGATATTGTTGAGCTGCTTCAGGGCCGCGTAATCTCATAACATCATGCGGATCAGGAGATCCTGATGTCAAAGCCTGACCTTTAACAACTTTTTGATTATTTCCAACAATTACATTTGCATCAATTGAGTATTTAATCTCAGTTGAAGAACCGTTTTCATCTTCAAGATATAATCTTGGGAATCCGCTTTCATCAACTTCAATCTTTGTAGTTCCGTCAAATTCTGCCAAAATAGCACAATCTTTTGGACGACGACCTTCAAGTAATTCTTCAACTTTCGGCAAACCTTGAACGATATCGCCTGTTTTTTCTCTTTCATAAGTCAAAGATACAATCAAGTCACCTCTTAATACTAATGAACCTGCATTAACAAGTAACATAGTACCTGGGCTGATTAAATAAGGACGACCAACTCTTACTGATACACTGCCTTTATTTACAGCAGTAACAATACCGGATATTGGAGTTGTTTCACCACTATCAGCAATTTGGCTGTCAGTTTTGATTAAATCACCTTTTTTAACTGTTGCTTTGCCCTTTATTTTAATATCTGTTGAAGAACTTTCAGAAATTAATAACAATCTTCTTGCTTCTTCATCATCATTTTTAATAGATGCAACAGCATCATGCAATGCTAAAACTTGAGTTTTTGCAACAGGGGTTTTCGGATCGATAACCTGACCATCTTTTACCAAAAGTTCAGTTTGTAAAGAGTTATTTGCAGAACCTTCAAGTTCACGACGAACAATAAGGTTTTCTAATACAACGATTCTTAATTCGCCATTAGAATCAAGTTCTACAACACCTTTCAAATGAGAGAGATATCCGCCCATCTGAAGAACTAAACTTGTTCTTGTTATGGTTGCACCGTCAATGTTACGAACTCTTGCGCCATCTTTATACTGTAACTGAGTAACAGGAACGACATCAATTAATTCATCTGATGAATGGAATTTAATAGATACATCTTTTTGTTCAATATCCAAAACCTGAACAGGTCTTACTAATATCTGAACCGGCTGATTTTCTATTGCATCTTCATCAAGACCCATTGAAGCATCCATATCTTCATCCAAGTCTTCAATAGCCAAGTCCTCAACTGAAGAATCCATAATTGTAACAACAGAAGTTGTTTTAGCCTTGATACCTTCGGCAATTACAGTTCCTTTTTTAACCACTTCGCCTTCATCAACTTTCAATTCCTGAATACTTGACAAAGTATGAACTTCTCCAGGACGAATTGTTATTTCATGAATTACATCATTGTATTCTTTAAATTCTACAACACCGTCAATATGGCAATATACGTCTTTTACTACTTCAGTACCTGCAGTAACTGTTGTGCCGTTTTCAACCATTTTTAGTGTTGAATCTTTATTAATTTGATGTACTTCTTCAGGTATAAATACAACTTTACCAGGTTTTGTAATAATTTGATTTTCATCAACTTCTACATCAACGTATCTGATTTCACCTGAAGATGGGACAGTACAATCATCATCAATAAGTTCACCGATAATCATACCGTTTTCGACTGTCGTATCAACTACAGCTTTTACAATATATTTTTCACCGGTTTTATCTACTGTCCAGATTTGTTCTTTCTTAGTTTGTTCAAAAGATGCATTTTCAGGAGACAAAGACGCAATAACAATCGTCAATTCTTTACCTGATACAATCTTTTTGATTTTCTTGCCGTCAAATTTTGCATCTTCAACAACCAAATCACTGCCGACTCTTACTTCACCACCATGTTCGCAAATTGTATGAGTTTCAGCAAGTTTTTCGCCTTTAGATACTTTTTGACCATCTTTTACAAGAACTTTTGAACCACCAGGCAATGTATAAACATCACCGCCTAAAACCCAAACAATACCTTGTTTGTTAGTAGTTCTTAATACGTTACCTTGTCTGTCTTTCTTTTCATCAGCTTTAAATCCTTCAAATACGACTTCACCGCTGATGTCAGAAATAATATCTTTTTGCGCTTTTTCTGTTAAACGGCTGGAATCACTGCTTGATTGAGGTGCATGTTCTGCCATTTTGAAACCTTTGGTAACCTTATCACCATCTTTAACAAATACTGTTGCGCCTGCAGGAATATGATATTTAGAAGTTCTCTTTTCTCCTTTAACTTCCAAATCGGCTTCATACATAGCAACCTGAACAACGTCCCCGTGACGGGTTCTAAGTTCTCTTGTTTTAATTTTTGAAACTACTGTACCGGCTTCATAAGCTTTGATTTCTTTCATTGCTTCTTTAACGCCAACAGCACCACCGGTGTGGAATGTTCTCATTGTTAATTGTGTACCAGGTTCACCAATTGACTGAGCTGCAATAATACCGATTGACTCTCCGACATCTACTAATTTTTGAGAAGTCAAAGCCCAACCGTAACATTTTTGGCAAACGCCGTATTCAAGTCCGCAAGTCAAAGCTGAACGTACTCTCAGATTTTGTAAATCCAAACCTGAAATTTTCTTAATATCATCTCTATTTAATGTTGTACCGTTAGTAATAATAACATTACCATCTTTGTCTGTAATATCCTGAGCAACTGTTCTGCCTAACAATCTGTCAATCAACGGAACAATAATTGCATCACCGTCCATAATCGGTTTTAAATCGATATATTTATCAGTATGACAATCATCAGCTCTTACAATTACATCTTGTGCAACATCGACTAAACGTCTTGTCAAATAACCTGAGTCAGCTGTTTTTAACGCAGTATCTACAAGACCTTTTCTTGCACCGTAAGATGAAATGATGTATTCTGTAACGGATAGACCTTCTTTAAAGTTTGATTTGATAGGCAAGTCGATAATCTGACCTTGAGTATCTGCCATCAAACCTCTCATACCGACTAACTGAGAAACCTGTGATAAGTTACCTCTCGCTCCAGAGAATGCCATCATATATACAGGGTTTAATTTGTCAAAGTTTTCTACAACCTGTTCTGTTAATTTTGCAGTTGTTTCAGCCCAGGTGTCGATAACCTTTGTATATCTTTCGACTTCTGTAATTTCACCTTTTAAGTATCTGTTTTGTGATACTTCAATTTCCTTTTCTGCTGATTTCAACAAATCTTTTTTAGATTCAGGAACTGATAAGTCTGCGATTGAAATGGTTGTACCGGACATTGTAGCATATTTGTAACCCAATGATTTTAAAGCATCTGCCAAATTTGCTTCTTTTGCTCCGCCATATTCCAAATACATTTGACCTAACAATTTCTTTAATGAACCTTTATCCATTTGTTTGTTAATGAAATCAGGATCTTTTTTTGCATGTGTATATGTCATTTCCATTTGTTTTTCCTTTTATTTCGGCGGGATAGGAATCCCACCCTACTACTTTATATTGTTGGGCAAGTATGCCCAACCTACATTAAACTAACGCTTTTCTTATTTCTTCGTTAAAGATAATTCTTCCGACAGTAGTTTCGATTCTTTCGCCTTTTCTGTCACGAACAACAATCTTGTCGTGAAGTTTAATTACTTTAACTTCGAATGCTGAAATTGCATCTTCAAAGCTATAGAAATAACCTTGTACTTCCTGATTAGGATCTTTCATAGTTGTTAAGTAATACATACCTAAGACCATATCCTGAGAAGGAGATACGATAGGTTTTCCGTTTGCAGGTGCAAGCAAGTTGTTTGTTGCTAACATCAACATTCTTGCTTCAGCCTGAGCTTCAATTGATAACGGAACGTGAACAGCCATTTGGTCACCGTCAAAGTCAGCGTTGAATGCTGTACAAGCTAACGGGTGAAGCTGAATTGCACGACCTTCAACCAATTTTGGTTCAAATGCCTGAATACCCAATCTGTGAAGCGTTGGAGCACGGTTCAATAATACCGGATGTCCGTCAATAACTTCTTCCAGTATATCCCAAATGACAGGATCAGAACGTTCAATCTTCTTCTTAGCAGATTTGATATTTTGAACGTATCCGCGTTCGATTAATTTATTAATAACAAACGGTTTAAACAATTCGATAGCCATTTCTTTTGGCAAACCGCACTGATTTAATCTCAATGAAGGACCTACAACGATTACTGAACGACCTGAGTAATCAACACGTTTACCTAATAAGTTCTGACGGAAACGACCTTGTTTACCTTCAATAATATTAGATAATGATTTCAATGCTCTGTTATTCGGACCGACAACAGTTCTGCCGCGGCGACCGTTATCTATCAAAGCATCAACAGCTTCCTGAAGCATTCTTTTTTCGTTTCTGACGATAATTTCAGGTGCACCCATATCTAATAATCTTTTCAAACGGTTATTTCTGTTGATTACACGTCTGTATAAATCATTCAAATCAGAAGTAGCAAATCTGCCACCATCAAGTTGAACCATTGGTCTTAAGTCAGGAGGTGTAACAGGAATAACATTCATAATCATCCATGTAGGATTTGTCTCTGATTGAATTAAGTTATCTAACAATCTTAATCTTTTAATTAATTTAGATTTTTTCTGAACTGAAACGCTGCCTTCTAATTCGGTTCTGATCTCTTCAGCTAATGCTTTGATATCAATTTCGCCCAATAACTGTTGAATAGCCTCGGCTCCGATACCTACTTTTAACGTAGATTCTTCATTTTCAGCCATATAATCTTCATATTCTTCTTCAGATAATAATTGAAGTTTTTTGAAATCTGAATCTCCGCCATCTAATACAACATAGCTGTTGAAATAAATAACCTGTTCAAGATTTTTCAATGTCATATCCAAAAGTAAACCTAAATATGAAGGAATACCTTTTAAGAACCAAATGTGTGAAACAGGAGCTGCAAGTTCAATGTGTCCCATTCTGTGACGACGCACTTTGGAATCCGTAACTTCAACTCCGCAGCGTTCGCACACAATACCTTTGTGTCTTACTCTTTTATACTTTCCGCAATAACATTCCCAGTCCTTTGTTGGCCCGAAAATTCTTTCGCAGAACAAACCGTCTCTTTCCGGTTTCAATGTACGATAATTGATTGTTTCCGGTTTTGTTACTTCGCCGTGTGACCATTGAAGTATTCTTTCCGGAGATGCAATACTTATTCGTATATAGTCAAAATAATCTATACTTGTTGACATTTTTTAAATTTCTCCTTTATTGCTAGTGAATAGTGAGTTGTGAGCAGTGAGAAGTTCTTTTATACTTATTTGAAATGAACCATTCACCATTCACTATTCACTTCTCACTAATTTTACAGGTCTCCGAAAGTAGTTGGTGTTTCAAAGAAGTTGATATTCAACAACTCTGAATCAACATCTGACAGAGTTCTTTTTGGAGCAGCCTTTCTAAGATCGTCCATATCTGTCATCAAATCTACTTCTGTTCCGTCTTTTTTGGATACTGTGATATCCAAACCGATACTTTGCAATTCTCTTACAAGTACCTTGAAAGATTCAGGAATACCAGGTCTTGGAATATTATCACCCTTAACAATTGCTTCATATGCTCTGTTTCTGCCATTAACATCATCTGATTTAATAGTCAGCATTTCCTGTAAAGTATATGCAGCACCGTAAGCTTCTAATGCCCAAACTTCCATTTCACCGAATCTTTGTCCGCCGAATTGAGCTTTACCACCCAAAGGCTGTTGAGTAACAAGTGAATAAGGACCGGTACTTCTTGCGTGAATTTTATCATCTACCAAGTGAACAAGTTTTAAGAAGTATGTCAAACCAACTGCAACAGGTCTGTCAAACGGTTCACCGGTTCTGCCGTCAATAAGCGTAACCTTACCGTCTTCGCCAACCCAAGTTGCACCTGATTTTTTAATACCTTCTAACAATTCACCTTTTGTAACGATTTCAGATTCATTTTCACCGTACATTTCATCAAAAGCAGGAGCTTCGTAATGTTTTCCGGTTAAATATGCAGCCAAACCTAACAATAATTCATAAGTTTGACCAACGTTCATACGGGAAGGTACACCTAGCGGATTCAAAACGATATCAACAGGTGTTCCGTCAGGTAAGAATGGCATATCTTCTTTTGGAAGAATTCTTGAAACAATACCTTTGTTTCCGTGACGTCCAGAAAGTTTATCACCGACAGAAACCTTACGTTTTTGAGCGATATAAACTCGGATTACAGTATTTGCTCCAGGAGGTAATTCGTCACCTTTTTCTCTGTCAAATACCTTAACGTCGAGAACTCTGCCGCCACCGCCATGAGGTACTCTTAATGAATTATCTTTTACATCTCTTGCTTTTTCTGCAAAGATTGCTCTTAATAATTTTTCTTCAGGTGGATGTTCAGATTCACCTTTTGGTGTAACTTTACCGACCAAAATATCATCAGGATAAACTCTGGCTCCTATTCTGACAATACCTCTTTCATCCAAATGACGAAGTGCATCTTCAGATACATTCGGAATTTCACGGGTAATTTCTTCAGGTCCAAGTTTTGTCTGACGAGCTTCTATTTCTAATTTTTCAATGTGTAATGAAGTAAAGATATCATCATGTACGCATCTTTCAGAAAGTAAAATCGCGTCTTCATAGTTATAGCCTTCCCAAGGCATATAAGCAACGAGAATGTTTTTACCTAATGAAAGTTCACCGCCGCAAGTAGATGCACCATCTGCGATTACATCACCTGCTTTAACCTTATCACCTTCATGTACGATAGGTCTTTGGTTAATACAAGTATCCTGGTTACTTCTTACATATTTCATTAATGTATATATATGTTGTTTGTTATGTTGATCTCTGATTACAATTTCTTCACCAACAACTCTTTCAACGGTACCATCGACATCAGCAACGATAACCATACCTGAGTCTTTTGCAACACGAGATTCAAGACCTGTACCAACTCTTGGTCTTTGAGTAATCAAAAGAGGTACTGCCTGACGTTGCATGTTTGATCCCATCAAAGCACGGTTAGCATCATCGTGTTCAATAAACGGAATCATTGATGTTGCAACAGAAATAATCTGAATTGGACAAACACCGACATAGTCAACTTTAGATGCAGGTTCCATAACGAATTCTGAACGATATCTTACAGGAACAATGTCATCTTTAAATGTTCTGTCTTTATTTAATTTGACATCAGCAGGTGCGCAACGGTAGTTTTCATCGGCATCAGCAGTCATATAAACAACTTCATCAGTTACTACACCATCTTTTACAACAAAGAACGGAGATTCGATAAAGCCGTAATCATTAACTCTGGCGTGAGTAGCCAATGAACCGATCAAACCTGCGTTAGGACCTTCCGGAGTTTCGATAGGACAAATACGTCCGTAGTGAGAAGGGTGAATATCACGAACAGGGAAACCTGCTCTTTCTCTTTGTAAACCACCAGGCCCTAATGCTGAAATACGTCTTTTGTGAGTTAATTCAGCAAGCGGATTTGTCTGATCCATAAATTGTGATAACTGAGAAGATCCAAAGAATTCTTTTAATGAAGCAACCAAAGGTTTGGTGTTCAATAAGTTCAACGGAGTTAAGGTTTCAGAATCCTGCAGGGTCATTCTTTCTTTAACTATTCTTTCAATTCTTGAAAGACCGACTCTGAATTGGTTTTGTAACAATTCACCAACTGAACGGATTCTTCTGTTACCCAAGTGATCGATATCATCCAGTGTACCTTCATCATAAGTTAAGTTGATTAAGTACTCGATAGTTGAAACGATATCTTCAACCGTTAATGTTCTTTGGTTCTTAGGAATATTTAAATTTAATTTTCTGTTTAATTTATAACGACCTACACGACCGATATCATATTTTTTAGCATCAAAGAATCTTGATTCTAAAATTTGGCGTCCGCCCTGAGGAGATGCAGGATCACCCGGTCTTAATTTTTTGTATAAATCAATTAATGCATCATCAGTTGTTTCAGCTGTATCTTTATCCAAAGTTTTCTTTAAGAAATCAAAGTGAGTAAATTTAGATTCCATTTCTGCAACCGTAATACCCATAGCTTTTAATAAAGTTGTAGCTAAAATCTTTCTGTTTTTATCAATTTTAACGTGAATGATGTCATTAGCATCAGTTTCAAATTTTACCCATGCTCCGCGGTTTGGAATCATTGTAGCATTGTACAAACGTTTTCCGTTTGGAGAAATGGTTTTGTCAAAATAAACACCAGGAGAACGAACGATTTGAGAAACGATTACACGTTCTGCACCGTTTACAATGAATGTACCTTTGTCAGTCATTGTAGGGATATCACCGATGTAAACTTCCTGTTCTTTAATTTCACCGCTGTCACGGTTTACAAGTCTTATCATTACGCGTAATTGTTTTGCATAAGTAGCGTCATGAATTCTTGCTTCTTCAATTGTATACTTTGCATTATCGAAAGTATAATTTGGTAAAAAGTGCAATTCTAATCTGCCTGTATAGTCTTTAATAGGAGAGAAAGCAAGTAATTCTTCTTTCAAACCTTCTGTTAAAAACCATTCAAATGATTTTTTCTGCACTTCAATAAGATCCGGTAAATCATCCAAACGAGTATGCGGGATACCCATTGGTGTTACCCTTTTTTCGTATTTTGTCTCAGACATTAAATCACCTCATAAAATAAATGGTGTACTACTACTAAAAAAATTTTTCTAACTTATGGCTGTTAACCCTCTGCCTGTAAAGGTGAATCGTGAAATGTGAATTGTGAGTTGTCCGTATAATTTTTATATCAACCGTGAATATGAACTGATATCATAAATCATTAAAGGTCTATTCACTATTCACGAATTTCTATTCACGCCTTTAGCAAATAATGCAATTTTCATGGGTTCGTAAAGTTGGTAAAATCCGCTTGTAATCAAACTTACGCTCGTACAGGCATAGTTCGCCTTACTTTACATTTTGCATGTTCTCTAATCGTATTACATAAATATTAATAGTCAAGAAATTTAGCGTAAAAAATACAATAATTCTACGATAATTCTTAATAAAAATTTACAATAAAATCAGACAAGGCTGAATATTTGACTGCTATTGATTTCCAATGTCAAGTGCAATTTATTAAAATCGCCGTAAACTGCATTATTAAATGTTTTCCAATCATACGCCAAAACTCAGTAACAGCGAAACCTTTAACTATTTTTATGATTTCAGGCAATTAGATTTTATAACTAAATCTATAGCATCTTTTACTGTCATTTTTGATAATTCTTCAGGAGAAATTTTTTTGCCGTAAATCGATTCGTAGCTATCTTTTATAAGCTGGTACATTTCATCTCTATCAACAAAACCGTCTTTTCTTGTTATTCCTAAAGGGTTTGCAGCACTTTTTTGAAGTGGTATTCCATCAACAGAGTCAAAAACAGACCTTACACTTTTTCTGCAAACCTTTGTTGCAATTCTACCCATACCCAATACGGTATTGTTTGCTACTATTTTTTCAAAGCCATTGTAATCTACTTTGTCAAAACTTTTAGCAAATTTATCAATAGGCTGATTTAAAAATTTATTTTTTATAAAAAGAGTATAATCCATAAATTCCCCCGCATATGATTATAAAAAAAAATTTTATAGAAAAAATGCCTGATTATTAAGAAAAATTAATAACTGTGTTATTATAATGTCATGTTTTATTTTGATGAAATTAACGGTAAAAAAATTTTAAAATCGGATTTGATAAAAAATGCAAATGCCTTTTTTACAACAAGAGAAATTTGTATCTGTGATAAGGGAAGAAATAATAATTCAGAAGTAAAAGATAATTTGAAAATTATCGAGAATTATCTGGGGAAAAATCTAATTTCTCCAACTCAGACTCATAGCGCAAATGTAGATATAGCAATAGAAAACAAATTTGAATACCCTGATACTGACGGATTAATTTTGACAAAAAATAACTTTGCAATTTTTTTAAATTTTGCCGATTGTACCCCATTAATTTTTTATGATGAAAAACAAAATATCGGTGCTGTTTCTCATGCCGGCTGGAGAGGAACAGCACAAAAAATTGCACAAATTACCGCAGAAAAATTAATAAATGAATTTGATTCAAAACCTCAAGACATTTGCGTTTTAATAGGTCCTGCAATTTGCGGAAAATGTTATGAAGTTGGAGAAGAAGTGTATTCGCAATTTTTTCCATCTCTTATTCCCTCACCCGCATCCGCAAGGTTCAATACTTCACCTGCGGCTGCTCCCTCTCCCACCAAAAAATATTGTGGGCGAGGGAATACATATCACATTGACCTCAAAGAAATTAATAGAAAACAGTTAGCCGACATCGGGATAGAAAAAATTGACGTTTGCCCGTATTGTACATGTTGTGACAATGAATATTTTTATTCATACCGGAAAGAAAATGGTACAACTTATCGCCACAGTGCCATTTTAAAACTAAAATAACATTAAAAATTGTAAAAAGTTTGCTATATATGTAGCAAAAATAGTTTGTAAATGGTATTTATTAATATATAAAGTCAGAAGGTGTGTGAATTTATGAAAAAATTTTTACTGGTTATCTTAACATTGTTTTTTACTTTATCCTGTGCAAATGCGACAACTACGGTAGTAAGATACAATAATGCCGGAATGCCTGTTACTATCGCAAGAGGATACAGTGCACCTGTAAGTATAAGACGTTATGAACAATACAACCGTTATGCACGTCGTGCACGTCCTACACTGCCTTCACGTCCTGCACTGCCATATGGCTACAGAACAAGACATGCACATATTCCGCCAAGCATAACGAATTATAATTTCCCTGCTCCGGTTCAGTCTGCGGTAATTAAACCGACATCAAGACTTAATAAAAATTACAGTGTATCTTTACCGCAAAAAAGTTATACTTTGAACGGAGTAACATACTATAACTAATTTACAGATTTTAAATTTCAAACAAAAGCAGTCTTCAAAAAAAAGACTGCTTTAAATTTGGGGGTTACGAATAAATCTATAAATTAAAATGCTAAAAACAACACTGTAAACATACAACATAAAGAAACTGCACTGAATAAAAACCAGGTGTGCATAACAGGATGTTGATAAGACCAGATTTCTTTTATTGTAGCAGTTGCATCAGTAATTGTTCTCATATTTTATTCTCTCTTTCTTAAAACTATAATTCTATTTTCCATTTTTACGGAAAAAGGTCATCACCTATTTGGTTGATTATTTAATAATTTTTTATTATTATCTAATCATTATGAAAAAAGTTGAATTATTACTGCCTGCGGGCAATCTGGAAAAATTGGAATATGCCGTCAATTATGGAGCTGATGCAGTTTATTTGGGGGTTGTAGATTTTAGTTTAAGAGCAATGAGAAAAGGAGAACTCATAACCTTTGATAACCTTAAAACTGCAATAGATTTGGCACATAAATACGGCAAAAAAGCTTACATGACGCTTAATATATTTGCATTCAATAAGGACATTAAACATCTTGAAGAATGTATTGAAATAATAAAAGATGCAAATCCTGATGCAATCTTGTTTAGCGATTTCGGGATAATGAATTTGTTAAAAAAATACATGCCTGATACCCCTTTGCATGTAAGCACACAGACAAATATTTTGAATTATGAATCCGTAAAATTCTGGCAGGATATGGGTGCAACAAGAGTTGTACTTGCAAGAGAACTTTCGATTCCTGAAATTGCGGAAATTAAAAATAAAGTTCCCGATATGGAAATTGAATGTTTTATTCACGGAGCTCAATGCGTATCATATTCAGGAAGATGCTTATTGAGTGATTATTTCACAAAAGGGGAAAGAATTTCTAATCAGGGGAATTGTTGTCAGCCTTGCAGATGGAGTTATAAACTGGTTGAAGAAACAAGACCAAATGAATATTATGAAATAAATGAAGATGCGCATGGTACACATATTTTAAGTCCTAATGATTTATGCCTTGTTCATCATTTAAAAGAAATGATAGATGCGGGAGTTGATTCATTCAAAGTCGAAGGACGAACAAAAAGTCTTTATTATGTATCAGCAGTAGCAAAAACATACAGACAAGCGATTGATGAACTTTATCAAAACCCAAATGCGGATATGGAAAAATATTTTTACGAACTAAAAAAAGTCGGGAACCGAGGTTATACAACAGGTTTTGCGCTCGGTAACGGTTCTGGCGGTTATAGTTACAACCTGTCAAAAGGACTTGCAGGTGCAGATTTCTTATTCGAATTCCACGATAAAGAAAAAATTAATGGAAATGAATTATATTTAGTAAAAATTAAAAATAAAGTTCTGCCAAATGATGAAGTAGAAATTATCACTCCGACAGAGCAATTTGTGACAAAAATTCTTGGGATATATGACGAAAACGGTCTTGAACTTGATGTTGGTAACACCAATGCAGAAGTATATATAAAACTTGAAAAAGAACCGCAAAGTTACAAATATGCTATGGCTAGAACTGTCGGAATTAAGGAATAAAATATGTTTATAAAACCGGATTACAATTTAAAAAGTATTTATGACATAGATTTAGATGAGCTTCAAAATCAGGGAATTAAAGCTATGTTATTTGATTTGGATTCTACTCTTATGGCTTCAAAATCAGGAATTTACACTGACGAAGTTTATAGTTTTATAAAAAAAGTTCAGGAAAAATTTTTTATGGCAGTTGTTTCGAATAATAATAATCCTGCGTACATAAAAAAAGTCAGCGAAATATCACATTTCCCTGTATTATTCCATGCCTGTAAGCCAAAAACAGGGATTGTGTTAAAATTTCTTGAAAAGCATAATGTAAATCCCAAAGATTGCGTCTTGGTTGGTGACAGACCGCTTACAGACATACTTTGCGGAAAGCGTTTGGGCTGCAAAACTATTCTCGTGGATTCAATAACTGCAGACACTGAATCAAAGCTCGTTCGATTTGTACGAGCATTGGAAAGATTAAGTATTAAAAAATAGTTTTAATAACGGCTTCCCAAAATTTCGGGCGGAACAGAAATAATGGCTTTTCGTTTATAAAATTAAGAAAACCGCAAACATCATTCCAAAAGCCCCAAACATATTTTTCTTCATAAGGAATTGCCCAAGGGGTATGAGCTAATACTTTAAAATATTCTTTTTTAAAATGATTATAAGATGCAAAAATCCATGGCTTTTGTTTGGCAATATAATGAATAATAAACGGATCTTTAGTAAAACTGCTGCGGCTTAAAAAACTTGAAACCTGGACATTCCATCTGTCATCTACAATTTTTATTTTACCTTCAAGGGTAAAGTTTATAATATCCTGATCTCCTGCTTTAATATTTTCTATATTATTTTTGGTATATTCAACAAATTTGTCTTCTACATTATCCCAGCGAATTTTGTTCAAATCCATTAAAAGAACACCTGCATTGACATATTTTGTATCTTTCCATTTAGGTTTATATTTTACTCTCGCATCAATTACACCTGCCATATAATTATCATTTAAAGCAGTATTATAAAATTCTGCCAAAGATGAACGCACAATTACATCACAATCAAGATATATTACACGATCAACAGCCGGCAGAAGCTGAGAAAGTTTTAATCTGTAATATGTCGCTATAGAAATATATTCATGAGTCAAAATATCCTTATAAACATCAAATTGAGAAGGATCAACTTTTACAAATTCAATTTCGCAATTTCTTATAGTTTTCAGTCTGTTGATTCGCAATTTAGCGCCTTCACTTATTCCGCCATCCAAAACATAGAAAGAAAATTCATCTTCTTCTCCGGCGTTTAATAATACTGATGCAATAACAACTCCGGCGTATTTTGCATATTTATCGTCACAAGAAAGACATATATTGATATTGTTACTCATAACAGAATTGTATTATAAAAAAGAAATTCTTGCAAAGAATTGAACAAATATATATAATTAATCCAAAGGAGAATATCAATGAACATAAGAACACCGATAATAATAACACTGTTTGTAACAGTAATTGCCATAATAGGAATTAACGGCTTAAATAATTACAAATTAAAGACACTTAACATTGCATACGAAAATAATGTTGCCAAACTTCAGGATGCAATAACCGCAATGGATGCAGTATGGACAGACTATTTTCATTCTCCGTTGTACTCAGATAAAGAACTGACAAATTATGATGTAAAACCGGGGAAATTTATGCAGGAATTTCTTAAAATTAAACAATTTTGCGGAAGTTCGAACGGAGATTGTTTTGCAAAAAAATATACATACGAAAACGGTCAGCCTTATACCCCAAAATTTGAAGGAGCTTGTGCACAGCTATCGACAGGACCTTCTATATGTATGATTCCGCAAATTAAAGACAAAAACATTCAGGGATTAATTGATGTAAACGGAAAAGACAAACCGAATATGTACGGAAAAGATTTAAGGACTTTTGAACTAGATGCAAGAACACGAAACTACGACCCTGAAGATGATCAAATTGAAGCAGTAAAAGTTGTAAAACCACGTTATTAAACTCTTGTCAAACTGACAATTAAATAAAAAAGTTTCTTATACAATTTTTCTTTAAACGTAAGCTTTTCAGTAAGTGATTCTCTGTATATTTCATCAGATATGTTTTTATATTCTGCTACAGATTTTTTGGCGGCATTTATATAGTGAAAATGATTTGCTTCAATGGGTACAGAATTTGAGGCATACAAATTCGGATTAGTTTTTGTCGTTGCAATAATATTTACTTTGTTACCGGAATAATCCTGCTTTAAAAATAAATCGAAATTTTCTTTTTTTATAAGTGCAATAATATTGGATTTTTCTTTTTCAATACATTGAGCAGGTTTTTTGCTCAATTTATTTACAACAAAGAGTCCCCCGTTAAAACTTTGCGCAGAAACATTTTGAGTTTTCATATTTTACCCCTTAATATCCGTTTTGGATCCATTCACGCACTCTGAATTTTGCACCCAAATCTGTAGCAATTTGTTCGCATTTATTTAGGTTAAGATGTCTGCCTTTGTATCCTTCAACAACACTTGCGACAGTTTCGAAACCATTGTCAGCACAGGATTTTATAAACTTTTTAACCTCATCATAAGCACCCTCAAAAACAGGCTGAGATAATTCGTCATATTCTTTTGAAGATTCACCGTTCAGACTGACGGAAATTGTATCTATCAGACCTTTTAATTCCGGCACAATATCTCTTTTATAAACATAATTAGCATGACCGTTTGTATTAATTCTGATTTTTGTCTGAGGGTATTTTTCTTTGATATACTTTGCAACCCCTTTCAGAACATCAAGTTTTAATAACGGTTCACCGTACCCGCAAAAAATGACTTCACTGTTGTCATTGTCAGGCTTTTGCAGAAGTATTTTTTCATATTGTTCAACGACATCATTTACTCCGGAGTTTTCATCATCAAGCCAAAGTGTCTGACCTTTTACATCATCTTTATCTTTGCGCAGACAAAAAATACAGTCATTTGTGCATTTGTTTGTAAGATTTATATAAATTTTTCCGTCTAATTCATAAACTAATACATTTGCCATTTTTAATATCCCTTTTTCTATATATTAGCATAAATAAATTTATCAAGATAAATTTATCAAACAAAATAAGTCCGCAAAATCATTTGCCGACCTATTCACTTACAAATTAGGCGGTTATTCAAAAAATGAGGCTTTTGTCATTCTGAATTTATTTCAGAATCTTAAAATTCTCATTTTTATATTCTTTGTTGGGTTTCACCCAACCTACAAGCTATATAGAATGTAGTGTGGGCAAAATGTAATGTGCCCACAAAGATAATAAAGATGGGCACGCTTTCGCTTTGCCCATCCTACAAATCTTATTTTCGTGGTAACTCCTATAATAGTTATGTAAGGGACGTTTATACGCACCAAAAACCCGACCTATTCACTTAAAAATATAATTATATATTCATTCCAATGGCCATTCCCATTGCAAAATCACCTAAACCTTGTAAGCCTTGTTGTTGTTCCTTTAGTATAGTTTCAATATTTTCTTTTGTTAATTCTCCACCACTAAATCCGTTAGCACTTTGTTGTTTTCCGTCGTTTACTCTATTTGCAGTAAGTAATAACATATACGTTTGCGGTTTTGTTATTTGTACATCTTTGGTATTCATAATAATATTAAAGTTTTTAGTCGATAATTCCGGATTTTTAGAATTGGTTATAAGATATGCAATATGATTTGCAAATAATTTATTGAATGCACTATCGCCCATTTTATCTTTATTGCATAAATTTTCTATGATTGTATTCTTGTCCATTCCTGGTTTTAAATATTCTATAAATTTATTATCTTTAGAATTTGAAGAATATAATACTTGAGATTTTAAAGAATCTGCAGCTTCATAAGAAATGTTTCTTTCTGCACTACAATTGGCTTTAACATCATTAGACGTTGATTTTTGTTTAAAACTAGGATTTATTCTGATCTGTGGTTGTAAACTAACTGATTCTATCATTTTTATTCCTTTCAATTTTATTTATTATTGTTAAAATATTTTTACCAAGCCACTACATACGGTACTCTTATATAATTTTCTCTATTTGCGATAATATTACCTTCGGCATCCTTTACTATATCTTTGAAATAGTGGCGTTTATCAAGCCAACCGGATTCGTGGACTCCACCACCAAATTCTGTTTCCATTGTCGATTCCCATTTCTCAAATGTTCTGTCAAATGTTCTTTCAATTTTGGAAACAAGTTTATTATTTTCACCAAAATGTTCTATTGTTCCTGTAGTACCTTGTTTATCCAACTTTAAAACATCTTTCATTCCGTTATTAAATTTTCTTGTAATGGTATGCCCAGCAGCATCCTCAACATCTATTATTTGAGCATTTGGATAACTACCTCCACCACCATTTTCCCATTTTCTGTAAGGCATATTTTCTCTGAGGCCGGTAGTAAGAATATTCGTTTCAGCACTATCATAAAGACCATTCTCAACTCTTGCAGATTTTATAAAGGTTGTCGTTTTTTCAGGGGTTACAACTTTTGTTTCTTCAATATCGCCGTACCAGCCTCGCTTAAATTCAACAGAACTCTTGACTCCATTTCTATCGACTAATACTTTATCCAATATCTTATCTCTTTTATGCCAAGTGTCACTTGAACGATATTTATATTGGTATTCTTTTTGGGTTAGTATTTTCCCCTCTTTATCTTTAATTATACTTGATTGTATTTGACCATTTTCATAAACCATAGAAACTTGATTACCATTTTTTAATTCATGGCTTACTGTTCCACTAAATTTTTCTCCTGATGGTAGCATTGCTTTGCCTTTTTCGAATTTCAGATCATTTAATTTAATTTGTGGTTTTTCAGTACCGCCTAAAATCTTCCCGCCTTCTAAACCTTTAGGCAGTTTACCATTTTTAAGATATTTAACTGCTAAAAGCCCGCCTATGACTGTTGTTCCAATAGCAGCCAATGTAAGTAATAATTTTTTACCGTTTTTCTTTTGTTTGTCATTTATTAAATCAATTTTATTACTTGTAACAAACATATCCCCACCTTTTGTAAAATCAACTGGTGCAGGAATAATATGAGCGTTTTGTCCATATTTATCTTTTAATTCTTTATCCTTTTTAATCATTTCAGGAGTCCAAAGGTTTATTGGTTGAATACTTGTCATAATATACCTACCTTCATTACACAAATTATTTACTAACTATTCATGTAAAAATAAAAAAATCAAAATTGTTGCCCCACCACATCACATCATATCATATCGGGCATTATAACAGGGTTTTGGCCATTTTAAATTTAACTTTACAATTCGTAATATAAAGATATTTATTCGACATTAATTTGATTTTTTAGTATTTTTCACTTACATTAATATTAATTGTTGTTAAAAACAGCAGTTGTGGGTTTAATGAGACAAATGAATAGGAGCGAGAATGATGGAAGACAATTCTCGTAAAATCGACACAAGAAAGTTAGATGGTATAATCGAAGCCTGCGGCGGAGATAAATCACATTTAATTGCGATTTTACAAAAGGTACAGGAAGAATACAAATATCTGCCTGAAGATGCACTGATTTACATTGGTACAAAGATAGAAGGCTTATCACCTGCAACCGTTTACGGTGTTGCAACATTTTATGCCCAGTTTTCTTTGGACCCGAAAGGTAAATATGAAATTAAAGTATGTGACGGAACAGCATGCCACGTTCGTGGTTCAATGCCTGTTTTGAACGCAATCAAAGCACATTTAAAACTTGAAGACGGCAAAATGACAACAAATGACGGCTTGTTCTCACTTGAAACAGTCAGTTGCTTGGGAGCCTGCGGTCTTGCACCGGTTTGCGTTATAAACGGCAAGGTTTATCCTCAGATGACATCTGATGCCGTTAAAATAGTTTTAGACACTCTTTTAAAACAGGAAAGAGGTTAATAGTATGACGAATTTAAATATTGATATAAAAAATGAGCAGGAAAAGGCTCGTGAAGAAATAAAAAAACAGGGCTTCAGAGTTCTTGTTTGTGCAGGTACCGGATGCGTTGCAAACGGTTCTTTGCAAATTATTGAAAAATTTAAAGAACTTGGCGCAGATGTATCTGTTATGTCAGATTATGACAAGGTTACCATTGTACCGACAGGATGCCATGGTTTTTGCGAACAAGGTGTTTTGGTTGTATTCCCTGATTTAGACCTTACTTATGTAAAAGTAAGACTTAATGATGTTGAAGAAATATATGAAGCATTAAAAAATAATCAGGTTGTAGAAAGACTTTTATATACCGATCCTCACACAAATGAAAAAGTTCGCAAAAATGAGGATATTAATTTCTACGCAAAACAAACAAGAACCGCTCTTGCAAACTGCGGTGAAATGAACGCGGAAAGCATTGACGAAGCAATCGCTTTGCGCGCTTACGAAGCATTATCAAAAGTTTTAAGCGAAGGGAATCCTGATGCGGTTATTGATGAGATTATCAAATCAGGCTTGCGTGGTCGTGGCGGCGGCGGTTTCCCGACAGGTCAAAAATGGAAGTTCACTGCTGCAAACAAAGGCGGAAAATCTTATGTAGTTTGTAACGGTGACGAAGGCGACCCGGGTGCGTTTATGGATCGTTCCGTTATGGAAGGTGACCCTCATAAACTACTTGAAGGTATTGCTATTGCTGCTTATGCGGTTGGCGCAGACGAAGCATATATCTACGTTCGAGCAGAATATCCGCTTGCAATTAAACGATTGAGAAAGGCTATTGCACAGGCAGAAGAAAGACATTTCTTAGGCGAAAACATTATGGGCTCAGGGTTTAACCTGACTATTCATATCAAAGAAGGTGCCGGAGCATTTGTTTGCGGTGAAGAAACAGCACTTATCGCATCAATAGAAGGTGAAAGAGGTATGCCTCGTCCAAAACCTCCATTCCCTGCAAATAAAGGTTTGTTTGGCAGACCGACATTGATTAATAATGTTGAAACACTTGCAAACGTACCTGTTATCATTTTAAAAGGTGCAGACTGGTTCAGTTCAATGGGAACTGAAAAATCTAAGGGGACTAAAACATTTGCACTGACAGGTGAAGTTAATAATACCGGCTTAATCGAAGTTCCTATGGGAACAACATTAAGAGAAATCGTATTTGATATCGGCGGTGGTATCAGAGGCGGAAAGAAATTCAAAGCCGTACAAATTGGCGGCCCGTCAGGCGGTTGTTTAACAGAAGAACATCTTGATATCCCAATGGATTACGATAACCTTATCAAAGCAGGCGCAATGGTCGGTTCAGGTGGTTTGGTTGTAATGGCTGAAGACACTTGTATCGTAGAAGTTGCAAGATTCTTTATGAACTTTACCCAAAACGAATCCTGCGGGAAATGCGTTCCTTGCAGAGAAGGTACAAAAAATATGCTGAAAATCCTGCAAAAAATTGTTGCAGGCAAAGCTACAATGAAGGATTTGGATTTGCTGGAAGAAATTGCACAAACAATCAAAGACGGTTCGTTGTGCGGTTTGGGTAAAACTGCTCCAAACCCTGTACTTTCAACACTAAAATATTTCAGAGATGAATATATTGCACACATCAAAGATCACAAATGTCCTGCAGGTGTTTGTACCGCAATGAAAAAGATTGTTATTCAGGAAGATCTTTGTAAGGGTTGTACAAAATGTGCAAGAAATTGTCCGGTCGAAGCAATTTCAGGTGAAGTTCGTCAGCCGCACCACATTGACCAGTCTAAATGTATTAAATGTGAAGCGTGTCTGAAAAATTGTCCGTTCAAGGCAATCGTTTTGGAATAAATAAAGGAATAAAAAAATGACAGAAGAAAATAAGAAAACATTAATAATAGAAGGTAAAGAAGTTGAATTTACGGACGAACCGAATTTGCTTGAAGTTATCAGAAAAGCAGGAATGAATGTTCCTACATTTTGCTATAGACCTGATTTGACTTCTTTCGGAGCATGCAGAATGTGTGTTGTGGAAGTTGAATATCCAAACGGAAGAAAAATTATCAATTCATCCTGCACAATGCCTCCGGAAGCAAATATTAAAGTATATTTAAATACAGAAAAAGTTCGCCGTATCAGAAAAACAGTTCTTGAATTGCTTCTTGCAAATCACGACAGAAAATGTTTGACTTGCGATAAATCAGGAGACTGCGAACTTCAAAAATATGCAGAAGAATACAATATCAGAGAAATTCGTTTCCCTGACAAATCAGAGAAAGAATATTTGCCGATAGACGATTCCAGCCCGTCATTTGTTCGTGACCCGAATAAATGTATTCTTTGCGGTGCGTGTGTTCGTGCCTGCACCGAATTTCAGGGACATTCTGTTTTAGGCTTTGCAAACAGAGGATCTAAAACCAAAGTTCAACCGCTAAACGGCAGACCTATCGGTCAGGTTGATTGTATAAATTGCGGTCAGTGCGTTGCAGTTTGTCCGACAGGTGCTTTGACCATCAAAAACGAAGTTGACAAAGTTTGGGACGAAATTAATAATCCTGAAAAAACTGTTGTCGTTCAGATGGCACCATCTGTTCGTGTAGCATTAGGCGAAATGTTCGGACTTGAACCGGGTGAAAATACTATAGGAAAAATCAACGCTGCATTAAGAAGATTAGGTTTCAAATATGTATTTGATACAAACTTCTCTGCAGACTTGACTATCGTTGAAGAAGCAACGGAATTTTTGGAAAGATTAAAATCAGGACAAAACTTGCCGATATTCACCTCTTGCTGTCCTGCGTGGGTAAAATATCTGGAAACTTTACATCCTGACATGTTACATCATTTATCATCCTGTAAATCACCGATGAGTATGATGTCATCAACATTGATTGATTTAATGCCAAAATATCACAATGTTTCAAGAGAAAATCTTGTAATTGTTGCAATTATGCCTTGCACCGCTAAAAAGTACGAAGCAAAACGCGAACAGTTATACACAGATAACAGACCTGATACCGATATAGTTCTCACAACAAAAGAACTCGGTGCAATGATTAAAGGTGCAGGAATTGACTTTAAAAATATTGAACCTGAAACACATGATTCACCATTTGGAGAATATTCAGGCGCAGGTACAATCTTTGGAGCATCAGGCGGGGTAGCCGAAGCCGCAGTCAGAACGGCTTACGAATACGCAACAGGCGAAGTTCTTAATGAAGTTGATATTAAAGAAATGAGAGGAACTTCTAATCGTTCTAAAACCGTTGAACTCGATATCAAAGGAACAAAAGTGGTTGTTCGTGTGGTTTCAACAATGGTTGAGGCTGAAAAAGCCCTTAAAGAAATCAAAGACGGTACTGCAAACTTCCAGATGTTAGAAGTTATGGCTTGCCCTGGTGGTTGTATAAACGGCGGCGGTCAGCCAAACAGCCACAATGATTCCTCAATCAAAGGTAAACGTGCCTGTGGATTATATAAAGAAGATGAGGAACTCCCAATTCGTAAATCTCATATGAATCCGTCTATTCAAAAACTTTATCAACAGGATTTTGAACATCCGGGTTCACATAAAGCTCACGAATTGTTGCATACAACATACCGCAACAAATACAACGGTTCCTACAGAGATATTTAATTGAACATTAAATATAATATTAAAAGCGTGAATTTTTAAAAATAAAATTCACGCTTTTTTATCACATATTTATTTTATTTAGATTTTTTCCCGACAGAATAATTTGCATGAATATAATCAGGAGAATTTGGATCATACATACTTGTGTCACGAATAAACTTTTCATTATCCTTTCCCTTTAACGGCTTTAAACCTGCACGTCTGCTTCTGTTTTCTTCAGTAAAAAATTTATTCACGCTTCTTATAATATTTTTGATTTTATCAAAAAATTTATCTGCTGTTTGTAATTTTGGACTATTCTCAGCTGACGATTTATTCTCAGATAAAAATTTTGTTTCCGGTTTTGGAGATGTTTTACATTTATTCAACCTAACATTTCTTTTTGGAATAACGTTTACTATTTTTGAAATCATTTATGTACCTTTCTATTATTTCCTACGAATGGTATTACAAATAGCAAAATAAAAAAATATTGCCAATATTCAAACATAATTTTACAATCCGTAATAAAAGACCTTTCGAATGACGAAAGGTCTTTATATCTGATTATTTTTCAAAACTATTTGATAATTTTTGAAACTTCAGCTGTAATATCTGTACCACCGTAAAGAACTATTCCTTTACTCAATACTACATTATAACCATCAGCTTTTGCTTTTGCAGAAATCTGAGCAGAGATTGATTCATCGATGGCTTTTAGTTTTGCAGCGTAATCTTTGTCCATTTTTTCTTTTTTGGCTTGCAATTCTTTGTTATATTTTTCTTCTGCAGCTTGTTTTTTCTTAGCATCTGAAATTGAAGCTACGTCTTTTCTTGCTTTTTCGATAAATTGTACGATTTCTTTTGCTTTAGCCTGTTGATCTTTTTTCAAAGCCTGAACCTGAGCAGAAGCATTAACTACTGCAGGAACATCAATAACTGCAACAGAAAAATCTGCAGCATTTGCACAAGAACCAGCAACTAAACCACCTAATACAGCCAATGTTACAATTAAAGTACTAAATTTTTTCATAATATAATCTCCTTACTAACAAGAAATATCCTACCACAAATGTATGTTTTATTCCATATCTCATCCGTTTGATTTATCTTTTTGTAACATTCTTTACATGGATAAATAAATTTAATATAATTTACATAGTAGCAAATAATGTTTTTACATTTTGTAAAAATGTTGTAATAAAGAGTTATTATTTGGTTTATTTGTAAGAGAATATACATAAGGATATATAATTAGATATATAGAATTTGTAATAGAAAGTGAAAAAGATAATGAAAGAACTTAACAAAATTAAAAAATTATTATGCGTTATGACATTTGCCTTTATTTGCTGCTTAGTGGTAACAACAACAGCTTCAGCGGATATGGTTTCAAATGCGGGACTTATCCCTGCGGGATATGGATATACTCATGGCAGAATACCTGTAATTGAAGCAACAGGCAGACCTGAAATTCATGATGCAGCAATTATGAGATACGATAAAAACAGTCGTATTAAAGATAATGATACATCAGAAAATAACGCAAATTATGACAGACAAAACGGGAATAACAGACAACAATTTTAATAATTTAAAAGATATATAAAATAGAAGGTGAATTAATAATGAAAAAGAGTAGAAATTTAAAAGCATTCTTAGGGATTGCTATGGCAGCGACAGTTTGTTGCGCATTAGCATCAGTTCCGGCATTCGGTGCTGATGTGCCATCAATACCTACTGCTCAACAATATGTTCAAGGTAAATTTGAGCAAGGCGGAGCCACTCAACACGATAGGGATATGCTTATGTACGGGAAGCAAACCCGTGTTGAAGAAACAGATTATGGCAAATACAGCCAAAGAAGATACGGTACTGACGGAAATCCGGTTAAAAATTATGCATCCCCGAATAGTGATTATATGAAAGCTACAATTGATGAAATCGGAACTAAGGGGGTATATGTAAACTCAATTGAAGTTTCTCCATCAGAAATTTTATCAAGCAGCGAGATAAATGGTATTATCGGGCAATATGTTGGTAAAAACGTATTTATGAGTGATATTCAGGAAGCTATTGACGGAATAAACAGATTATATGCAGAAAAAGGATATGTAACAGCAAGAGCATACCTTCCTGAACAAACCGTTTCTAACGGTAATATCAAAATTGAACTTATTGAAAGTAAAATCGGAAAAGTTACGGTTACAAATAATAAATATACAACAAGCAACTATATCTTAAAACGTATGCCTGAAAAATCAGGTCAATTATTTGATATCGTTGATTTAGAAAAAGATGTATTAGACTTTAACAGATATCACGACGGCGTAAATTTAAGTGCAAATCTTAAAGCCGGAGAAGAACCGGGAACAACAGATATTGAATTAACTGCACAAGAAACATTCCCATTCCACATAATTGGTATGATGGATAACGCAGGTCGTCGTTCAACAGGTCCTTTAAGAGGAGGTCCTGCTATCGTTGTTGATTCTCTTTTCCACCGAAGAGACCAAATGTCTGCCGGCGTTTATTTTTCTCGTGGTGCTACAAGTCCGTTCTTTGACTATAGCATCCCTGTAAACAAAAAAGACGGTAGAGTCGGGTTTTCATTCTCCTCAACATTTGCAAGAGTTATGCACGGAGACCCTGCAATTACATCTTTGGGTTTAAGAAGTAATTCATACATATACAGTTTATATTATGATCAACCTATTGTAAGAACAAGAGGTTTTGAATTTAAAACATACGCAGCAATGAACTATAAACGTTCAAGATCCTGGTCAAAAATTGATGCAGAGCTAGAAAGACACGGATTGCCATCATTCGGAGATACGGACCAAATTACAAGCGTAGATGCAGGTTTCAACTTAAGAAAAGATACAAAATACGGTATTTGGTATTTAAACCAAATGGCTAGTATGGCATTCCCTATATTTGACAGTGAATCAAGCTATTTCAAATATTCAGGCGGATTGTTAAGATTACATGATTTCTCTCACGGATTTATCGGTCAATTGAGAGCAAATTACCAAATAATACCTAATAACAAACACATTCCTTATATGGATTTATTCCAGACAGGTGGTTTGGCTACCGTAAGAGGTTATTCAGAAGGTGTTATGATGGGTAAAAACGGCTACTATGTAAGCGGTGAATTGATGTTCCCATTGTTGCCAAGAACAATAACAACAAAAGGCGGAAAAACAATGAACTTTATCGGGAATTACATAAAGGGTGCTGTTTTTGCTGATACAGCAGGTGTTTTCCCTGTTCACAGAGAAGATTATCTGGAAAGCTACTTCTTAGCATCAGTAGGTATGGGTTTAAGAGTCCAACTTCCGGGTGACTTGAGTGCAAGACTATATTGGGGTTGGCCATTAGTTAATAACAAATACGAAAACCACAGACATATGGGAAGATTCCACTTTGAATTGACAGTTGAACCTAATTTGGACAAACTGCTTGCAAGAAGACAAAAAGCTCCTGTAGTTGTTCAGCCACAACCAGAGCCTAAAGCGGAAGAACCTAAAGAATTACCACCACTTGAATTACCTAATAACTATGATGATGTCAGACACTATGACTACATGCTGGATGGCAGTGCAACTGCTCTATAATAAAAATAGAATATTGTAATATAAAATGAATCGGCAGAGAATTTTTAATTAAGTTCTCTGCCGGTTTATTATATATTAATTAAAATAAGCTTTGCTGGCATGTATTGACCGATTTATAACCTAAATGCCTGTATGTTTCAGGTGTAACTTTACGTCCTCTCGGGGTACGCTGCAACAAACCGCATTGAAGCAAATATGGTTCGCATACATCTTCTAAAGTTCTTGAGTCTTCACCTATTGCCGCCGCAATAGTTTCAATACCCACAGGACCGCCGTCATATTTTTCAATAATAAGTTTTAATAAATTTCTGTCAGTATTATCAAGACCAAACTCATCTATCTCCAATATATCAAGAGATTTATTAGCAATATCTTTGGTAATTTTACCATCATTTTTTACAATTGCATAATCACTCACACGCTTTATGAGTCTGTTTGCTATACGAGGAGTGCCTCTTGAACGCTTTGCAATTGCATAAGCAGATTCCTGATCAATATCAATATCCAAAAGATTTGCCGTTCTTGTTATAACTTTTGATAACTCATCATCAGAATAAAATTCGAGCCTGTGAATAATCCCAAACCTATCCCTCAACGGACCTGACAATTCACCGGCTTTGGTTGTCGCTCCAATTAACGTAAATTTTGGAAGCGGAATACGCAAAGTCTTTACTGTCTGCGCTTTACCCGTAGTCATATCAAGATAAAAATCTTCCATTGCAGGGTATAAAATTTCTTCTGCAACTTTATTCAGACGGTGAATTTCATCTATGAACAAAATTTGATTTTCTTCTAAGGACATCAATATCCCGATAATATCACGGGGTCTTTCTAATGCGGGTGCTGAAGTTATTTTTACGGGAACATTCATTTCATGTGCAATAACCCCTGCCAATGTAGTTTTTCCCAACCCTGGAGGTCCGTAAAACAACAAATGATCCAAATTTTTACCGCGTTTTTTTGCTGCCTCTATAGTTATTTTCAAATGCTTCAAAAGATTTGACTGACCTATATATGAATCAAAATCAACAGGTCTGATACTGTTTTCAAAAACTCTGTCAGTATCACTCTCATAAGGTTTTACAACAGGATTTTTCTTCTCCTGCGACTTCGCATTTATAAAATCATTATCATCTGATATTATACTCAAAATATTACTCCCTTAAAAGAATAATAGCACAAGTTTACAGATACATCAAATTGATAAAACAACGAACCGACCAAATGGTCGGTTCGCTTTGTATATTTTAGTTGCTCTTGGTTGCTCGCATTTAACGGGACTTCGGCTCTGCTTGTCTTGCTTGTCAGTAAGCCAACACCAGCCTGCGCCCTCAGCTCGCAATCCGCTTAACGTTTAGAGAATTGGAATCTCTTACGAGCTCTTTTTCTACCATATTTTTTACGTTCTTTAACACGAGGGTCTCTTGTTAATAAACCTTCTGCTTTAAGAACATTTCTGTATTCTTCATTAGCTTTAATCAAAGCTCTTGAAATACCGTGTTTGATTGCACCGCATTGTGCTACAACACCACCGCCAACTGCTTTAACTCTGACATCATATCTGTCCTGAGTTTCAGTCAAAACAAGCGGTCTATATACTAACATTTCAATAGCAGGTCTGTTGCCGATATAACCTTTTAAAGTTTTACCATTAACAAAGATTCTGCCTGAACCTTTAACTAATTTAACTACTGCGATGGAGGTCTTTCTTCTGCCTGTAGCCATTATAATATCTTTATTATCTGCCATTATTTAGCCTCCTTTTCAAGTACGATTGGTTTTTGAGCAGCATATGGGTGTTCAGAACCAACATATACTTTTAATTTGTTAAACTGTTCAGCACCTAATGTATTGTGTTGTAACATACCACGAACAGCATGTTCAATAACAATTCTAGGATCTTTTTCCATAACTTCTTTAAAAGAAGCTGTTTTTAAACCACCCGGATAACCTGTGTGGTGTAAATAAATTTTATCAGTTTCTTTTTTACCTGAAACTACAACCTTATCAGCGTTGATAACGATAACAAAATCGCCTGTATCAACGTTTGGAGTGTATTCAGGTTTATTTTTACCTCTCAAAATGTCTGCAACACGAACTGCAAGACGACCTAAAATTTCGCCTTCGGCGTCGATTACATACCATTTTCTTTCTACTTCAAGAGGTTTTGCTGAATATGTTTTCATATTGCATTTTCTCCATTTATTTGTTTATCTTAATACTTTACTTTAACTAAAGTCAATCCGTACGGACTAACTGTTTGTCCCGCCTTGCGACGGTCCTTTGCCTCTAAAACTTCAAGCATATGCTCGGGTTTCAGATTATGCCCTTCTATTTCTAAAAGGGTACCGACTATTGTTCTTACCATATTGTATAGAAAACGATTTCCTACAATATCAATAATCACTTTATCACCCTGTCTTTCGACTTGTGCTTTTTCTATAAAACAAATCCTGCTCGGGTTTAGCGTTCCGGAGCTTTTGAAACTTGAAAAATCGTGTTCCCCGAGTAAATAATTGAGCGCATTTTGCATACGTTCCACATTTACCCCGTATTTCACTCTCATTAAATCGCCGTCAAAAGCATTTTTATATCTTCGGTTTATAAACTCGAATCTGTAATAACGCCTTTTTGCACTTTTTTGAGCATGAAATCTTTCATCAACAACTCTCAAATCACTGACAGATATATCATCAGGAAGTATTTCATTTAAATGATACACAAAGCTTGAAGCAACAATATCTTTGTCAGTATCGAAATGAACAACCTGCCCTAAAGAATTTACACCTTTATCAGTTCTTCCGGAAAAGACTGTTTTAAATTGTCGGTTTGTATTTTCGGTATCACCGAATATCAATGTACTAATCGCTCTTTCAAGTTCACCCTGTATAGTTGGTTCAATCTCTGCACCTTGAGGGTTTTCCTTACATTTACCCCCGAACTGAATTTGGCTTCCTGCATAATTTTTGCCAATATACTGAACTTTTAGAGCATATCGCATCTTGAAATTACACCAATTGAATTAATGCCATTTCAGAAGCGTCACCACGACGTGGTGGAAGGTGGTAAATTCTTGTATATCCGCCTTTTTGTTCAGCGTATTTTTTACCGATTACTACAAATAACTTTCTCAAAACAGTTTGAGGAGTTTTCTTTACTTCATCAGTGAATTTACCATCTGCAGGAACTTCTACATATTGTTTATCTTTAATATTATATGCCATGAAGTCACCTGTTTCTTTGTTATAAATGTATTTTGCTGCGTTACGAATTGAATTCAAATCGCCTTTTTTAGCAAGTGTGATAATTTTTTCCGCATATGGTTTCAATGCTTTTGCACGAGCCAATGTGGTAGTGATTTCACCATGAACAAAAAGTTCAGTAGCTAAAGAGCGCAACAAAGCCTTTCTCTGGTCTTGTGCTTTTCCAAGCGTATGTTTTTTAGTTTGGTGTCTCATTTTTATTTTCCTTTATATCTTGTTGGGAGATTTCCCCAACCTACATTACATTATCCGATTAAATCTTCTTCTTCAACAGGATTTGGAGCCAAATCCAAGCCAAAGTGATGTAATCTTTCGATTACTTCATCAGAGGATTTTTTACCGAAGTTTTTAATATTTAATAAATCATGTTCTGATTTTTTCAAAAGTTCTGACATTGAATTGATACTTGCTCTTTTTAAGCAGTTATATGCTCTAACAGAAAGTTCCAATTCTTCGATTGTCATTTTTGGTTCGTCTTCTACGACTTCTACTTCTTCTTCCATTACAGGCAAAGATGCAACTGCAGGTTGTCCTGTAATTGAAGCTATCTGCATAAAGTGTTCGATAAGAAGATTTGCAGCCTGGCTCAAAGCATTTTGAACATCTACTGAACCATTAGACCAAATTTCAAGAGTTAATTTGTCATAATCTAATGAATCCCCTACACGAGTGCTTTCTACATTATAACTTACTCTTTTGATTGGCATAAATGTTGCATCAATAGGTAATACATCGATTGAATCACCTTTAACATCTCTAGGAACGTCATGAGCAACATATCCTTTTCCTGATTCAACAATAACATCAGCATGGAATGAACCGCCATCTGCTACTGTACAAATTAACCAGTCAGGATTTACAACCTTAACACCTGCAGGCAACTGAATATCACTTGCTAATACAGGACCAGGTTTATCTACATCTATTCTCAAATGTTGAGCTTCTTTGGAATCTGTTTTTACAACTAATCCCTTTAAGTTCAAAATTACGTCAATTACATCTTCAAGCACACCAGGAATAGCTGTGTATTCGTGAGTAATGCTTTCAATTCTTGTACTTGTAACGGCTGTACCTTCAAGACTTGACAATAATACACGTCTTAAAGCATTACCGATAGTTGTACCGAACCCTCTTTCCAAAGGTTCAATGACAAATTTACCGTATTGTGAACCGTCTGAATTTGTTGCTGTATCAACACATTTAATTTTTAATTCCATTATTTTAATCTCCTAGTTTTTATCTACTACATGTTTTGTAAGATTTTCTTACTTCTGGCTATTTATTATTTAGAGTAGTATTCGATTACGAGTTGTTCCTTAAGTTCAGGATCTAACTCTTCTCTTTCAGGAATTCTGTCAAAAGTGATTTTGAATTCTGATTTATCTATTGTCATCCAAGCCGGAGCGCAAGCTAAATCAATAGAATCCATTACACTTTGAACAAATTTTGAGCTTTTTGATTTTACAGTGATAACATCCCCTGCTTTTACAAGGTATGAAGGGATATCAACTTTTTTACCATTTACAAGAACATGACCATGGTTTACAATCTGTCTTGTTTGTTTGCGTGTAATACCAAAACCTGCTCTGAACAAAATGTTATCAAGTCTTGATTCTAATAATTGTAAAAGAATAGTACCTGTAACGCCTTTTCTTCTTGTAGCTTCATTATAGTATCTTGCGAATTGTTTTTCGCTTACTAAGTATGTTAATCTGATTTTTTGCTTTTCTTTTAAATGTAAAGCATATTCAGAAAGTTTTTTTCTTGCAGCACCATGCTGACCTGATGCAGTTTGGCGCATTGAAGAAGTTAATTTTCTGTTTGATAAATCTTTTACTCCATAATTACGGAATAATTTTTCACTTGGTCCTGTGTATCTAGACATTATTTTCTCCTTTTCTTTTGTCTTGGATTTTGTTGTCTCTGGGGACAATCCGTTTGCTTCACTTCATTGTCGCAAATTTTTGTCCTTACTTACTCGAGCTATGCTCTTACACAAAATCTGCTGCAGGGCTTCTATGGTTTGGGGATGGACTAAATCCTCAAGCCCCCGCGTTTTAATACTTTACCCGCCTTACAATCAAAGATTGCTTAGTTCGCTTCATACTCATTTCGCTCACAACGGCGGTTGTATAATGTTTCGAGCCCGACTCATTCCGCTACCGCGAATCGACACAGGCTCACGCAAATTATACTCTGCGTTTTTTAGGTGGACGGCATCCGTTGTGAGGAATAGGAGTCACATCTTTAATTAATGTAATTTCCAAACCTGCAGCCTGGATAGCTCTGATTGCAGTTTCTCTTCCTGAACCAGGTCCTTTGATATGAACTTCAACTTTTTTCATACCTTGATCTATTGATTTTTTAGCAACCATTTCCGCTGCAGACTGAGCTGCGAACGGTGTACCTTTTCTTGCACCTTTAAATCCTGATGCTCCGGCTGTTGCCCATGCAATAGCATTACCTTGAGTATCTGTTGAAGTTACAATTGTATTGTTAAATGTAGATTGTATATGTACAACCCCCTGCAATACATTCTTCTTTTCTTTTTTCTTTGTTGTTCTTGGTCTTGCCATTTTTACTTTCCTTTATTTTCTTTATTTATTCTTTAATTATTACTTCTTACCTGCGATTGCAGCACCTTTTTTGCCGCGTTGAGTTCTTGCATTAGTTTTTGTTCTTTGACCTCTGCAAGGAAGTTTACGTTTGTGGCGAAGTCCTCTGTATGAACCAATTTCCTGCAAACGTTTGATATTTACTGCAACTTCACGTCTCAAATCACCTTCAATATGATAATTTGATAATTCGTTACGAAGTTGTTTAATATCTTCTTCAGTTAAATTATCTGTTCTTAAATCAGGAGAGATTCCTGTTGCTGCTAATATTTTTTTAGCACGAGTAGGCCCGATACCATAAATATATGTTAAGGCTACTTCCATTCTTTTGTTACGAGGTAAATCTACCCCTACTAATCTTGCCATTTTTTTCTCCTTTTCTTTGGCTGTGTGCAACCGAGCAATGTTGATTGATAAATATGCTCTTTACTTGCACCGGGTGTTAGATTTTTTTGGGTAAGAGGCTTAAATACTTCCTCTCCAACTGCTGAATGTGCGCAGTTCCCACTTGCGACTATCCCTGGCGTTGTTTATGCTTTGGATTTTCACAAATTACGGCAATTCTGCCTTTTCTTTTGATACATTTGCATTTATCGCAAATTTTCTTTACTGATGATCTTACTTTCATTTTTTCTTTTCCTTTATATTTACGTTTCGTGAGATTCTACTTTAATCTGAATGTAATACGACCTTTTGTTAAATCGTAAGGAGTCATTTCAACTCTTACTTTATCGCCGGGCAATATTCTGATAAAATTCTTTCTTATTTTTCCTGAAATATGAGCCAATATCTCATGATCATTTTCAAGTTTTACCTTAAACATTGCGTTAGGCATGGATTCTATAATCGTACCTACGAATTCTATTACGTCTTTTGCCATATATACCTCATTTTTCGGCTACTATACGCACAATAATTGTGAGTATAACAATCATACCTGCTAAAATTTTGATTGCAAGTGGTGAAAAGCAACAATTTTAAGACTTTTAACATGATTTTTGATTGACTGTTTTATTAAAGATAAGACACTTCTTGTATTCATAGGATTAGCCTGATAACCTTATAAAATGGATAGTATAAAAAATATTGTAAAATTTTGTAACAAATTCAATTATTTAATCTTTAAAAAAGCATCAAACAAGTTATACATTTGTTAAATTTAGCATTATATTTGCAACCCCGTAAAAAACATGCTAGCATAGTTTTATGAACAGAGAGAAAGAGCACGTTACCATAAAACGAATGAGAAAAGAAGATATCGATTCGATAATTGATATTGAAGCTAAGGCTTACGGTGAACACCATTGGTCAAAAGATTCATTTATGCAGGAATTAAATAACGACCTTGCGTGGTATTATTCTCTATTCAACTCAGAAAATAAACTTGTTGCTTACGCAGGAACCTGGCACATTTTAGAAGAAGCACATATTACAAATATTGCCGTAGATGCTGATGAAAGACAAAAAGGATATGGAGAAGCATTATTAAAACATATTCTTGATGATTGTTATAAAGAAAAAATAAAATATTTGACGCTTGAAGTCAGGGCAAGTAATAAAGCGGCAATAAATCTGTATGAAAAGTATGGATTTACATCTTTTGGGGTACGCAAAAAGTATTATCAGGATAACAATGAAGATGCTATCATTATGTGGACTAAAAATATTTTTTACGATGAGTTCAAAATACCATTTGAAGAAAAATCAAAAAAACTTGGGGAGAGAATTTTAATAAATGTCTGAAGAAGTCCTTATACCTAAGATGAAAAGGCTTGACAAAAAGCAGCGAAAAATCAAAATTCCAATTAACAATTTTGTTTTGGTAATATTTTGCACACTATTAATAATTTGTGCAACATTTGTTAATATCGAGTTAAAACACTATATAATTCCGAATGGTTTTTCATTTAACAGTAATTATTCAAACGAAGATTTTATATATGCATTCAGTATAATACCCCAAATACCTGTATTAATGTTTGTTTGTTCCTTACTGGGTAAAAGACTTGCTTTAACATGCACATATCTATATGTAATTTTAGGAATTTTTGCTTTACCTGTTTTTGCATTAGGCGGAGGCATCGGATATATTGCAGAATACAGTTTCGGATACATCTTGGCATTTATAATGGGGGCATATATCTGCACATTTTTTCTCGACAAAAAATATTCTTTTGTAAATATGATACTTGGAACAATTTTAGGTGTATGCACAATTCATTTATTCGGGATTTTGTATATGGCAATTTTAGCTCTTATTAAACAGGAAGGAATAACATTTATACAAAGCTGGATTATTCATCAGAGCGGATTAAAAATAGTATATGACATAGTTTTGAGTTTCACAGGAATTCTAATTGGTAAATATATTCATTCATTTTTACAATTTTTATCGGATTAATATTTGATTGATAGCAAAAAATATGATAATATAATCATAAAATAGCTTGGAGGATTTATGGATTTTAAAGAAATATTTACCGATATACCTGTATTAATCGTACTTACCACTTTTGTATTTTCAATATTGTACTGCAGTATTCAATACATCAAGGTAAATAGAAATTTAAAAAAAATTATTAAATTTATATCCACATTTAAAAAGAATGATTTAAACTTCAGATTTAAAGAACTTGACAGCTGGATGTTATCGGATCCTTACGTTGCAAATATGTGGATAGAATTTAAAAATACATTGGTATTTTCAGAATCAGTAGCACTTAAAGACGGGGATGATTACCAATATCAAGACGTATCTTCAACGGTACAAAATGTGCAAACAACTGTTGATCCTATGTATTTTTTCAATGAAGAAGCACTTGTTACATCAAAATTTAATTATAAAATGATACTGGCAATCCCGACTATTTTAACAGGTTTCGGGCCGTTATTTACATTTATGAAAATTGCTATTGCATTTGGTATGATTGACTTTTCATCACCTGAAAAGACAATCAATTCCGTTGCAGCATTCATGCAGGGTATGCAGGCTGCAGCATTTGTATCAGTATTTGCGGTATCAACATCTTTGACATACTTACTTATAGAAAAAACTTTATTCCAACAACTATGTAAAAAACCTTTGGGTAAAATTCAAAATATCGTAGGCGAATTATTTGCAAGTATTTCATCTGAAAAATTCTTATACGAATTATTAAAAGAATCAAAAATTCAAAATAATTCAGCCGCAAATATTATCGGAACGATGCCAAAACAATTCAAAAGCGCATTTAATGAAACAATGGCTGCAAATCTGGTACCGTATCTGGAAAATCTTATTTTTGGTTTGAATCAGTTAAATAAACAAATGAAAGAAGTTGCCAAAGGGGCAAGAGGTAATGACGAAGTAGATGGATTATTCTAGGAGAGTTTGTTCATGGCTATGATGCAAAGAAAACACAGTGGCGGAGAGGATGACGGAGGAAACGTTTTCTGGGTAACAATGTCAGACCTTATGTTAGGTTTGGCAATTATCTTTATTACCTTGTTTGTATTGGCTATGACAGGATTTAACCAAAAAACTGTTCAGCAGCAAAGAGTTAAAATGGAAGTAGCAAAAGAAATTGAAGCTGAATTACAAAAAAATAATATAGACGCTAAAGTTGATAGAATGACAGGGGATTTAGAAATTCCATCTTCCGCACTGTTTGAAGTAAACAGTTACATTCTTAAGCCGGAAGGAAGAGCATTCCTCGACAAATTGACACCTATATATGTTAATACAATTTTTTCAAATAAAAAACTCTCTGACAGTATTGAAAGCATAATTATACAAGGTCACACAGACTCACAGGCCTTTGCGGGGCTGACAAATGTCAATGACCAATTTGTATATAACATGGATTTAAGTACAAAAAGAGCAAATTCGGTAGCAGCACGCATGCTTGAGGGTAAATATAAACCGGAATATAATGAAGGATTCAGAAAGATGATTACGGTTGAAGGGCGAAGCTTTAATGACTTAATTCTTGATGATCAGGGTAAAGAAGACATGGTTAAAAGCCGAAGGGTAGAAATAAAATTAAAAGTTAAAGACTGGAGTGTTGCGACATTTTTGGGGTTAAAAAAATAAATGATAGAAGAACAAAATATTTTAGAAACCATTAATATGATAAAATTATACAATCTTGATATAAGAACAGTTACACTGGCTCTAAGTTTGAGAGATTGTATATCAGAAGATAATGACAGAGTTTGCGAAAATATTTATAACAAAATAAAAAAGTATGCAAAAAATTTGGTATCATATGCCAATGAACTTGCTGATGAGTATTCAATTCCTATAATAAACAAAAGGATTTCAGTAACTCCAATTTCACTCATAGGAGAATCCTGCAAAAATCCTGATTACATTAAAATAGCTAAGGCACTTGATGCTGCAGCCAAAGAAGTCGGTGTAAATTTTGTCGGGGGGTTTAGCGCATTAGTAGAAAAAGGAATGACAAAAGGCGATAATTTGCTAATTGAGAGTATTCCGCAAGCATTAGCACAAACTCAGAGAGTATGTTCTTCAGTTAATATCGCATCCTCTAAAGCAGGAATAAATATGGACGCCGTTTTAAAAATGGCTAAAACTATTAAAGAATCTGCAATATTAACAAAAGAACAAGATTGTATAGGAGCCGCAAAACTTGTTGTTTTTTGTAATGTTCCGGGGGATAATCCTTTTATGGCAGGAGCATTTTGCGGAATTGGAGAACCTGAAGCGGCACTAAATGTTGGAGTTTCAGGTCCTGGAGTTGTCAGAGCCGCAGTTCTGAATCTTAATAAAAATGCAAATATGAGTGAACTTGCAAACAAAATCAAACAAACTGCATACAAGATTACTTCAACCGGAGAACTTATAGGTCGTAAATTGTCAAAAAGATTAAACATACCTTTTGGAGTAATAGACTTATCTCTTGCTCCAACACCTGCAGTTGGCGATAGTGTCGCAGGAATTTTTCAGGCAATGGGATTAGAACATGCAGGAGCGCATGGCACCACTGCAGCACTGGCAATGCTGAATGATGCAGTAAAAAAAGGCGGTATAATGGCAAGTTCTCATGTTGGCGGATTGTCTGGAGCATTTATACCTGTGTCTGAAGATGCCGGAATGATTGAGGCTGCACAAAAAGAGTATTTAAATATAAATAAGCTCGAAGCTATGACTTCTGTCTGCTCAGTCGGGTTAGATATGATTGCAATTCCGGGTGATACTCCGGATAGCACTATTGCCGGAATGATAGCAGATGAAATGGCTATAGGAATGATTAATAAAAAAACTACAGCTGTTAGGATTATACCTGCAATAGGTAAAAAAGCAGGTGAAAAGGTTACATTTGGAGGATTACTGGGAGAAGCTCCAATCATGTCTGTTAGCCAATTATCTTCATCAGTTTTCGTTGAAAGAGGCGGCAGAATACCTGCACCTATACACAGTTTAAATAATTAATCGGAGAACAAATGACAGCAACATTGAATGAAATGGCAAATAAATTACAAACATTTATCGTTGAAATGCAAGAAGATGCTCATAACATCTCCGCAATTAATTTGTCTAAATATAATAATATTAAACTTTCAATGGATGAAATAGTTCACTATCCGCATATAACTATCCGTATCGGCATATCAGAAGCAACATACAGCCTGAAAGATCATTTAAAAACAGAGGGAGGTCTGGGACCTGATGAAAAATATGTGCGCAAATGGATAGAAAATAGTGCAGTAATATATGAGCTAACTGAAATATACAAAAATTTCAGAGAAAATCTTACAACAGAAGGCAGGCACAATGAATCAGATGATTACGCAATTGAAGTAGATGCAAACGGTAAGATAAGAAGAGTATATGAAGCACGAGCCGCTGTAAGAGATGGGCGTTCTTTTGCTAAATCAAAAGAAAGAAAAGAAAATATTAAAAAAAGTCTTAAAAATTTTTTAAATTCAAAGAAAAGAAAATTCGACTAAGAATTTTTAATACTGTTTTTACTTCTTAATTTTCTGTGATATGTAATTGCAAACCGGTGTGCTTCATCTCTTATACGCTGAATTAAAAATAAAGCACTTGATTCGCGCGGGAGTAAAATAGATTTAGATTTATTAGGCAAAAATACTTCTTCTTGTCTTTTAGCCAAACTTACAAAATCAATACCTGTTATTCCCATATCATTTACAACCTTCATTACACTTGAAAGTTGCCCTTTACCACCGTCAATTATAATTAAATCAGGCTTATCCCAGCCTTTTTCACCCAAACGGGAAAGTCGTCTGGTTAAAACTTCTTTCATTGATAAAAAATCGTCAGGCTTCCCTTCGGTTGATTTAATTTTAAACTTCCTGTATTCAGATTTTTTACTTAGTCCGTTTATAAATGTTACCATTGAAGCAACGGTATTTGTTCCCTGAATATGAGAAATATCATAGCATTCCATTCTGTACGGGAAATTATTCAGTTTTAATTTTTCTTTCAAAAATGCACCGATTTGATTAAAATCTTCATTTATTTTTGACATTTTAGAAAGTTTTGCATTATTTAGGATTACTGAAGCATTTTTATCCGCAAGTTTCTGTAATTCTTTTCCCTGTGCAGATTTACCATAACTTATTCTTACATTTTTACCTGAAATTATATTTAACCATTGCTCATACAAAGACTTGTTCCCGACCAGCTCAAGCACATCAGAAACAATTCTGTCAGGAAATTCCAAAGACAAAGTGTTGTAATATTCTTTAAAAAATGTTTCAAAATATTCAATTTTATCTTCTGCTTCGACATCAAAAGTAAAATCTTTTTTGTCTATTAGTCTGCCTTCCCTGATCATCATTATCACAATGACCAAAATCCCATCCTCTTGTGCAAGAGAAATTACATCCTCATTCAATTTTGTATTTTCATAAACAACTTTTTGCTTTTCAAGAGTTTTCTGCAAATCAAAATAACTGTCACGAAGTCTTGCAGCCTTTTCAAACTGCAATGAATCAGAATATTTTTGAATTTGTGCCATAAGTTGTGCCATGAGTTCATACTGTTTGCCTGATAAAAATAATTCTGCCTGATGCACAACCGCTTTATATTCTTCACTTGAAACAAGCCCCTGACATGGTGCAAGACATTTACCTATCGAATAATAAAGGCAAGGACGAGATTTGAAACGGGGAGTTTTACATTGTTTGAGCGGGAAAATTTTCTTTAAAAAATCAAGTGTAGAGTGCATTGCACCGATATTTGTATATGGTCCGTAATATCTGCCTTTTAGTTTATTGATATTACGTTTACGCACAATCTGAATTCGCGGAAAATCTTCATCAGTTATAAGAAAATACGGATATTTCTTATCATCTTTTAATAAAATGTTATATTTTGGCTTGTGCTTTTTAATTAAATGACTTTCCAAAATCAAAGCTTCAACTTCGGAATTTGTAATGATGTATTCAAGATGATCAATTTGAGAAACCAAAACATTAACCTTTACACTATCGTGTTTGCGGTTAAAGTATGATTTCACTCTGCGTTTTAAAATTTTTGCTTTACCGACATAAATAATTTCGTTATCCGAATTGTAATAAATATAACATCCCGGAAGTTCGGGCAGCATTTTTAAACTTTCTTTTAGTTTTTCGTTCATAAGGGTATTATAGCATATTTTTAAAACAAGCGGGAATTTTGTCATTCTGAATTTATTTCAGAATCTTAAAATTCCCGCTATGTTAATTAATTTTTAATCAATAATTATAATTCCAGATTATTTGAAAGAATATCCATTTCTTCTGCTGAAGCATATGCACTGTGACAACCGCAATCTGCATAGATAACTTCACCAGTCATGCCTGAAGATAAATCCGAAGCAAGGAATAAACCTGCTTTACCTACATCTTCCAAGGCAACATTTCTTCCTAAAGGAGCTCTTGCTACTGCGGCTTTTAGCATTTTTGAAAATCCGCCGATACCCATTGCAGCGAGTGTTTTAACAGGACCTGCAGACAAGCAGTTTACTCTTACACCTTTTTTACCTAAATCAACAGATAAAAATCTCATTGAAGATTCTAAAGCAGCTTTTGCAACGCCCATTACGTTATAACCCGGAACTGACA
The DNA here is from genome assembly GCA_902794035.1 of uncultured bacterium. GTDB lineage: Bacteria > Cyanobacteriota > Vampirovibrionia > Gastranaerophilales > Gastranaerophilaceae > Zag111. Next base: position 82,788 of record CADBFN010000001.1, read on the forward strand.
ATATTGAACCCAAATATGTCATTGCAAATATTGATCCGCCTTCATTCATAACATTTTCTGCATATTTACAAACAGTTACTAGCGAATAAGCACTGATTCCCAATGCCAAATCCCAGCCTGCTTTAGAAGTATCTATAAATCTGCCTGTTAAATCTTCTTTATTTGCGAATGCTACTGCATGAACAACAAAATCCAATTTGCCGTAAACTTTTTCACATTCATCAAAAACTTTTTTAACATCTTCTTCTTTAGTAACATCACATTCCATAATGATTTTTGCACCAAAATCTTCTGCAATTGGTCTTACACGTTTTTCCATAGCTTCATTAGCGTATGTAAAAGCGATTTCACCGCCTGCATCATGAATTTGCTTTGCAATACCGTAAGCAATACCGTGAGTATTTGAAACTCCAAAAATTAAACCTTTTTTACCTTTCATTAAATCCATATTAAGTTCTCCCTAATTTTTATAACAAATTAATTCTAACAAAAAGAAAAAACGAAATCAAATCAACCGCATTTTTATAGTACAATTATGATATGGACATTACGGCTAAAACATATGAAACATTAGAATTTGACAAGATAAAATCCGAAGTTGCCAAATATGCAAAATTTTGGCAAAGTCAAAATCTTTGCCTGACAATGCCGATATATAATGATACTGAAAAAATTAAGGAACAAATTAAATTAACGGCAGAAGCAAAAAAAATTCTTGACCTTGCAAAAGAAACCCCGACCGAATTTATTGCAGATATTGGCAAAATTCAGGCTAACGCTTCTTTATCATATCTAGAGGAGCAAGAGTTGTTTGATATTGCCAAAACAATGAAGTCATCAAGGTTACTGAAAAAATTTATCAATGAAAATTCTGCTGATGATTTTATTTTAAAGGAAAAAGTCCAAAATCTTATATCAGATAAAGATACTGAAGACAAAATTTTTGAAACATTTGATGAGAATCTTAGAATACGCCCTAATGCAACTGCAGAATTAAAAGGGCTATATTCTTCACTAAAAGATACCGAACAAAATATAAGAGATACGGTAAATTCACTTTTAAACAATCCGAATTTTTCAAAATATCTTCAGGACAATATTTATACCCAAAGAGATGAAAGAATTGTTTTTCAGGTTATTGCATCAAATAAAACTAAAATCCCCGGAATTGTGCATGATGTATCTGCAAGTGCAAAAACATTCTATATTGAGCCGGCTCAAATTGTTCCATTAAACAACAAAATCAGGGAAGTTAAAGCAAAAATAAGACAAGAATGTATAAAAATTCTTGTATCCTTAACTGATTTAGTCAAAGGTCGTTTAAAAGAACTTTCTCAATGTGAAAAAATCATGGCAGAAATTGATTTTCATTTCGCAAAAGCAAGATACGCGATAAAATTACAGGCGATTGAACCCGAAATAATTGAAGAACAATACATATATTTTGAAAATATGAAACATCCGCTTTTACTGTTAAGTAAAGGAGAAGAAGTTGTTTCTAACGATTTTGAAATAGGTGATAAATTTGGATATAACTCTTTAATTATAACAGGCTCAAACACAGGTGGAAAAACCGTTACACTAAAAACTATCGGGCTTTTTATTCTTATGACGAAAGCCGGAATGTTTTTACCTTGTACAAACGCAAAATTATATCCATATGAGAATATTTTTGCAGATATTGGGGATAACCAAAGTATTTTGGAAAATTTATCCACATTTTCATCACATATGACGAATATAATTGAAATTCTAAACCTATGTAATGAAAATTCTTTTGTTCTGTTTGATGAAATATGCGCAGGCACTGACCCTGTTGAGGGTGCAGTTCTAGCCCGCGAAATTCTTAATAAATTAGCACAAAAAAAAGCAACAAGCGTAATAACAACTCACTACGGAGAATTAAAAGCACTTGAATTTTCAAATCCGTTTTTCAAAAATGCTTCGGTTGAATTTAATACGGAAACCCTGCAACCGACATACAAACTTTTAATTGGTATTCCGGGCTTAAGCAATGCTATATCTATAGCGTCAAACCTAGGTTTGGATAAGGAAATAGTCGAAAAAGCAAAACATTCCCTTATAACACAAAAAGACCCTGCAATAGCAGTTGTTGAAAAGTTACAAAAAACGCATCAGCAATTATCACAAAATCTTGAAAAAGCGCAGGAATTAAAAGAAGATTCTCTGTCAATTAAAAAAGAATACGAAGAAAATCTTAATCAGGTAAAAAAAGATAAGAAAAAAACCATAAAAAATATTAAAAACAAATTTGATTCCGAAATGATGGAAGCAAGAGCTGAAATAAAACAAATTTTAGAAGAACTAAGACAGGAAAAATCAGAAAAAATTGCCCGCAGAGCATATTCAAGACTTGCAAAACTTGAACAAAACTTCCGAAATGATATTGATCAGGTTTCAGATAAAGAACAATATATCGAAATTGACTGGGACAAAGTTGTTATCGGAGATGTAGTTATGCTCAAAAACCTGCATCAAAAGGTTACAATAAAATCATTACCTGATAAAAACAAACGGCTCAGCGTTGATATGGGCAACATTACAATGCAGGTAAAACAAAACGAACTTGCAGTTTTAGACGATAATTACAAAGAAACAAAGAAAAATCCAATACCCGGGACTTCATTTAAAAAATTTGAGTTGCACAAATATACTATGAGTCAGGAGCTTGATTTAAGAGGTTACAGAGTTGAAGAAGCTCTTGATGAGGTTGAAAATTACCTTGATAAAGCAAGTTTGGCAAATCTGTCCCCTGTATATATAATTCATGGACATGGAACAGGAGCATTAAAGCAAGCCGTCAGAGATTTTCTTAAGACCTCACCATATGTTGCAAAATTCAGAGTCGGAGAAGATTCTGAAGGCGGTGACGGAGTAAGCGTAGTTGAAATCAAATAATACTTAATATATTCTTTCACCTGTATTTATATCGAATTTGTAAAGATCGCCTGAATTTATTGATAAATCAAGTGTTGAACCAATCTTTACATCAGAGCCTAATACCGCGGAGCATTTTTTATCCCCGATATTAAAATATGCTATTTTTTCACTTCCTAACATTTCAGAAATATCAACATTTACATTTAACCTGATATCCCCATCCGATTTAACCATCTTTTCAGGTCTTATTCCATATAAAATATTTTCATCTAAGCCCAAATCTTTACCGTTTATAAAATTCATCTGAGGAGAGCCGATAAATCCGGCAACAAATGTATTTTTAGGGTTATTATATATTTCTTCAGGAGTATCGACCTGCTGAATATCCCCATTATTTAGAACAACGATTCGATCCCCCATAGTCAAAGCTTCAGTCTGGTCATGAGTTACATAAATAAATGTTGTCTGAAGTTTTTGATGCAATTTTTTAATTTCCGCACGCATTTGCACCCGGAGTTTGGCATCTAAATTAGACAAAGGCTCATCCATTAAAAATACTTTAGGATTTCTGACAATTGCACGCCCCAATGCAACTCTTTGCCTTTGCCCTCCGGAAAGTTGTTTAGGACGTCTGTCCAAATATTCTTCCAAATCCAAAATTTGAGCTGCCTGATGAACTTTTTGCTCTATTTCAGCTTTCGGAACTTTACGCATTTTAAGGCCAAAAGCAATATTTTCTTTTACTGTCATATGAGGATATAGCGCGTAACTTTGAAAAACAAATGCAATATCTCTGTCTTTTGGCGGTACATCATTTACCTTTTTATCACCTATGTAAATTTCACCGTCAGTAATATTTTCCAAACCGGCAATCATACGCAGCAGAGTTGATTTACCACATCCTGAAGCTCCGACTAATACAATAAATTCTTTGTCTTTTATTTCAAGATTTACGTTATTTATAACAACTTTATTATTATCATATGATTTTCTTACATTTTTTAAAACTAAATTACTCATCTTCGTCCTTTTGAACAGGAATAATAATACTAAACAAATTCCCGTTATCACAACTTATATTAAAAAATCCGTTTATACGTTTAACCAGAATACTTGCAATACCCAGACGCAAACTCCTTAATAACTGTTTTTTACCCTTATCTACATTTGCATATGGATTACAAATATTTTTTATTTCGTTTTGCAAAATTACAACATTTGAAGTTTTAATTTTAATTTGTGCATATTTGCGCCCCTCATCCAGACCATAAGTTATGAAAGATTCATCATTCGGCTGAGAAACAAATATTTCAATATTTTTACTTTCAAAACAGGTTTCAATAATATTTTTTAAGAGCATATCAACAGCTTTGAAATCACTGTAAACATTTCTGTTTTCAAAACCGTCATAATAAAAATCTATATTAAACTTTTCTGAACCATATTTTTTATCGTATTCTTTTATAATATTTTTCATTTCCAACACTATATCAAAAGTTTTTAATTCAGGTTTATACGCAAGCGACTCAACATGACTAAAATTCAAAAATTTACTCATAAATTCTGACAATTCATTTGCATTTGACTGAATAATTTTAAGATATTTAGATTGTTTTTGAGTAACTTCACCGCCTATACCATCAACCAAACCCTGACTGAAACCGGTTATAGTATTTAAAGGGGAAACTATTTCTTCTTCTAAATTAGCAATAAAGGCATTTTTTTCATTGTTAAATTTTTCGATACCTTCCTGCTCAATATTATCTCTTATTACTTTTGTATTATCTCTTATACACACACAATAATTATTATCAATTTTTGATGCCGTTAATTCAAAGTATTCTTTTGACTTTGACTCTATTAAAACAAATTTACCTGATTTAGCCGATTGTCTTACGGCACTGTACCCTTCACTAAAAAGATCATTTATTGTAATATTTTCTGTTATTCCGAGATTATTTTTTGCACTGTCATTAGCCTCAAGAATAATCCCGTCAGAATTGAGGTATAAAACCATATCAGGCAAATTATTTAAAATTTTGGACGCTGACAAAAAAGAATTTAATTTTTTTTTGAATTGCTCAAAATTCATAATTTGCACTAAAACCTCACATAATATATAATGAATGATAACATGAAATTAATTTTATGTAAATTTTTGTAATGATTTCAGAAACGAAATAGCAAAAAAATATGTTTATGCGGTTTATAAACAAAGATTGATACATGGATAGTTAAACAAAGAAGCAGGTGATACTATGAGAGAAATTGAAAACAACCTAAACAACGTAAATTTTAAAAGCATTCAGGCGGCAAAACCTATTACGGAAGAAACTGCAAAAGCTGAAACTCCGTCAGCTCCTGTTGAGCAAAAAGAAATTAAGGACCTTAAAAACATGCCGGCAGCTGAACTTGGCAAATCTCAGGTCGCATCTGATTCTATTGAAACAGATTTAAAATTTTTACAAAAACATCCTCAGCTTGTTGCAGAATTAAATGAAGCAATGGATAAATACGCACAAAATCATAGCGAAGAAGAAACTTTACAGATGTTTGAAAAAATGCATCAGGAATTTGCAACTAAGTAATTAAAAATTATAAAAATTAATTATTAAATGATTTTATTAAGTTTTAATTTAATATTTCTTAATAAATGCTAATTTTTTGGCAATTTTTAAACAATTTTGTACTTAATTAATATATAAGGGAAAAATCCAGGGATAAACTATGGGAATTAATGTATCAAAATTATTTGGTTCAAATGTAATATCTGCAACGCGAGGCAGAACCCCGTTGAGCAGGGTTGTATCGAATCCTGTACAAAACAGTGGTTTATATGCATCTTTGAACAATTTGAACAGAACATACGGTCAATCTCCTGCAGTTGCAGACTGGTGTAACGCGCACGAACTTTTAGGAGCTACCAAATATAACGAAATTGTCGTAGCTTAGTTAAGATAAAATATCTAATTTATTCGCAGTTGTTGAATTTTGAACATTCGGATGAAAAGGATTAAAACCGTTTTGACTCTTTTGATTTATAAAATCGAAAGAGTTTTTTGATGCAATATGAGAATTTTTAGTTTCAAATAATTGCACCGGACTAACGGCAAACATATACTGCCTTTGTACAGCATTTATCGAATTGTTCATCATAATCAATCTTCTTCGGGTAGTATTTTTCTCATTAATATAAAGGTTATTTATTTTACATTATTTCAATTTTAAAAATTTTCGTTACATTTGTTACAAAAGCAGCAGAAATATTTATACAACTAACAATCACCCTTCATGTTAAGAATTGTTAAACAGTATATACATAATATAGCAATTTTAGATACTAAAAATACTTTATATACATGTAAACACGAGGATGCTTAAACTAGAGGACTTAAAAACCGAACTTTAAGCACACACTTCACACTTCACTATTACGAGGAATGGGACAAAGTTTACATTCCAAAGGGTCTAATTATTAGACTCTTTTTTTTGCCTGAAAACGCATAATTATAAAATGACTCGGTAAAATTAAGATAAACCCGACCTTTTTGCTTACTTATTTACATTGTCGGCATACAATGCCGACCTATTTACTTTTCCGCCCCGGATGGGTAGGTCAGGAGGGGTGAAGTTATAAAAGATGCGTATAAACGAACCCTACAGAACTACAGAGCTGTAAAAAAGATACATGTCATTACGAGGAGGGCAAAGGATTGCCCGACGAAGTAATCCAGCTTTTTATTACATTTATTTTAAAAAGTATATTTTATTCTGATTTTGAATTATAAAACAACTGGATTGCCACGCCCTGACGATAAATCAAAAGATTCTTCGCTGCGTTCAGAATGACTAAGTTCTAAATCGCAAAAATCATTGTTATGAGAGATCTTTAACCACAAGACTGAAATGCTTGTTATTATAGCCTTTTGGCATGTTTTATTATCCTCTCTTTTTTAATTACAACTTATTTAATTATTTATTTTTTCAGGCTTTTGTCAAGAGTTACAAATTAAAATCTGTAAAATTATATATAGTTTTTTAAAATTATGATAAAATAATAGAAAAGAATAGGGGAAAGTTATGGATGTTAAAGCAATTATAATGGTCATAGATTCAATGGGAATAGGAGCAATGGAAGATTGCGCAGATTTTGGAGATATACCTCAGTGTAATACACTAAAACATGTTTGTGAATTTAATGACGGTCTGCATGTTCCAAACATGGAGGCTTTAGGACTGGGGAATTTGGGAGATTTTAAAGGAATTGCAAAAGTTGAAAATCAAAAAGGATATTGTGCAACTTTGATTGAAAAATCAAAAGGCAAAGATACTACAACAGGCCACTGGGAAATAGCAGGACTTGTTTCTGAAAAGCCGTTTTCAACTTTTCCTGACGGATTTCCACAAGAACTTATTGATAAATTTATTGAACAAACAGGCTGCGGAGGAGTATTAGCAAACATTCCTGCAAGCGGCACAAAAATTATCGAAGAATTGAATGAGCAACATCACTCGACAAAATTTCCTATTGTATATACATCAGCTGATAGTGTGTTCCAAATTGCTCTTGATACGGATTTAATACCACTGCAAACACTATATAAATGGTGCGAAATCGCACGAAAACTCCTTGATGAGGGAGATTATAATGTAGCAAGGGTAATTGCGAGACCTTATAAAATTATTGACGGCAAACCGACAAGAATATCTAAAGACAGACGCGATTATTCTATGGTTCCTAAACGCACTTTTTTAAATGAATTAAAAGAACGCGGAGACAAAGTTATCGCAATAGGGAAAATTGAAGATATTTTCTCTAAATCAGGCATTACTCACGCAATTCACACAGGTTCTAATAAAGAAGGGCTTGAATTAACCCTTAAAGCAGTTAAAGGAGAATTACCGCTTGAAGATATAGCGTATGAAAAAAACAAAAAATATAATGATAAAACTCTGATATTCACAAATTTAGTCGATACAGACATGCTCTATGGCCACAGAAATGATGCAAAAGGCTACGGAAAAGCAATAGAAGAAATTGACACTTATGTAAAACCTATTATTGAAGCTATGGGTGAATATGATGCACTTATTATAACTGCAGATCACGGATGCGACCCTTGTGTTCCGGGTACAGACCATACAAGAGAAAAAGTACCGTTTTTATTCTACGGAAAACATGTCAGACCGGGAGAAAATATGGGGAATTTAGGTGAAATAACAGGTTTTGACTATATCGTTGAGAATATAAAAGCTACATTATAAAACAGTAGAAATTTAAAATATTTTGTTATATAATAGAGTCGTGAATAAATTTCACATGGTTAAATAATAATAAGGAGAAATTAAAATGGCAGTTACAATTAGTGATTCTTGTATTGCATGCGGTGCTTGCGAATCAATTTGCTCAGATGTATTTTCAATCGAAGATAAAGCAGTTGTAAACGAAGCAGCAGTAGCAGACAACATTGACAGCGTTAAAGAAGCAGCAGATGCTTGCCCTGTAGGCGCTATTGAAGTTGAATAATTATAATTTAATTAATAAAAAGCCCGATTGAACATTCAATCGGGCTTTTTATTCAAATTTTAGACAAAAAAGCAGGCACAAAAAACTATGCGCCTGCTTTTGTCAATAATTTTTGGCCTGCAAACTACCAGCTTGCTTTTGTTACACCAGGTAATAAACCCTGATGCGCCATTTTTCTTAAACAAATTCTGCAAAGACCGAAATCTCTGTGATATCCGTGAGGTCTGCCACAGATACTGCATCTGTTATGAAGTCTTACTGCCGGATATTTCCCAGCGGCAACAAGTCTTTCGCGTTTTGCTTCTTTGTCTATCATCGCTTTTTTAGCCATGAATTTCTCCTTTATGTTTTATGTGTATATTATTTTCATTATTATAGCCGGCAACTGCGCCAACTTTTATTATTTGTTTAAACCTTTGAATGGCATACCCAAAAGTCTTAACAATTCTCTTGCTTCGTCATCTGTGTTAGCAGTTGTGATAACTGAAACGTTCATACCCTTTACTAAATCTACTTCTTCATAAGAGATTTCAGGGAACAAAGCTTGTTCTTTTAAACCTAATGTATAATTACCTCTGCCATCAAAACTCTTTGCACTTACACCGCGGAAGTCACGAATTCTAGGCAAAACTACGCAAATAAGTTTTTGTAAGAAATCATACATTCTGTCGCCTCTCAATGTAGCCATTGCACCAACAGGCATTCCTTCTCTTAATTTATAAGAAGCGATTGATTTTTTTGCCTTTGTTACAACTGCTTTTTGACCGGCAATTTTTGTTAATTGGTGCTCGATTGCTTCTGCAATTTTTGAGTTGTGAGAAGCTTCACCTACACCCATATTTAAAACTATTTTAACTAATTTTGGTACTTGATGGATATTTTTATATCCGAATTTTTCTTTTAACGCAGGAACAGCATCTTCAATATATCTGTCCTTTAAATTTTTTGTTACTGTCATTTTTCTTTTTCCTTTACTATTGGTATTAATGTCGTAAATCTTTACACATTAAGCATCTAGTTGCTCACCGCATTTTTTACAAACGCGTACTTTTTTACCGTCAATAACTTTCATTGCCGGTCTTGTTGCTTTGTCGCAAGCCGGACAAACAATCATTACATTTGATGAATCAATTGGAGCTTCCAATTTGATTAATCCACCCTGAATACCTGCAGCCGGCTGAGGTTTTTGAGCTTTAGTAACCATGTTTGCACCTTCAACAGTTACTCTGCCTGTTGTACGGTCAACTTTTTTGATGTTACCGATTTTTCCTTTGTCTTTACCTGCAATTACAATGACTCTGTCACCATTTTTTACATGTAAATCTTTCTTATCTGTGTTTGTCATCTTTCTTTCCTTTTTATTACTAACTATTCCCATTTATATGGGATCCCGAAATAAGCTCGGGATTATTTATCCCTGAATTCATATAAAGTGAACTATGGGTTAAATAACTTCAGGTGCTAAAGAAACAATCTTCATATAACCTTTATCTCTCAATTCACGAGCGACAGGTCCGAATACACGAGTTCCTCTAGGGTTGCCGTCTTTTGCAATAATTACTGCAGCATTTTCATCAAATCTGATTACAGAACCATCCTGACGTTTAATGTCTGCTTTTGTTCTTACGATTACTGCACGAACAACTTCACCTTTTTTTACGGTCATATTTGGAGTTGCATCTTTTACTGAAGCAACAATTTCATCGCCAACAGCCGCAAATTTTTTATTTGAACTGCCCATAACACGGATACACAATAATTCTTTTGCGCCTGTGTTATCTGCAACTACTAATCTGGTTTCTTGTTGTATCATTTTTCTTTCCTTTTTCTTATTTGTTAGGTTTTGATCCATCACCCGCCCTGCGGGCACCCTCTTTCAAAGGCAGATGGAAAGTTTCCTTTTTGAAATCTAAACCTAACCTACATATACGCCTCTCATTACTCTTTGGTAATGTTGCTTTAGTTTGGTTAAAAAATCAATTATTTTGCTTTTTCAACAACTTCTGCCACTGTCCATCTTTTATCTTTAGACATTGGTTTGGATTCAACGATTCTAACTATATCGCCTTCGTTGCATACATTTTCTGCATCATGAGCTTTATAGTGTTTATTTGATTCCATAATTTTTTTGTATCTTGGATGTGGTTCGTAATCTGCAACTTTTACAACAACTGTTTTGTCCATTTTATTGCTTATAACCATTCCTTGTTTTTCTTTTTTAGGCATTTTCCTTACCTTTCTCTGTTATAATTGTTTTTGCTTGTGCGATAAGTCTTTTTGTTTTTGAAATTGTTGCTGTATTTTCCAATTTATTAGTTGCAAGAGCCACTCTTGATTCTAATAATTGTTTTTTCCAATCAACAATTGCATTTTGCAACTCATCGACTGTCTTTTCACGCATTTCACTTAATTTCATTGTTATTTTCCTTTTCGTTACTACTTAACAAATTCGACCAAGAAATTTCTTTCGCTTTTGTAAGTATATTGTTGTTATGCTTCTGTCTTTTCGACAATTTTTGTTTTGATAGGTAATTTTTGTGCAGCTAATTCTAAAGCGTGAACAGCAACACTTCTATCAAAGTATTCAAGTTCAAACATGATTCTGTTTGGTTTTACTACAGATACCCAATACTCAACATTACCTTTACCTGAGCCCATACGAGTTTCAGCAGGTTTTGCTGTTATAGGTTTATCCGGGAATATTTTAATCCATACATTACCGCCACGTTTGATTTCACGGGTCATTGCACGACGGGCAGCTTCTATCTGACGGCTGGTTATCCAACCAGGTTCTACTGCCTGCAAACCGTAGTGACCGAATTCAAGTTTTGTACCTCTTGTTTCGGTACCTTTCATTCTGCCTTTCATCATCTTGCGGTATTTTGTTTTTTTAGGCTGTAACATTTTATATTTGCTCCTATTATATTTTATACCTTATTACTTTGTTTCTTCTTCTGCTGAAGCGGCTGCTTTTGCACGTCTTGGACGTCTTGCAGTTCTTTCAGAATTATTTTCTCTGTTACCTTTGTTTGATTTGATGTTTTGATCTGCCAATTCACCAGGCATTAAATTACCTTTGAAAATCCAAACCTTAACACCAATTTTACCCATGATTGTATCTGCTTCTGCAAAACCGAAATCTACATCTGCTCTTAATGTCTGAAGAGGAATTCTTCCTTCTTTAGCCCATTCTGAACGTGCAATTTCAGCTCCGCCCAAACGTCCTGATACCATAACTTTGATACCCTGAACACCTGAACGCATTGTTCTTTGCATAGCTTGTTTCATAGCACGACGGAATGCAATACGTTTTTCAAGTTGTTGTGCAATATTTTCAGCTACTAATTGTGCATCTGCATCAATTCTTGCTACTTCAACAACATTGATAACAACTTCTTTGCCGATGTATTTTGAAACTTCTTTACGAAGATCATCAATACCTTGTCCGCCTCTGCCAACTACAATACCAGGTTTTGCTGTAACAACTGTAATTGTTATTTTGTCACCTTTTCTTGCAATCCAGATTTTTGAAATTCCGGCTGCATAAAGTTTTTTCTTTACGAATTTTCTGATTTTAGCGTCTTCCGCTACGAATTCTCTGTAGTCTTTCACTTTAGCAAACCAGCTGCTTGCCCATTTTTGAATGATACCTACTCTGAATCCGGTTGGATGTGTTTTTTGTCCCATATCATTTATTCCTATTTTTTAACTACGTCACTTACTACTAATGTTAAATGAGACGTACGTTTCATTCTTGAATACATACGACCTTGCGCTCTTGTTCTTGCACGTTTATATGTTGTACTTTCATCAGCGAAAATTTGAGAAATTTTCAATGATTCAGGAGCAACACCATACTGTTCTCTTGCATTTGCAACAGCAGCTTTCAAATTCTTTTCAACCACTCTTGCTGCAAAGTATGGCATAAAACGCAACATATCCTGAGCTTCAATAACAGATTTTCCGCGAACTTCGTTGATTACTCTGCGTAGTTTTCGTGCTGTCATTTTTATGTCTGTTTGTTTTGCTTTTGCTTCCATTGTTTTTATCCTTTTTATTTAATAAATATTACTTTGGATTTTGTACTAACCTCTTTTTGCAGTTTTATCAGATCCTGCATGACCTTTGAAAAGTCTTGTTGGTGCGAATTCACCTAATTTATGTCCTACCATATCTTCAGTAATATAAACAGGAACGTGAGTTTTTCCGTTATGTACTGCGATTGTATGGTTTAACATATCAGGTACTACCATTGATGCTCTGGACCAAGTTTTGATAACTTTCTTTTCAGAGTTAGCATTCATTTTGTCTATTTTCTTTTGTAGAGATTCTTCTACATATGCACCTTTTTTTAATGAACGTGCCATTTATTTCTCCTTTTTGTTAATTTTGTATTTATTATCGATTAACGTTTATTGCGTCTTCTTACGATTAATTTATCAGACGCTTTTCCTTTTTTACGAGTCTTATAACCAAGTGCCGGTTTACCCCAAGGAGTCTTAGGATTACCACCAGGACCTGTTTTACCTTCACCACCACCGTGAGGGTGATCACAAGGGTTCATAGTTACACCACGAACTGTTGGTCTTATACCCAAATAACGTTTTCTGCCGGCTTTACCGATTGATAAGTTTTTGAATTCAGAATTACCTAAAACACCGATTGTTGCTAAGCATTCTTTTCTTATCATTCTCATTTCGCCTGAAGGAAGTTTTACTGTTACATAATTACCTTCTTTTGCCATTACCTGAGCACTGTTACCAGCAGCTCTTACTAAAATTCCGCCACGACCAGGGGTCATTTCAATATTGTGAACAAATGTACCTAACGGAATAAGTTCAAGCGGAAGTGCATTACCTGTCTGTACAGGTGCTTCCGGTCCGCTGATAATTTTATCGCCTACGCTTAATCCTTCCGGAGTCAAGATATATCTCTTTTCACCGTCAGCGTAGAAACATAGTGAAATTCTTACATTTCTGTTTGGATCATATTCAACAGTTTTTACTGTTGCAGGAACTCCAAATTTTTCCCTTCTGAAATCTATAACACGGTATGCTCTTTTTACACCGCCGCCTTTGTGACGACAAGTAATTCTACCTGTATTATTTCTGCCTGATTTTTTATTCAAAGATCTTAGCAATGATTTTTCAGGAGTTGAAGTAGTGATTTCTGAGTAATCACTCTTTGTCATGCCTCTTTGTCCCGGAGACGTCGGATTAATTTTTCTGATTGCCATTTTATTTTCTCCTTACGGCTTTCTACTACTTTTCAGGACTTATGCCGTTTACGCCCTGTTATTTTTGAGGATTTGCCCCTCACACGAATTAGAATTTATTACACCTGCATAAATTCTAATGGTTCGCCTTCGATTGTTACGACGGCTTTTTTAGAAGAATCAGTTCTTCCGAATTTATAACCCATTCTCTTTGAATGAGATGGCATATAAATTGTATTTACGCTTTTTACCTTTCTGCCAGGGAAAGCCAATTCAACTGCCTGAGCAATTTCAATTTTAGTTGCATTCTTGCGTACTTCAAAAGTATATTGTCCATTTTCAGTAGCTGATACTGACTTTTCTGTTATTAAAGGTTTTTTAATTACATCATATAATTTTTCTTTACTCATTTTTCTTTCCTTTACACCTTAGACTATGAAAGTCTTTCTGTAATCTCATTAACAGCAGATTCTGTCATAATAACGAAATCAGCTTCAAGCAAATCTTTTACATTTAAGTTGCTTGGTAATAGAAGTCTTACACTTGGAATATTTCTTGCTGATAATTCAAGATTTTTGTTTTCATCAGCTGCAAAATTAGCAACTACTAAAACTTTTCCGCTTACATTTAATGATTTTAATGCGCTTACCATCAATTTAGTTTTAGGTTCAGAAATTGTTGAGAAATCTTTAACTATAACTAATTGAGATTCTCTTGCACTCAAAGCAGATTTTAAAGCTAATTTTCTTGCTTTTTGAGGCATATTGAACGCATAACTTCTAGGTTTTGGCCCAAAGATTACGCCGCCGCCCTTGAATAAAGGTGAACGTAAAGAACCTGCTCTAGCACGTCCTGTCCCTTTTTGTTTCCAAGGTTTTTTACCGCCGCCTGCAACTTCTGCTCTTGTTTTTGTGCAAGCATTGCCTGAACGGCCATTGTTTAATTGTCTTCTTAATGCTAAGTGCATTACATGTATATTAGGTTCTACACCGAATACTTCTTTTGATAAAGTGATTTCGCCTAATTTTTCACCATTTGTACTTAAAATTTCTTTTGACATTTTTCTTTTTCCTTTTGCTTTCCGTCTACCCCTTTCGCTTTTAGGCGTTTTATATGGCAGAAGCGGTTCTACTACTTATATTTAGTTCCATTTAGTTCTTGTAGGAACGATTGTAACTAATCTTCCTTCACAACCCGGAACTGAACCTTTTACCAAAACTAAACCGTTAGCTGAATCAACTTTTACAAGTTTAAGTTTAGTAATTGTAACTCTTTCATTACCCATGTTACCTGCCATTCTTTTGCCTTTGATAACGCGGGAAGGAGTTGTACCTGCACCGATTGAACCAGGTTCTCTGTGATTTTTAGAACCGTGAGCCATAGGTCCTCTGCCAAAGTTCCATCTTTTTACGGTACCTTGGAAGCCTTTACCTATTGATTTACCGGTAACATCTACTTTTTCTACATTATCTAATACAGAAAGTTCAACTTTATCACCTACTTTGAAGTCAGCAGGATTATCAACTCTGAATTCCTGTAAGTGTCTGTAGTTTGATAAACTGTTTTTCTTGAAGTGACCTAATTGAGCTTTGGTTAAATGTTTTTCCTTAGCTGCAATTGTGCCGACCTGAATTGCATTGTAACCATCAGTATCAACTGTTTTAACCTGAGTTACAACAGTTTCATCAACTTTAATTACGGTTACAGGAATTGCCAAACCATTTTCATCAAAGATTTGAGTCATTCCAACTTTTTTACCTATTACACCTAGTGTCATATTCTACCTTTCCGTGCTCATCCTACTTGGTGCAGAAATCTCTGCCCCTTTGGATTTTATATTTTCCTGCTATAAAATCCGCCTTTTGGGAATTGCATCTTTTCGCTTGCGAGCGCTACCATTACTTTACCTTTGAGGACTTTCACCTCATTACCCGCGGGATTAGCATTGCTGCTAAATATTTCCCCTGGTCGTAGTTCACATTATATGCATAATGCTTATTAAATTTTCAATTTCAGCTTTGATATTTTATTTCCGCCTGTCAAATCAGAGATTTGTTCGTTCATTTCGCTTCCGCGTCATTCACAACGGCGGTTTTATTGTGTTTCCCTGCTTGTCTTTGCCGATGCAAAGCCAACGCCGGAAACACCGGCTTGCGCCTACAGTTTAACCTGAATATCAACGCCTGCTGGTAAATCTAATCTACGAACTTCTTCCATAGTTGCTTGGGTTGGATCATATATATCGATAATGCGTTTATGAGTTCTCATTTCAAAATGTTCACGAGATTTTTTATCAACGTGAGGTGAACGCAATACACAATATATACGTCTTTTCGTAGGTAAAGGAATAGGTCCGGCTACTTTAGCGTCTGTTCTCTTAGCTGTTTCTACGATTTTTTCAGCTGATACATCAATAAGTTTGTGGTCATACGCCTTTAAACAAACTCTGATTCTTGATTTTTTTGTGCCATTTGCCATCTTTAGCATTCCTTTATATTTTCTATGTACTACTTGAATCAAAAGCCCCGAAAAGCCTTTGTTTCGTACTCAAAACTGCTATTTTACATACTTCGGACATTATTTTTGAGTATAACTATACTATGATAAACAAAATTCACTGTCAACAAGCATTTTTCATGTTTGTAAC
Organism: uncultured bacterium; assembly: GCA_902794035.1. GTDB lineage: Bacteria > Cyanobacteriota > Vampirovibrionia > Gastranaerophilales > Gastranaerophilaceae > Zag111. The sequence goes on from CADBFN010000001.1 coordinate 99,078, forward strand.
TTTTTATTAATATTTTATATTTATTAAAAATGTCGCCCTTAATAATTAAGGGACGACACTCTGTTATTATGTATTCGGTTTATAATTCTTAGAAATATTATATATAGTATCCTTATTTTTTTGCTGATTAATAAATGCCCGATTTAATTCATTTGCCCCCTGCGCGGCAGCTTTAAATGGTTCCGGCAATATATTTTTAGGTTTTATAATTAAAGTTTTTAAAAATTCTTTTACAAGAAGACATACTCCTTGCATACCATATATCCTCTTTTTTAATTTACTGTCTGCATTGCTGATTTTTTCTTTTAATTTTTCCACTTTTTGATCTGTAATTGATAAAAAATTAGAATCCTGATTAAATACTTTTTTGACTTCATCTCCATTCATAATTCTTAGTTGATATTTATTTGGGAAATCTTCAAATCCGACATATTCAATATCAAAATAACGATTTTTATCTTGTTCTTTTTTAAATTGTTTTAGCGCTCTGGTCATCAATTTTGAATTTTCTTGACCAAATAATAAATTTTCGCAATGAGATAATGCAGCAGTTCTATTTTCGACTAACTCACCTTTTTTTATAACATATGTAGGGACTCTGAAAGCCATTCCAAAACTTGGGGTATTGTTCCTAATTTCCATTTTTAATCCTTTCGTTTTTATTGTATCTTCTAATTTTTTTATCAAATTATCTATTTTCGTTTTTCACTATTAACGTTACTGCTCTATCATGAAAATCACTAAAAAAATAATTTGCTATTTATTTAACAAAATCGGAAATACAATTAATTTTTTGTTGAGAATCACTTTCGATATAAATTCTCAAAAGGGGTTCCGTACCTGACGGACGAACGAGGATCCAAGTTCTTCTATCATCAAAGTATAATTTTATACCATCCTTATTGTCTTTTTTATAAATTCCCATGCCGGCAATATCTGTCATTTGTGAAAACTTATCAATTGTTGGCACAACCTCATCAAAATTATCTAATTTTTTATCAACTCTTGTATTAATAAATTCACAACCTACAAAATCTTTTAAATCTTGTTGTAATTGAACAAGAGATTTTCCATAATACGCCATAGCCTCAAGTATTAATAAATTTGCGAGTATTCCGTCTTTTTCAGGAATATGCCCTTTTATACTCAGACCTCCAGATTCCTCACCTGCAATAATCGGATCATATTTGCGCATTGCCTCTCCGACATGCTTAAATCCAACGGGAGTTTCTATAAGTTCAACACCGAGTTTGTTACAAATAATATCAAGCATTAAACTTCCTGCAACAGTTTTTACAAAACATCCGTCATAACCTTTGTTTTGCTTTAAATGCATTAGTAAAATAGCCATAATTTCATTTGGTGTAACATATTCACCGTTTTCATTGATTACGCCGAACCTGTCAGCGTCTCCGTCATTTGCAAAAGCAACATAATCAGGATGATTTTTTACATATTCTATCGCTTCAGACATATATTGAGGCTTAGGTTCAGGCATTCCGCCGCCAAAATTTGTATCATGATACATATGTATTGAATCAAATTTAATATCATGCTTTGATAATAATTTGTCAAAATACCCTATACTTGAGCTATACAAACCGTCAAAAAGAATATGAGTATTTTTTAAATTAGATTTAATTTTTTCAAAATCTATAATTTCATCAATCTTTTTATAATAAGCATTTGAGAAATCAGTCTGAATTATTTTACCTTTTAAACCTGTTTCAAATTCCTGTCCTATATTTGCAACAATTTCATCAGTAATTTCCTTTGTCGCAGGCCCTGCATAATCAGGTATAAATTTTATACCCAAATACTGCGGCGGATTATGTGATGCCGTAAACATAATTGCACAAGCATCTAAATATCTCGCATTAAAGGCAAGAATCGGAGTCGGAATAACTTTATCACTATATAAAACTTTAAATCCCAAATTTGATAAAATGCCGGCGCATTGCATTGAAAATTTATCTGCCATATTACGGGGATCATAACCTATAATTATAGTCTTATAAATTCCATAATTATCAAAAACATATTTACCAATAGCTTTTGATACTAGTTCAACATTTTCTTTATTAAAATCCTGACCGACAACTGCACGCCAGCCATCTGTTCCAAACTTTATAGTCATTATATTTTTTCATCCTTAATTATTTTATTGTCTTTTTGAAACTCTTTATTTTTAGCTGTGTTTGGCTTCTTTTGTGATTGTTTTATTTTATAATTCGCTTTTCTTTTTAATATATATTTTAATGCCCTTTGATATGAAATCGTATCATAACCACCTGCTAAGTATTTAGGATATTTTCTTTCAATGTAATTATATGCTGCAATCATCCTTTTGTCGCCTGAAGGATGCTCAGAAAGAATATCCCAGCTCCGATTTAAAATTTTATTCATCATAGATATTGCAGCCAAAGGATTATAACCGGCTTTTACCATAAAATCTATACCATTAATATCTGCTCTGGCCTCCTGAAATTTACTTAATTTAGCTTCTGCCAAAGCCCCTGTGCCTGCCCCGATAATTAAGCCCTTACCTGCTCTGCGTGACCCGCCTGAACCTGCAGATGCCAAAACTATGCCTGTTGCAAGAGCACCTATTTCTACTCCGCGGCGTATAAGTTTTGTCCTTGAATCTTTCTTGTAAACATGCCCTAATTCATGCCCTAAAACATAAGCTAATTCATCCTCATTTTCAACATATTTCAATAATCCGCGATAAACTTCTATTTCCCCATGATAATTTGCATAAGCATTTACTACTTCTTTTCCTGAAACGTGAAATCTGACAAAATCATCAATATCATTAGCCAAAAGAAGTTTTGTTCCTATATTATTAACTTTTGCCTGAGCTTCTCTTGTTGTCCAATCATCAAACATCGGAACAATATTTACAGAAACACTCCCTGTAAGAGATGTATATTCTTTTTTTGCGTCTTCTCTGGCCTGTAATTGCTCTTTTGTCGGTTCTATTTTGTATTCCTCAGTTCCTGCTGATGAGTAATCTTTTTGAGATTTGCTGTATTCAATTTCATATACATTATCAGCAAATGCCAAATTCGCAGATAACAACACCAAAGATAATAAACAAACACAAAAACTTTTTTTCATTTTAAACTTCCCATTTTTACAATGTTCTGGTACAATTTTAATAAAAAGCGGAGAGTTTGTAAATGATTAATTTTAAAGATGTTAATAATATTGCCTACTTAGAACCTGAAACGAGTTTTAGCGCAATGGCAGTTGATGAATTTTGCAATATGTATAATATGAATTGTTTTACTACTCCTCTGAACAATATAAAACAAATTGTTGAATATGTTGAACAAAATCCTGACACTTTAGGGGTTTTACCGATAGAAAACACCTCAGACGGTACGATTCGTGAATCTTTTGATTGCATTATGACAAGTAAAAATCCTAATATCAGAATCATTTCAGAACTTATTCTTCCTATTGAATATTGTCTGTTATCAAAAACTACAGAATTATACAGCATATCAAATCTGATAGCATCTCCAAGAATGATTTCAAAATGTCAGAATTTTATAAAAAACGAACTTCCTATGCATCACACAATTACTGAAGCTGCATCTATGTTTGAAGCAGCAGAAGAATTAAGAAATTACAACCTGACTTATGCCTCTATAGGCAACCGCAAAATTGCACAAAACAATATGCTAAATATTTTAAAAGAAAATGTACATGATGATAAAAATAATAAAACAAGATATATATTAATAGGAGATATGGAAACGACTCCAACAGGAAAAGACAAAACAACAGTCGCATTCAGAACAAATCACACTCCGGGAGCGTTGCTTAAAATATTGAATATATTTTTGGAACACAATATTAATCTTACATATATATCTTCACAACCTTCAAAATCCAATCCTGATGAATATATTTTCATTGTCAATTTTGATGGTCACGTTCAGGGAACAAATATGCTCAAAGCTATTAGAGAAATTAAACCTAAAACATCATTCTTCAGATATCTTGGTTCATATAAAGCAGGAACCGAAGTAAAATTATAATTTTAAAAAGGACTTTTATGAATAATATTGAAAAAATTTATAACCTGGAAGAAAAATTTCAGATAACAAAAGACAAAAAAGAAACTGAACAAATTGAACAGGGACTAAAAGAATTACTAAAACCGTATAAACAAGGACTTATAGGAGTCGCACAAATTAATCCCATTGCAGGGGATATAGAATATAATTCAAAAAAAATCGTAAAATATATTAAACACGCACAAAATATAGAACTAGATTTGGTTGTTTTTCCTGAATTATCTCTGACAGGTTACCCGATTGGAGATGCAATTTCAAGATATCAGATGATTATTCAGGAAAATATAAAATGGCTTAACGGAATTGCTGAAATAACAAATAATACCCACGCGATTGTCGGATTTTTAGAACCTGATGAAAAAACTAATAAATGTTATAATTCCGCTGCAGTTTTAGGGGATGGCAAAATCTTAAATATCATCCGCAAATCAACCCTGAACGATAACTATGAATTTAATGATAATCGATATATAAAATCCGCTGAGGCTATGGGAAATCAAAATATTATAAACGGATTAAAATATGGAATTACAATCGGAGACGATTGTTTAAATAAGAATAATGAATTTTGCAAAGGAAATTCTGACATACTTATTAATTGCAGTGCATCTGTATTTTATGCAGGCAAAGAACAATTAAAATGTAATGCCCTTTCAAATATCGCGAAACAATCTTCTACCCCGCTGATTTATGTCAATCAGGTTGGTGCGATTGATAACGCTTCTTTTGCAGGTATAAGCAAAGTTTATAACTCCGAAGGGAATTTAATTGCTCAGGCAGAATCTTTTAATGAACAATTTTTAATCGTAAATCCTGTGAAAAATTTAGGCAAAATATACCCTCAGGCTAAAGGAATTGAACAAACATATGAAAAAGAAGATGATTTTACTCTGGATTACGAACCTGATATGGAAAGAACATACAAAACTTTAATTCAGGGTATAAAAGACTATTTTGGCAAAAGCGGTTTTAAACGTGCGGTACTTGGCTTATCAGGAGGCCTTGATTCAACAGTATGTGCAGTACTTCTTGCAGATGCTTTGGGGAAAGAAAATGTTTTGGGTATAAGTATGCCTTCAAAAATTACATCAGATCTCAGCAAAAATGATGCGCAAGTTTTAGCGCAAAATCTTGGAATAAAGTTTTCTCAGGCACCTATTAAAGAAATGTTTGAAACCACAAATAACAGTTTACAAAAATTATTTGGCGAAATTGAAAAAAATTGGGAAGGAAGATATGAAAAATCATACACTCCCGATAATATTCAGGCACGTTCAAGAGCAATGTTTTTATGGGGAATAAGTAACGAATTTGCTTCTTGTCTGCCTATTGCGACATCAGATAAATCCGAAGCATACATGGGATATGCAACAATAAATGGAGATATGTCAGGTGGTTATGCCCCAATAGCAGATATTACAAAAACAAAATTATTCGCACTGGCAAAATGGATGAATGAAAATCGCCCTGAAAAAAATGCTATCCCTCAAAGTGTAATAGAAAAAAGACCGGGAGCCGAACTTGCAATAGATCCTAAAACCGGAAAACCTCTCATTGCAGAAGATGCTCTTATGCCATATGAATTTTTAGATGAAGTGATTTGGCGAATTGAAAATAAAAAAGAAAATTATGAAAATATGCTTACATCTGAATTTTTGTACGAAAAAACACATTCTGTTACACCCGAACAAAAGAAAGAATGGCTAAATAAATTCTACCGGAGAATGGCATCCGCATTATACAAAAAATCAATTATGCCGCCATATGTTATAGTAGATTCCCCACTGTATAACTTTAAGCAGCCTATTACTTCAAAAATAAATTATAACAACATCTCACAGGAAAACATCAGAGAAAAATTACAGCAGATATAAATTATTGTCATAAAAACAAAAATTATAGTATAATTTGTTGTGAAAGAGAGTTTTATGATAAAAAATAAAAGTTATAACAGTCTTTTGATAACAGGAATTTGCGCAATTATTCTGGGCATATCGCTGTTAATATACAGTATTGCATCATACTCTGAAATTAAACTTGTTACAGATAAAATTGATTTTGATAATCTTGATAACAATAATCAAATATCAACTTCCGATAAATACTATCAATACCTTTCAATTTGGGATACCCTTAATCAAAAGCTTGAAAAGAATAAAAATCTTCCAGTAAAAAACCTTTCCTGTGCCTATTTGGATTACACCCAACACAATATTAAATCAATGTATAAATTAATATACAAAAGTGCAAATGAAGATACTACAAGACGTTCTGTTGTTGAAGGAAACATAAAAACACTTTCAGATATGTACAAAAATTATAAAACTTGCAGAAAAACGGCTCTGTATCTGGATGAATTAGATAAAATGCTTGAAGAAATTGAAAACTCCGATGAAATTTTTTATCAGGGAAGAATGGAAACATTTTTAAATGGCAATCGGGATATAGAAAGAGTCGATTCCGGTTCAGCAGTGTCTGACGGAGAAATACAAGACGAAATTTACCCTCAGTATGAGCACCAAATTATCCCGCAAAATCAGGTAAGTACAAATCAACAAGTACCACAAATAATTAAGCAGACAGAACAAAATGAACAAAAATTTAAACAGGTAGAACAATACATTGAACCAAATCAACCCCCAAAAACAAATTATTCCGAAGGGAAAACTTATAGTCAGACTTATCCGCAAAGATAATAAATACAGATGTTAAGATTTGTAAAGTGTAAATTATACACTATTACTTGATTTCAGACATTTTGTTATTAATATTAAAACACATTGTTGACAGAGAAATTTTATTATGCAATAATAATTACATAAGATTTAAGTGTAGTCGAAACACTAAATATAAATAGTTCATTAACCCCAAAACATATAAACTCCTAAATAATAAACACTAAAAGAGACCATTAGGATGCAGAAAACGACCCACTCACTTGTGAGTGGTTTTTTTTTGCTGTTTACAACAAAAAGAAATTATTACTGTAATCCGGCTTAAAATATTGCTTGTGAACTTTAAAATTTTGATCAATAAAAGAAGGATATTGATCAGTTTTTTCCCTAAATTTACTTAAACCAACTGCTTCTACCTCATCTTTTAAGATAAAACTTAACAATTCCATTATTAAACCTCCTAAAAATTTTTAGCGTGTATAATATATTTAATGAATATTTAACAGAAGTCAAAAAAAAGGAGAAAAAAATGGCTGAATTAGTAACAAAAGATATGAACATTATTGAAATTGCACAAAAACATCCTGAAAGTATAGAAATATTCCACAAATACGGATTGGGTTGTTTAGGATGTGCAGCTGCAAGATTTGAAAATCTTGAAGCAGGTGCAAAAGTTCACGGCTTTGATGTTGATGCAATGGTAAATGATATTAATGCTGCAATTGAAGCAAACGAAACCGAAGCGTAAATAATGAATCGTGAACAGCGAATTGTTCATTTAGAATATTAAAATGAAAAAACACCAAGAAATAATTTCTTGGTGTTTTTTTGCTTAATACAATATTTAAATAGAATAAAATTATCCAAAATTTTGGTAAAGAACAACTACTCACTTTTCACAATTTACTACTTACTAAAAATTAAGCTACATTTTTATTCAAAAAACCTGCCATTGTAGGTTTGCTTGACGGAACTAAAGGTGCTTGTTGTGCCTGAAGCTGATTTTTAATTCTGTTTTCTTCAGCTCTTTTCTTATCAGTCATGGCTTTACAAATATCTGTCAAAGCAATGATTAATCCAGGAACAAGAACTAATGTAGATAATGCACCGAAGAAGCTGTTACAAGTTTTCGCTCTGTTAAGAAGTTTATTAGGTTTCTTAAATAACTCATACAATGCATCAAGTTTTTTGGATTTATTTATATTAGCCAGATGCAGCGCTTCTTTGATTTCATCTTTTGTTGCTTTTTCGAATGTTTTACCTGAATCTTTAAGGATATTATCAACAACACCTTTTACATTAGAATCATTAGCAAGAGCTTTCTTTATATCTCCTCCGGATTTTTCTATAAATTCAACAAAACCATCAATACCATTTTTATACAAATGAATATCCGTATATTTAGAATCAAGCTGTCTGCTTGAAAGTATTGAATGTCTGGAATCTGAAGGGTTAAGATAATCCCATACCTTCTGTATTGCTGAACGACCATCCATGTTCTTACTGTTTAAAGCAAGACCCGTCAATTTTGTAAACCCGTCAGAGAACAATCTCGCAAGAGCTTTTGCACCAAATAACAATGCAGTAAATGCGGTCATATCACGAAGCATGATTTCGCCATAATCATATTTACTCTGAGCATTTGCAAGTCTAGGTGGTATGCAGGCACCATATAACAATACAGCCATTGCATTTCCCTGTATAATAGGACCGTTTAATTCAAATATATCAGAAATTTTCTTAGATTTTGAACCATTAAATACTTTATCACCTATTTTTTCAACAATTGCAGACTTACCTGCAAATGGAATATCTTTACCGTTTTTATTGTCGTTTTTGTCTGCCTTGTCGGTTGAAGTCTGCAAAGCTGCATCATCATTGTACATCTGAGCAGGGTCTTTACCGCCGGTACCCATATTATACAATTTTGGAATCTGAGTATAGAACAATGCAACAGTTGCGAACAACCCGAGGTTTGTTAAAATTCTTGATCCCATTCTGCGATTTGTAAATTTTTTAATTATTTCTGCAACATCTGCATTAGCTGTCTTCTTTAAAGATTCATGAGCATTTTTAGCAGCATCACTAAAATAATTTTTCATTGCGGTTGTAAGTTCACCTATGCTGCCGCCTTTTACTTTTCCGTCAGACGAAAGCATCTGAATAGCTACATCACTGCTTGCTCCACCGACATGACTTTTTCTCAGCTTCATAAAGTCATCTTCAATTGAACCGATTTCTGCCAATTTTTCTGCACGGATCTTTCTGTTGCTAAATCCTTTATACTGCTGATGAATTTTTTCAATTGCAATTTGTTTATCAGCATAGCTTTCAGCCAAAGCATCAAGATTTTTAATCTTAACAGAATCAGGCTGAGCATTAATACTTTGATCTAAAACGCTTTTAAAGACTTCTTTATAGAAGGTCTTTTTATCGGCATTTCCTGCTTTTATTGCATCAATATTATCTTGTGCATATTTTGTAAATATATTTTTGAACCCGTCAAGATAATCAAGACGAACACTGTTACCGGTTCCGAATTTTTTATTAATACCTTTTAGTAATAACCAAGGAATAATAAAGGCACTAGGTCCTGTTACGACCTCACGGATACCTTCTTTTCGAGCATAAGCCCAATTGAAACCGCGTTTTGGTTGGCCGTTTTCATCTAAAATCTTATTACCGTTTTCATCACGCTTCACAGGACCATCTCTGAAAAGTCCTTTCCCTACACGAGGAGCGATAAAACCTAAGCCGTCCTGAATACAGAATGATGCAGCAAATCCGCCGGCAGCAATAAAATCCATCAATGCCACAATAGGATTAGGAGCCTTGAACCCGCCGGTAAATGCAACCGACTCATTATTTAAAACGGCATGGGGTGTCTTTTGTACATTTTTTTCGGCTCTTTTGTTATTATTATTTATTAAACCTAAATTTTGTCCTACTGATTTTACCTGCATAATCCCTACTGTATTTCAAAACCTGCTACATATTAGATAAAAACAACTATTTATACAAAATTGTCTTTATATCGGGTAATGTTTCAAAACTTTTACATTTTACACAACTGTTTTAAAACAAGTGTACTTATTATACTTAATCCGGAAAAATTTTTCAAGTTTTTTACTACAATTATAACAATTCTGTTACAAAATATTTTATTCTACTGTTATAAAATAGAGTTCATATATGCTTCAAGCCGCGCTATTGCTCTTTTTGACATCAGTTCGCCTTTTAGTTTTTTATTTTTGCGTTCTTTTTTCGGAAGTTCAACAGGCGGTATAATTCCCCAATTTGAATTTATAGGCTGAAAATTATCGTTTTCGGTATTAGTTATATAATGAGTCAAAGCACCGAGCATGGTTTCAGGCGGTAGTTCAAGCAGTGGTTCATTATTCAAAAATTTTGCCATATTAATCCCTGCCAAAAGCCCTGATGCAATTGACTCGGTATAACCTTCTGTTCCCGTTATCTGACCTGCAAAGAACAAGTCTTTTCTTTCTCTTGTCTGCAAAGTCGGATTTAAAAGTTTTGGTGAATTTATAAAAGTGTTTCTGTGCATAACACCGTAACGAACAATATTGCAATCTTCAAGCCCCGGGATTGATTGTAAAAGCTCTTTCTGCGCCCCCCATTTTAAATTTGTCTGAAATCCGACAAGGTTGAAAAGTGTTTTTGCACTGTTATCCTGTCTTAACTGAACAACGGCATAATTCTTTTCTCCTGTACGCTTATCAACAAGTCCGACAGGTTTCATAGGGCCAAAGCGCAAAGTATCTTCCCCGCGAGATGCCAAAACTTCAATAGGCAGACAACTTTCAAAAAATTTAGCTCCTTTTTCAAAATCATGGCGTTCAATTCTTGGAGCATTGATTAAAATATTATAAAATTTTTCGTACTGCTCTTTATTCATCGGACAATTGATATATGATGCTTCCCCTTTATCGTATCGGCTTGCCCAAAACGCAATATCGAAATTTATACTGTCGCACTCGACAATCGGTGCTATTGCATCAAAAAAATGCAGATATTCGCTTTTTGTAAATTCTTTTATACTGTCAGCAAATTTATCACTTGTCAAAGGTCCTGATGCGATAATTGTCGGAGTATCAGGAATTTTTGTCACTTCTTCTCTGATTAAATTGATATTAGGATTTGATGTAATTTTTCCTGTTACGGTTTGAGAGAATTTGTGTCTGTCAATCGCAAGCGCATTTCCAGCAGGAACAGCACAATCTTTTGCGATTTCTATCAATTCACCGCCTAAGATTTCCATTTCGTGTTTCAAAAGACCGCTGCCGTTTGTAATATCATAACTTCCGAGAGAATTTGAGCAGACAAATTCCGCGCAATCTTCTGTGGTATGCGCACCTGTTTCAACATTTGGGCGCATTTCGTATAAATTTACTTTAAACCCTCGTTTTGCAAGTTGCAAAGCCGCTTCCGAACCCGCAAGCCCTGCTCCGATAACATTCACTTCCATTGTAATAAAAGTTTAGGACAAAGAAGTAAGCATGTAAACAAGTTTAACAAAAGATACAATTATGTTAATATTTTCTTCAGGGTAAGCTCCTGTTTACCACCACCGTCACAGACAAGTTAAGTGGACTAAAACGGAAAGGTGGTGATGAGAAGTGAAGTTCAGTATTACTGAAAAAGCGCTATGGCTTATCTTACTGATAATCATAGCGCTAATCTTTGCTAAATAGGGAGTTAAGAAAGGTTCTAAAAGGTTACGACTTTTGGAACCTTTTCCCTATATGTATATTTTAACCTATTTTACAAAATTTTCAACCCCTTATACAAATTCAATAAATATTAGTTTAGGCAGTTAAATTCTGAATTTTTTCATAATCTTAATTAATTGTTTATATGTATTTTCGCCTAATTCATTTAATGCACGCAATCTCCCCTTCCCATAGTCTACATGTCTTTGTACTGTTTCAGAATCTGCCCATCCTTTCATTCTTTCAATGAAATCATCACTTATATGCTCGTTCGTTTCTTTTACATGTTCCTGAAATGATTTTTTAGAACCTAAATCTAACCAATAACCATTTCCTAAGGATGTTTGAGTGCCATATATTATTCTTTCGCCTTGTGGAGTTGTGATATGTCTTCTCATACTGCCATCCGCTTCTTTAACAACACAAACAGAATTTCCGGTTGATCTCTTATATCTCCCATGAGCCTTCTGCACCCCTCTATTGTGTTCTATATAAGCCGAATGAATATCATATATTAATGTTTTTTCTTCTCCATTTGGTTTGATTTCCGTTAATGCAGTATTAGTTCTGGCAAATTCACCTTCTTTTATTTGTCCGCGAGTTAATTCTTCATCAAATTTTCCATAAGGGTGTTCCCCTTCTTTTTTATAATGATATTTTTTTCCATTCAGATTGAAAGTTCTGTCTATAAGAATTATTGGCTTATCTAACATAAATTACCAGCTTTCTGTGTAAACACACTTTATCTTTTCTTCTACGCACCAATGATAAGTTATAAACATAAAAAAAATTGCTATAAGTATAAAGAAATATTAACACAATTTTCCCAAATTAACTTTACCAATTAAAAAATCTCTCTTTGGAAGATAAAGTACAATAACTTAACAAATTTACATAACCTCTCGACAAATGAGTTTGTTTGGTGTAAGGTTGTGCTACACGCAGAAATATAAGTACAAAGGAGAATATTATTATGCAAATTATATTGAAAAAAGATGTTCAAAATCTTGGCGAAGCTGGTGACATCATCAATGTTAAAGACGGTTATGCAAGAAACTTTTTGTTACCTCAAAATGTTGCAGAAGTAGCAACTAAAGGTGCTTTGGAAAACAGAGAAAAGAATATTGCAAGAATCAAAGCTAAACAGGAAAAATTAAACGCTGAAGCTATGGAAATTGCTAAGAAAATAGAAGAATTCGGCAAATTGGAATTATCTGCAAAAGCAGGTGAATCAGGTAAATTATTTGGTACAATCACTACCAAAAAACTTTCTGAAGAACTTGCTGCAAAAGCAGGCGTTGAAGTTGACCGAAAATCAATTTCTCTTAATGCTCCAATCAACAAAATCGGCGAATACAAAATGCTTATCAAATTAACTTCTAAAGTAAAATGCGAATTAGCAGTATTTGTTACAGCTTCAGAAGTTGTTAAAGAAGCTATCGAAGAAGAAGTAGCAACTGAAGAAACTGCTGAATAATGCAAGCAGACATACAGATTAACGGTTATAAAATTGTAATTGTCATTCTGAATTTATTTCAGAATGACAGTTTCATTATATAGGTAAAATTAGTATGAAATATGATTTAAAATTGCAACCACTTGGAATAGGTTCACTGCCGCATAAAAATCCTGATGAGGCTATGGCAGTTGTCTCACAAAATTTTTCACAAATTCCATTTTTCCCGCAGCTTGCAAACGTAAGCCGCAATGAAGATATGATGATACAATTTTTAGAAGGACTGCCATCATACAATGTAAATAAAAGTGAAAATTTTGTACTGGATAGTGAAAGTGATGAATTTTTGTTTGGATTAGAAGAATTTTTTGAGGATTACGAAGAAATTATTGCAGACATAAATTCCCCGCTATTAAATAAATATGCAATCAGCGAAAAATCATCTTCCACATTTAATAAGTTTACAGAATTTATAAAAAATAATAAGCCTTCATTTGCAAAAGGACAAATTACAGGGGCATTCACACTTTGTACAGCTTTGCGTGATAAATCAGGGCGTGCGGTAATCTTTGACGAAACATTAACTGATGTAGTTGTAAAATTATTAATTTTGAAAGTTTTATGGCAAATAAAAAAGATGAAAGATGCAAATCCTGATATAACACCTATTATATTTATGGACGAGCCGTCTGTTTCTCAGATAGGTTCTTCTGCTTATCTGACAATTTCTGAACAAGACGTAATATCGAAAATAAATGAAATATCACAGGTAATTAAAAGCCATGGCGGTTTGAGTGCAATTCATTGCTGCGGAAAATGCGACTGGCGTATTCCAATCAGAGCAGATGTTGATATAATAAATTTTGACGCATATACATATAGTGAAAATTTTATTGCATATCACAAAGAAATCGCAAAATTCCTGAATAACGGAGGGAAAATTGCCTGGGGCTTAATTCCAACTATGGACGGGAATTTATTAAAAGAATTAAAAATTGAAGATTTAATCAAAAAATATAAGAATAGTGTAAATTATTTGACCAATAACGGAATAAATGAGAAACTAATTTTAGAAAATTCTTTAATCACTTCCTCATGCGGAGCAGGCGGACTCAGTATTAAAGACGCCGAACTCGCAATGAATATGGTCAGAGAATTGGCACGAAGGTTGAAAAGAGAGGATTAAGTTTTGACAATAAAATTAGCGGTTACAGGCAAAGGCGGAAGCGGAAAAACTACAATAGTAAAAGCTTTTATGCATATTTTTGAAGAAATGTATCCCGATAAATCAATTTTGTTGTTTGATAATGACCTTACAAGTGAATTGGCTCATAGCTTTGGTTTGGATATAAGAAATACAATCTACGGTATCAGAAGCGGTAAACACGAATATAAAACCGGAATCCCTGATGATATGAGCAAATCAGAATTTATAGAATGGGCATTAGAAGAAATTATTGTTCCGATAAACGATAATGTTGATATTATTGAATCGTGGTTTGTAGGTTCAAAAGACTGCCGCTGTCCGATTACAAAACAAATCAATGATGCAGTTTATAAACTTATAAATCGCTATGATTTTGTAATTTTTGATTGCGAATTTGATTTAAAATACCTCAATCAGCTTGTTGATATTGAAATTGACTCCACAATAATTGTTGCAAACCCATCTGAAGAATCTGCTCATTTGGCTCAGCGTATAAAAGAATTCAGCGCGAAGCATGCCGCAGGGACTCAGCTGGGAGTTGTAATAAATAAAGTTGATAACAGTAAAATGATGGCATTATCAGAACTTTTACATAAATATGATTTAGACATTTTAGGAGCGATTCCTTATGACCCTGAACTTGAAAAAAATCCAATTCAGAGAGAATCGCAAATTGTACAAAATTCCGTCAGGGCATTTTATTCAAGACTAAATCTTCCACAACAAGATTAGTGCTTATACTTATGCCTTTTAATTTTAATTTTAATCCATAAAATTGTAATGACTTTGTGGGTTCTGTCATCAGAATTTCTGATATTAAATATGCCTTTTCCAAGTCTGAATATTTGCTCCAACCAACTTGGTATAATTATTATATTTTTAAATTTTTTGTAATTAATATAATTTTTAATCTTTGAAATATCGTGTTCTCTATTTAATTTTTGAAATATCTTTTGCATAGTAATATAATAATCTTTCCTAACGGCATCATTTAAATTAGAAAAATAACCTTCCCAATACATTGCAGAATTTATATAATAAACCAGATACGCATTGATTAACTTCTCAGCATGCTGCGATTCTTTCACGAAAGAATACCCGAGTTCTCTGCTTTTAAATGTATCTTCCCATAAATCACTTCTTGAAGATGTCGTTTGAGCAGGATATATTCTGTAATTATAAAATGGCTTATTAATTATAGAAATTGATTGTGCATTAGCCATAGCCTTGATAAAAAATGGCACATCATCAGCTTGTCTGGATTTGTAAAAATGTACATCATATTTTTCCAAAAATTCTTTTTTATATATCTGACACCATATATATGAACTGAAAAATATATTCGTACCAATTTCATAAGGTTTTATAGCAGGCTCCTCAATTACAGCACTAAATGGCTGCAATCTGTCGCCATCAATCCAAGTATTACCATTTTTTACATCATGATATCTTATATTAAAAATTAACAAATCATTGTTATTTTCTTTTATTTGATTATATGCTTCTTCACAGGTGTTTAATTCATACCAGTCATCCTGGTCAATAAACATTATATATTCGCCCTGAGATGCCTGAATCCCGATATTACGTCCAATGCTCTGTCCCTGATTATTTTCCTGATTGATTATTTTAATTCTGTTATCTTTCTCGGCATAAGAATTCAAAATCTCTAAACTTGAATCTTTTGAACAATCATTAACACAAATTATTTCAATATCCTTAAAAGATTGATTAATCAAACTGTCTAAGCATTCTTTTAAATACTTCTCACCATTATACACTGGCATTATGACAGATATCTTAGGCATTATTTTTCAATATCCTCTCTTATTTGCTTTAATTCAGATATAACAGAAATTATGTCACTATCTTCAATTGCAGCATTCAAATGTGAATGTTCAAATAATTTTTTCGGCAATTTCATATAATCACCGTATGACTGCATTAAGTAATTCTCCGGTTTTGAAGGAATATAAGTTTTTATGCCTTCAAATTCAACTTCTCTTAGAGGGAAAATATCATCTGCTCTGTATATAGCTCTCATATTATCGTAAAAATCTGCCCCTCTGTATATTATATCTTTTGCAGGCTGATTACATTTAAGTATATTTTTATTATTTAACTCCATTAAATATTTTAATTTATCTTCTACTGTTAAATTTACGCTGAACCTGTATTTATTCACATATTTTTCATAACAACTTTGTATATCATTGTATAAAATTTCTATTTCTTCTTTGGTATGAATATCTTTGTAATAATAATCAAACGGGAATATATCAATTTGCACCGGAGAATTTTTGTATTTCAAACGAATTATAAAATCCTTATTTTTATCTCCTTCCCCAAAGGAGTAATTAAATCCGTATTTTGTTAAATTATCCAGTATTTTTGGAATTTTTAAATAATCTTGTCTAAGTAAATTTATATCAATATCATTATCCCAAGGCACAAAGCCGTTGTGGCGAACATATCCTAATACATTACCGCCTGCCAACCAATATTCTATACTATTTTGAGTCAAAAGTTTATGCAAAATATCTAATGAAATGATATTTGCTATTTGTATATTTCGCAAATAACCTTTTGCCTGAGGGATTTTTGTAATATCAACAGTAAATTCTAACAACTGACGTAGAATAGAAACTTCTGATTTTAAATTTTCTATTTCATTATATAAAAATTTTTTCGTAAGATTTTTACATTTTATTTTTATACCTAAAATGTAAATGATTCTATGCATACCCTCACATTTGAGAGAAAAAAGTTTTTGTAAAAAATTTTTAAATATTAACATACTTTCCTATGATAATTTTTCTGTCACACACACCTATGAATTGGGATCATAATAATCCATTTGATAAGTTGTCAATATCGGAATAAAGCCAAATAAAGAATAAATTGTAAAATAACAATATTTACGGATTACAAATATTGGAATATTAAATAAATCAAATTGTTTCTTTGTTATAAAGTGATAAGATTTTTTATATTTTACAGGAATATTATTGCGCGCTACAAAGCAGGCAGATTTATATAATTCTCTCCTGTGTTCAGCTTCAGAACGCTCAGATACATTATTCATTATTGAAAAAGGGACATTGCGATAATAATATTTCGTATTTGGAACCGCAACACATTTATTTAAATAATAAAATACTTTATGCGAAAATAATGTATCTTCAAAAAGAATACCTTCTTCAAATAACAGTTTCTTTTTTTGCAATTTCATTCTGTCATATATTCTGTTCATAACATAATTATGCTTGGGCAAATAAGCCATTGCGAATTTTTGATAAAGTGATTTCGTAACTTTTGTTTTTTTATACTGTACTATGTAATAATCTGATCCGTTACCTGTTCTGTATAAATCCCCACAAGCAATATCTGCTTTATACTTTACTGCAGCGGAATACAAATTTTCATAAAAATCAGGACATATCCAGTCATCGCTATCAACAAATCCTATATATTCACCTGTAGCCTGCATTATTCCGTCATTTCTTGCCGCAGACAATCCGCCATTTTCCTTGTTTATTATTCTGATTCTTGAATCTTTTGATGCATATTCATTTAATATATCTAAACAACCATCTGTTGAACCATCATTTATACAAATTATTTCTAAATCCTCTAATGTCTGATTTACTACACTATCCAAACATTCTCTTAAATATTTTTCCACATTATAAACCGGGATTATAACGCTTACTTTAGGCATAAAATTTCTCTCCCTTAAAAATCAATTTATTACTTAAACTTACAATTTCTTACTAAAAAATTATAACTTAAACATTAGAAATTTAAAAAAAATGTTAAGAAATAATATTACATTTTGTCGTATTTTTGTGCGATAATATCATAGAGTATATATTATTTTAAAGGGATTTAAATATGAAGTTAGCAGCAACACAGGCACAAAATTCATTTAAGTACGGATGGTTATTATCCAGAATATGGCCTTATATCAGACCGTACTGGTTTAGAATATTTTTGGGTTTTTTAGTCGCAATACCTTTAGGTTTGTTAGACGGCGTAACCGCATTTGCACTAAAACCGTATATGGATTATGTAATTGGGGGTAAAGCATTAGAATTCAGCGCATTTGGGCATGCTTTTGTGATAACAAGTATTCAAATGGCATATATATTGCCGTTTGGAGTTGTTGCATTTGCAGGATTTCAGGGAGTTTTGAGATATTTAAACGGTTATCTTTCAACCTGGACTTCGCAAAGAATTACAAATGATGTAAAATTTGATCTATTTGACAGATTAATTCATATGCATCCGCAATTCTTTGACGAAAACCCGTCAGGGATAATTATTTCGAGATATATGAATGACCCTCAGACCGCATCAGCAGGAATTGTTGATCAGATAAAAACAATTACTACAAGTATTTTCGGAGCACTAGGTTTAATTGCGGTCATGCTATACAGTTCATGGAAACTTGCGATAATTGGAGTATTAGTTTTATGTGTGGCATTTTTGCCAGTTGCACTTATCAGAAAAAGAATTAAGGCTGCATCAAACAAAAATATGGTTATTGGCGGAAATATTACAACCAATATCAATGAAACTTATTCAGGCAATAAAGTAATGGCAGCATATGAGCTTCAGGACAGACAAAATGAATACTTCAAAAAACAAACCTGGGAATCATTTAATGTAAATATGTCTTTATATAAACGAGCAGGCTGGATGTCACCTATTATGTATTTAATTGCATCAATGGGTATTGCAACAGTTCTCGGGTTTGGTACATATTTAATTAATTCAGGCCAAATGACTGCAGGAAGTTTTGCATCTTTCGTAACTTCTTTATTATTATTGTATAAACCTGTTAAAACTCTCGGAAATACTCTGACTGGTATTCAAACTTTGTTCGTAGCTTTAGGACGTGTTTTTGAATTATTTGATTTAAAACCTGAAATAATTGACAGCCCTGATGCTATTGAAATGAAAGGACTTGACAATTCAATACAGTTTAAAGACGTAGAATTTGAATATATTCCAGGACATCCTGTTTTACACAATTTTAATTTAACAGTTAATAAAAATGAAACACTTGCAATTGTAGGAAATTCAGGCGGCGGGAAATCAACTCTTGTAAATTTAATCCCAAGATTTTACGATATTAAATCAGGCTCAATTATGATTGACGGAGTAGATTTAAGACATTTCACCCTGAAATCATTAAGAAAAAATATTTCAATGGTATTTCAGGACAACTTTTTATATACCGGAACCATAAGAGAAAATATAATGATGGGAAATCCTGATGCAGGAGAAGAAGATTTAAAGCGTGCTATTGTATCAGCACATTTGGAAGAAACTGTTGCAGATTTGCCTGAAGGTTTAGATACCTTGCTTGGTGAACGCGGTTTGACACTATCAGGCGGTCAAAGACAACGCGTGGCAATTGCAAGAGCTATGCTCAGAAATGCTCCAATCGTTATACTTGATGAAGCAACATCAGCACTTGATAACGAATCTGAAGCAATCGTTCAAAAAGCAATGGATAATTTGGTTCAAAACAAAACAGTATTTATTATTGCTCACAGATTATCAACTATTAAAAACGCTGACAGAATTGCCGTTATTAACGAAGGTAATCTTGTCGAACTCGGTACTCATGAAGAACTGATGGCAATTGAAAATGGAGAATACAAAACTCTTTATGAAATGCAATTCAAACATCAGGAAAAAGTTTTAGAAAGTATTTAAGATAAACGAGGATTATTAAAATGATATTAGTTACAGGAGGAGCCGGATATATAGGCAGTCATTGCGTAATGGCACTGTTAAATAAAGGATGTGAAGTTGCTATATTTGATAATCTTTCAACAGGACACTCTAAAACAATAGAAACCCTTAAAAAATACGGACAAGTCAAATTTTATAAAGGTGATTTGAATAATTCAGCGGAAATAAATTCCGTTTTTGACGAAAATAAAATAGAAGCAGTAGTGCATTTTGCCGCATTTTCACAAGTAGGCGAATCTGTTAAAAATCCTCAAAAATATTATTATAACAATGTTTGCGGAACTATCAGCCTTTTAAATGCAATGTTGAATCATAATGTAAAAAAAATTGTGTTTTCCTCAACCGCAGCAACATATGGAGAACCAAAATATGTACCAATAGATGAAAATCATCCTCAAAATCCGATTAACCCATACGGACAAACAAAATTGATGATAGAAAAAATTATGGATGATTATGATAAGGCCTATAATCTTAAATCTGTAAGACTACGTTATTTTAATGTAGCAGGGGCAGATTCTCAAAACAGAATAGGTGAATGGCACAACCCTGAAACACATTTGATTCCTAACATTTTAAAATCAACTTTTTCAGGCGGGAAAACATTTGAAATGTACGGGAATGATTACAATACTAAAGACGGAACCTGCGTAAGAGATTATATTAATGTTGAAGATTTGGCACAGGCACATTTATTAGCCTTGGATTACCTCAATAACGGCGGGGAAACAAATTTCTTTAATTTGGGTACAAATGACGGCAACAGCGTAAAAGAAGTTTTTAGTAACTGTGAAAAAGTTACTCAAAAAACTATCCCCGTAAAACAAATGCCAAGACGTGAAGGAGATCCTGCAACATTAGTTGCGGATAACACAAAAGCAAAAGAAATTCTCAAATGGGAACCGAAAAAATCTTTAGAACAAAGCATTTCTTCAGCCTATGAATGGGAAAAGAAATTACAAACTATTATATAATATTAGCAAAACTTATAAAATATTGTTCTATAACATTCATAAACATTGGTAAAATCCATACCATAATAGCTGCACCTAATACCGGTTTGAACAGGAAGCTTAACTGAAATACGTTTACCTGAGGAGCAGTTCTTGAAATTACACCAAGAATAATATCCTGTGCCAAAGTTGCCAGCAATATCGGAGATGCAATTTGCAAACCCATATATAAAGTATTGGAAGACAACTTTATCAGCAAATCCATATTCGCAATCTTTAACAAAGGTATATGAACCGAATATAACGGGAATATCTCAAAACTTTTCATAATTGCTTTAAACAACCAATAAAATCCCCCAATATTAATAAAAATCAATAACCCCATTAACGAAATTATATTTGATAAAATTGACACCTGACTTGAACTAGATGGATCAAGAGTTGTTGCAGAAGTCAATCCCATCTGCATATTAATCATTTCGGCACCGCAATCAACCGCTATAACAACAAGTCTTGCCATATAACCGATTACTGCCCCTACAACAAAATTCAAAAATACAGAAAGCATAAAAGAATCCGTATTTTCCATAACCTGTTCAGGAGTCAATAAAGGAGCAATTATAAATGTTATAATTATAGAAAATGAAATTTTTACCATTCCCGGAATTTCTTTTCTCGAAAAAGCCGGAGCAAATCTAAAAAAGCCTAATAAACGGCAAAATACTAAAAATCCCGTCATAAAATAGGCATTAATCTGAGGAAAAAGTTTCATTAACTCTGATAACATATTATCCATTTAAACTATTGCCCCATAATTCTTTTTGTTTCCACAAAATCTGTTTTTGGCATAGGCGTTTTTTGTGCAGGAACGTATTTTTCACGTTTGTATTGATCAATATAGGGCAATTTCCCCGGATGTTTCATTATATAATCTACAGAATCGACATCTTTAAATCTGTCATGCATTTCTTTTGCAAACGGAGTTGTGTAGTGATGATAACTTGAATCTAAAACAAATTTTTCAGAATGAGGAACGGTATTAAAAGCAAGAACAACACCTTCCTGAAATAAATTTGTAAGCAATTTTACAAAACCAACTCCGCCAATACAAATAACTAAAAATACCCCCAAAATTTTAGGAGCTGCAGCAATTGTTTGTTCCTGAACCTGTGTTACAGCCTGCAAAATACCGACAACAAGACCAATACCTGCAGCACAAAGTACACAAGGCATTGATATTGCCAACATTATTAAAAATCCTTTTGCCATATATTCAAGTAAAACTTCAACCATATTTTAATCCTTTATCAGTTATAACTTGCAACCAATCCCTGTACTATCAAAGCCCAGCCATCAACTGCAATAAATATCAGCAGCTTAAACGGCATGGAAATAATTGTCGGCGACAGCATAAACATACCAAGAGCAAGTAATATATTTGCAACAACAAGGTCCAATATTATAAACGGAACAAATATTATGAAACTTATCTCGAAAGAAGTCTTCAATTCACTGATAATATAAGCAGGTGCGACTTCCCAAATAGATAAATCATCCGGAGATTTTGGACGTACTTTATGCGTCATATTGACAAAAAATTCCAAATCACCTTCTCTTGTCTGTTTTAACATGAATTCTTTTAACGGTTTAGACCCCTCATTCAAAGCAAGAACAATATCATGTTTTTCCTGATAAGGAACAGATCCCATATCATACATCTTTTGGAATGTAGAACCCATAGTATAGAATGTTAAAATCATTGAAAGTCCTATAATTACCATTGCAGGAGGTACCTGCTGAGTACCCATTGCAGTTTTTAGCATTGAAAATACAATTACAAATCGCATAAAACTTGTCATTGCACAAAACATGAAAGGTAAAAGCGAAAATACCGCCATTACCACTAATATCTGAATTATAGGATTTAACGTTGCCTGATCCATTTTTATTCCCTGTTGTTATATTTCATTTACCTTATGTACTATCTCTTTTATTGTCGAAAGTCCGTGATTTCTGACTTTTCCCACTTCTATTGTAACATTTTGTCTTTTTCCGTTACGAGATTTTCTAAGTTCTGACCCTTGTGGGTTTTTATCATTTATTACTTCAAAATGAACAACATTTTTAGCCTCTTTTGATTCTGTTTTATTTTGAAATTTACTATTTAACGAACTTCTTTGGTTTTCTTTCTCTTTTTTATTTTTATTCGGGAAAAGAACACTCATATTTTCATTCTCAATTGTATTTTTAACTTTATCCAAATCTACAATCGTACTTTTTGGCAAACCATTATTATAATCAGTTACAACATTTTCCTTTACGGCATCCGCAATCATTTCATGCTGATTGAGTTTTGCTATTAAAGTTGTTTTATCAAGATCACAGGCAATTAAAAACCTTTCATTCCCTGCTTTTACTATCATCAAACTTTTTCTTGGATTTAGTGCCATAGATTCTTCGACACTGAGTATTTTAGAATTTTTACCGGATACAACACCACCCTGAACTTTTTTATATACCAAAAGAGCAAGACCAATTAACCCTGACATTGCCAATGTATAAACCGTAAAACTAAGAATGTAATGTAACATATTTATCCCTCATTTAATTTTTTATTATAAGTTTTCATCTTCCAGATCAAAATCGCTGTAATCAAAGTCTTCATCTTCTTCTCCACCTTGCGAAGAATTTTCTTCACCTTCAGCATTGCCATAATCGGCACCATTATTATATGACTCATTATTGTCGCCTTCCGGACCAAAATCATTTTCCTCTCCGGAATCGGTATTTTCTTCACCGGTACCAACAGCAGGTTGTCCTTTTGCAATAATATTATTAATTTTTACACCATATCTGTCATTTACTATTACCAAAGTTCCGCTTGCTATAGGTTTTCCCTCTACTTTCAATGTTACATTGTTATCGTAAAGGGATGTCAAATCTACAACTAACCCATCTTCTATATTTTTCAAATCGCCAAGACTTATTTTAACGGCATCAAACTCCGCATTCATCTCAACTTCTATACTGTCCCATATATTGCGAGCAGCCATTTCTTCTCCTCCCGAATTATCTTCATCTTCTTGCGGTATAAGTAAATCCATATTTGGATTAAGGTTTATTTCTAATAATTCATCCTGAATTGATAACGTCATTTTTTTGATATCACTGTTTTCAAACACTACAACATCATCTTGTTCAAGATTTTTAATATCATATAGAGAAAACTTTGTCTTTCCCATAATAACTTTTGCGAAAATTTCACTTGACGGGAAATCTGTATTTCCGAATGTATTACCTGATGATTCTATTTTTTCAGGAGATAACAATGCCAGTGGTAAAGTTACAATAATTTTTCCTGCTTCTTTCGCATCAGGCTCGATATTTTTTAAGATAAACGTCATATTAATCATATCGAAATTAGTTCTTTTTAAAAGTTTTGGATCAGGTTCATTCATTTTAGGCTTCAGCGCATCAAACATGAAACTGTTGAAAGCTGTAATGATTTTTGCTTCAAGTTCAGATATTTTATTTATATTGAATTTGTTTTTTGCTTTACCCAAAACTTTTTCAAGAATTATATCAATTGTTTTTTCTGTCAATCTGAAAAACATGTCGTGTTCTTCATCAATTTTAATTTTGGTAACAAAACAAGATTCATTATTCAAAAGACAATTTATATTTTTGCTCAATCCGATAAATTCAATCTTAAAATTTTTAGTAAAAAAGTCATCACTTGCATC
The DNA here is from genome assembly GCA_902794035.1 of uncultured bacterium. Taxonomy (GTDB): domain Bacteria; phylum Cyanobacteriota; class Vampirovibrionia; order Gastranaerophilales; family Gastranaerophilaceae; genus Zag111. Next base: position 123,696 of record CADBFN010000001.1, read on the forward strand.
TTGCAATACGTCAGAAAACTCATTCATATACCAGCTATATTCTCTCAATAGCTCTTTTGTTGATATTGAATCTTCAATATTATTTGTATTGACTGCCATACTACCTTTTAAGACTACACTTTTTCACCCGATTTCAATTTAATGAATTTTGTGAAAAAGTCACATTCCTCCATCAAAATTGTAGCAGATTATTTAAAATTAGGAAAATTCGTAATATATCGCAACCTTTAGCATTGCATTAAATATCAATAAATGTAAAATCCGATCCTAACTCATCTTCAAGCATTTTTGCAAAATCAGAGAATTTAATTCCATTAGCTTCAGCTATTTTCCATGCTGTCGAAATTCGGCAGTCATAAATTCCTCTCTCCAATTTACTTAAAGTTCCTTTATCTATATCATATTCCAATGCCAGTTTATTTAGAGAAATATTTTTATTTTCCCTTAATTTTCTTAAAATATTCCCTACGGCATTTTTTATAGTTAAAACTTTTGTATTGTGTTGCATATTTTCATAATAATTGCTATAATTTGTTTAGTGTGGCGAATAATAAACATGCTTTACAAAGTACCCTAATACTTATTTAAGCAATTTAAAATAATTTACAAACAATTATTTATATCTGTATCGGAGGATTATTTTATGAACAAAGAAATTCTTGAAGGTAAATATGACAAACAATTTCTAATCTATTTATTGTCAGGTTATAATATTAAAGAAATCGCACAGAAATTGGAATTGAACACCGGAGCAATAAGAAACCTGACGAAACATTTATACAGTAAATTCGGTGCAGTTAATAAACCTTCATTAGCATATCAGGTTTTAAAACAAAAATTTATCAAACCTTCTGAACTGGTTGCGTATGTAAAACCTTAAATTAAAACAAAGTCAATTGCTTTTCAAAATGTTTTTTCAAAAATGAGGGGCGGTGATATTTACATAAGCCGTACTTGTCAATGGCATCAAGATGTTCTTTTGTCAGATAACCTGCATTATGCGCCCAACCATATTGTGGGAATTCTTTATCCAGTTTTTCCATATATCTGTCTCTTGTAACTTTTGCCAAAATACTTGCAGCCGCAATTGATGCGGATTTTCCATCACCTTTTATTATAAATTGCTGAGGATAATTATAATTTTTAATTAATCTGTTGCCATCAATTATTGTAATAAAATCTTTTAAATTTGCCTGACAAATTACATTTTCACAAGCCAATTTCATTGCTTTTAGAGAAGAATTTAAAATATTATTTTTTTCTATTTCTTCAACTTCCACGCAAACAGTAGAATTTACTGAATTTTCACAAATCACATCATACAAATCTTCTCTTGCAGATTTTGATAATTTTTTAGAATCATTTAACCTGTCAAGTTTTTTCACCAAATCTGTGTTCACTTCCGGAAAATAAACACAGGAAGCAAAAACACCTCCTGCAGCAGGGCCTCTGCCTGCCTCATCAGTGCCAATAACAGTACCGAAATTTTTATCAAAGTTAAACAGCTTGTTCATTACTTTAATTCCATGAAAACATTATATAACAAACTTTTATTTTTCTTATTTAAGATGTTTTATTCTGTCATACCATTTATCAGAAGATTTTTTACCTAAATCTCTTTGCATAAAAACAGCATAATCAGGATAATCAATTCTTTCTCTTGCAAGTTCAGATATCGCAAATACCTGATTTGGATCATCTTTATTCATTTTTGTAAATTTAAATTTTTTATAAAAATTTTCCGCCTCTTTATAAGCAACCAAAAACACCTCACTAAATCTGTCTTTTGAAGCTTTTAAGATTTTACCAAGAAGCACTTTTCCGATATTTTGTTTTTGATATTCCGGAGTTATCGCAAGAGAATCAATATATAACGTTTTATCATCTTTTAATACATAATTTATATCTAAAACTCTTGCATAGATACCGCCAACAATTTTTCCCCGGCTATCTTTAACTAACAACACCGTAGAATCATCATCTTTAAATCGTTTTTTATATTCATCTATTTCAGAATTAACATAATTACGATAAGTATGCTTATCTATATTTGGTTTACGGCATTTTTCCCAAAAGGGATGAGAGGAGGTATTGGCAAAAATATCGAGGTAAAATTCTCCGATACTTTTATAAAAATCATTATCATAATCCTTTTTATAGTCAATTTCACTGCAATACAAACAACCTTTCTGAGTTTTTATTTTAAAAGGTTTTACAGGGCATCTTAATGATGAAAAATATATATTATTATTGTTATTATTTATTTTCATGCGATTAATAAAAAAATTAAACATGTAATTTTTTGCTAAATTTTACAAACTTATGATATACTAAACATATGGAAAAGAAAATTAAAATCGGGTTAATTGGTTTAGGAACTGTTGGAAGCGGAGTTTACAAAGTATTACAAAACTTTGACAACATTGAAATTGTAAAAATAGCAGTTCATAATAAGAAGAAAAAAAGAAACATAGAAGGTTTAGACGAAAGCATAATAACCGATAATGCTTATGAAGTAGTTAATGATCCTGAAGTTCAGATTGTAGCCGAACTTATAGGAGGAACTGAACCTGCATTTGATTTAATAAAAACTGCAATTAAAAACGGTAAACACATTGTTACCGCAAATAAAGAGCTTCTTGCAAAACATGGGGAAGAGCTTTTTAATTACGCACAGGACAATAATAAAGTTATTCTTTATGAAGCCGCAATTGCAGGAGGGATTCCGTTAATCATGCCTGTGAAAACAATCCTTGCAGGAAACAAAATTAATAAAATTAAGGCAATTCTGAACGGGACAACAAATTATATATTAACCAAAATGGATGTTCAGGGAGCATCATATAATGAAGTTTTGGCAGAAGCACAGGATTTGGGCTATGCAGAAACAAATCCGACAGGGGATGTTGAAGGTTTTGATGCGGCATATAAGATTACAACTTTGGCCACCATTGCTTTTGGCAAAAGAATAAAATTTGAAAATGTATATAGAGAAGGCATAACAAAAATTCGCCCTGAAGATATGAAAGCTGCAAATGAAATGGGTTATAAAATTAAATTGATTGCCTCCGCAGAACTTGATAATGAAGGCAAAGCAGATGTAAGAGTTCACCCTATGCTTGTTCCAAAGTATAAAACACTTGCTCATATAGATTATGTAACCAATGCAGTAACATTAAGCGGAAATCCTGTAGGGGAAATCACATTATCAGGACCGGGAGCAGGCGAATTTCCAACAGCAAGTTCTGTTGTAGGCGATATTTTGGCGATTGTATCAGAACTTGGAAAAACTGATTACATACTGCCTATGATGAGATGCAATCACAACGAAAATGCTCAGATGATTGACATTTCACAAACACAAAATAAATACTACATATCAATTTGTGCAAATAATAAAACAGGTGTTATCGGCAAAATCGGTACTGCCTGCGGAGAACATAACATAAGTTTGGCAAGTATCGTTCAAAAAGAAGTAAAAGATAATTGTGCTGATATTACCGTCATTACTGAAATTTGTAAAGAAAAGGATATGCTTGAAGTTATAGAAACTCTGAAAAATGATGAGAACATTCTGAATGTAAACAGCATGATAAGAGTTCAGGTATAATTATTCAATAATTAGCATATTGTATAAACTTTTCTGTAATACAAAATACTGCCTAAAATTGTCAAAGTAATATTTGGTATCCATGCAGCAAGAAGCGGCGGTATCGTTCCTGCTCCGCCCATAGAAATTGACAATGCTCTCAATACATAAAACGCAAATATAATTAAAATTGTGAATAAAAACCCTCTGTTATATCTGACCCTAGGTGGTGTAATCGCAAGCGGAACCCCAAGTAATACAAAAACAATTGTCGCAACAGGTAATGCTATTTTGTCATATAACTGAACCGTATATGCCCGTCTTTCCTCATCAGGAATATCGGAGCGTTTAAGATATTTTGACAAATTGGCAAAATTCATTTCGCCTGCCAAATTATTATTCATACTTGACGATAAATCCAAACCAAATTGCACTGTAGAAGTATCAAACAATGTAGTATTAAGCACCTGACCATTGTGATCTATAGTATAAATTGCACCTTTATCAAACACCCATCCTTCTGTTGAAGTTTTACCCTCTCTTGCCTGTAAAACCTGAATAGTATCAGGCTTTGAATTATCAAGAACAGTTACATTATATAAAACTTTATTTTTACTTTTTCCGACATAAAATAATCTTCTCAAATAAGAATTACTGCCTAATTCTTTAAATACAAAGTTTTCTTTTCCGTCAGGGATATTTTTTTGTCCCAATGACCATAATGCCAAATCTTTTGATGTTTTTGTCATTACAGGGGCAACACTTTCATTAATAACAAATGTCGCTAAAGCCATTACGATAGAAAATATAAATATTGGCTTTGCTATTCTGTTAAGACTAATCCCGCATGAACGCATAACAGTAATTTCTGATGAGAGACTTAATCTGTTTAAAACCATTACCGTTGATAACAAAACACCCATTGGTATTGATAATACAATAACCGCAGGTAAGTTTAACAAAACCATTATAAATGCAACTTTAAACGGAACACCAAATTGTGAAATCTGTTTAATCAAAGTTATAAAAGTATCAGATGCAAAAATAATACTTGTAAAAACAAAAACTCCCATCAAAAACATAATAATAATTTGCTTCAACAGGTACTTATCAAGCACTTTTACAGAATAATATTTTTCTTTCAGATATTTCAAAATCTTCGTAATCATAAGTTAATTTTAATCTAAAAAAATAATTTTGTAAAATTTCTGTTTTGTAATAATATGAAAAAAATTTTTATTAGTGTATAATAAACATATAAAAAGTTTATGGAGAGTGAATATGGAAACATTAGTTGCATCAGAGGGGCAAATTACAAAGATAATCGGACCTGTTATAGACGTTGAATTTCCTGACGGGAATTTACCAAATATTTATACAGCTCTTAACATATATAATGATAATGGCGAAAAAATTGTGGCAGAAGTTGAACAAATGCTGGGTTCAAACAGAGTAAGAACTGTTGCAATGTCTTCAACAGACGGTTTGCGCAGAGGAATGAAAGTTATTAATACGAATGAGCCAATCAAAATTCCTGTCGGCAATGCGATTTTGGGGCGTATTCTTAACGTAACAGGCGATGCCGTAGATAACGCAGGGCCTGTAGAAACAGATACTTACTTGCCTATTCACAGAGATGCTCCAAAACTTGTTGATCAAAATACAGATGTAGAGATTTTGGAAACAGGGATTAAGGCAATTGACCTATTACAACCATACCAAAAAGGCGGGAAAATCGGTCTGTTTGGGGGCGCAGGCGTAGGAAAAACCGTTTTAATTCAGGAATTAATCCACAATATTGCAATGGCACACAACGGGGTTTCAGTATTCGGCGGTGTCGGAGAAAGAACAAGAGAAGGTAATGACCTTTGGAATGAATTTAAAGAAAGCGGAGTTATTAACAAAGTAGGTCTGATTTACGGTCAGATGAACGAACCGCCGGGAGCAAGAATGAGAGTCGGTCTTTCAGCTCTTACTGCTGCAGAATATTTCAGAGATTATTCAAAACAGGATGTTTTACTGTTTATTGATAACATATTCAGATTTACTCAGGCAGGTTCGGAAGTTTCAGCATTATTAGGTCGTATGCCATCAGCAGTAGGTTATCAGCCGACACTTGCAACAGAAATGGGAGAATTACAGGAAAGAATTACATCAACAAAAGACGGTTCTATTACATCTGTTCAGGCAATTTATGTTCCTGCAGATGACCTGACTGACCCTGCTCCTGCAACAACATTCTCACACCTTGATGCTTCGACTGTATTATCAAGAGATATTGCGTCATTGGGTATTTATCCTGCAGTTGATCCTCTGGAATCTAATTCAAGAGCATTAGACCCAAATATTGTCGGGGAAGAACATTATGAAGTAACAAGAAAAGTTCTTGAAATTTTGCAAAAATACAAAGATTTACAGGACTTAATTGCAATTTTAGGTATGGATGAATTATCAGAAGAAGATAAAGAAACCGTAAACAGAGCAAGAAAAATTCAGCGTTTCTTATCTCAACCGTTCTTTGTTGCAGAACAATTCAGCGGCAATAAAGGCAAATACGTTAAAATTACTGATACAGTAAAAGGTTTTAAAGAAATTATTGAAGGTAAATATGATGATTTACCTGAACAAGCTTTTTATATGGTCGGCACAATTGATGAAGCGGTTGAAAAAGCCAAAAGCATGGTAGAATAAAAAATTTTATTACTTTGGGCATTTATCTGACCTAATTTGTATTACATAGTCGGCATTGCTATGCCGACCTACTGCTGAAATAATACAAAACATACCAAAAATTTTAAGATTCTGAAACAGCGACTCGCTGCGCTCAGAATGAGCGAACTTATATATTTTTATAGTCATATAAACATATATTAACGCAAATCTTTCATCTCTATTTTTAAGCCATTTTTTCTGCCAAAATAACCTAATACAGAAACTCTGAAAATTGAAACTTTGTCTGTTGCAGCAGCAGAAATTTCAGGGACTAATTTAAGCTTATCCTGATATTGTTGTGCTGTATGCTCAGGTTTAAAGACTAAACTATAAATCAGGTTAAGAGGAATTTTAAATATTTTGATACCTTTAGCCCAGGTTTTATTGCGCTTACCGTATATTCTCAAATTTGTTGCCTGAGAACAAGAATCATAATTCCCTTCGAAATACAACCCGATCCAGTCACTTTTTGCAAACATACGCAAATCTTTTAAAACATCATTATCCAGATTAAATGAACCATATATATTTGCACTCAAATCACGTTTTTTAGAGAAATCTAAATTAATAATTTTCGAAAGAGTATATTTGTATCGATTATCAATTTTCTTATTTTTGTCACCCAAATAAAATTCCTGTTGCGCAAGTTTAGGCATATAACCATCACTTATTGCAAAAGTTGCAGAAGCCTTTATATCATTAAATTTATCTTTTGATATTACATGTAATGTTGCAAAAGCATCACCTGTAAACTGATCAGGCAATTTGAAGAAATTGGTAACAACAATATTTGAGTCAATATCAGATGCAAAAAACTGAATATTTGAAGAATGATTTTTCAAATTATAAAAACCTTTCGCACTTAATAACCCGTTTGCATAATCGGCCTTCGGCATAACAAAATCTGCAATATCATCCTTCAATGATCCCTGAATATTAACATTTCTTACATCAAATTTATTTCCATATAACCTGTCAACAACAACATTACCATGCTCAACAGTATATTTTATACGTTTTTTATGTGTTTTTTTAGGCTTTGCTTTTCCGGTTTTGAAAGATGCAGGAATACTTTCTATCTTACCCTTTTGCAGGAAAAATTCTTTTAATCTTATATCTACATCCTGAACTAAAATGTCATTACTTATTCTGTTTGAAACACTTGCTTTAATATTTATCGGAGACGAATAAAAGGTTCCGTCTGCTTTGAATTTCGTTGCATCTTCATCTGATGTTATATTTGCCTCTTTAAGATAAAGAAAATCTTTGTGCGAAATATCGTATAAGTTTATATAACCAATAGCAGTATCAGAGAAGATACCAAATTTCATATCCGCATCAAATGAGCCATTTTCAACATAATTTCTTATAAAAGATTTTATATAATTTACTGAAACTTTTCCATTTGTTTTTATGCTTAAATCAGATAATTTGTAATGCCCGTTTACCTTTTCAAAATTCCCGTCACCATACAAAATTTTAGATTTTTTACCTGTTTCACCTATAGAATAATCCCAGCTCTCGACTTTTATAGGGTCACCATGTTTTGCAGTATGCATAGAAAGAATACGGTTTTTATCAGTATTATCAAGATTACCCCACTGACTTTCTATATTGTTATTTTTATTTACCTCCAAAGTATAATATACATCTGTTTTTTCATTATGCGTATGATATTTTACAGTTGCAGGAGCCGAACCTTTTACAGTCACAGCAGGATAATAAACCTGAGCAAACTTGTTTGTAAGAACAGAATATACATCACCCCAGACATGCAAATTTTTTGTCAGTAGGCCGCTTAGATAAAAATTAGTTTCAACAGGGCCGGTACCGAATGTACCTTTAGCATTTGCGCTGATTTCTCTGCCTTCAAATTTAAATACTGTTTTTGGGAATGAAACAGGAATCTTAAAGTTAGAAAACTTTGCAGCTAAATCATATGTTGTACAACTACCTGTCATACCGTCTTTATTAGCAAATAAATCAATATCTATTACACCTTTAAAGTCTGAAAAATTCTCTATAAAATTACGTTTTTTAGGATGTTTTATTTTATAAATATGCAAAAATGTTTTTTCAAGTTCCGCAACAGGTAATTTGTTACCCTTAATCCACATGCCTGTACTGTCACCTGACAAGAACAACTGAGAAAATCCGGTTTTAACAGAAAAACTGTCAAATCCCAATCTGTCTTTAAAAACAATAACTCCGGCACTACCCAGTACAATCGGTCCTTTTGTATATGGACTATAAATTTTTGCCAAAAGCTTAGTTATGATTTTATCACCATATTTATTAGAATTTATATTTTCAATTTCCGTATAAGCACTATCATTATACTTTATGTATGCTTTTTTGATATTTATTTGCGGGTAAAAACTTAAATCTAAATAATTTGAATCTGATTTCTTTTCAATTTTAATATATTTTTTCAATAAACCAACATTGGCATAAATATAATCAGCATCAAATTTTCCATGTTTTAGATTAAAAATATTCGCACTGTATTTCAAATTATCGGCATGGAACAAATCCCCATCATTTCTCGGAATTATATATATACCCCTGACAGAAATATCAAACCCCAGATTCGGGTGAGTTTTTACTTCAAGATTTTTAATAGAAACCGGCGCATTGACTTTTTTTGACAAAAAATCTTCAAGTTTTGAAACATTATCAACAGAAGATAAAACTACAGGTAAAGTGAAAACAAAAAACGCATAAGCACCTAATGTGAATATTACTGTTAATGATATAAAAAGTTTTAAAAATTCTTTTAAAAATTTCATATAAATATTTTAGCATACAAAAGAATAATTATAAATCATTCTTTTACACCACCCTGCATAATATCGTTTATAAAGTATTTTTTACCTATCAAAAATACCCCGACAACAGGCAAAGTACAGATTACAGAGCACGCCAGCAAATCTCCCCACAACGTAATTTCTCTGAAACTTCCCTTAAATATAGCAAGTCCGACAGGCAAAGTACGCATACTCTCGGTATTTGTAACAATCAACGGCCACATAAAACTGTTCCAGCTTGATACAAAGGTAAAAATCGCAAGAGTTGAAATAACAGGGATTGCAAGCGGTAAAATCACTTTGCAAAACATCTGAAAAATATTGCATCCGTCTATTCTTGCAGATTCTTCCAAATCTTTTGGCAGCCCCAAAAAATACTGACGCATCATAAAAATTCCAAACCCGCCAAAAAGCCCCGGCACAATCAAAGCCTGATAAGTATTTATCCATCCCAGCTGACGCATAAGAAAAAACAATGGAATAATATTCACTTGCGGAGGGGCAAGCATTGTGATTAAAACAATTAAAAATAACCCGTCACGGAATTTGAAATTTAATCTTGCAAAAGCATACCCTGCAAATGCACTGATTAAAACCTGTCCGACAGTTGTGACAAGTGCCACAAAAAGACTGTTTGCAAAATATTGCCACAACGGAATTTTTTCAAACACGCTTTTATAATTCTCGATTGTTATAGGGGTATAAACAAGTTTACCACCCTGATTAAAAATTTCTCCATTTGGGACAAAAGATAAATTTAACATAGCAAAAAACGGATAGAGCATACTGAATGCAATAAGTACCAATACAAAATATCCTAAAATTTTCCGCCAATTGAACATGTGTTAATTATAGCATAATTTTTAAAGATTACACCCTCACCCGTTTTTCTAATGCTCATACTTCGCATTGAAAAACTTCCCTCTCCCAAAGGTAGAGGGGTTAAAGTTTTGTATATGCTTGCAATATGTATCCCAAAACACCGTTTATATTTTTTGAAATGTCATTATTAAAAATTCTAACTACTTTATACCCTGATTTAAGCAAATATTCAGTTCTTTCTTTATCATATTCAACATTTTCATTTTCAAGATGTTGAGAGCCATCTAATTCAATAATCAAATTTTTATCCATACATACAAAATCAGCAATATATTTCCCGATAGGAAATTGCCGTCTGAATTTTATGTTATTCAGAGCACGATTTCTCAAATAATGCCACAATATACTTTCAGTATCTGTTTGATTTTGTCTTAGTTCTTTGGCATTTACATTTGCAATTTTTGTATAATGTCTATTCATAAAATAATTATATCATACCCCTCTACCTTTGGGAGAGGGCAGAAAATCAAGTTGAGACGGTGTGAGCAGAGGATGAAAGGTGAAGCCGATATCCGTTTAGTGCGAACACCGGATGCGAAACTTAGATTTTCGGGTGAGGTTAGTGTTGGGGTAAAAACCCCAACTTACACTTTATTTTATAGAACTAACCGCATTAATTACTCTATCAACGGCATCCTGCACAGTGAGAGTAAGTTTTTCACCGTTTGAACGTTCAACAAATTCAACATTACCATCAGCAATAGTCTTACCAACCGTAATTCTATACGGAAATCCGATTAAATCGGCATCTTTAAATTTTACCCCCGGACGCTCATTTCGGTCGTCTAAAACAACTTCAACACCTGCACCTAAAAGTTTTTCATAGATTTCGTTTGCAAACTTCATTTGTGTTTCATCTTGTGTACTTACAGGCACAACCACAACATGATACGGCGCAATAGCAAGAGGCCATTTGATTCCCCATTCATCATGGTGTGCTTCAACTGCAGCCGCAGCGGTTCTTGTAACGCCAATTCCGTAACAACCCATTATATAAGGCTGAGTTTTGCCGTTTGCATCAAGATAAACCGCATTCATCGGTTTTGAATACTTCGTTCCGAGTTGAAAAATATTACCGACCTCTATTCCTCTTGTAACTTTTAAAGGTTTTCCGCATTGAGGACAAAAATCGCCCGCTTCAACAAGTCTTAAATCTTCAACCTGACTTGGCAATTCAACATCAACACCCCAATTTGCACCAACCAAATGTTTATCAGTCTGGTTAATCCCGATTACAAAGTTTTTAAGATCTGCAACAGTCTTATCTGCAACAATTTTAATTTCATATTCACCGTATTTTTTCAAACCTTTTGGCCCGATAAATCCTGCAACTGCATTGAAACCGTTTTCTTTCATCATTTCTTCAATTTCGCCTGATGTTGCTATTCTTATATCAAGTCCGCCTACTGCGTTCATCAATTTTGTTTCTTCAACAGCCTTGTCGCCACGAATAAGTGCAATTACAGGGGCTTTATCAACAATATAAACAAGCGATTTGCAAATTGCAGTCTGAGGGCAATTTAAAAATTTACTCAAATCTTCTATTGTACCGACATTTGGAGTATCAATAATTTTTGCCTCATTATATCCGCCATCAACTACTGCATCAGGCAAGTTTGAAACCGCGTGATTTGAATTTGCGCTGTAATCACAATCATCACAATAGAAAACATCATTTTCACCCGCATCTGTATCTGTGATTACCATAAATTCATGCGATACACTTCCGCCGATTGCGCCGGAATCAGACTGAACCGCTTTTGTATCCAAACCACATCTTTTAAATATATTTGTGTAAGCCTGCCACATATTTTGATATTCTCTTTCCAAATCTTCCTGCGAAGTTGAGAAAGAATACGCATCTTTCATTATAAATTCACGACCTCTCAAAAGTCCGAAACGAGGACGGCGTTCATCTCTGAATTTTGACTGAATTTGATATAAATTTACAGGTAACTGTTTATATGATTTCAAAACATCTCTGGCTACAGAAGTTATAATTTCTTCATGTGTAGGTCCAAGACACATTTCTCTGCCATGACGATCTTTTAATCTCATTAATTCACCGCCGTATGCGTTCCATCTGCCTGATTCTTCCCAGAGTTCTTTTGGCTGTACAAATGGCATCAAAAGTTCCTGCGCGCCTGCTTTATCCATTTCATCACGAATAATATTTTCTACTTTTTTCAAAACCCGCCACATTAAAGGCAAAAAAGTATAAACTCCGCTTGTAAGTTTTTTTATATAACCTGCTCTTGCAAGCATTTTGTGTGAAACTACTTCCGCATCTGACGGAAATTCTCTCATTGTTTGCACAAACATATTTGACATTTTCATAATTAAAATCCTCTTTTTTATGTCGGACAGGTATGCCCGACCTACATATTTGATTTTAACATAAAAATATCTTAAAAATATTATTTCAATTATTTAGGAAAACAATTTCCGTAAATCATACAGTTTTGATTTAACAAAGGGAAACCGTTTTTCATCGGCACAGGATAAGACATTGTCGGAATTTGATAAGTTTTTTCCAGTTGTTGTTTCTGTTCAATATTTTCAATTTCTTTCTGATAAGAATTATTTATCGGGGCAGCACCCCCGCTGCAGGAATTTTTTTTTTGAATATCCTGCAACAAACAAGCTCCGTTTGCGTGCAATGCTGTTATCACAAGTGCAATTAAACTAAATATAATAAACTTTTTCATAATATATTCTCCCATACTGATATGTAAATACATTTTAAATTTTTAAACACAAAAAAATAACCCGATTTATAACTAAATAAAACGGGTTATTTAAATTTTTCTTTTTAAAATTAAGCTGTTTTTCTTTCTTTTTCAGGCTCCCCAACAGTTTCTATAAGAGTTTCTATAACTCTTGGCATCTGACAGATAAACGAATAATGTCCGGCAGAAAGAGAACATCTTTTGCAATCGCAGTTTATATAATAACATTCAAGAGCCTGCTGCGTCCAATTCTGAGTTATTGAATCAGAAATTTCATCATTCGCCGGAGAATAAAATTCATCCTCTAAATTCAACCATTCATCCATCTTAATGCCCCTTATAATTCCTGCCCCTATCTAATTATTTACGACATTAAGTATTATTTTATCCTTTATTTGTAGGATATTTTATCTCAGAGAATTCCAGAAATATCGTTTAAATTTTTCCCATAAATTAAGCTTATAATAATATTTTGGCTGTACCTGCAACATATCATAATCTTCCGGCTGGGTAGCTCTTTGATATTTTAAATCAGATTTGCCAAATAACATTACATAGCCTATTTTATACCCATCAGGAATATCTAAATATTCACACAATTCAGGTATTAACTTGAGTGCAATTTCCGCAAATCCGCACCATAAAGTCCCAACCCCAAGACTTTGTGCATACAATTCAAAATAACTGAGAAGAATTATGGGATCTACAGGCGCACAAGGAGCACTGACAGGGACAGAAACCACAATCATATGCGGTGCGCCTCTGAAAATTATATCCTCGCCATCTAAAAATTTTTGTCTGTATTTCCCGAATTTTTTTGTTATAGGAGCAGAAATATTTAAAGACAAAAATTTGTTAATAGTTCCATTTGCGACATCTCTGAATTTATCCATAGTTTCAACATCTTCTACAATAGAAATATGCAAAGTATGATTATTACATCCAGTCGGCGAATATTTAAGCATATCTTTCAACTTATATAATGTTGCTTTATCAAGATTTTCATGCCTGTAACTTCTTATACTTTTTCTGTGCTGAATAAGACTCAAAACCTGTTCATCCGTCGGCAAGTTGTTATCACAAATATCAGAATCTTCAGGATTTTTACCGCATACAGAAATTGCTCCCGCAGGACAAATTGCAAGACAATGCTGACATTTCATACAATATTTTTCATCATCTTTTTTTATTTGCGGTATCCTTTCTTCATTCAGTTCAATAATTGACGAACCGCAATCTTTTTCACATAGTCCGCAATGAATACATTTTTCTTTATTTACAATAAAATTTATATCTGACATAAAAACTCCTTTTTTTATATACTAGCAAAAAATTTTTTTTTGAATGTTACTAAACATATTAAAATTTACATTTTTACAATACGAAATTAAAAAATTAAAAAAACAAAAATGCCTGACAACAATATATCATTTACTTCAAGAATAAATTTTGTAAATTCAAAAATGTTTGATAAATTCAGACATGGATCATATATCGATATTCGCAAAAGCAATAATCTTTCAGAAAACTTACAATTTGGAATATCAAATTCAGATGAATTTTACACAGACGAAGTCCGAACCTGTACTGCAGGTGCAATTATAAATTCAAAAACAAAACAATGTGTCGGATTCCACATATACGACTGCTTAAACAATGAAGAAAAAATAAACGATATAATAAATTATATTTTGAGTTTTGTTGAAAAACCTGACAAAGCTTTATTACTTGGCAGTAAAAAAATAAAATGTTCAAATTATTCTCTGCCAATATTTGATAAAATATATGAAAAATTAGCTTCAAATATAAAAAATATCACAACATTTAAAGAACATACTTTCCCATTTTCAGAAAGCAACATTCATTACAATGCAAAAAATGACATTTGGACCATTCACTCCCTCTACAGAGAAAGAATAAATATTAAAGATAATGACGTATTATCACAAAATGACATAAAAAAAGCTTTTAAAGAAATAAAACTTGCAGATGGGGACAGCATATATACAGAAAATGCACCTGAGTTGAAATAATATGTTTTTTTTAAGTTTTTGACTTTTTAATAAAAAAAGATAATATATACTTAGACAGTTTCGTAAATTTTATTTTATGTTAAACTTTTGGATATGATGTTTTAAATAAGAGGTATATATGAAAAAAATCAGTATAATTTTGGCTTTGTTAATAAGTTTGGGAACAGGTGCAATAGTTTACTCTCAGACTTCCCCATCTGCAATATCTTCTCAGGTTGCAGCAAATTCTGCCGTCCAGTATAATCAGGTTAATGCATTGGATGTTGTCGCATCCCCATTCAAATATTTACACAGGAATATATTAATAAGAGCAAAATTTGATAAATTTTCAACTTTAGGTCTTGATTATCCGCCTGCTATGCGTAAATCAGACAAATACATTTCTATCCTTATCCAAAGACCTGATACACCGGATCATAATATACCGCTTTCAGAGATGAAAATATTTCTTAAAAAAGAACTTGCAGAAAAAAATATAAATCTTGATGCCGGCGATGAAATCGAATTCAAAGGAAGAGTATTTTCAACAGCTTTAGGCGACACATGGATTGATGCAGATGATTTGAAAGTTATAACAAAGAAAAATCCGCCTAAAAAAGAAGAAAAAGTGATAGAATAAAAAATGTGAATTGTGAATTGTGAACAGTCGTTATCGGTGCTATCGCACATTTTACAACCAACAAAATTGTAATGGTCAATTCACAACTCACGATTCACGAAATGGAATAATTATGGAAGCAAAAAAAGACATATATTTAACTATTCATGGACATTTTTATCAACCGCCAAGAGAGAATCCTTGGCTTGAAGCTATAGAGTTACAGGAAAGTGCACTACCTTGTCACGACTGGAATGAAAGAGTATGCATAGAATGTTATACTCCAAATTCAGTTTCCAGAGTTGTAGATAGCAGAAATAAAATTCTTGACATCGTAAACAATTATTCAAAAATGAGTTTTAATTTCGGACCAACTTTATTAAGCTGGATGGAAATTTATGCACCACTTACTTATGAGCGAATTATAAAAGCTGATATTGAAAGTGTATCAGAACACAATGGCCACGGCAATGCAATTGCTCAGGTATATAACCATATAATTATGCCTTTGGCAAATGAGCATGATAAAGAAACTCAGATTAAATGGGGAATTCGTGATTTTGAATACCGCTTCGGCAGAAAACCTGAAGGAATGTGGCTTGCTGAAACCGCAGTTGATGATGCAACATTAAAACTTTTAGTTGATAACGGGATTAAATTTACGATACTATCACCATATCAGGCGTTGAAAATCAAGAAATTTAATGATAAAGACTGGCAGGATGTGAGCTGGGGCAACGTTGATCCTGCAAGAAGCTATAAATATATTATAAAATCAGATCCGTCAAAATCTATAAATTTATTCTTCTATGACGGTGCAATTTCCCGTTCTGTCGCTTTTGATGAACTTTTAAAAGACGGGAACAAATTTATTAACAGATTAAAAGAGGGAATTTCGGAATCAAGAAATTATCCTCAACTGATTAATATAGCAACAGATGGCGAAAGTTACGGACACCATACAAAATTTGGGGATATGGCTTTATCATACGTCTTAAAAATTAAAGCCGAATCAGAAGGTTTCAAAATAACCAATTACGGAGAATATCTTGAAAAGTGCGAAAGCGATTATGAAGCAGACATAAAACAGGCATCTTCCTGGAGTTGTTTCCACGGAGTCGGCAGATGGAAAGAAGATTGCGGCTGCTCTACAGGCGGACAACCGGGATGGAACCAAAAATGGAGAAAACCTTTAAGAGAAGCTCTTGACTATTTGCGTGACAAACTGGCTGTTATTTTTGAAAATGAAGGCAAAAAGTACTTTAACATTAGTGCATGGGAAGTCAGAAACAAATACATTGACGTTGTTTTGAATCGTTCTTATTCTGTTATAAAAAATTTCCAAAAAACAAATTTCAGACCTGATTTAAATGAAACAGAAAAAGTACGCGGGATGGAACTTCTTGAAATGCAAAGACAGGCAATGCTTATGTACACAAGCTGCGGATGGTTTTTCAATGAAATTTCCGGAATTGAAACCGTACAAATTATGAAGTATGCAGCAAGAGCAATGCAGCTTGCAGCAAATTTCAGCAATGAAGATATTGAAACTCCGTTTTTAAATATTCTTGATGAAGCAAAAAGTAATATTAAAGAGCATGGTACGGGTAAAACTATTTATGAAAAATGGGTTAAACCTTCTGTTGTAAGCTTAAAAGAAGTAGCTGCTTTATGGGCAATATCCTCTTTATATCAGGAATTTGAAGATGAAGAAGATGTATATTGCTACAGCGTTAAAAGAAACAATTACCAAATGGTTGAAAAAGGTAATACGAATCTTATTGTCGGAAATATTGAAGTTACTTCAAAAATTACATTACAAAAATCAAATTTGGTATTTGCTCTGATGCAATATGCAGACGGAGATTTTCATTGTGCAATTAAAGAATTTTCTTCAAATGAAGATTATAATGAATTAAAGAATACTTTAATCAAAACATTTGTTCTTTACCCTCAAACAGAAATCATTCGCGCTTTAGATGAAACTTTCGGAAAAGAATATTTTACATTAAAAGATATATTTATCGAAGAAAGAAAGAAGATTTTGCAAATTTTATTAAAAGATCAACTCAAAAAATTTGCAAATCGTTACGAAGAAATGTACGATCAGGGCAAAAGTTCAATATATCACATGCAAAGTCTGGGGCTTGAGATTCCTAAGGAATTTAAAATTAGCGCAGGATATACATTGAGCCACCGTTATAATGAATTATTGCAAAACAGTTCCGGATTTGTAGAAGAAAATGTCATTCAGCAAATTATGGCTATCAATTATGAAGCAAAAAAAATGGGCATTGACATTGACAAAGCTCCTTCAAATAAGAATTTTGCAAAAAAAATAATTACAAACCTAAACAGATTAACAAAAAGTTTTGAAATAAGACAAGCTGATTCGGTGGCTGAATTATTTTCTATTATAGAAAAATTGGAATTGAATATTGACATGGCTGAAGCACAAAATATTTATTACAACAAAATTTATCACAGAATCGGCGATATTATTGAAAATTATTCCCGTGAAGCAAACGGAAAAGATATAGATTTTATAAATTTGCTTTTGACAATAGGAGAAAAACTAAATATCAATGTCGATTTTTACAGAATGAAACTCGACAGACTTATAAATGTATAAATTCTATTATAAAATACTAAATCCCTTTATTTTTAATTTTTTCGTCATATAATATAAGAAAAGATTAAGGAGTAGGGTATATGAAATTTATTATCAGTAAAGAGGATTTATTAAACGGAATAAGAATTGTTGAAAGAGCAACTTCTCAAAAAGCGGTTCAACCTGTTTTATATAATATTTTAATAGAAACATTAGAAAATAATAAAGTACGTTTAACAGCAACCGACTTGGTTTTGACAGTCATCACACAATTAGATGCACAAATTCAGGAACCTGGTAAAATTACCCTTCCTGCAAAAAAATTAAATGAACTTGTTTCAAAATTAGGTAATGATCTTGTTACGATAGAATCATCAAATGACAGTACAAATGTTTCTATTACATGTCAAAAATCAAAATTTGACATTATCGGAATTAGTGCAAACGAATTTCCATCAGATGTATTTAATTACGAAATAGATGAAACAAAATGTTTTGATGTGGAATTAAAACCGTTCCTAAAAGGGATTCATCAGGCAGGTTTTGCAGCTGCAAGCTATGAAGTTTCAAATCTTTTATCCGGTATTGTTTGCGATTTTAATAACGGAATATTGGAAATTGCTTCTACAGATGGTAACAGACTTGCAAGAGTGAGAGAAAAAATTACAAGTGATATAACTGAACAAACTCAGCTTATTATCCCTTCAAGAACTCTGAATGAACTTTTAAAAATGAGTTCATTTATTGATGAAGAGTCTGTAAAAATTTGCAAAGATAAATCAACAATTATATTTAAATCTGAGAAAATTACAACAATATCAAGATTACTGGAAGGTCAATTCCCGAGATATAATCAGCTGATTCCTTCAGAAAGCCCGAAACAGGCAGTAGTTAATGTATCTCAATTAATTTCTGCACTTGAAAGGGTTTCTGTAATGGTAAATGATAAAACAAGCATTGTAAAAATGTTATTTACAGAAAATGAATTGACTCTGACAGCGGATACTCCGGAAGCAGGAAAATCCGAAGATAAAATTGATATTGAATATAATGCCGAAGAACTTTTAATAGCATTTAATTACAGATTTGTACTTGATGCTTTAAGAATAATCGAAAGCGACAATGTCATAATAGGATTAAATGCTCCATTATCTGCAACCGTTTTGAGACCTCAAAGTGAAGATGATTTTATTTGTTTAATCATGCCGGTTCAAATCAGATAATAAAATTATGTTTAAAAAGGGAATCTTATGGGTTTTTATTTCAGAAAAAGTATTAATTTAGGCTTATTCAGAATAAATATTTCAAAATCGGGAATAGGTATATCTTTTGGAATAAAAGGCTGCAGGGTTTCTGTAGATCCAAAAGGCAAAACCACTCTCAACGCTGGTAAAGGCGGTCTTCATTACACAAAAACTCTTAAGAAAGCATCAAACAAAAAAAATAAAGATTAGCAAAATTTTTTTTGTTTTAGATTTATACAAAAAATATGAGAATTTCCCCCATACAAAATTACAAATATAACAATATACGATTTGGCGGAACTGCCCCCATTAATACCAGCTTTATGCCTGATTTGGGGCAGGAAGCGAATAACAAGCCAGACAAGGAATATAAACTTCCTGAATGGGTCAGAAAAAGTACATTATTTGGATTGATTGGTCTTGCGGTTATAAATGATCCTGTAACGAAAGATTTTTTTAAATCCGAAACTGAAAAAATGCGCGAACAATACGAAAAAGAATATTTCCAAGACGTGTCAAATTTAAAAACAACAAGTGCAGCTCATCATTTAAACATGCTTGCAGATGTAGATAAACCGACCATCAGACCATGTGGAAACGGACAATACAATATCCGCTTAAATCTTGATAACAATCAAAAAATAAATTTTAGAGTTAATTTATCTTACGAAAACGAAAATGTTTTACAAGGAATTTTCAAAGTCGAACATCAGCCGACATTAATGTATAAGGCTACATTTAATGATAAAAATCCTGAAGAATTTACAATCGAAGTAAGAAATTATAAACAAGATAAATATATTTTTGGCAGAAAAGCAAACGGAGAATTATACCGGCTTGAAGGGAATAAAAAAATTATTCTCAATAAAGAAAATGCAAAAAAATATCAACAGGAATTAAAAACAAACGAAGAATTAAATAATTGGGAATTTTTTACAAGCAAAAATGATATGTGGCGAAAATTAAATCTTATATTATTATTTTTATTAACTCTCAATGAATGGGGACACGATCTGGAAAAAAGAGATAAAGAAAGAAATAAAAAATAATCCGCCTGTTGAAATTAAACTTTGTTTGAGTTAAACTGTACAAGCTTGACAAAATTGGAATTTAGTCTGAGCCGAAAGAAAACAGGGAGAAAAAAGATGTATAATGTCGCTATAATAGGAGCAGGACCTGCGGGAATTTTTGCCGCTTTGGAAATCATGAAATTAAAACCTGAATGGAAAGTGGTTTTAATAGAAAAAGGACAGAGAATCGAAACAAGAAAATGTCCTTTGCGTCAGGGATCTCCTAAATGTGTAAACTGCAAAAAGTGTGGACTTTTATGCGGTTGGGGTGGAGCAGGTGCGTTTTCTGACGGGAAATTAACTCTCACTCCTGATGTAGGCGGACATTTGGCTGAATATATGTCAAGAAAACAGGCTGAAGATTTAATTGGTTATGCAGACGATTTGTATTTAAAATACGGTGCAACTGATGAAGTTTTCGGAACAGACAGAAAAGTTTTTGAAGAACTTGAACATCAGGCTGTTTTGGCAGAACTTAAACTTGTACATTCTCCTGTAAGACATTTAGGAACTGAAAGAAGTTTGGATGTTCTGAAAAACATGCAGGATTATCTTGATGACAGAATTACAATTTTAAATAATGTAGTTGCAAAATCTTTAATAGTTGAATGCGAACAGGTTAAAGGTATTGAACTTGATAATGGCGAAACGATTTGCGCAGAATATACAATTATAGCACCGGGCAGAGAAGGCGCGGATTGGCTGACTCAGGAATTTGCAAAACATAAAATCGGAATGGTTAATAATGCGGTAGATGTCGGGGTTCGTGTTGAGCTTCCTGCCCCTGTATTTGAACCTTTAACTTCAAAATTATATGAATCAAAACTCATATATCATTCTCCGACTTTTGGAGATGAAGTCAGAACATTCTGTATGAATCCAAATGGGGAAGTTGTGCAGGAAAATTACTCCGGAATTGCAACCGTAAACGGTCACAGTTATGCAAATTTCAAAACCCCTAATACAAACTTTGCACTTTTAGTCAGTGAAAAATTTACAGAACCGTTTAAAGAGCCTATTCAATACGGTCAGCATATAGCAAGACTTGCAAATATGCTTGGTGGCGGAATTTTGGTTCAGAGATTCGGAGATTTGTTAGAAGGACGACGCTCTACACCTGAAAGGATTAAATCAAGCGTAATTACTCCAACCCTGACTTGTGCTACTCCGGGGGATTTAAGTCTTGTAATACCATACAGACAAATGACAAGTATTATTGAAATGCTGAAAGCACTTGATAAACTTTGCCCGGGTACCGCATCAAGATATACTCTTCTTTACGGTATCGAAGTTAAATTCTATTCTGCAAGAGTAAAATTAACAAACGAACTTGAAACAGAGGGCGTAAAAAATCTGTTTACAATCGGGGACGGTGCAGGAGTAACAAGAGGTCTGCTTCAGGCTTCGGCTTCAGGTGTATATGTAGCAAGAACAATTTGTGAAAGAGGTTAATTAACGGTTATTTAAATTTTATATTTCCCGCGTTCAAAAACAAAGATATTTAACAAAGAAAATATCATAACAATAACCAAAAGAATTACCGCCATTGCACTGGCATAACCCAAATCCAGATTTTCAAAAGCTTTTTCATATATATAATATACAATCGTTTTTGTAGAATTTAGCGGACCACCTTTGGTCATAACATAAATTTCTGCAAAAATTTTCATTGCCGAAATTGAACTGATTGTAGATACAAGTGCAATGGTAGGCATTAAATGAGGGATTGTTACAGTCAGGTGTTTTTGCCAAAAATTAGCTCCGTCAATATCACATGCTTCATAAAGCTCTTTTGGCACACTCATTAATGATGCCAAATAAATCATCATATAATACCCGATGCCCTTCCAAATAGTAAGAATTATAACAGAATAAATTGAATATTTAGGATCGGTAAGCCACCCGATGGCAGGCAAATGTAACACCTGCATAAAATAATTTAATATTCCGTCCTGTGCATATAGCCACTTAAATGCAATCGCAGCAACAACTATTGAAACAATTACAGGCAAATAAATAAGAATTTTATACAAAGTTATTGCACGTATTTTCTGATTTATTAATACCGCTAAAAACAAAGGAAAAATAGCCAAAACAGGTACTGCTACAATAAGATAAATTAAAGTATTAAGCATGACTTTATAAAATACAGGATTGTGCAATATCTGAATATAATTTTGAATCCCCGCATAATCAGGATTGTAAATACTATCTGAATAATTAAAAAAACTCAGCCCGATTGTCTGAAAAAACGGAATAAAGAAAAATACAACCAACACTAATACTGCAGGCAACAAGAACAAATATGGTGCAAATTTTCCATAATACTTAAACATAAACTGATTATCCCTTTTACAGTAAATTTAGTCAAGTAACGGTTCAATATTTATTAAAACTACTGAGCTATATTTTGAGAAATTAACTTTTTGCAATTCTTTTTACATAAGAAAAATATTCATTATTCTTGTAATTTTTGATATTTTCAAGAATTTTATCAGGCGAAATAAATCCCATTCTCATGGCAATTTCTTCAAGACAGGCAATTTTTATCCCCTGATTATCTTCAATTGTCTGAATATACTGTCCTGCCTGCAATAATGATCTGTGAGTTCCCGTATCGAGCCAGGCAAAACCACGACCTAATATATTCACTCCCAAATTACCATTTTCAAGATATATCTTGTTAAGGTCGGTAATTTCAAGCTCTCCTCTGGCAGACGGTTTTAAATTTTTAGCATATTCAACAACTTTGTTATCATAAAAATACAAACCTGTAACTGCGTAATTTGATTTTGGATTTTGAGGTTTTTCTTCAATAGATATTGCTTTCCCGTTTTCATCAAATTCAACAACACCAAATCTTTCAGGATCTTTTACCTGATAACCAAAAACAGAAGCACCGCCATATTTTTCAATAATTTTAATTGAGTTTTGCATCATTCCTGAAAAACCTGGGCCATAAAAAATATTATCTCCTAATATTAATGCAGCACAATCCTCTCCAATGAATTCTTCACCAATAATAAAAGCCTGCGCTAATCCGTCAGGTGAAGGTTGTTCTTTATAAGAAAAACTTACTCCAAATTGAGAGCCGTCACCTAATAATTTTTTAAAATTAGGTAAATCTTCAGGTGTTGAAATAATAAGAATTTCCTTAATACCGGCAAGCATTAAAACTGATAACGGATGATATATCATAGGTTTATCATAAACAGGAAGCAGTTGTTTTGATACGGTCATTGTACTTGGGTATAATCTTGTTCCGCTTCCGCCGGCTAATACAATTCCTTTCATAATTAAACTCCTTTATTAAAATACTAACTGAAAATGTGTTATATGTCAAAGCAGGATTAATTGCATAATTTGCGGGGGTTATAAGACTCCCTTGTGGAAAAGAGGAGAACCACATTAGTGGTGGAGGACAAATGCCTCCATTGTGAAAGGGAGGGAGACCACGTTAGTGGTGGAGGACAAATGCCTCCCTTGTGAAAGGGAGGGGGACCACGTTAGTGGTGGAAGACATCAGCCTCCCTTGTTAAAGGGAGGGGGACCACGTTAGTGGTGGAAGACATCAGCCTCCCTTGTTAAAGGGAGGGGGACCACGTTAGTGGTGGAGGACAAAAGCCTCCCTTGTCAAAGGGAGGGGGACCACGTTAGTGGTGGAAGGACAAAAGCCTCCCTTGTCAAAGGGAGGGGGACCACGTTAGTGGTGGAAGGATTTTGATACGATATCATCAATATTATTACAAACCCCTTCAAAGTTATTATCAATATCTAAATTTGTAAATCTTATAACTTTTAATCCGTATCCTTCAAGAATTTCTGTTCGCTTTTTATCATACTCCATTGCTTCTTCTGTATAATGTTGTCCACCATCTATTTCGATTACCAATTTTGCTTTTGAACAATAAAAATCAACAACATAATTTTCTATTACTTTTTGACGCAAAAATCTTAATCTATATGTTCTTAAAAAGTCATACCACAGGTGCTTTTCTTGCTTTGTCATGTTTTTTCTTAAATTTTTTGCATATGGTGTGAGAATTTTGTTATGTTTCATATAATCCCTCCGTCACTTCGTGCCACCTCCCTTTAACAAGGGAGGCCTTTCCCCTCCGTCACTTCGTGCCACCTCCCTTTAACAAGGAAGGCTGATACCACAGCCACTTCGTATTATCTATATTTGCTATCTGATTGCAATATAGTCCTTTAGTGCATCCTGCCAAGGTCTGCATAAACCGCCATTATCCATTACGCTATAAGCAGGACGCTTTGCAGGACGAGGGAATTCATCAGTCGTACAAGGCTTTAAATTAACATTTAAGCCTGACAAATCAAATATTTCTTGTGCAAATCCATACCATGATGTCTGACCGCCACCACAAACATGATAAGTTCCAAAAGCTTTACCTGACAATAATTTTATTATTCCATTGCAAAGTTCAACCGTCCAAGTCGGGCATCCGACCTGATCATCAACTACTTTTAATTCAGGTTTATCAGCCAACGAAATCATTGTTTCAACAAAATTTTTACCATGTATTCCATATAACCAGGCAGTACGGGCAATATAATACTTCTTACAATATTTGCGAACGGCTTGTTCCCCTTGCCATTTTGTTAAACCATAATTGTTTAAAGGATCTGTAGGGTCTGTAGGTTTTAATTTTGTTATTTCTTCTCCTTTAAATACATAATCGGTAGAAATATAGACTAAGGTTATATTTTTTTCACCGCAAACTTTTGCAAGATTTTCTGTACCTGTGGCATTAATTTTATGAGCTGTTTCATAATCTTCTTCAGCTCTATCAACATTTGTATATGCGGCACAATGAATAACAATATCCGGCTTTTGCTCGGATATTACGGATATAACAGAATGAAAATCGGTTATATCCAAAATCCCTCCACCACTAACGTGGTCCCCCTCCCTTTGACAAGGGAGGCTTTTCCCTCCACCACTAACGTGGTCCCCCTCCCTTTGACAAGGGAGGCTGATGTCAGTTTTGAATACTTCATAGCCATTCTGTTCTAATATTGGACAAATATCTTGCCCTAACATACCATTTGCACCTGTTACAAGAACTTTTGCCATTAAACAAGACTCGCTTTCTTTTCTTCAATATGCTTTATCCAATCCTGATTATTCAGATACCAGTCAATTGTCATTTTTATACCTTGTTCAAAAGTAACAGATGGTTCCCAACCAAGTTCTGCAGTTATCTTATCATTAGAAATTGCATATCGTCTGTCATGTCCTAATCTATCCTGAACATACTCGATAGAGCTTTCGTCCTTCCCCATAGCTTCAAGTATTAAATGTGTAATTTCAAGATTAGTTTTTTCGTTATGTCCGCCGATATTATAAATCTGACCGATTTGTCCTTTATGCAAAACTTCATCAATAGCTTCACAATGATCATAAACATATAACCAATCACGAACATTTAGCCCGTCACCATATACAGGAACTTTTTCCCCTCTTAAAAGTTTTGAAATAAAGAACGGTATAAGTTTTTCGGGATATTGATAAGGTCCGTAATTATTTGAACATCTTGTGTTTAATACAGGTAATTTGTACGTTTCATAGTATGCTCTGACTAACAAATCCGCACTTGCTTTGGAAGCTGAATACGGACTGTTCGGGGCAAGCGGAGTTGTTTCATAAAAATATCCCGTTTTGCCTAATGTTCCGTAAACTTCATCCGTTGATACCTGTAAATATCTTTCTATTCCCAATTCTTTACATGCCTGCAACAGATTTAACGTTCCCTGAACATTTGTTTCTACAAATATTTCAGGGTGTTTAATAGAATTATCGACATGAGATTCTGCTGCAAAATTCACGACACAATCGCAACTTTTTATTAAATCTCTGACCAATTCTCTGTCACATATATTCCCATGAACAAAAGTATAATTCGGATTATTTTCAACATCTTTGAGATTTTCCAAATTGCCGCAATAAGTTAAAGCATCAATATTAATAACTTTATATTCTGGATGCTTTTTTAAAATATGCCTTACATAACAGCTACCGATAAATCCTGCGCCACCTGTTACCAAAATTGTAGTCATTAGCCAATTTCCTCTCTTATAATTTCGCTTAATTTTGGTTGAACCTTATCTTTATCAGATAAAATCGGTTCAAAATCAATATTCCAGTCGATGTTTATATCAGGATCATTCCATAAGACCCCTCTGTCCGCCTGAGGATTATATTCCCCGCTTGCTTTATATAATAACTCAACTTCCTCAGATAATGCAACAAATCCATGAGCAAATCCGACAGGAATATATAACATATGTTTATTTTCTTCTGATAGTTCGGCTTTAACGTACTGCCCAAAAGTCTCAGAATCCGGGCGAATATCAACTGCAACATCATAAATTCTGCCGCGGCCACAACGGACAATCTTTGCCTGCCCGTATGGAGATGCCTGATAATGCAATCCTCTTAACACTCCTTTAGAAGATTTTGAGTGATTATCCTGATTAAATTCAACTTCAATTCCATTTGCATAAAAATCTGATTTTTTATAGGTTTCCATAAAAAATCCGCGATTATCCCCAAAAACTTTTGGTTTAATTAATATTACATCTTTTATTTTTTGTCTTTCAAATTCGAACGGCATATTAAATCTCCTGATTTTTACCTATACAATAATATTCAATACCCATTTCTTTTAATCTGACGACATTATACAAATTACGACCATCAAAAATTACAGAAGATTTTAATGTCGCTTTTATTTTTTCAAAGTCAGGGCGTCTGAATTCATTCCATTCTGTCAATACAATAAGAGCATCCGCATCTGTTAAAGCATAATAAGATTTTTCGGAATAAGTAATTTTGTCGCCAAAAATTGTTTTTGCAACTTCAGTTGCTTTAGGATCGTATGCGTTTATCTTTGCACCTTTTTCAAGCAGCGAATTGATTACTGTTATTGCAGGTGCTTCACGCATATCATCCGTTTTTGGTTTAAACGAAAGTCCCCATATTGCAAATGTTTTACCTTTTAAATCCTGCCCGAATCGATTTGTTATTTTATTAATAAATAACTGCCTTTGCATTTGATTTGTATTATCGGCAGATTTAATAATACTCATTTCACAATTATTTTCTTCACCTGTTTTTATCAAAGCTTTAACATCTTTCGGGAAACAACTTCCGCCATATCCAAGTCCCGGGAATAGAAATTTGTTACCGATTCTTGAATCTGTAGAAATACCGATTCTCACCATTTCTGCATCTGCACCAACTTTTTCACACAAATTTGCTATTTCATTTATAAAAGAAATTTTTGTCGCCAAAAATGAATTAGCTGCATATTTTGTCATTTCTGCAGATTTTACATCCATAATTATAATTCTGTTGGCAGTTCTCAAAAACGGAGAATAAATATCCTGCATAATTTTTGATGCTTTTTCTGAATTTGAGCCTATTACAACCCTGTCAGGATACAAAAAATCATCAACTGCGTTACCCTGTTTTAAAAATTCGGGATTTGAAACTACATCAAATTCATAATTTGTATTTTGCCTTATGATTTCTGCAACTTTTTCGGCAGTTCCGACAGGAACGGTTGATTTATCAACAATAACTTTATATCCGTTCATTGCTTTTGCTATTGATTTTGCAACTTCAAGAACATATCGCAGATCCGCAGACCCGTCTTTATCCTGAGGTGTGCCGACCGCAATAAAACAAACTTCTGATTTTTGTACTGCAGAATATAAATCTACAGAAAATTCAAGCCTGCCTTCATTTGCATTTGTTCTTACAAGTTCTTCCAACCCGGGTTCAAATATAGGAATCACACCTTTTTTCAACTGATTTATTTTTGCTTCATTATTATCAACACATATTACGTTATTACCCAAATCAGCAAGACAAGCTCCTGCGACCAATCCTACATATCCTGTTCCTATAACTGATATATTCATACATTAATTCCTTCTTACATTTATACTCTTCCATAACAATCTTCATAACGAATAATATCGTCTTCCGATATATAATCCCCTTTTTGAACTTCTATAATTTTTAGTTCTTCATCATAAGGGTTTTGCAGAGAATGCTTAGCTTTAATTGGAATATCAATACTGTCTCCAGCATTTAAATAAAATTTCTCATCATCTTTAACAACAAGCGCCTTACCTTCTAAAACAACCCAATGCTCCGAACGATGATTATGCGACTGTATTGAAAGCTTCTGCTTTGGAAGCACACAGATAGTTTTAGTTAAATAACCTTCCCCTGAATTCATACAAGTATAATAACCCCAAGGTCTGAATACTGTTTTATGAAGTTTAGTGGTATCACTTTGCTGAGTTTTTAATTTTTCATATAATTTTTTAACATCCTGCGTCTTATCCATTTTGCAAGCCATAATAGCATCTTCTGTTTCAACTATTACAACATCCTCCAAATCAGCAACCGCTACAAGTTCTTTTTGAGAATAAATAAACGAATTTTTTACATTTTCCGTTACAACTTTACCGGTTATAACATTCCCGCAAACATCTTTTTGTTTTACATTGTAAAGAGATTGCCAGGAACCCAAATCATTCCAATCCGATTGTAATTCTACCAATGCTATCTTATCAGATTTCTCCATTATCGCATAATCTACTGATATAGATGGCATCTGTTCATAAACCCCATATTGAATTTTTGTACTTTGAGAAAAATCCAGCTGATCTAGATTTTTATAAATATCGGGGGCATATTTACCGAATTCTTCAAGAAATACTGAAATTTTACCCATAAAAATTCCACCATTCCAATAATAATTTCCTTCACTAAGGTATCTTGTTGCCGTTTCAAAATCAGGCTTTTCTACAAATCGTTCAACTTCATATCCCGTTTCAAGCGCATTTGATGTTTTTATATAACCATAACCGGTTTCAGGATATACTGGCTTTATTCCAAAAGTAACAATGTAACCTTTTTGAGCGAGTATTTCTGCTGTTTTTACAGTCTTATTGAAGCCATCAACGTCATTAATCAGATGATCAGACGGCACAATTAAAACAATATCATCTTCATTTGAATTTCTCCTGAAGTATTCTAAGGTACATGCAATTGCCGGCGCAGTATTTTTACCTAATGGCTCAGCTATTACAACATTTTCTTTACTTAATTTATTTAGCTGAAGTTTTATATCTGAATAATGTTTCACATTGGTAATTGTTACAATATCAGAAGCGGCCGAAAAATTATTCAGCCTTGAGAATGTCTGTTGCAAAAGACTATTATCTTCATCAATAGCAAGTAATTGTTTCGGATACATATCCCTTGATAAAGGCCATAATCTGCTTCCTGAACCTCCTGCAAGTATGACAGATTTCATAACTCCCTCCATTTATACGCTAACGTAATTATTTTATCACAATTATGGTAAAAAAACAGTATACGCCGTTATTATTATATATTATAAATTATGTTATTTTGAAAATACCCATGTCCCTTTAGGAGAAACCGTTACGACGGTTTTACCTGTTTGTTTTTTTTGTTTTTGAGTTTGCGGTTTGCTTTTGTATCCGATTTTGTAATTTTGCTGTCTTTTTTCTTCTTTTGAAACTTTTTTTTTTGCGCAACTTTATTCCCTGAATACTGAGTATAAGAATTAAATGCACTTGCCATCAAAGTTGAAGTATAAACAGGTGTAGTATGCGCATAATCAAACAAAATAATTCCATTTGCATTCATTTTTCGTGCTTCAAAAATTTGTCTTATCAAATCTTCACTTGGGCCGCCCATAAATGTAACAAAAAGTCCGGCATAAAGTTTTGTTTGTGGGGATTTTATATTCATAACATCATTCATCATAGATGCAAGCATCTTTGAATCATACGTTAAAAATAACGGAGTAAAGCCATCTATATAACCGTTAGATGACCAGCTTCTCCAATCCTGCTGTTTATTTGCCAGCGCAGATGCAAGGTCTGGAAATATTACGGCACTTATATCCGTTTTATATTCTTTGCCAAGCTGACCGACTTTTTGTACAAAATTTGTGATAGTATTACGCCTGTACGCATTCCAATCATACCACTGAACATCAGATAATGTGAGATCAACCGGATCAACACCATAAATTGATTTGAAATCATTTCGGGCGTATTCACTAAAGCCCCACGCACCCATTTCATTTCTCGGATTAGAATTTGGATACCTGATATAATCCAAATTTATTCCGTCGGGATGATATTCTGTTATAATTTCAGTTATCAACTCTAAAAGAAAATCCTGAACATCCGGATTGGCAGGATCAAGAAAATATCCGTTATGCTCTGCTTCAGACATAGTTGCGCCATAACAATCCGCACATTTTTTAGTTTTATTGCCCCACTGCGGATGCTGTGCCAATATGCTTGATTGTGTTAAATTTGGATTTTTGTTCCCTACATAAAATGACTGGAACCATGTGTGAACTTTAATATCTCTTTTATGAGCTTCTTCAACCCAAACCTTTAATGGGTCAAATCCCTCAAAAAGCTCATTTTGAACAGTAAACCCGTACTTGTTCATTGTTTTGCTCGGAAATATCGTTTTCCCATGATAATAAGTTTCAATAAATACATTATTAAATCCGTTATCATGCAATTTATCCAATGTCGAAATTATTTGCTCGGGATTTACTTCTGTAGGTCTTATCCAAACTCCTTTTAATTCATCATTTACATATGGCAAAGCTGTTTTGATAGCCATATTACCTGAATTGATTGCATCCTGCGAATATTGTTTTAATAATGGCAGATTATTTTTTGAATTTTGAGCCAACTGTAAATAATTATTAGCAATTTTTATATGATTTTCTGATATTTCAGGATCATACTTATCCATAATTTGTTTGTAATAATTTATGATAGAATAAGCTTCATCAATTTTTTTCTGCGCTTCATAGGTATAGCTCTCAGATGTTGTATATACGGTAATAGTTTTATTCATCGAATCTACATATACTTTTGAACCTACAGTTATATTTTGACTAATCCAGTTTTTTGCACTGCCATGACCGCTTATTACCAGACCATTCTTAGGAATTGCGGAATCCGCGCCTGACAATGATGTTACGACATTATCAGTAACAATTGCTTCGGTTCCGAATTCATTTGTTCCTGTATGTTCTCCATAATCTGCAGTATAAATAACTAATTTATTAGGTCCCCTGCCACCGGGGTAATAACCGCTTGCAACAACAGGGTCAATTAAATCAATCCTTCGGGTAACCTGTTTGAAAATTACATCTCCAAAATTTATTTCAAGAGGCTGAAAAGCTTTCAGAGTATCTTTTTTATCTTGTTCACAAAATTCAATCTCATTATCCGGATAAACAATCTCTTCAACATCCTGCGCATATACGCAAGGTTGATTAATTGCTAAAAATAGTGCGAATGTTATAACTGCTGACTTGTTTAAGTTCATTTAATTTCTTAATCTCCTTTTATAGTATCCGGATTTATTATATTCTTCACGAACTGCCTCATTTATTTTTGAACTCAGTTCGGAATCCTTAGGATTTAATTCTAAACTTTTTTTGTAATATTCGTTTGCCCTTGGCAGATCGCCAAATCGTTCATATATGTGTCCTACATTTTTATATATTTCTGCATCATTTTTTTGATACAAAATTGATTTCTGATAATATTCAAGAGCTTTTTTAAACTGTTTGCGTTTATAATAAAAATCCCCGAAATATGAATTTGCATCAGCATCCTTATAATTTATTCCCAAAGCCCTGTAAAAATAGGCTTTTGCATATTCATCATTTCCCTGCATATCATATATTCTGCCAAGTTGTATATATGAATATGTATCAGAAGAATCTATATTAGTCAAAATAAAATACTGAGCTGCAGATTGCTTTAAATAATCTGCTTTTTCTTCATTTGTTTGTGAATTCAAAGCCATTTGAAACAGATTATCCGCATTATTTTTTGTAGATTCATTATTAAATTTTGAATAATCAACAACCAGATTTTTATTTTCTTCCTGCGAATACGCATAACATGACAAGAGATTTGTCATCACAATGAAGGAAAAAATCAGTGCAAACAAAAAAGCTGATTTATAAATCTGATGCTGACGGTTCAGGCTTATTGTCATGATGATAGAATGAAAAGTCATCCTTCCCGGGATCTAAATATGCGTGGAATCTTTTCCACCATCTTACAGGAGCTTTTGAATTCTTAAATTTTATTTCTTCACTGCTGTAGAATTCCTCACCCAAAGCTCTCGCTCTACTAACATTTACAGTATCATATATTTGTTTTGAATATCCGTTATTCTGCAAATATTCCTGAGTAATAGTTTTATCGACAGAAATAGCCGCCTGAACAGGAACCTGCATAAACATTCCGATTATGGTTAAAATTAATAATTTTATTTTCATAAACACCTCTTATTTTTATTTTAATGTTTTTTTTAAACCTGTACAAATATATTATAATTTGTTTACAATAAAAATTGCATAGATTATATGTATGATTTAGTGAATTGATAATTTTATAAAAAATTATTCTTAAAAATCTGCATTTATAAATGATGCTTCAGATTTACCCATATCGACCATATTCAATACTTTATCAGTATCTTCAGAGTACTCGTAATCATTTTCAATAAACTCAAAGGCTTGTATAAGAGTATCTAATAACTGAAAATCATTTTGCGGTGAAAAAACATAGAATTTATTTACATTTTTCATATACAACCCGAATTTATTTTTACTTTGAGCAATATCTTCCAGCATTTTATTTTTATTTATCAGCTTATTTGAACCGTCAAAAGTATAATCCTGAAGGCTGCAGTATTTTTTTACTGTTTCAAGCAATTTGTATGGCTCAATCCATTTTTTTATAATCAAGTTTTTCATATTTATGCAATTTCTTCATATGCTTTCGGATTATTTAACAAATCATAATTGATTTCGTTTTCATTATCCGCAATTGTTGCTGCTACCACCGCATCAGAAGTTACATTTAAAGTAGTTCTGAGCATATCGGTAAGTCTTTCTATCGTGAATAAGAATGCAAAACCTGCAACTAACTGTTCAGGCGTTAATCCTAGCCCGTTCAAAATAAGAGCAATCGTAATCAAACCGCCGCCCGGAATACCTGCGCAGGTACTTGATGCAATTATTGCCAGTAATGCAATTGAAATAACCATATATGGAGTAAGATGTATCTGATATGCCTGAGCGAGGAAGATAACTGCAACTGTCTGTAGCAAAGCAGTTCCGTCAAAATTTAATGTCGCACCAAGCGGTAAAACAAAACTTGATATTTTATGAGAAATCCCTCTTTTTTCACAACAAGCAATTGTTAAAGGCAAAGTTGCAGAAGAACTTGCAGTTCCGAATGCAACCATTGTCGCTTCTGCAATGGCTGAGAATAAAATAGGGGCAGACACTTTTGAAAAGCATCTTAAAAATATAGGATAAACCATAAACATCTGGATTGCAAAACCTGCAAGCAATACAAGTAAATATTTTGAAATCGGTCCGAAAATATTTATACCAAAGCTTGCAATTGCACTTGCGGTTAAAGCAAATACACCGGGAGCTGCAAAAAGCATAATCCAGTCTGTTACTTTCATTGTTGCAGCAAAAACTGATTCAAAGAAAGAAACAATAGGTCTGTTTACATCCCCGACTTTTGCAAGAGCCAAAGCAAATATTACAACAAATAATATAATTGAAACCATATTACCATGAGCCAAAGCCTCAAGCGGATTATTCGGAATAAAACCTAGAAACATATCCAAAATTTTGCCTTGCTGCTGCTGGACAGCATTTGCAACATGTGTCTGGACATCAGAAGCAATATTTGCAGAGATATAATGGCTTGCCCCTGAACCCGGTTTGAAAATTAATGCCAAAACACTTCCGATTGTTACTGCAATAGTTGTTAAAATCCCGTAATATATCAGCATTTTTGACCCAAATTTTCCAAGCTGTTTATTATCTCCGACACTTGTTATACCAATTATTATGGCAGATACAACAAGCGGAATTACAACCATTTGTATAAGTCTGATAAACATTTGACCAATAAATGTCAAAAAGTTCAAAACAGAAGAACTTACACTGCCTGAGTGGGAATACAAGAAGATACCTACCAATACACCTGCTATAATTCCGAAAAATATGTGCCAATTTCTTTTAATTCCAAGGCCTAACGCGATAAGTATCTGCATGTGAAGCTTCATATGTAAATCCTCTATTAATGTATAACTCAGCCATTATACTACTTATAATGAAAAATTTCAATTAATATTGAATAAAAATGGTACAAACAGATGGAATATATATAAATAAAAAAAAGCTATGTACTTGAGGTGCATAGCTGTTGATTAGGGATATGTGTATCTTAGTCTCTAAGGAGTATATTGTTATATTATCATTTTATTTAAATTTGAAATCATACAAAAAAATGAGATTTTAAAATTTTGCCATACAAATACAAGTCTGATATAATCATATTGAATCACAGGAGATTAGATAATGAAAAAAATATTTATCATATCATTAGTAACATTATTACTTGGCGGATACGCATTAGCATCGGAATACACAAAATTTTCCCGCAAATTTATAAGACATATAAAAGATTGTGACGCATATGAAGAGACCATTGCTTCAGAATATGAGGACAGTTCATTTAAAACAACCCGTAAAATTCATGGATGGAAAAACGGCTATTGCAGATACACAGAAACAATAACATCGCCTCATGGAGCTTATAAACTCGATTGCGGATTTACAGAAGTACAACTTGACGATTTGTATGAAGCAATGAAAGACAGATCCAAAAAAGCAGATAAATATACACTTGATTTATATTCAGAACGCAAAAATCCAAAAACAGGCGATACCGAATATATTAAAAGCGGTTCTACAGAAATTAAAGGCAACAGGGCATACATTATCTGGGCAAAATACCAAAACAATCCTTTTGTATGCAAACCTTCCGAAATTACTATCAAAGCAAGTGAAATCGGCAAGTAAACTATGAATGTTTTAATTTACTTGGTAACGATTGATAATATATAATTGTCATTGAAATATTTATTTGCGACTTCAATAATATCAGTATCCGTAACGCTATTGATTAAATCAATATATTTGTCTTTGAATTCGTAACCCAGACCCATTGTTTCGTATTTGCCAATATTAGAAGCTTTTTCTAAATTTGTTTCCAAACCTATAACGTAATTACCTATAAGTTTTTCTCTGGCATCTTTTAATTCTTTATTACCGACATATTCATTCTTAAGCTTATTTATTTCATCAAATAAGCCCTGTTTTGCTTTTTCAAGAGTAGCAGGATTTGTACCTATATAAAGAACAAAACTTCCTCTCAGGACATGAGCAGACAAGCCTGAGCCTAACTGATATGCCAAACCTTCTTTTTCTCTCAAATCTCTGAACATTCTTGAACTCATTCCACCGCCAAGCAATGAATCAATAACCTGCAATGTTGCATAATCTTTTTGATTATCTATTTTATCTGTCTGCCAACCAAGCATTATCCATGCAGTTTCTGTTGAATCCATGTGCGCAATAGCTGTTCGCGGGGAACTTGGTTTTGAAATTGTTTTATCAAATGATAAATAATCAAACTTACTGTCTGTATGCGCTTTAGTGAATATTTTATTAAAATCTTTTATTACATCTTTTTTATCAATATTACCATTGACTGAAATTACAATATTTTGAGGTTCTAAAACCTTGTGATAATAATTGATTATGTCTTCTCTTGTAATATTTGGAATACTTTTTTCCAATACATTGGCTGAAATTGTGTAAGGACTGTTTTGGAATATTAATTCTCTGTACTTTTCAAGAGCAACCTTTAACGGAATGTCTTTATTTGCTTTTATCTGATTCATATTATCAGATTTTATTTTACCTATTTCAACTTCATCAAATGACGGATTATTAATGATTTCATTCAGTAATTCCATTGTTTTTTCATATTCGTCTTTTGTTGTCAGTACAGAAATTGAAAAATAATCCGCATTCACTGATGGAGCAATTTTTATACCATTATCTTCCATGATTTGTGAAAGTTCTACAGGTGAATATCTGTTTGTACTTTTTACAAGTGATAAACCTGTAATCATTGCTGTTCCCGGTTTATTTTCTATAAGCTGTCCGCCTTTTGCATCAATAGTTATAGCAATTATGTCATTAAATGTATTAGGGGTATATAAAAGTGTTGAAGAATTTGCAAGAGTATATTTTTGTGTCTGATTATTTTCACTTACAAATTCAGCCTTACTATTATTATCATCTGTTTTTTTATTAGCTACAGGAATATCTTTTCTGTCTTGCGGCAAAAGTATTGATATTGCACTTTTGTTAATTCCTAAGTATTTATTTGCGACTTTTTTAACATCATCTGCTGATACGTTTTTTATATTAGTCAAATAATTGTCATAAAATTTTATATCTCCTGTTAATGCAACGGTATAACCTATCTCATTTGAAATATTTGAAACAGACTCTCTTGAATAATAAGTGGTTCTTTCAATAAGATTTTTTGCAAGATTTAGTTGTTCTTCGCTTACTCCTTTATCCTGTATTCTTTTTATTTCTTCAAAAATAGTATCCTGAACAAGTTTGCATTTATCAGGTTCAAAATTAGAACTTATATAGAATATACCGTCATCTTTATATGTCATATTGCCTGCTCCGACAGAAAAGGCAAAACGTTTTTTCTCTTTTAAAGTTTGATTTAATACAGATGAACGGCCTTCACCTAAAATAGTTGATAAAACGTCCATCGCATAAGAATCTTTATCTGTTATTGATGTTCCCCGAAATCCGATTAACATGTAACCTGACTGAGTATCAATATATTCGACCTGTTTTTTTTGCTCTGTTAATTGCTGTTCTTTCGGATAAGAATTTTTAATTGTTTTTTTGTTATTTCCGTTAAAAACTTCCTTTATTTTATTTAGTGCATAATTTGTATCGACATCACCAACAACAAGTGTTACCATATTTGAAGGGAAATAATGCTCGTTATAGAATTCCAAAACTTTATCTCTTGTAATTGTTTCAATGACATCACTTCTGCCTATTACCCGTCTTTTATAAGGGTGAGAGGTATATAACATTGAATCAATACTTTCATACATTTTTTTCTGAGGAGAGTTTGAATCTTTATTTATTTCTTCTAAAACAACTTTTCTTTCTTTTTCCATTTCATTACGCGGAATCATGGGATTCATCAGCATATCCGCATGAAGTTCCATTGCAAGATCAAAATCTTTTGAAGGAATAGTTATATAATAATGCGTAAAATCTTTACTTGTCGCAGCATTTGTTATCGCACCTTTGGTTTCAAGAATTTTATCAAATTCACCCGGAGCGTGGTTTTTTGTTCCTTTAAAGAACAAATGTTCCAAAAAATGAGCAACACCGCTATTTGAATCATCTTCATCTATTGAACCCGTTTTAATCCATGTATCAATGGTTACAATCGGATTGTTTTTAACCTCCTGTATTACAACGGTCTGACCATTATCAAGTTTATATACCTGAGCACCTGCCCCCCAAACCATATTCGCACATAATAAAATTGCTGCAGTTAATAAAGCTTTTTTCATTGTAACCACCCTTCTGTCAAAAAAATTATATAATAATGAATTTTATAAGTCCATAATGCAACAAGGCTATACAAAATTAGCAAAAAAAATTTTTAGATGTTTTATCATAGCCATGATTACAGGAATTTCAAATTATAATAAATCCCCAAATTTTACCGGTTATAAATCGTCATTTAGCAAAAACCTTGAAAAACAATTACAAAAAAGAGATTATACACGTTTGAATGAACGTAACTTATTAATTAAATTTTCTGATATGTATGACAAAAAAGTAAAATTAAAATCCAAACTTGGCTCAGGATTTTACGGTACCGTTTATAAAATAGATGATAATTATGTTTTAAAACGCGGTAATGAAAAGTTGATTCCGGAATTTGGCGGAATAGAAATTATAAAAAAAGGTAAGTTTTCACATTTAAAACATTATTTTGGAGAAGCAATTGCACTGATATTCAATAACAATGGTGAAGATATGACCATTATGAAAAATGTTTATACAAAAGGTAAATCAATTCCTGTCGGGATACCAAATGACTATTGCCAAACTCACACTGCAGAAGAAAATCTGAAATATTATAACGAAGTTTATTTACCAAAATTTGCCAAACTGCCACAACGCAGCTTTGACGGAATTGCAAAAGATTTTTCATTGCTAAATGAAATGTGCAGAGGCAAAAAATATTATACATTTGATTATATAAATCCAAATAATTTTGTACTTGCAGGCAAAACTTTGAGAATACTTGATGACATAAATGAAGATTTCAGAAAAACAAAAAATTGTGTAACTGATATGCTTGAAGTATTTCTAAACAAAATGGATATGGATAAAAATGCCGAGTTTAATGAAAGACTGATTCCATTAAGAAAAGAATTAACAAAAAAACTTATTCTTGCAGGAATAAGACATAAAGTTCCTATGTGTCAAAGTAAAACTGATTTTGTAGTCTGGAAATATACTTTTAATGATTTACTTGATATGAAAATGCCTGAATCGGGAATAGAGAGTATGACAAGCATTCTTGACAACATTGCTCAAACAAACAATAATTCTCAAAAGCGTGTAGAGTTGGCAAAACAATACCTTGAAAAAATTATAAACCTATAAGAGTAGTTATTATATTTAATTTTGCATAGATAACAGAAATATTAAACATTTAAAAATCCCCACCTTATACAGATGGGGATTTTTTTATTTATGTATTTATTATTCTTGTACCTCTGCAGGAATTTCTGATGTACAATGCGGACATTTGGTTGCACGAATATCAATTTGGGAGAAGCAATAAGGACAAGCTTTTTGAGTCGCCGCTGATTCTGTAGCTTCTTCTTTTTTAGCTGCTGCCTGTAATTTGTTAATACCCTTGATTAATAAAAATACTGCAAACGCAACCAAAATAAAACTGATTAATGTATTGATAAACACACCATAATTTATTGTAACCGCACCTGCTGCTTTTGCTGCTACCAATGAATCATAATGAGGCATATTACCTAAATCATCCAGTTTTGTAGGTATGGTTAAATATAAATTTGTAAAATCTACTTTACCCATTAACCAGCCCAAAGGAGGCATGATTACATCATTTACCATTGAATCAACAATTTTACCAAATGAAGCACCTATAATGATACCGACAGCCATGTCAATTACATTTCCGCGCATTGCAAATGATTTAAATTCTTTCAGATTCCTTTTTAAACATTCCAACATAAAATTTCTCCTTTTTATTTACTGTTCTATCTTATCATAAATATCTTTTCTGTATTTCATACCGGCAAATTTAATGTCCTCAATTGCTTCGGATAAATATTTTTTGGCTCTTGATAAAGTCATTGCTGTTTTTGTCAGTGTAAAATTCATACCAATTTGCGAATAATATTTTTCATTATCCTTTTTTATATTTATAAAATCAACATCTTCAATATCCTCAAGCCCGCTTATTTCCGAATTATCAGAATCAGAATATACACAAACCGAAACAGAGGAGCAATCATTTGTTTTTATATGATCATATTCATCTGAAAAAAATCCGTTTATACAGGAAGTGAAAATCTTTATTAAATCATCTTCGCATAAATTTAAAACAGCTCCGGCATCATGATTTTGCAAAAACGGTTTTATATCCTGTATTAAAAAATTCTCATTTTTTGTTAATACACAATTTATACCAAGAATGCCCGTATATGGCTTACCGTCATTATCAAGACAATTCAGTATATTTGTCACAATTTTTTTTACTTCATCAATTATAGTATTTGAAATTTTATAATCAGGGCAAT
This sequence comes from uncultured bacterium, assembly GCA_902794035.1. Classification (GTDB taxonomy): domain Bacteria; phylum Cyanobacteriota; class Vampirovibrionia; order Gastranaerophilales; family Gastranaerophilaceae; genus Zag111. Next base: position 163,877 of record CADBFN010000001.1, read on the forward strand.
AACAGGCACAACCGTCAGTATATATTCCGCCATTTTTATCAAGAAATTTATAATTCCCGACAATATTTAAAGGAATTGCACTATAACCATCTGTTACAAAGTATATTGTAAAATTATGCCCCATAGCAAAATCTTCAATAAGCACATCAATTTCACCTTTTAGAAATAATTTATCGGCAAAATCCATTGCACTTTTATATGTTGTACATACCATTTTTTCATCTTCTGAAGCTGTATTCTGCGCTGATTTCAAAAGTACGGGATATGCGGAATTTTTAAGATAATCCCCAATTTGTGAAAGTTTGTTATACATTCCGAATTTAGCAACAGAAGCGCGTAATTTATATAGAAATTTTTTGCAGGATATATTATTAAAAATAAAATTACAACTTTCCTTAGAAGGTCCGAATATATTTTGACCATTTGACTGAAAAAATGAAACAATGTCAGCTTCCAAAGCCTTTGGACTTATCGGAATAGTCAAATGAATTTTGTTTTCCAAAGCGAACATTAAAAGTCCTGTCAAATCATCTTCTCTGATATCAATTATTTCCATACAATCAGAAATGCCGCCGGTTGAAAAGATTTTTTCAACATACTCATACTGACTGATTTTTTTTGCTAAAGCAGAAGCCGCAGCTCCGTTTCCAACAATTAAAATTTTAAATTTATCTTTTTCCATTCTTCAGATTATACTACATAAAATATATGATTTTTGTTAAGTTATATTAAATTAATTAAAATTTTAGTGTTATAATTATGACAAAGTTATTTTCATAATTAAAATACGGATAGAAAGGCAAGTAGTATGGCAGGTTTAGTAAATTTATTATCAAATGTATTTCAGGCACCGCAAATTACATCCGCTCCGGCTGTAAGAGAAGCTTCAAATCCGTATGGAAACAACCCGTTTGTAAGTTATAACGGCAGAAATTTTTCTAACCAGTATTACGCACAAAACAGACCTGTTAAAGGCGGTTATTTCGCAGGGTATTACAACGGAAAACAAAATATTGTCGGCAGAAGATTGTTTGTTGAAGTTTAAATCTAAGATTTTTTATAATTCTCTTTCATCAACAAAAGCAATGGTATAATTATGAAACTTTGTTATATAATATACCTATGAAAAGATTGGGATTGTTGTTATTATTACTGGGGCTTGGAGTTTGTCCGGTTATAGCTGATTATTCAGAAAATCAGGCTGATATTTCAAATATCATAAGTGCATTCAAAACCCAAAACACAGATTCAGGAAAAATCGTAAGGGTCGGAATCGGGAACCAAAGTTTTTCAAATTACCTTTGGGAACAGGTTTCTATATACGGAACAGGCGAATACGAAATTTACAACAACAAAACCTACATTACTACATTTGATTCAAATAACGAAGTTAATGTAAAAATGGTTGGCAAAATATTTGTTTTGACAGACAGTGAAGATAATGTAATTGCAAAGGTTTCAGGTCCTATTATTTTTAAAACAGATTATGGATTCATAGGAATAAAGGACTTAAAGCGGGCAGGCAAAGATGCTGTTTACAGAGGTCAGGTTGAATTGATATGCCCAAAAGAAGGTTATTTTCATATAGTAAATTCTATAAATGTAGAAGAATATCTTAAAGGAGTTGTGCCTAATGAAATGCCTGTTCATTTTGGATTGGAAGCCCTAAAGGCGCAAGCAGTTGCCGCAAGAAATTATGTTCTTTCTCCAAGGGTGAAAGCTAATTCAAATTATGATGTTGTAGATTCAGTTGCAAGTCAGGTTTATTTTGGAGCGAATACCGAAAAAGATTTGTCAAACAAAGCGGTAGAACAAACTAAAGGAATAGTTGCAATTTATGATTGGGATTTAATATTAGCTCTTTATTCTTCAACCGCAGGGGGATATACAGAAAATTACGAAAATGCCTTTTCAGACCCAAAAACAAAGGCTTTTCCGTCAAAACCAAAACCATATTTAACCGGAGTTCCTGATTACGAGGATTTTGGAATTTTGAATAACGAAGAAGATGCCGAAAAATTTTATACCTCAAAACCAAAGTCATTTGATAATAAATCCTCATATTACCGTTGGGAAAGAGAATGGACTCAGGAAGAATTACAAAATGAAGTTCAAAATCACATTGCTGCACAAAGTGCAGCAGGATTTGTACACCCTGTGGTTAATAAAGGAGAAATTATTGATAAAATAACAGGCTTAAAGGTTATCAGGCGTGGGGTATCAGGCAAAATTATGCAAATGGAAATCCGGACAGAATCAGGAAATTACATTGTTGAAAAGGAACTTGTTATAAGGCGATTATTTACGGTAGCAGGCAAAGCTTTGCCAAGTGCAAATTTTGTAATTAAAGAAGAACGCGATGATGATGGCAACCTCACAAAAATCAAAATTTATGGCGGAGGTTACGGACACGGAGTCGGCATGAGTCAATATGGTGCTGGTTATATGGCAACGCATTTGAACAAATCATATGAAGATATTTTAAACCATTATTATAAAGACATTATTCTTTCCACAGAACCTGTTACAATCACCCCAAATCCTGCAAAAAATCAAATAAGTCAATCTTTTTACACTAAAAGCGGAAACGGTATATTGGTTGTTGATAACAAATCAAGACTTGATTATGTTGATTTGATAATAAACGGAATATATGAAGCCGTTAAATTAAATAAAAATGAGCGAATCAACCGGATAGATTTATCGCAATATTTACAAAACGGGCTGAATACGGTAACATTTAAATATCCGTCATATACAAATACAATCGGCGGATTAAGATTATATATTGAAATAGCGGGGCAAAATGACAACTCAAACCGATAAAACACCAAGTCTATTAAAAGCTGCATGGATAATTATGGTTGTTACGATTATCAGTAAATTAATCGGTTTTATCAGAGATATCATTATTGCTAATTATTACGGGGCATCAATGGTTTCGGACGCATATTATTACGCATACCAGATACCGTCTTTATCGTTAATTTTGTTAGGCGGAGTCGGGGGGCCTTTTCACAGTGCAACTGTTGCGATTTTTTCAAAATTATTACCGAATCTGAAAGAAAAACCGCCCGAAGCGGTCAATAAATTGTATTCGACATTTATGACGGCAACAATTATATTTTTTCTGGCATTATCAGTTTTAATGTATATTTTCCCTAGACAGATAATGGGACTTATTATCTCAGGCGGCTCTGAACAAATGATTCATCTTGCATCTGTTCATTTGCAAATTATGACACCTTTGCTTGTTATAGGCGGAATTGTCGGGATTTATTACGGCATTTTGATTATTTATAAACAATTTATGCTTCCGAATTTGTCGCCTATAATTATGTCACTTGCAATTATCGGAATAGTTATAGCAGCCCCAAGCGATCAAAAAGGTTATGCTCTTGCATGGGCAACAACGATTGGCGCAATTTTACAATTAATAATTCAATATCCGAATATTAGAAAATTAGGTTACAAATTGAAACCTAATTTTGAATTTGTAAATAATCCTCATTTCAAAGAAATCGGAGAACTTTTATTTCCGGCAGTTTTAAGTTCTACTGTCGGACAGGTGCATATATATGTTGATATGTTTTTCACCTCATCAATTTCAGAAGGTGCATGGACAGCAATCGGCTATGCAAACAGAGTATTTCAGTTTCCTGTCGGAATTTTGGTTACTGCGTTTTTGGTGCCGTTATTCCCGATTTTTGCAAGACTTGTTGCCGATAACGATTTTGAAGGGATAAAAAATTATTTTAATAAAGGTGTCGGAGTGCTTTTATTCGGAGCAATTCCGATTATTATTGGAATTTTAGTTGTCGGGACAGATGCGATAAGACTCATTTTCGAGCGTGGAGAATTTGATGCAACTGCAACATTTATGGTAACGGAAGCTTTGTGGTTTTTGTCTGTTTCAATTATTCCTTATGTTTTCAGAGATTCAATAACAAGAGTTTTTTATTCGTTTAATGACTCAGCAACACCGTTTACGGTTGCTTTTACTTCGATAATTTTAAAAGTATTTTTAAACTGGATTTTAATTTCAAAAATGCACTTTGGTATCGGTGGAATCACGCTTTCAACATCTCTGGTTACTTTATTTAATGCCTGCGTTTTAGGATATTTTATTACAAGAAAAATGAAAATGGATTACAAATCTTTGTTTGTAAATTTGATAAAAATGTGTGTTGCAGGAATGATTGCGGGGGTAATTTGCTGGATTTGCGCAGTTCAGTATGACAAATTTATTCACCTGTCAAAAGTACCGTTTGAATTTTTAAAAATCAGTTTAATCGCTTTTATTTGTTTAGTTGTTTATATTCCACTCAATTTAATAATGAAAATGGAATATGCAAATGAATTATTTGAACGTATAAAATCAAAATTTATCCGATAAAAGGGTGATGTTTTAATTTTTATTTTAGATTAGCATTACTTTACTATGCAATTATCTGTCAATGATTACCTTGGAAATAATAAAGTACGTTTGGAATATGCAAATACTCCATCTAAACCGCGCTACGCTCCGGCATACATTATAAGCGGACAAAGAGCAGATGAATTTGTACAAAAGTATAATGAGCAATCAAAAACACTTATAAATAATTCTATATTTATGACAATATCAGGCATAATAATAGGCGGCGGGGCAGCTTTATCAAAAAGTTTAAAACCAATCAGTGTAATGATTAAATCCTGTGTTGGCGGAATTATTGGACTGATTGCAGGTATCGGAATTTCTAATCATGAAAAAAATAAACTTATGGATAAATATCATGTGGAACAATATTAATTCAAACTTGTTAAAGCCATATTAATGTGATATTCTAAGCTTATGATTGAATTAATGATTTTATATGTTCTTTTAAAACGTGATTTAACCATGTATGCAATAAAAAAACATATTGCAGATAAATTTTCTCCGTTTACTAATCCAAGTTTTGGAGCATTAAAACCTGCCCTTGTAAGATTAGAAAAATCTAAATCAATTACATCTTCAAAAGTTATGTCTGATGGCGGAAAACTTTCAGTTTTTTATTCAATTACTGACAATGGGACAAAAGAATTACGCCGTTTGCTGTTAGAACCTTTTTCAAAAAACCCAGTTCAGTTTTCGTCTGATGCAAAAATTAAATTGTGCTGTGCATCATTTTTATCAGATCAGGATACAAAGGAATTATTTGAAAATATTAAAGCTGGAGCGTATTTACACAGATTAAACGCAAAAAAAATACTCGAAGATGAATATAACACAACTGATTTTTATCAAAAAATAATTCTTGATAATACAATTTGTGAATATAATAATTTTATTTCTATGATTGAAGGTTTTGAAAAATAAAATGAGTGCGATTGTTGATAGCGTTATAAAAAATTCGATAGCTGAAGAACTTGAAATTTCAAAAGGAGATGAAATTATATCAATTGATGGTCACAAAATGACCGATATGATAGATTATAATTTCTACATGAAATCCGAACTTGTAACAATCGAAGTTAAACATTCAAACGGCGAAATTGAAGAAATCGAAATTGAAAAAGATTTTGAAGAAGATTTGGGAATTGTTTTTGAAAGTGCAGTTTTTGACAAAATTAAACCTTGTCTTAACCATTGCATTTTTTGCTTTGTTGATCAGCAGCCAAAAGGATTACGCAAAACTCTTTATATAAAAGATGACGATTACAGATTATCTTATTTACAGGGAACATATATAACTCTTACAAATTTAACTGAAAAGGATAAAGAACGAATAAAAAAAATGCATCTTGGGCCGTTTTATGTTTCAGTCCACACGACAAACCCTGAATTACGCGTAAAAATGCTGAGAAATCCTAAGGCAGATAAAGCTTTGGAAAATTTAAAATGGTTCAGAAAAAACAAAATACCATTTCACGCTCAAATTGTTTTATGCCCCGGAATAAATGACGGCAAAGAATTAGAGCGTACACTAAGCGATCTGGCAGAGTTAAAAAATACTGTACTTTCAACCGCAATAGTTCCTGTCGGTATTACCCAATTCAGACAGGAAGAACTCAAACGTGTTGATAGCAAATGTGCAAAAGAAACAATTGAAATTGCATCAAAATTTAAACGTGTATGTTGTTCTGATGAATTTTTTCTGTTAGCAGATGAACCTATACCGCCCGCAAAATATTACGGCAATTACTGTCAGCTTGATGACGGAGTTGGAGCTTTAAGACTCACTTATGATGATTTTAAGAATTTAAAACTTCCAAAAGCAGTTTCTAAACCTTATAAAATGATTTTTGCATGCTCTTATGCAGCAAAAAATATGCTTGAAAAAGCTGCAAAAAAAATGTCTAAAATAAAAAATTTAACAGTAGAAGTTCATCCCGTTAAATCAAATTACTGGGGAAAAGATATTACTGTTGCAGGACTTATTACCACAGATGATTTAATAAACACCGTAAAAGACGTCGATTGCGATATAGCTGTTATACCAACCGTAATGCTAAGACCTTATAGCGAAGACTTTTTAGACGGAAAAAATCTTGACTATGTAAGAGAAAAATCGGGTAAAAATTTCCTTGTTCAGAAAAATATTTATTCTTTAAAAGAAATCATAGATTTTTTGGAAAATATATAACAGATTAATTTATTTTTCCCTTGCAGTACCAGTTTCATACCCCGGAACAAGCAATGCCAAAGGAATTATTCTGCCTAATTTTGTCCCAAATTCAGAACCACTGTTTACCATAGAAATTGACATACATAAATCATCAACATGAGGAGCAAAATCTGTTGCCTTTATTCCTCTTTCAACCTTCTTGTGGTAAAGTTTTTCATTTATTTCATTTGAAACTTTATTCCCCGCAATAATACCAACTGCAAGAGAACCAAGTGTTGCAACCGCATTTGGAATATTTTCACTTATTTTATTTATAATTTTTGCAAAACTATTTTCTTTGTTAATTTTAGGCATAAGTTTTGTCAAAGTCCGCTCGTAGTGTTTAAATGCCTTTGCCCCTGTCCATACACAAGTAATCGGGACAATTACATCACCTAACAACTGGCTTAATACTTCGCGTTTTTTAGCCTTTAAATTAGCTTTATCAACTAAGGCTCCGCCGGCAAAACCGCCTGCAACAGAACCTGCAGCAATAGAAATTATTTTTGCGGCATCATCATATTCCAAAACTTTACCTGACGGTTTGAATTTTAATAATGCCCAATCCTTAATCGGAGTTTTTAATATTTTCAGCGGATTTAAACTGAAACCTGCTCGCTTACTCCAAAATGCTAACGGTAAAGCCATGCCAAGAGCTGATGAAGCCAAAACAACAGCTTTTTGTTTATTACTCAGCTCCGAATGCTCTAAATAAGAGTGCGTAAAATTTGCCCCTTTTGAGTTTATACTCAAAGGAGTATTATTCAAAAAATATTTTTTGCTGTCTGAAATAGATATTTTATCAATCATACACACTACACCTTTACGCTTTTATTATAACAAAAAACCGTAAAAGAAAATATTGCCTAAATTAAGTTTTAAGTAAATATTTGTAAAGAAAATAAATTTATAAAGATGTTCTTTCAATTTCTTCAGTTGTAGAAACTTCTATTATGTCACCTTCCTGAAGGTCATTGAATTTTCCGAAAGAAATACCGCACTCAAAACCTTGTGCAACCTCTTTAACATCATCTTTGAAACGTTTTAACTGCTCGATTGCACCTTTAAATATTTGTTCACCGTTTCTGATAATAATTGCATCTTTATCTCTGATAATTTTACCCTCAAGTACATAACAACCGGCAATTTTACCTGTTTTACCAATATTAAATACCTGACGAACTTCAGCTTTACCAAGTTCAACCTCTTTAATTTCAGGATCAAGAAGCGATAACAATGTTTTTTCAATATCTTCCAATAACTGATAGATAATATCATATTTTTTAATTGTTACTTTTTCTCTTTCGGCTGCTGCTAAAGCATTTGCATCTTCTTTAACAGTAAATCCCAAAATCAAAGCATTTGAAGCGGCAGCAAGCATAACATCTGCTTCTGAAATATCACCGACACCAACGTGAATAATTTTTGTAGTAATTTCTTTAGACTCAACCTGAGCAATAGCTTGAGCAACAGCTTCGGCAGAACCGTTTGTATTTGCTTTGATAATTAAATTCAATTGAGGAATTGCATCATCACCTGCAACGGCTTCTTTTCTGATATGAGCAGGTAACATAGCTTCAAGACGTTTATCACGAGCTTTTTCCTGACGTTCTGCAGTTATAGCTTTCATTTCTTTTTCATTTTTTACAACCATAAATCTGTCACCTGCCTGAGGGACTTCAGATAAACCTAAAATCTCAACAGGAGTAGATGGTTCAGCTTTTTGAATTCTTTCACCACTATCTGATAACAATGCACGGACACGACCGCAAGCAGTCCCGACAACAATGCAGTTGCCTGCTCTTAAGGTTCCGTTTTGTACAAGTAATGTTGCAACAGGACCTTTACCTTTGTCTAAGTTTGCTTCAATTACAACACCTGTTGCTTCTGCTTTTGGATTTGCTTTAAGATCCTGAACATCTGCAACAAGCAATATATATTCTAATAATTCATCAATACCGGTACCTTGTAAAGCGGAAACTTTGACAACGATTGTATCACCGCCCCAATCTTCAGGAACAAGTCCGTGTTCGGTTAATTGCTGCAGTACTCTGTCAGGATTTGCTCCCGGTTTATCGATTTTGTTTACTGCAACGATAACAGGAATTTCAGCAGCTTTTGCGTGATTTATTGCTTCAATAGTCTGAGGCATTATACCATCATCAGCCGCAACAACTAAAATTGCAATATCTGTAGCCTGAGCACCTCTTGCACGCATTTCCGTAAACGCTTCGTGACCCGGAGTATCCAAGAATACAATTTTCTTATCGTTGTTATCACCTAAATAAACCGTATATGCACCGATTGATTGTGTAATACCACCGACTTCGGTTGCAACAATTTTGTGCTTTGATGCACGAATACTGTCTAACAATGTCGTTTTACCATGATCGACGTGACCCATGATACTGATAACAGGAGCACGTTTTTTAAGCAATTTTTTATCTACATTAGCAAGTGCATTTTTTTCTTCTTCTTTTTTAAGTTCTTCTTCTACATATGCTTCCAAATCTTCATCAAGAACTTCAAGTTCATATTCTGCACAAACTTTTTTAATAACATCAACATCTATAAGCTGGTTTACGGTTGCCATAACTCCGTTCATCATCAGGAATTTTACAATATCAGCAGGGGTTTTTCTGATTTTTTCAGACAACTCTGCAATTGTCATGGCTTTATTTACAACTATTTGTTTAACATCTTCAAATTCTTCCGTTTTTTGAGTTCTTTTTTTATGGTGCTGAGCAGCAGCCTTTTCCAAAGAAATCATTTCCTGTTCTTCTTTTTTGGAATTGAAACCTTTGTCTTTCTTTTTACCGGAGTTTTTACTTCCGCCAAATTTTCCGCTGCCGCTACCTTTATTTTCATAAATATCCTGCGGAATAATTCTGCGTTCAATAGGTTTTTTGCTCCCAAAATCTTTATTTCCGGAAGGTTTGTCCCCTTCACGTTTTGGTGGAAATTTTGAATCTTTATCAAATCTTTTTGGTCTGTCAGGTCTGCCTGATTCGGTTTTTTCTGATTTACCGACAATTTGAACCGGTTTTGGAGCAGATCTGCGGACAATTTCTATCTTAGGTCTTTGTACTTTTTCCACTACAGGTTTTTCTATAGCTTTTTTAAGTTCTTCTTTTCTTTCTTTCGCTTCTTCTCTTGCAGCTTCTTTTGCGGCTTCTTTTTCCTCAACTTTTGCTTTTTTTACTACAAAAGCTTTTGGCTTAGATTTTGCTGCACCATTTGCCATAAAATCTTTTAGTCTTCTTATTTGATCAGGAGTTACCGTGCTTGAATGAGTCTTACCTGTAATCCCCATTTTTTCAAGCTTTTCAAGAATTTCTTTACTTGATTTGCCAAGTTCTTTTGCTAATTCACTAATTCTTATCATTTCGTAACTCATCTAATAAATATCCTTTCAATTCAGCGGGTACAGAAGCTTTCAGGAATTTTGAAATCTTATTTTTTTTAAAAGCCGATTCTATACACGAATTATTATAGCAGAGATATACAGATCTGCCAAATGTTAATGAATTTGGATTTACAATAACACCTTGTGCAGAATTTGTAATTTTTATCAAATCTTTTCTGTCTTTGATTTCCCAACAACCTGCACAGCGTCTTTCTGTCATTGCATATCCTCTTATTGAGCTTTTTGAGCTAATTTTTCAAGTTTTAACTTTTGATCGTACTCAATTAACATATTTATAAGCTCATCCAAATCACCATCTATTACAGTCCAGACATTAAGGTTATGGTTAAGTCTGTGATCTGTTAAACGTCCCTGAGGGAAATTGTATGTACGGATTCTTTCGCTTCTGTCACCTGTTCCGACCTGAGAACGACGCAGGTCTGTAATTTCCTGCATTTGTTTTTGAACTTCCATATCGTACAATTTTGAACGTAAAATTTGCATTGCACGTTCTTTATTTTGCAACTGGGAACGTTCTTCAGTACAGAAAATCATAATCCCTGTAGGTTTATGGAATAAACGGGCTGCAGTTTCAACTTTATTTACGTTTTGACCGCCTGCACCTCCTGAACGCGCAGTCGACATTTCTATATCTTCAGGTCTTATTTCAATTTCTACATCATCAACTTCAGGCATAACTGCGACAGTTGCGGTTGAAGTATGAACACGACCTTGAGATTCAGTTTCAGGCACACGCTGAACTCTGTGAACACCTGATTCATATTTTAATTTCGAATAAACCGCATCACCCTGAATTGAAATAATTATTTCTGAATATCCGCCCGCTTCACATTCTGTTTTTGACAGAATTTGGGTTTTCCAACCCTGTTTATCGGCAAATTTTAAATACATTCTTGCCAAATCTCCAGCAAAAATGTTTGCCTCATCTCCGCCTGCACCACCACGAATTTCAAGCATAATGTCTTTATCATCCATAGGGTCTTTCGGAAGCAGTAAGCGTTTCATTCTTTCTTCATAATCAGGAAGTTTTGCTTCATTTTCTTCAATATCTGCTTTTAGCATTGCGCGCATATCTTCATCTTTTTCTTCCTGCAATAACAATTTATCATCATCAATAGCATCCGTTGCTTTTTTCCATTCATAATAAAGTTCAACAGTTTCTTCCATTGATTTTCTTTGTTTTGATAAATCTCTAAATTTATTATAATCCTGAATTACTGCGGGATCAGACAAAGTTTCGCCTAATTCTTTGTATCTTTTTTCTATTTGCAATATTTGATCTAACATATCTTTCATATTTCAATAATAACAAGAACAAAAAAGAATGCAAAGGACTATTTTAATCTAATGTTATAATTTCTTGAAACATACAAGTAAATTTGATAATATCTATTTATGGAAAACATTATAGAGAAATTAAAAAGTTTAGGGTTTAATTCTTATGAAGCAAAAGTGTATATTGCCTTGTTAAAAAAGTATCCGGCAACAGGCTATGAAGTTTCTCAGCTCGCAGATATTCCTCAGTCAAGAGCTTATGATGCCCTAAAATCGCTTGCAGTAGATAAAATTGTAATTACAACTGATGATAAACCTCAAAAATATTCCCCTATTTCTCCTAAAGAATTAACGCAAAGATTTAAAAGAAAAATAAATTCAACAATAGATTATCTTGAAAAAAAATTACCAAACGTAAAAGAAGACTATAATGAACCGCTACACACAATTTCAGGATACGAAAATATTTTGGTAAAACTCAAAGAAATTATTAAAAACTCAAAAAAATCTATTTATATAGAAATATGGAAAGAGGATTTTAAACATATTGAAAAAGAACTAAGAGCTGCCTATGACAGAGATGTTGATGTCAAAATTGTTGCACTTGGCGAATTTACAACCAATTTCGGGCTTGTATATCAACATGCGGGAGCAAAAGAAATTGAGCATAACGCAGGAAGTCGTTTAGTATATTTACTTTCAGATACAGAAGAATGCTTATTTGGAAAAATTGAACAAAATGTAACCTGGACAAAAAATATTGACGTTGCATATCTGCTTTTGAATTTTATTGTACACGATATGTATTTACTTGACGTAGGGCAAAATTTCCCTGAACAATTAAAATACTTCTATGGCGCAGGAATGAAAAATCTTAAAAATAAAATTCTTGCATACGATTCAATAAATATTCACTAAATTAAAAGCCTTGATATTTCTATCAAGGCTTTTATAATTTTATATGCACAGTTAAATCAAACTATTTAACCATGCTTAATGGCTTTGGGCCTGCATTTACGATTTCACTTGGCATGTTCGGATATTTAGAAGTGAAGTTATCATTGAACATTTGAGCCAATTTGTTAGCAGCTTCATCATAAGCGGCTTTATCAGACCACATACCTCTTGCATCTAACATTTCGTCAGGAACGTTAGGACAAGATGTAGGATAATCTACGTTGAATACATCATGATGTTTGAATTCAACAGAATCAAATGATCCGTTCAATGCAGCTGTAACCATTGCACGAGTATAAGCAAGCTTCATTCTCTTAGCACCTGATGAAGCTGAACCGCCTGCCCATCCTGTATTTACTAAGTAAACTTTTGTACCGTATTGGTCTAATTTGTCACCTAACATTTTAGCGTAAACACTTGCATCCATTGGCATGAATGGTTCGCCAAATAATGTAGAGAATGTAGGAACAGGTTCAGTAATTCCTCTTTCAGTACCTGCAAGTTTAGATGTGAAACCTGTTACAAAGTGGTACATTGCAGCGTTTTTGTCTAATCTTGAGATTGGAGGCAATACACCAAACGCATCAGCTGTTAAAAATACAACAACTTTTGGAATACCACCCATTGAAGGGATAGCAGCGTTGTTGATGTAATTAACAGGGTAACCTACACGAGTATTTTCTGTTAATGAACCATCAGCGAAGTCTAATTCTCTTGTTTCAGGATTCATAATTACGTTTTCAACTAATGAACCAAATTTGATAGCGTTATAGATATCAGGTTCATTTTCTTCAGTAAGGTTAATACATTTTGCATAGCATCCGCCTTCAAAGTTGAATACACCGTCAGGTGACCAACCATGTTCATCATCACCGATTAATTTTCTTGAAGGATCAGCTGATAATGTTGTTTTACCTGTTCCTGAAAGACCAAAGAAAACTGCTGTTTCATGAGTTTCAGGATCCATATTAGCTGAACAGTGCATTGGAAGAACATTTTTCTTAGTCATTACATAGTTCATAGTAGCGAAAACTGATTTTTTGATTTCACCAGAGTATTGACTCCCTGCAATGATAATCATATGAGCTTCATAGTCAATAGCTATGCAAGCTTCTGAATTTGTACCATCAACCTCAGGATTGCATTTAAAACCAGGAGCACAAATGATTGTATAATCAGCTTCACCATAAGATGCTAATTCTTCTGCTGTCGGTCTGATTAATAATTGGTGAATGAACATATTTTGAGATGCCATTTCGTTAATAACTCTGAATTTTTGAGTATATTTTTTATCTGCACCTGCAAAACCATCAAAAATAAATACTTCTTTACCATTCAAGTAATCAATCATTTTTGATTTAATTGAATTGAATGCTTCTCTTGAAATTGGTCTGTTTACTTTGCCCCATGCAATATCATCATGTATGCTTGGAGTATCAACAATAAATTTGTCTTTAGGTGAACGACCTGTATATTTACCTGTAGTAACAACAAGTGCACCGTTGTTTGCTAATGTTCCTTCTCCACGTCTTAGTGCTGCTTCAGTTAATTGAGCAGGAGTCCAGTTTCTGTGAACTGCAGATGGAGAAGTAATACCTAATTTTTCGATTCCGAAAGTTTCCATATTAGTTATCCTCCTTTAATATGTTAATTTCTACAGATTAATTGTAATATAAACACTATAAATTTGCAATACAAGTTATCGGAATATTTTTTTTAAATACTGATACAGTTATTAATCATTAATTTTTTGCCTAAGCAAATATAAATATGCTAAATTACAAATATTATTAGAATTTAAGATAATGAATATATTAAAAAAAATTATAATATCTTTAATATTTTCAATGATCGCAGTACTTTATACTGCTCAAATCTGGCAATTAAGATATTTTCCGATAAATATTGATATTGAAGGCGGGAAAGGCAAAGTCAGAGTTTCTGCGACCTTATTTAAATTTGATCAAAAAACACATAGGTATGTCAATGAGGAAAAACATAAAGAAGTTTATCTTCCTTTAAGAAGAAAAATAAAATTAAAATTCACTAAAATAGATAATCCGGAAAATATCAGTTTTATTTTTGATAAAATAAAATCTTATAAACCAATAACTGTACATAATATTAGTTTAATAAACAGAAATAAACTCTCAAATGTAAAAAACTATGAAATTAAAATCGGGACTTTAGCAGAAGAAAATGGGAAATTAAAACTTATTCCTGATTATAAATTAATTTTTGATAACTATAATAACTACAATCATAAGGGAATACTGAAACAATATTATTTTAATAACTATAATTACAAAAATCACCTTAATTACCTTGGTATTGGAAAAATAAAATACTTTAAAAGGGGTTATTTAATTGCATTTAACTATAAACCTAAGATAAAATACTGGAATTTATTTAAAATAAATTACTTTGCTTTGTCATTAATAATTTTTATTTCGTTTATTATTGCATATTTTAGCTTGGAAAAAGTAAGCAATATTTTAAAAAAGATATATAATCAGAAATCTAAACCGGATTTAATATTTGTAATTATCCTGTTTTTATTACTATTTATCCCGATGCATCACATAAATTTAAACAAAATATCTGAAAATGAAAACAGAGGATTTACAACATACAAAGATATTTATACAAAAGATAAAGGTATTAATTTTAATTATTGGAATGATTTATCACAATGGATAGATGACAGATTTTTTACACGAGAACAGCTTATATCCATCAATACAAACATGACTTGTACTATTAACCGATTTTACTGTCAGTCAAACAATTCTTTTTTATACAAAAAGGGAAATTTTATGTATGACAATTCTATTATCGGGTTAAAAAAGATAAATAAAAACAAAAAAAACATATTGAAAGAATATGCTCATAACGTTAATAAACTTCAAAAATATTGTGATAAAAAAAACATAAAATTATATTTTCTTATAGCTCCCAGAAAATATGATTTTTTTAATTACAAAATTACATATAAATACACCCCTGATCAGGCAGATGAAATTATAAAATATTTAAATAAACATACAAAAACAAAAATAATCTATCCTAAAAAAGAAATGCAGACAGCAAACAAACAAACACCGGTTTATTTCAAAACAGATCATCACTGGACGAAAAAAGGCGCATATACAGGCTATTACGCATTGATGCAGGAAATAAAAAAAGATTTTCCTGATGTTGTAATCTTAAATGAAAAATCTTTAAAAAAATACTACGACAGCAGAGTAAAAGAAGGATTTGACAGCAAATTTAACAATGGCAACACATACAAACGCTTAAGAATACCAAACAATATGGCATCAAATATACTTGATACCTCATATTTATACTATACAAACCCCGAGAGAAAGGACTTAAAATTAATAAAAGAATATTCCAAAGATTTAAAAAACTTATATGATGAAAATGAAGATAAACGTTTTGAATTTAAAAAAGGATACAATAAATCAGTAATGCTTATCGGAAACTCTTTTGCAGGAAATTTACTTGACTTCC
This sequence comes from uncultured bacterium, assembly GCA_902794035.1. Taxonomy (GTDB): domain Bacteria; phylum Cyanobacteriota; class Vampirovibrionia; order Gastranaerophilales; family Gastranaerophilaceae; genus Zag111. The sequence goes on from CADBFN010000001.1 coordinate 179,681, forward strand.
TGCCCTATAGCTTTAAACATACAGTAAGCTACGATGATAACCGCAAAAAAATGAATTTTGAATATTATAAGCGCATAATAGAAATTGAAAAACCGGATATTATTATAATTAATTTTAACTCTGCTAACTTATACAGAATTAATAATCTTTATAAGAAAAAATGATATTTTGAAATTTTAAAATATTTATATTACTCTTTCAATATGAAACGCATAATAGGAATATCAGATATCCATGGAGAATATGAAAAATTAAATTCTCTCATTGACAAAATTTCCCCATCAAAAGACGATACTATCGTGTTTATGGGAGATTACATTGACAGAGGTGCAAAATCCAAAGAAGTTGTGGATTTTGTAATTTCGATGAAAGATATTTGCAACTGCGAATATCTGATAGGTTCGCATGAATATGCACTTTTACATTCAGACAGTGATGAATATTATAAGTATTTATTTTGGAATTACGGCGGGGATGCAACGGCAAAAAGCTATGGCGGATATGAAAATATTTTTAAAATTCACGGAGATTTTTTCAATTCGCTAAAACCATATTATTTGACGGATAAATATTTATTTATCCATGCCGGCATACGCATCGGAATACCTTTAGAACAACAGGATTTGGTTGATATGGTTTATATAAGGAGTGAATTTTTTAATCACAAACACCATCTGCCGCAAAAAATAATTTTCGGTCATACCGAATTTGACCAACCACAGATTTGGGAGGATAAAATTTGCATAGATACAGGATGCGGGAAATTCAAAAATCACCCTTTAACAGCATTTATCAACGAAGGCGAAAATGAATATTTTATTCAATCTCCTGACGAAATTTAATATAATCTTCTTAAGTTTTTGTTAATGTATCTTCACAAATAAATATTTTTTAGCAAAAATATCAGTTATATTGACTTTATAAGTACATAGGTAAAAGGTAAAAGGATATACTTATGTTATCAGTAAACGGCATTGGCAGAGATAGTAATTACTGTTATTCAAATAATATAAAATTTAAGGGCAAAAAAAATCCGTATATCGGAGAAGATAAATCAAATAACAATCAATTTGATTTCAGCGAAGCGGCGAAAAATTTTGGTAAAGGGGCAATCAGTCCTGTTACTGCAGCTATTAAACATCCGTTTATAACAGCAGGAGTTTTGGCAGGAACCGTTGCTGCCTGTTCAATTGTTCCGATACTTGGACCTGCCATGTTGTTAGGTTTTGGTGCATTAAGTGTCGGTCAAATGATAAAAGGATCTGCAGATGCAGTTAAAAATTATAAAAACGGAGAATACGACAAAGCCGAAAAATCATTTGATTTAATCGGACAAGGTACAGTTGGAACATTACTGTCATTAATTGGAGTTCGGCAAAGTGCACAGGTCGCAAAAGAAGCCAAAATGATGAGCGAACTCAATGTAAAAGTTTTAGACAAAGGTGCCAAAGAACAAATACTGTCAGAAGTCCAAAATAATAAATTTATAGCAAATCTTAAAGAAATAGTTTCTTTATTTACAACAAAATCCGGACTAAAAGCGGTAAAAGCACAATTTAATCCTGAAGTATTAAAATACAGAACAGAAAATTTCTTAAAGTTTTTCAAACCGCAAAAAGTTGAAGAAACAACAAAAAGGAAAGTGTTTAAAAGCACAGAACAAAAAGTTGCAGAGTTTAAAGCTTCACCCGAAGGGATAAGACGTGCGAAACTGTCTGACGAGCAGGTAGAACAAGAAGTTGTAACGCTGTTTGATAAGGCTTTTGACGAACTCGGGATTCCAAAAAATCAGCGTCCTAATTTGGAAATTAAAAAGAATTCGCAAATTGAACATGGCGGGAGTTACGGAAAAAGCAAACATACTCTTGAAATTAATCCTGATGCATACCGTTCTGGAACATTTGAACTTGATGATGTTGTGATGCATGAAGCAACGCACTGCAAAGAAGCTCTTTTAAGAGCAGGTATTCCAAAACAACGTGCGCAGGAAATCGTCAAAAACGAACTCATATCAAGAATTTTGAACGGTGAAAGTGAAAATATTATCGTAAAAGGTGGATTTTTCGGGCCTGAAATGATGGAACCTCCCAAAATGCCACAGGCAATGAAAGAAGAATTTGCTCAACTTGCAAAAGATATGTGTTATACAGACGACAGAACATTAAGTTCAAGCATAACTGATTTTATTAATCATACCAACTGGAAAGCAAAAGGGGAAAAAGCATTTAACCCTGAAACTCTTGAGCAGGCGGAAAAAGCCTTAGAACCGCTATTTGAAAGATTGCGTGCAATGGTTGATAAATACCCGCAATACTCTGAAATGAATAAACCATCATTATCAATAGAAGATGATGCATTTACAAAATTACTGAAATATGTTCAATCTCAGCAAACAAGATATCAGTGTTTTGCGGATGTAAAAATAAACAGAGGAACATCATATCAACCAAATTATGTTGATGTTCCTGAATTAACCGGAGAACAACTCGCACAGGCAGAAAAATCTTTGATTGATAATATTACAACCATTGAAGGTAACGGCAGAGTCGCAGGTTTCAACGGTATGTTTGCATCAAATAAATCGTTTAATCAATATCAATTCAGTCCTGAAGAAGTTTTGGCACAGAAAAACGGAAATAATTTCTTAATAAGAAATCTGACTGCAAAAATGAATGAAATGAAAGCTTCAGGCACACTAACTCCTGAGCAGGAAGCAAGTATGCTGAAAATTATTGAAAAAGCAAAAGCAATTATTGAATACAAGACAAAAGGTCTTGAATATTACGAACAATATACAAGATTAATTAATAATCCTTCCGATACCGAACTTGCAAAAGCAGTAAAGGCACTGGAAGAAAAACTAAGTATTTTAAATGAAAAAATGAATCCTGCAGAATACGAAACAGTAACAAGATTAATTACAAAATTCGGTTTCCAAAACATGCCATCAAGAGCAATTCCAAGAAATGCTATTTATGAAATATTATCAGAATTTAAAGAAAAACAAGCCGCATAAAATTAAAAAAATATATAAAACTTGTTACAAACCGAAATAAAAATCAATTGTATTAGGTCATAATTTCATGTTTTTGCTATACTTTTAGTAATTGCAAAATATAAGGTTGGATTTACCCAGCAAAGCTGAAAGGATAAATAGTTGATGAAAAAATTTATGACCTTTTTAATGTTAGTATTGAGCGGTATTCAGAGTGCAAATGCAATGAATGTAGATGCTTTTATGGATAAACATATTGCACCTGTCTCTGATTTTATTGCGAAGATAATTTTCTATCCGATAAAATATACCCACGGAACAACACATATTGAAGTTCCTATAATTATTTTCTGGATATTATTTGCAGGTATATTTTTTACGATTTATTTCAAAGGCATTGCAATATGGGGATTTAAACATGCTGTTGATTTAATTGTAAAACCTAAAAAAGACGGTTCGGGAGAAGGTGAAGTTTCATCTTTTCAGGCTTTGGCAACTGCACTGTCAGGAACAATCGGCATTGGAAGTATTGCAGGTGTTGCTATTTCAATCTCAATCGGAGGCCCCGGAGCCGCATTTTGGATATTTTTAGGTGCAATTTTGGGTATGTCAATCAAATTTGTTGAAGCAACATTGGCGGTTAAATACCGAAGATTTAACTTAGACGGATCTATTTCAGGCGGTCCTATGCACTATATCGCACACGGCTTAACGAGAAAAAATATGCGCTGGCTTGGTCAGCCGTTATCAGTAATATTTGCTATTCTTTGTATCGGCGGCGGTATAACAGGCGGTAATATGATTCAGATAAACCAAACCGCACATCAGATAATATTTATTACCGGCGGCGAACACAGTATATTTCATGGTTTTACTTGGGTAATTGGTCTTATTGCAGCGATATTAATCGGACTTGTAGTTGTCGGTGGTATCAAAAGTATAGCTAAAGTTACAACAATTCTGACCCCGACAATGTGTGCTTTATACATAATTTCAGGTATTATTGTTATCGGTTACCATTTTATGGATATTCCTGCCGGAATTGCATTGATTATCAAAGAAGCTTTTCATCCGACAGCTGTTGCAGGTGGGGTATTTGGAACAATAATAATTGGTTTAAGACGTTCAGTTCAGTCAAATGAAGCAGGAACAGGTGCTGCAGCTATTGTTTATGCAACTGCACAAACAAAAGAACACGTTTCACAGGGATTTGTTGCATTGTTAGAAACATTTTTAACAGGAGTTTTATGCTTATTTACTTCTTTTGCAATTGTATTTTCAGGAGTGCTGGATAATACATCAATAGGCAAAATTTCAGGTATTGAACTTGCGTCTAACGCTTTTCAGTCGGTCATTCCGTTTTTCCCTGTAATTCTTTCAATAATTGCGGTATTATTTGCAATGTCCACATTAATAAGTTGGGCTTATTACGGGCAAAAAGCATGGACATTCCTTCTGGGTGAAGGTAAAAAACGTGTATTCACGTTCAACATGATTTATTGTTTATTTATAATTATCGGGTCATGTATGAATGTTCAATCAATAATTGATATTACTGATGCAATGATGATTGCAATGTGTGTACCAAACGTAATTGTTCTTTATATACTTTGCAAAGACGTTAAAAAAGATCTTAAAGAATATTGTCAAACACATAATATTGCAAAATGGTTTAACAAATAATAACTATAATTGTCATTCTGAGCGATTATTAGGAGATTCTTCGGCTAAAGCCTCAGAATGACAACAGCGAAGAATCTCACACATTTCAATAAATAAAAAAAGGGAAGAATTTATGAGTTCAAAAATATTTGTTACGGTATCAGGGGTTGATAAAGTAGGTATTGTTGCAAAAGTTACTGCGGTACTTGCGCAATACGAAGTAAATATTGAAGATATTAAACAAACACTTATGCAGGGACATTTTGTGATGTTTATGCTTTGTGATATTGCCAAATCAACATACACATTTAAAGAAATAAAAGAAGCTTTGACCAATGCAGGCGGTGAAATGGGTATGGAAATTTGGGTTCAAAAAAAAGAAATTTTTGATAATATGCACAATATATAGTTTAATTACCGTTTAAAAAACATGCACTGTAGTGATTTGGAATAATTTCTTTCAGCAATGGGATATCCAAGCGGCATTTTTCCATACAGTAATCACATCTTGGGTGAAAACGGCAACCCTCAATAATTTGCGACAAAGCAGGCGGCTGTCCTTTGATTGTTTCCAGTTTTGAATATTCACTTGAAGGAATTGATTTTAACAAAGCTTTTGAATACGGATGATTAGGATTTGAGAAGAAAGTCTGTGTTGAAGCATGTTCAACAATTCTTCCTGCATACATTACCGCAATATTTTGTGAATTTTCACTCACAAGAGCCAGATCGTGCGTAATCAAAAGAATTGATGTTTGGTTATTTTGCTTAATTTCATTAAGCAATTTCATAATTTGTGCCTGTATAGTAACATCAAGTGCAGTTGTAGGTTCATCTGCAATTATAATTTCAGCACCTGTTGCCAAAGCCATAGCAATAACCGCACGCTGCTTCATTCCGCCCGAAAATTCATGAGGATAATTATTCAAACGTGATTTTGCATCAGGAATTTGAACCGCATCAAACGCCTCTATAGCCTGATTAAAAGCCTCTTTCCCAGACAGATTTTTATGAATTTTTATAACTTCCAACAACTGCTCCCCTACCGTATATAAAGGATTCAGAGATGTCATAGGATCCTGAGGTATTAAAGCAATTTTACCTCCGCGAATTTTGCTCATTTCAGAGGCTTTTTTAGTTAAAATATTTTCTCCGTTGTATAAAATTTCTCCGCTTACAATTTTTGCGGTTTTTGGCAAAAGATTAAGAATACTCATAGCGCTCATTGTTTTCCCGCAACCGGATTCTCCAACCAAAGCCAGCGTCTGACCTTTTTCCAAAGAAAAAGAAACATCAAAAAGCGCCTGATAAAAATTATCCTCTGATGCAAAACCTAAATTTAAATTTTTCACCTCTAATATTGACATTAAATAAATTATAAATACTTTAAAAAATGAAGTAAATAGTTTTAATGTCGGATATTTATAGTAATTACTTCAAATAAAAGGGCAAAGTTTATCAACTTTGCCCGCAATATTATAGGGTTATTTATAAAAAAGGGGGTATTTACACTGCGCAATCTGCCTGTTGTTTTCTTGCAGAATTTGTAAAACTATCGATTAAAGAACCTGCAGCCCAACCTGCAACCGCAAGAATCGGAAGTTTTACAGCTAAACTTTTTATATTGAATGCTTTGGCAAGAGAGCCGCCTTTAATCACTTTTAAAATTCCGCCGCCCAAACCTGCAGCAAGCCCTGCTAAAATTCCTGTTTTCTTGCCGCTGTTTGATTCTTCATAAAGATTTCCTTTTTCTGTTACACGCAAATTAGGATTTTGGGCTAAAAGTTCCTGATAATACTGTTCTGCCTGATTTTGATCATATGGGGCTTGCGGCAATTGCTGACCTGCAAAAGGCTGATTATAAGAAATATTTTGAACCTGCGAAGGAACCTGAGCCTGCGGATATTGAACAAATTGCTGTGTTTGAGGGGCCTGTACCTGAGTCTGAGGAGTGTACATAGGTCCAAAAATGCTTGCTCTTTGTTCTTCCGTAATATTACCTGTCTTTAAGAAATCAGGCATCATAAAATCATTTGAATAATTTTTACCGTTAAATCCGGCACTAAATAAACTTCCTGCTATACCGTTATTAATTCCAAAATTATTGGTATAAGGTAATGCTGAAACTGGTGATGATATTGCTGCATTAACATTACTAACCTGTGTTGATAATTCGTTACCCATAAAATAACCTTTCCTACAAAATAATTAATATAACCCTACATTTATATAAAGTATTTTTGATAAACAAAATTGCCTTTTTCATTACAAATTGTTAATATAACTCTTAAAATTCAATATAACTGTATAATTAGCATATGGATAAGAATTTTTTTACAATATTCAAAACATTTTTTAAGGTAGGTACGCTATTATTAGGCGGAGGATATGTTATTCTGCCTTTATTAACTTCTGAACTTGTTGATAAAAAGGGGTGGATAACATCTGATGAATTATGCGAATATTATGCACTGAGCACAAGTTTACCCGGAATAATAGCTGCTAATACCGCAATTTTTACCGGTAAAAAATTATTAGGCGCAAAAGGTGCTATTGCAGCAATTTTAGGAGTTACTATGCCGGCATTTATTGCTATCATCCTGATTGCATCCATTTTAAGTGAAATTACAAACATCCAAAGTATTAACTATATATTTTGGGGAGTAGGAATAGGAGTAATCGCACTTTTATTTTTTGCAGTTAGGGAAATGTGGAATAAATGTGTAACAGATAAATTTTCGGGTATAATTTATACAATATGTCTCATACTCGCACTAAGCGGGAAAATTTCACCGGCTATTATTGTTATTTTTGCCCTTATAGCAGGTTTGGCGGATCAGTTTATAAAAGACAGGAGATTAAAAAATGATTAAACTTTATCTTCTGTTATTTGCACAATTTTTTCATATAGGAGTATTCTCTTTTGGCGGCGGATACGCGACTTTACCATTTTTATACCATATTGCCGATAAATACTATTGGTTTTCACAATCTCAACTGACTGATATGATTGCTATATCATCAATTACTCCAGGACCAATTGGTGTAAATATGGCGACATTTTCAGGTTTTACTACTGCGGGAATTTTAGGCGCGTTGATTGCAACATCTGCAATTATGATACCTTCATTTATTTTTGTTTCTGTCGTATATAATATTCTGGATAAATTTAAAACAAATAAATATGTTATAAGTGCCGTAAAATCCCTGAAACCTGCGGGATGTGCAATGTTATCTGCAGTCGGAATTAAATTATTATTTACATCTAATCTTCACCTAATAGGTATATTATGTTTAATCGCATTTTTGATTTCAGGATTTTATAAAAAACAAGATCCGATTTTTTACTTGGGAATTTCTGCTATATTCGGACTGATAATAGGACACTTACAATGGATAGGTGTTTAAAGATTTCAAAACGAATTGTTAAGTTATTTTAAATAATAATTTTCTGCTTTATTCAGTCATAATAAGAAATAATAAATTTGTATAAAAATTAATATTTTATATAACGCCTTTATTATATAATACTTTCAAGAGGAATTATAGAAATAGTATCATGGCAAAAATAAATATATTACAGTGGTTATACAAACATTCACCGGCTAATTTTTACAGTGTTACGGATGATGGATGTACAATAATAAAATCAATAAATAACACTTTTTCTGGATATAAATATAACAAAATATTTGTTGAAGAAGATCTGAATAATTTAAGAAAAATAATAAAAAATTTTAAAAGATTCTCAACAATTTCTGTTTTAATGGCATATTTTATCCTCATATATGGGGTTGTATTTCCAAATTACCAAATACTAAATAATTTATACATAAAAATAGGATTAATTATTTTTGCAATACTATTACCTTTTTTGATAATGGCAATAATTTCTAAAATATTTGAAATTTATTTAATAAAATCTTTTGGAAATTTTGAAAAAACACATTTTCCTTGTAAAAATTTAATAGAAAATCAATCATACAAAGAATTTAAATTTGAATTATTAAAAATATTTATACTTCTGCTTACAATAGGCGGAATATATTTATGGATTGGCTCTCCATATAAAACATCTTTGAATTTAATCAACAATGGGAAATATAATGATGCAATCAAAATGACAACCTTGTGGTCAAAAATTATTCCCATTGATCCGCATTGGTATTCGCTAAGAGGATATGCAAGATTTTATAATGGTGACTATGATGGTGCTATTGAGGATTACGATAAAGCATATGAACTAAGAAATGATGAATATAAAAGTATGAATTTTGACAATAAAATATATATAAAATACTTTCAGAAAAAATATAAATCCGCATTGGCAGATTTTGATAATCTGATTAAAAATTCCGAAAATGAAGAAAAAGATTCGCTATTATGGGATAAAGCACAATTTTTATACCATATCGGAAAATATAATGACGCGATTAAGATATACAATGATTTGATTATAAAATCAAAAACAGACAAGATATATTTAATAGAAAACAGATTATACTATGAAAGAGCTCAGGTTTATGCAAGTATCGGTAAAGAAAAAGAAGCTAGTGCAGATTTAAAAACGGCCGAAGAATTAAATCTTGAAATAGAATATCAAAATTCAATTCCGGAACCGACAATTTTACTTGAAGAAATTTAATAAAAAAAACAGGTATCAAAGAAAAAATTGATACCTGTTTTTATTTTAATTTATCTTATTTATACAGCAACTTTCATTGTTTTTTCAATGATTTCATTAAAACTGTCAGCTTTTAATGATGCCCCACCGATTAAAGCTCCGTCAATATCTGATTGAGCCATTTGTTCTTCAATTGTAGAAGGTTTTACAGATCCGCCATATAAAATTCTAATTGAATCAGCAGCACTTTGACCTGCAACTTCTGCGACTACTCCACGAATCATTTTGATAACTCTGTTTGCTTCCTGTGCATCACAAGATTTTCCTGTTCCGATAGCCCAGATTGGTTCATATGCTATAACTGATTTTGCAACATCTTCTGAAGAAATTCCATCTAAAGCAGCTCTGATTTGTGACGCAATCCAACTGTCAGTGATGCCTGATTCTCTTTGTTCCAAAGATTCACCACAACATATGATAGGAATTAAACCGCCTGCTAAAATTGCTTTTGCTTTTTTGTTAATCATTTCATCAGTTTCAGAAAAATATTGTCTTCTTTCTGAATGACCAATAATAATGTAAGAACAACCTGCATCTTTTGCCATTTCAACAGAAATTTCACCTGTATAAGCTCCTGAAGATTCCCAGTGGCAATTTTGAGCTGCAACGGCTAATTTTGTACCATTACAACCACAATCACATGGGATTTCTTTTACCTGATTTAAACAGGTAAATACAGGTGCAATAACAACAGATGGTAATTGAACTGCACTATACTTTGATACAAATGCACTAATTCCTTCATACAAAGCTTTTGCATCATTTTGAAGCAAATTCATTTTCCAGTTTCCTGCAATAATTGGTTTTCTTGACATAATTAAATCTCCTTTTTTATTCACGATTTACAAACAAATTTTATATTAAACAAAAATTTAATACAACATCAAAGAAATATTGCGAAGAAGGCAAAAATATTGTATAATTAAAATAATCACTGGAGGATTTGATTATGTTTAGTTATACAGGTTATAAAAAAACAGGTTTTACGTTAGCTGAAGTATTAATTACTTTAGGGGTTATAGGTACTGTTGCAGCAATGACAATTCCAAGTTTGATGATGAATTATCAAAGACAAGTTTGGGAATCAAAATTGAAAAAGACTTATTCAATTGCAACAAATGCCTGCGAACGTATGTTAATTGAAGAAAATGTGTCTGCCGTAAATGAAACAGATGTATATGCGGGAATTACCAATGAAAAACTCAGAAAATATTTCAAATTAATGTCAGATGGTGCAGAAGTTTCAGGAAAAGGTTTCTCTATCACATTACCTGACGGAGGTGTATTATATTTAACAGCAGCAGAAAACGGTTTCAATTTTATTACTGATGTCAATGGCACTGCTACAAGACCTAATGTAGCAGGTAAAGATATATTTGAATTCAGATTGGATAAGGATTGTGCATATGATAATTCTGTAGGCGAAAATGCATCCACCGGAGCTAAAGCATTTAAAGTTGTTGTAGAAAATGATTGGAAAATTCCTGACAGTTACTCATCTTCAACATCAAATACCGAGGAGTAATCATGAATAACAAGAAAAGTGCATTCACATTTTCGGAAGTAATGATTGGATTAGTAATTATTGGTGTTATTACAGCAATGGTTATTCCTTTCTTTTATAATTCTCATGCTGATAAAGTTAAAGGAACACAATTAAAAAAAGTTTGCGGACAAATTTCTATTGCTATAAGCAGTATTATATCTGACGAAAGAAGTCAGGATGAGCATGATTTATATTATGGGCCTGACACAGGTGAAAGAGAAGAAGAAAATTCCGGTTTTTATTTAACTTCAGCAGGAACAAAAACTTCAAATGACACACAAGGTGCAAAGTACTTTCTTAATAAATATTTTAGACATTCAAAAGTAAACTGCGGTCCGGATGGAACAAATGATTGTGTAGGAGCAACATACAAAACACCGAAACAAAAAAACATAGGATCTGTTCCAAGCGGATTTTACTGTATAAAAACTACAAATTCTGCAGCTATATGTATGAAATTTGACGAAACAGACAAAGTTTCCAAAATAATTGTCGATGTAAACGGAGCAGAAAAACCTAATATTACAGGTTCAGATTTGTTCGTAATGTACATTGAAAACAATGGGAATTTAAAAGATTTAGACGAAGATGAATCACACTGTAATATGGACAGAAGCAACGAAGAAGCAGGTATCTTAGACTACGCAGCCGGATGTTTCACAAAAGCTGTAGGTAATGGCTGGGTTATGCCTAAGTAAAAATTAATTTGTTCTTATCTCAATGCAAACTTGCAACCACAATAATTTTGTCTGTATAGATTCAATGATTTGGAAATTTGATTTGTTTTCAGAAATCCGTCATTTTTTCTGAAATTTATAGATGTATATTTCAAATTATACTTATTTGCAATTATTTCGCCTATTTTTGATATTTTATCAAAATTTTTGTGCGGACTGATAACAATAGAAGTTGTAAATTCTTCTATCCCAAGTTCTTTGGCTTTTTGAGCAGCATTTTCTAAACGCAGTTCAAAACACTTTTCGCATCTTAAACCCTTTTCAGGCTCATTTTCAAAGCCTTTAACATATTCATAATAAACTTCAGGTTCATATTTCCCCTCTATTAATTCACACCCAAAATGTGCACACAAGGTTCTTTCAGCTTCTAAGCGTTTTTTATATTCATCCTCCGGATATATATTTGGATTATAAAAATAAACCACAACGCAATACCCCATATCTTTTAACAAAGATATGGGATACCCTGAACATATACCGCAACAGGCGTGCAGTAAAATCTTTTTATTAGAATAACAAATGTTTTGGTTTTGCTCCATGTTTAATTAACCATTTTTTCAATTCCGGATATGCCTTTACACCCATTTCAAAATCTTTTCCGACTTTCATTGAAGGAGTTCCAACCATACCCTTTGAAAATGCATAATCTATATCTTTGTTGATTGAATCAGCAACTTCTTTAGAGTGTGCATCTTTTTTCAGCTTATCATAATCCAATTCAATACCTGATTCTTTTAAAGCATTAATTACAGAATCCTCTGTAGAACCTGCTTTTTCAAATAATACAGATTCAACTTCCCAGAATTTGCCTTGTTTTTCAGCCGCCAAACCATATTTTGCATTTATACAAGATCCGATATGAAAATCCTGACTCATATATTTATTACAAGACTTGTCTAACGGCATATTATGATGTTCGACTCTTACATTTTTGAATTCTCTGACTACTTTATGCACCATAAGATTTGCAGTCCCGCAAATAGGGCATTTATAATCAGAATATACATGCAAAACAACCGCATCTTTATCTGCAGAACCTAAAGTATTACCTTTGACTGCATAAATATTTGTCTTTAATTTAAGGAATTCACCAAATGCACGATAACCTTTTAATGCAGGAGAAAATTGTGCACTTGTATATGTCCAGCTTAAAAATCCGCCGGCAATTAGCATTACAACTATAAATGCAACTCTGTATGGCACAGGTTTTAATGCTTCCACAAAATCTAGCCAGCTTTGTTTTACAGCACCGATAAAATGCCCTTCAAGTCCTGCAACTGCAACCAAACCTATGATAAAATTTAAAACATAAGTTACCAAACACATTATGCATAATTTTTTGATTTCAAAATAACTAATTCCGAATAGTGTCATTGAAATTAAAAAAGAAATTAAACCCAAAGCTGCAATATAATGAAATTTATTTTTAAATACTTCCAAAAATTTGAGGAAAGGAGCTTTTTTAAGCCAATCCACAATAAGCATGATTCCCATAAATATATACAAAAACAATCCCCAATATGCTAACGGAACACCCAAGAATTGAGATTCAATAGTTTTTGCAACACCATCACAATCTATAAAATCATTAATTGAGCAAAAACTTGGCAATGCGTGCTGATTGAAATTAGCCTGATAATATATATAAGCAAGATCTATAGTCACACCAATACCAATTAACACAAGAATCGCAATAATTATGGTTTTCCATATATGTTTTTTATTTTCTTCCATTATTTTCTCCCTTCTTAACAACTAAATATTACCCTTTAAACATGAATTAATCAACTAATTTTATCAAATTATGCTATAATAACCCTATGAACAAACAAAATTCAACAAAACAAAACCGTCTTATTATTTTTGGTTTAATGTTAAGCACATTGCTCATTATGGCAATTGCAATATTTACAACCGCAAATATTCAAAATAATTTAAACTCCAGTTATCATAATTTTGGGCAGATTATCGCAAAAACACTTGCTATAGAAAGCACAGATTTAATAAAAAATGCCGATACAGCACAAACAAAAGAAATTCTTAAAACACATTTTAATTTAATACTAAATTCAAATAAAGACATAACATTTATTGAATTTAGGAACAATCGCGGAGAATTGGTATATAAAGCTCAAAATTCTGATATTGAAAAGAATAACAAATCAGATATTTCTGTTTCTTCGCCAATGAAAAATATACAGCCAAATAAGAATATCGGATCAGTAACCGTAGGTTTGTCAGGAGATAAAATCAACAAATTATCTTCCACTGCAAAAGTTTCTATTTTATTTGTATTCACAATTGTTTGGCTGGTTTTTGCATTTGTCGTATTAATTAATACCTATCTTATAACAAGAGAGTTAAAGATTTTGAGAGATGGTGTTAAGCGTATATCTTCAAAAGAATTTGGGGTTAAAATTGAAAGTAAAGATGTCAGCGAAGAAGTTCAGGAATTGTTTAATGCTTTTAATGATATGTCAAACAAACTTCATTTATATGAAGAATCAAATATTGAACAATTAACCTTAGAAAAAAATAAACTTCAGGCTGTATTAATGAGTATTGCTAACGGAGTTGTTGTTTGTGATAACAATGATGTTGTAACTATGCTGAATGAACACGCCAAACAACTTCTTGAATTAGAAGATAACCAGCTTCTGAATATGAATATAAAAAGCTATGTTGATTCAGACGGAAATTTTTGCTTCAGCGATAAAATTGATGAATATAAAAAATTGTCTATCGAAGAAAGAACTTCCAAACCGGTAATTTTCAATATTAAATTAGATGATAAGACTTTGAAATCAATCATATCCCCTATGTTCAGTCAAAATCACGATTATCTCGGATATATTATTGTATTGATTGATATAACTAAAGAAGCTGAAATGGATATAATGAAATCTCAGTTTATATCAAACGTATCTCATGAATTAAGAACGCCTGTAACGGTTCTTCGCAGTTACATAGATACTTTATATGATATGGGCAATGATTTTGATTATGAATCGCAAAAAGAATTTATCGGAACACTTCATACCGAAATTGTCAGACTTCAGAATATGGTTAATGACATTTTGGATTTTTCAAGATTAGATTCCAATGCGAAAATTGAAAAAAGTGAGAATGATTTATCACAACTTGTTGATTATTGCACAAGTGAAATTCAGACATTATTAAAAGAACACAATTTAAAAATAAATGTAGAAAAAGATGATAATATCCCGCTGGTAAACTGTAATTACGATTCTATCGCAAGAGCTTTAACCAATTATTTATCAAACGCAATAAAATATGCTCCTGTAGATTCTACTATTACGGTTAAATTATACAGAGAAAATGACGATGTAGTTATAACAGTTAGAGATGAGGGGATAGGAATTGCACCGGAATATCAAAAAAAGGTATTTGAACGCTTTTACAGGGTAGAAAACAAAACTCACAGCGTAAAAGGCACCGGTTTAGGGCTGCATCTTGTAAAAACTACCATTGAAAAACACCATCATGGTCATGTGTTTGTAAAATCAGTACCTGAACATGGTTCTACTTTTGGTTTTACACTTCCAATTTACGATTATGAAGAAGATGATTTGAGTTAATTTTTTTATTATTTCGTTTGTTTATAGGACAAAATATTTCAGAATATAAGTTATAATTTCCCTATGAATATATTTAGAAAAATCGTAAGAATTTGCGCATTATATGCTAAAAAAAAGCGTCTTAAAAGGATATTAAAGACATATAATCAAACAAGCGCAGGGAATGATTTATCAAAAACGATTTTAAGTGACGGAGCAAGTGTTACTTTAAACTCAAAGTCGAAAGATTTAATTGAACAAACCGAAATAAACATAAAAACAATAGTGGAACAATCAAATTGCGACAGCGAAAAACTTTTAGGCTATGTAAAAGCATCAGGGACAAAAGTTTATAAAGTAATAAATGCACAAAAGCTTTTGAAAAACATATCTGAAGAAGAGGGTTTTATATCAGAGAAAAAGGGATTTGATGCACTATATTTGTCATTTATAACAATGAGCGGTTTAAAATTTAAAACAGAACCAATGCTTGTATTTAGCAAATCAAAACCTGAAAAATATCTTGTATTGTACGCATTTTACAAATGGTATTCAATGAAATCGGGTTTAGGCGGATTTGATTATGAAATTCAGAAGAAGTATAATAAGTACTTAAAAAATATAACAAAAGCGAATTTAAAAAAATTACCTTTAGATGAAATATTGGGTTTGCAGGAAGCGATAGCAAGAGATAGTGAAGCAACAGAGTTTGTATTAAGATATGAAAAAGAAACTGATGTATCAAAGAAGGTTTCAGAAAAAATTTCCAAAGACGGCGGAGCTAGTATATAAAATAAAAAATAAAATTCTTGACAATAAAATTTGTTCTTGATAGGATACTTATACACGGTTAAAGCCGAGATTAATGAATAGCATATAAGCGCTTGTAGCTCAGCAGGTAGAGCACTCCCCTTTTAAGGGATAGGTCGCGCGTTCGAATCGCGCCAAGCGCATAAAAAAGAAAAGGACATTTGTTCTTTTCTTTTTTATTGTATTGATAGCAATGAGAACGCCGTTTTGCGTTCGGCGGATTTTGACAATAGTGAAATGAGCGGAGAATTACAAAATAAAAAGTTTGCGAAAACATCAATCTGTCTGAAGGACAAGTGAGCAAACTTTTTCACACAAATTTTATAATTACAGAAGCGAATAAAACTATTATAGTGAAAGGTTTGATGAAGCGACTGTTTATGCGAATAGCATAAACAAAGCGGAATACTAAACCTTGAACTGTCAAAATCCAAGATTATATTTAAATTTATGAAGACCTCAAGAAATATCGCGCCAAGCCATTATGCTCTGCAAAAATTAATTTATTATAACCCTGCTTTTGCAAATAATTCTGATTTTGTAATTTTTCTTCCGCAGGATTTATGCTCATCACAAAAACCGTTAAATTCACATTTCGGAACAAGATATTCTTTTAACCAAGGTTCTTCTTTTGTAATTTCATCACACATTGCCTTAACCATCATTCTGATTTCATATTGAGCTCTTGTGCAAAGTCTTAACTGCGCAAGGTGTATAAGCTCTCTCAAATTCAAACTTGCTACAAGCGATGATGAAGCAGCATTTGGCAGAACAAATCTTGCATCTTCAGCAGGTATCCCCGCCTCAACAAATTCCTGATATTTATTTGAAATTTCACCCATAAAAGAAATAAACTTTTCTTTTAATTCAGGATTTTTATCAATAGTAGGCGGAATTATAAAATCGAACTGACCTTTTTCCTGAACATATCTTTGAGATTTTTGGGAAAAAGACATTAATCTGTGTCTTACAAGCTGATGAGTGCAGGCTCTTGAAACATTAGAGATAGCAAAACTAATCTGTATATGTTCTATAGTTGAATGATGACCAGATGCAACAACATTTTTTATAAGTTTTAACATCTTTTCTTCGTCTGTAGAATTTTCATATATGTTAATCGGAGTATCCGCACTATAGCATGTTCTGCAAGCTGTATATACAGTTCTTAACATATCTTTAGGCTTAGATATAAGTTTTACAATTGGTTTATTATTTCTGTTTTCCATAATTCCCTGCTCCCCTTTTTTAACATGATAGTAAAAAAAAATATCTGTGGCAATTATTAAAAAATCTTCACAATTGCATCATGGCACTAAACTCAATCGCATTAAGTTCTTTGAGAAAGTGCAAGTATTTTTTAATTTTTTTTTACAAATTTTTTGTAAATTTTTCTTTGAAAATTAATAATTATGCAAACTTTCTCAAACTCTTAATTTTAAGATTTTTGTAAAAAAAAATTGTAAAAACTTTGGCATGAAGATCAAAAAACATTGGTCAAAATTCAAAATTTATTCTATTATGAATTTACTTAATCGGGAACGAGATTTTTAAACAAGCAATCAGAAAATTTTTTTTCTTTTTACTTCATTTATCCATCCATTGAACGATTAAATTTTATGGGAAAATAGTTTATTATAGGGACAGAGAAAGTGTAGTCCGGAGGTAGTTTAAGTGTTAGAGCATGGTTATATACAAATTTATACCGGGGATGGGAAAGGAAAAACAACTGCAGCATTAGGTCTTGCTTTGCGGGCATTAGGACATGGCTGGAAGGTTTTGGTTATTCAGTTTACAAAAGGAGACGGAGCAACAACTTATGGTGAAATGTTATCATCATCAAAGTTTTTGCCTAATTTAGATGTAATACAATTTGGAATGGACAGAGTATGCTATTCACATAACGTATGCTTAGATGACTACAAAGAAGCTAAAAAAGGCTGGGAAACCGCAAAAAAAGCCATAAATTCCGGCGAATATCAATTGATTATTTTAGATGAAATTAATATTTGCACTGCAATGAATATGATAAAAGTAAGTGAAATTAAAGATGTACTTTTACATAAACCGGAAAATCTGGAAGTAGTATTGACAGGACGTTATGCACATCCTGAACTTATTGCTATGGCACATTTGGTTACAGAAATGAAACCGATTAAACACTACTTTGATATCGGTGTAATGGCAAGACAGGGTATTGAATACTAAAATTAAGGATATTAAGAGATAGTTAGGGCGGATAAATAATATGTTTATCCGCTTTAATATTGTTATAAATACTTTTTTTTTAATCTTTTTAAGTTATAATTTAAGCAGTAATAAACTAAGTTATTTTTGGAAAGGTCATATATATGAATAAGAGTCAATCAACAGGGTTATATGTAATACTTGCGATTATTGTTGCAGTTTTCTTATCAACAATTTTCATGACAGGCCCGGTTACAAATACATCAGAAATCTCATATACCAATTTTTTGGAAAAACTTGCAAATAAAGAATTCTCAAAAATTGAGAAATATGATGATATGATTATCGCAGTACCAATCAACCAGCCAAAACAGGAAAAAACTCAGAGTAATGAAAATACTAATTCTCCGTTCTTGCTTCCTGATAACACAAACGGTCAGGCTCCCGTACTTCAGTACAAAGTACAAATCCCATCAGCAGATGAGACTTTGATGGATAAATTAAACGAATCAGGAGCTGATATTACCGTCAAAAAAGCTCAGGAATCAGGACAATTACTCGGAAATATAGGTACATTTTTGATTGTTCTTTTTGCAATAATTTCATTGGGATTAATGATAAAAGCCATACAAGCAGGCGGTTCACAGGCGATGTCATTTGGTAAAAGCAAAGCAAAAATGCTGTTAGATTCAAAAGTAAAAACAACTTTCAAAGATGTTGCAGGTATTGATGAGGAGAAAAAAGAACTTGAAGAAATAGTTGATTTTCTTAAAAATGGTGAAAAATATATGAAATTGGGAGCAAAAATTCCAAAAGGAGTCTTGCTTGTAGGACCTCCGGGGACAGGTAAAACACTTATGGCAAAAGCAGTTGCGGGGGAAGCAAATGTTCCGTTTTTCTCAATTTCCGGTTCAGATTTTGTAGAAATGTTTGTCGGTGTAGGTGCAAGCCGTGTAAGAGATTTATTTGAACAGGCAAAAAAACATCAGCCATGTATAATATTTATTGATGAAATAGATGCTGTCGGTCGTCAGCGTGGCGCAGGTCTTGGCGGTGGTCATGATGAAAGAGAACAAACTTTAAACCAGTTACTTGTTGAAATGGACGGTTTTGATGCGAATACAAATATTATCGTAATTGCGGCAACAAACAGACCTGACATTTTGGATAATGCCCTTTTAAGACCGGGCAGATTTGACAGACAAATTTACATTAACGCACCTGACGTTAAAGGCAGAGAACAAATTTTGGAAGTTCATGCAAAAAATAAAAAACTTGACAGTGATGTTGATTTAAAAATATTGGCAAAACGTACACCGGGATTTACAGGTGCGGATTTGCAAAATCTGTTAAATGAATCTGCATTACTTGCTGCAAGAAAAAATAAAGATAAAATTTCAATGGAAGATGTTGATGTTTCTATTGACAGAGTAATTGCAGGGGTAGAGAAAAAAAGCAGAGTTCTGACAGATAAAGATAAAGAACTTACATCTTACCATGAAGTAGGTCATGCTTTGATTGACAAATTAATCCCTGATGCCAATGAATTACACAAAGTTTCAATAATCCCAAGAGGAATGGCATTAGGCGTAACATGGACAAGACCAAAAGACGAAAGCGTACATGTAAGCAAAGCAAAATTATTGGCAAAAATAGCGGTATCTTTAGGCGGTCGTGCAGCAGAAGAAATTGTTTACGGTAAAAATGAAGTTTCAACCGGAGCTTCTCAGGATTTAATTAACGTAACCGATATAGCTCGCAAAATGGTTACAGCATGGGGAATGTCAGATAAATTAGGGCCTATGGCATACGGCAAGAATCAGGAAAACGTATTTATGGGCAGAGATTTCGGCCATCAAAGAGATTACTCTGAACAAATTGCCTACGAGATAGATGAGGAAATTAAATCAATAGTTGAAGAAAGATATGAATACGCAAAGAAATTGCTGAATGAAAACAGAGATATGCTTGAAGCAATTTCAAGAGAACTTTTAGACAAAGAAACAATTGACGAAAAAGAGTTTCAGGAAATTATGAATAAAGTAAAAAACAACAGAAATTATTCATAATTTTTTCAAATTCGAAGCGAAAGGACAAGTATGAAACAGGTTATAGTCTCAGGAATGAGACCGACAGGAAAATTACATTTAGGGCATTATCTGGGTGTAATTAAAAATTGGGTAAATCTGCAGGATAAATATGACTGTTATTATTTTGTGGCAGATTGGCACGCTTTGACAACAAAATACGATAAAACGGAAGAATTAAAACAGAACACTTATGATGTTGTTTTAGACTGGCTTGCCTGCGGTATAGATCCTGAAAAATCTGTTATATATGTACAATCTTTGATTCCTGAAGTTGCAGAACTCAATGTATATTTGAGTATGATAACTCCTCAAAACTGGGTAGAACGTGATCCGACTCTTAAAGATATGGTTAAAATATTAAAGACCAAAGAAGGACAGGGACAACAAATGAATTACGGGCTTCTTGGTTATCCTGTATTAATGAGTGCTGATATTATGATGATGAATGCTGATTTGGTTCCGGTTGGAATTGATCAGGTCGCTCATATTGAAATAACAAGAGATATTGCACGAAGATTTAACAATTTATATGGTGAATTTTTCCATGAAGCAAAACCGCTTTTAAATGAATGTTCGTTAATTTGCGGTTTAGACGGGAATAAAATGGGCAAATCTTACCATAATGATATTAAAATTTCTGACAGCGAAGAAGAAACTTCAAAGAAAATTATGACCGCAATTACAGATCGCTCAAGATTAAGAAAAGACGATTTGGGGCATCCTGATGAATGTGAAGTTGCATTCAAATACTGGAAAATATTTGGTTCTGAAGAAGAAATTGCGACTGTCAGAAGTGAATGCGAACAGGGTTTGAGAGGCTGCGCGCAATGTAAACGACAACTTGGCGAAAAGATAAATTCAATACTTGCGCCAATCAGACAAAGACGCAAATATTATGAAGAACACCTTGACGAAGTTGATGATATAATAAGAGCAGGTTCAGCAAAAGCAAAAGAAAAAGCTTCTGAAATATTAGACGGAGTTAAGAACTTAGTTAAAATTTATAAATAAAATATATGAGGGAAAAGTTATGAATACAGTTACAATAGTAGGCAGAGTCGGCAGAGATGCATCAGAAAATTTTACATCTTTTGAATCAGGAAAAACAAAAACAAATTTTTCTGTAGCCGTAAACAGATGGGATGCAAAAACAAAAGCGGAAGTTACTGATTGGTTTAACATTGATGTTTGGGATAAACAATCAGAATTTGCATCAGAATATGTAAAAAAAGGAAGACTTGTTGCTATAGACGGCAGAATTGCAAACAGACGCTGGACTGATAAAGCAACAGGCAACGAACGTGAAACATTTTATGTAATCGCTAATAATATCAGATTATTAGGTTCTAAAAGGGATGCAGAAGAAGCAGTATTATGATAACTAATTCAAATATAGTCGGAATTATTGCTGATGATTTAACAGGAGCAAATGATACTGCACTTCAATTCAAATTAAACGGAGCAGATACAAATATATTATTAAATGATAATATTGATAATATACAAGAGCACATTCCGCAAGCATGGGCAATATCAACAGAATCGAGAAATGTAGATCAGGCTTTGGCTTTTGAAAAAGTTAAAAATGCAGTAGAACTTTTTGTTGAAAAAATAAATCCGGATTATTTTTATAAAAAAATAGATTCAACCGTAAGAGGTAATATAGCGGTTGAAATCATGTCTGTATTACAGGTTTTGGATTGGGATGCGGCAGTAATAATGCCCGCATTTCCAAATGAAGGAAGAATTACTGTCGGCGGTTATCAGCTTCTCAAAGGAATTCCTATAGAAAGAACCGAAATGGCGGCAGATCCGCATTCTCCAATAACAGAATCACATATGCCTACATTGTTAAAACAACAATTAGGACAAAATCTGGAAAATCTTGTAGGTGCAATTGAACTTAAAACAGTTCTTGACGGGGCTGGTCCGATTTTGAGAAAAATAAATGAGCTGATAGAAGAAGGGAAAAGGATTATTGTTGTTGATTCGGCATCAAATACCGATATTGAACAAACCATATTGGCTGTTCAAAAGTCCGATTATAAAATATTGCCTGTAGGGAATGCCGCAGCAGCGAAAGTTTTAAGCAACATTTGGTTCCCTAAAGAAAATGAATTTGAAAATAAAAATATATCAGTTCCCAAAATGCCAAAACTGATTGTTTCAGGAAGCGCAACTCATATTACGGCAAATCAGATTCATACACTTGAAAAGAATTGTATATATAGCGAAAAATCAAAAATATATGAACTTGACGCAGATACAATTATAAATGGTGTAAATGAAGAAATGGTTAATAAAATTGTACAGGATTTGAATGATACAGGCATAGTGCTTGTCCATACTTCAAATTTATTTAAAAATTTTAACGGTTTTGATACATCTTCAATCAATGATGAAATGACAAAAGCAGGATTGGCAAATAAAATAACAGATTATCTTGCTCAATTGACCAAAGAAGTTTTATCAAGAATTTGCGCTATATTGATTACTCTCGGCGGAGAAACATCATACAAATGCTGCGATGCAATCGGAGTTAGCCAATTAAGCCTTGTAGATGAGGTTTTACCTGCAATTGCCCTCAGCAGAAATGTTGATTCTACACAATACATTGTCACAAAATCAGGGAATTTGGGCAAAGAAACAACTATAATGGACATTTTGCGATATTTTGAAACTCATGAGGGTTAATTTATGGACAAAATAGCAATTTTGACAGGTGATCCAAACGGGATTGGGGCAGAAATTACTCTCAAAGCACTAAATATACTGAATTTCCCTGCTGATAAAATCGTTTTGATTTCAAATAATGAAGTTCTGAAGTATTACAATGAAATACCATCATGCCGGCAGTGTTATACAGAAATTAATAATTATGAAGTTATAGAAATTCCATATAAAAAATCCGACATAAAGCCGGGAGAAGTTACTGCTCAGGCCGGTGAATTTTCTTTTCAGTCATTGAAAAAAGTATGCGAATTAAAGCCAAAAGCTATAATTACAGCTCCTGTTGCAAAAAATTCTCTCAATCTGGCAGGATATAAATTTAACGGGCAGACAGAAGTATTACAAAAATATTTATCACATGATAATCAACTTGCTGAAATGTTATTTGTAGCCAATAATTTCAGAGTTCTGCTTTTAACACGCCACTGCGCCCTGAAAGAAATAAATATAACAAAAGAAATGGTCATAAAAAAGGTTGAAAACCTTGTTCAGACTTTCAAAACAGTGTTTAAGATTAAAAAACCAAAATTTGCTTTATGCGGATTTAATCCACATGCCGGAGAAGACGGAATTTTAGGAAAAGAAGAAATTGAAATATTAATTCCTGCAGTAAATTATTTACGCAGCGAAGGAATAGATATTACATATCCAAAACCTTCTGATACATTATTTATAAATGCAAGTAAAAATTATTATAATAATCAAAAAGACACTTACGATTGCTATATTGCCTGCTACCACGATCAGGGTTTAATTCCTATTAAAACAATCGCAGGTGATAAAACAGTTAATACAACTATCGGACTTGATATTATAAGAACATCCCCAGGACATGGGACAGCATTTGATATTGCAGGGAAAAATACTGCAAATCCTGAAAGTATGATTGAAGCAATAAAATTAGCAATAGAGCTAAGTAAATAACATATAAAATTTATACAGATTGAACTATTTGGAAGTATAAAATAATATAGAATTATGAACAAACTAAATAAAAAAACAATTATATTATCTTTTATTTTATCCATATTTATTACCGGATTCAGTTTATTGACGTATCACAGATACTATAATATAACTGCGCCAATGCAGGATATTGCATACAAACGGGCAATAATAAGAGAATCCCATAATCTGTTTTACAGATTAGAAAATTTACGTCCTGTTGTGGGAGAAGAAGAATTAACACAATTTATCAAAGAGAATAACAAAAATCCTCAAATCTACACTCCATCAAAAGCAAATATAGAAAAGGGGATATTCAGAGCCAATTTACATATGCATACTTTGCAATCAGATGGGCACGCATCAGTCAAAAAAAGACTTGATGATGCACAGGAATATGCACAAAATAATATTAAAGACGGCTACATGTATATTGCTATTACTGATCATAATACAATTTTAGGAGCCAAAGAAGTTGTAGAAATTTTACAAAAAAATCCTGATAAATATAAAAACATAAAAGTAATTCTGGGCATGGAGATTTTCACAGGTTTCAATTCTAAATACAGCAGCAAACCTGTAGAAATTCACGTTTTAAATTGGTGCCTTAACCCATATGACAAATTTTTAAACCAAGAATTTTATAAAGCACCTGATGCTAATAAATGGAACAGAACCCGTCCTGACAGAGATTTTGATCAGGTAATAACAATGATGAGTAAATATGCAATCCCAGGAATTGCCCATCCTGTAAGATACACCGACAGAATTGACGGGAACAGATATTTATATGTTGATGAAATGATGAAAAGATACTCTCAGCTATCTGCAAAACCATTATTTGCAGAAGGCTATTATCAGGTATATCCAAGATATTACTCCCACGAATTTGTAAAAAATTATATTTTACCATACAACTCATTTGTCAATAAAAAAACAGATGAATATAATATTATAAAAACAGGAAGCACAGATTCACATTCGGAAGAAATATTTTATTAACTTTCATAGATAATATCGCTCTGTGCTATAATTATTACAGATTATATTGATATTTTTGACCAATAATTGGCAGGAGTTATTTATGAAAAAATTTTTTATACTTTTAATAATTTGTCTTTTATCTTTAAAAGTTTGCGCATCAGAAAGTATTGATACACAAAATAATACCGTAATTAAAAATAAGCTATTTTATATAACAATTCCCAAAAATCTAAAAAAATCATATGAGGTAAAAAAAGAAAAAGATAAAATCTCAATCTATCACAAAGACTCAAAAAATGCAGGTTTTGGAGGATTTGCATTCGGGATAAAAGCATACAAAAATCCATCAGATCACGCAAATCTTCCGGGAGGTCGTAAAATAGGCGAGCTTACCGATAAAAACGGAGATTTATACGACATTGTCCTGAAATATCCGACAGATGTTCAATATGACTATACAAAAGGGACAAATCCGCCTGATTCATTCAAGCAACTTTATGATTTAGGGGAAATCGTAAATATAAAAGGGATAAATGGTTCAATTTATTATAAAAATCAGGGAATGAAAGGACAAGATTTATATAAAAATATTTTGAAAAAACATATAACTGCAATAAATGAAAAATGGGATTCAACAAAACTTGAAAAAGAAAATATGAGTTATATGTATAACATTATTAAAGAAAAAGAAAACATCGGTTACACATATTATGATGCAAATGCAGACGGAATAGAAGAACTCTTGATTGGAGAAATCGCACAAGGGAATTGGAAAGGCGTAATCTATGATATCTATACTATGGTTGATAGAAAACCAAAACATGTAATAAGCGGCGGAAGCAGAAACAGATATTATGTTTGTGATGACAGTTTTATTTGTAACGAATATTCATCAGGAGCATTGGAAAGCGGAGTCAGCGTTTACAATTTGGTAGAAAATTCAACTGAGTTATTCCCTCAGGTTTATTTCAAGTATGACGAATATCAAAATTCAAAAAAACCTTATTTTATTTCATACTCTGATGAAAAATGGGAAAATGTAACAGAAGAAGAATTTGATGAAAGAAAAAAAGTTTTTGAACAGTACGAAAGATTTGATTTCATTCCATTAAATAAAAGCTCAGACAATAATATTCTTGAAGATAAATATAATACTGAAAAAGATTATTTTGATTATTCTGTTGTATTGAATGAATTTCCAAAATCATATTACTACACAACTGTCAAAATTAACAAATCAAAAGAACGGATTTTGATTATCACAGACAAAACAGATGAAAACAAAAATTCCTTCCACGGATTATTATACTACATTGCCAAAAACAGTTTTGTTTATCCGTTAGGATACATAGAAAGTACAAAACCTCTTGCTCAGTCAAAAAATTACCTATATTTAAATTACAATAATGAAAATATAAAATTTTATATATCTGATAAAAAATTTAGCATTATTAAAACGGCTGCCGAAAAGAACAAAGAAATAACAAATAATATTGAATTTACTACAATAGAAAGCGCAGATAAATTCAAAGGAGACTTTGGTTCACCTGCAGGTGATGATATTAAAAAAGTTACAATTGACGGATTTTATTTTGAATACCATAAACCTCAATATAAAAAAAACTATATTAAAAATCTTATGCAGGAGTGCATAAAAAACGGCGTAAAAACTCAGGTACAAATGTATTGTTGTACAGTTAAAAAATTACACCAATAAATTTATATTAATAATTTCCCGATTAAATTGTTACAGTTTGTAAAAAAAAGCAATTCTTGTTAAATAAAATTTTTTATATATGAAACACGAGATGGGGAAATTATTATGTATTATGGGGATTATGAAGTAAGAGAAACCTCAACAGCTGCGTCTGGCAGCACTACTGCACAACAAAAACAAGAACAAAAAACACAAACAAAAAAAGTTTTACCTTTAGTAGAAAAAAAAGAAACTAAAGATGACAAAGTTCAGGGATATTATGTTGAAAAACATGATGATACTTCAGATACTTCTGCAAAAACATCTGAAAATACACCGAAACCTGATGATGATGACAAAAAAACTAAAAAACAAAACGAAGTCAAGGCTAAAGAAACTAAAAAAACAGAAGTCAAATCAAAAGAAGCAAAATCAACAGATAAAGATGATGAAGTAATCCAAGATAATGAATTAGACGCATATGACAGTGACGATACAGACATAGCAGATCATGAAGTTGATGCAAGTGCCAAAGTTCATAAACATCAAAGCATTGCCAAACACGGTGATAATGAAAATTCTTTAATCAGTACCATACATGAAACCATGTATAACAGTATTCAGGATGGAGATGAATCCGGAAAATTTTACTTAAATGCTACAAACATGATAAAAAGTAATGAAGGAAGCGATCCTTTAGCAGATGTTGATACAGACAATAAAGTAAATTTTTACGGTAAATTTGTTCAGGAAAATTCCGCATATAAACTTGACAGCAGTATCAAAATAGATGATAAAAGCAGTAGCCAACTTTTTAATGTGGGCGCATCCTGGGGCAAAAAAACAGATAAAGGCGCAGAAACAAAAGTTATGTTCTTTGGGTCTTTTAATAGAAATTCAGATAAAACAGTTACACAAATGCAAAAAAATGCCCTAGATTCTGAAACAATAAATGATATTTCCGAAGGAAATAACACTGAAAATGAAAATGCAGAAAATGCGGCAACAGCAAGTCAAGAAGGGGATACAGCTACTTTAGGAGAGGATTCTTTCCTTCCTCAGGAACAAAAGACTAATTCTGAAGATTTTCAATTGTATGCAGCGGCTAGTCATAGATTCGTAAATAAAGATAAACTATCAGGCTCCGCACAATTTTATAATGATGAAGGCAGTTCTGCAACATTGAAAGTAAGCAGTAAATATAATTCAAATAAATATGATGCTTATGTTCAGGCTGATGTTTCTGTATATATGCCTAAAAAAGATACGGGAGAACCGGATAGCAGAAATACCGTTGTTACAAATTTAAAAGTCGGACTTAATCCTGAAGTAACAGAAAATCAAAACGAATATCAAAACCTTATCAATGATAAACAGCAGCAAAATACCAACAATGAATCTAAAAATACAGATCAAAAAGCAACTGAGAAAATTGATAACAATAAAGTAGTATCAAATAAAAAATGGACAAACATTAAAAACCCATACTTCATAACAGAAACAATTGCCGGGGACCCTTCTACAGGTTTAGGCTATGAAGAATACTGCAAGAAGAAAACAAATAATTCAAGATTAACTTTCGGATATTTCACTCAGGGTGAAATCACTTACGGAAGTGATAAAGAAGGTAATAAAAAACAAGATTACAATATCGCCGGAGGCGCAGGTATAAAATATGTACAACGCACAGGTAAAGGCATATTTGGAGCAAAAGCTATCATTAAAGATAAATATGTTATTGGTAAAGGAAATATATTTACCGCAAACGGAGCAGCAGCATACACTAACAAGAAAATTCATGCTGAAGTAGAAGCCCAATATATAAATGTTCCTAATATTTCATCTGTTACACTTGATGGCAGGATTTATTACAACATTAATAAAAATATCGGAACATTCGTTGATGGAAGTTATATCTACAGAAATGACGGAGATATAATTAAAGGTGGTTCCGTTCAGGCAGGTATCATCGTAAATATGTAATTAAATTAGTTTAAATATTTTTTCTCAGTCCTATTTTGTGATACAATACATTTTGGTTTAAAACAAATAAAGGACAAAAAATGAAAAAACTGTTTTTAATCGGATTTATATTACTTGGTTTTGCCCAAATAATATTTGCATCAGAAATTTCTTATGACAAAAGTAATTTTGCACCTGTTTATACAATGATTGATGATGCCACATATGATATACGTTATTATTCATCAAATAATTTTACAGGCAACAAAATAAATGGTTACAAAGCACCTGTTGCATATATGACAAAAGAGGGACTTAATGCTCTGTCAATTGCGGCTGAAGATTTAAGAGAACAAGGTTACAGACTTTTGATATGGGATACATACAGACCGCAAAAAGCAGTTGATAATTTTGTAGAATGGATAAACAACCCAAATGATGAAGGTGACAGATCTTTTTATCCTGAACTGAAAAAATCTGATTTACTGAAAGGTCAGTACATAATGGCAAAATCAGGCCATACAAGAGGTTCAACAGTTGATTTAACTTTGATAAAAAAAGATGGTTCCTTTGTTGATATGGGCGGAACTTTTGATTTATTTTCAGAAATTTCACACCCTGATTACAAAAAATTGACAAAAACACAAAAGAAAAACAGAAAAATCTTACATGATGCGATGATAAAAGCCGGATTTAAAGGGATAGATTCCGAATGGTGGCATTTTACATTAGAAAATGAACCTTATCCCGATACTTATTTCGATTTTGATATTGAAGGGATGAATTAAGGATTTCGCAAAGGGAAAGCTTTTAGATGAAACAATTTTTAATTAATAAAAATTCTGAAAAACTTTTAATATTTTTTACCGGCTGGGGCTGTGATGAATCAGAATTTGAACACATGGAAGCGAATTCAGATGTTTTGCTTTTATACGATTATTCAAATTTAAGTTTGGATTTTGATTTTTCAAAATACAAAAATATTGATTTAATAGCTTTTTCTGCCGGAGTTTTTGTTGCATCAATTATGAATTTTAATTTCAAAATAAACAATAAAATTGCCATAAGCGGGAATCCGTTTTTATTTGATGAAAAATTAGGGCTATCAAAAGAAATTCAGGATATTTTATATAACATAACAGAAAAAAATGCAGATGATTTTGCACGCAATTATCTTGTAAAAACTGATGAAGAATGGAAATATTTTCACCATTCAAAAAGAACCCTCGAAAGCTGCAGAGAAGAATTTGACAAATTAAAAGAATTCTATCTCATAAACAAACAAAATATAAAAGATATTTATGATTGTGCAATAATGGGTGAAGAAGATCAGATATTCAATATTTCAATACAAAAAGAATTTTATAAAAACAGATTAAGTATTATAAAAAATGCCCGTCATAATTTATTTTTCAGAATAAATAAATACGAACAGCTACTAAATTTTAAGAACACATAAGAACTATGCGAAGGGAATAATATGATTGATTTTTTATCAAATCCGCAATGGATTAATCCGCAAATAGATTGTTTATTATACTTGCAAAATTTTAGAATCGGATATTTGGAACATTTTGATAAATTTTTCTTATCAATCACCATCTTTGGAGAGTTTTGGCTTCCGACATTAATTTGTGCCATTGTTTATTGGTGTATAGATTTTCGTTCAGGAATTTACTTATTTACTCTTGAAGGTTTCAATATATTATTAACTCACTTTTTTAAAATGATTGCCTGTGTTTACCGCCCATGGGTTTTGAATAAATCCTTACATCCTTCAGAATTAGCAATACCGTATGCAAAGGGATATTCTTTTCCGAGCGGACATAGCGCAATGACTTCATCTGTTGTTGGCGGAGTCGCATATTTAATAAGAAAATACAAAATTATATGTATTTCATTAATTGGATTAATTTTACTTGTAGGTTTTTCAAGATTATGGCTAGGAGTTCACACACCACAAGATGTTATATGCGGTTTATTGACAGGCCTTGTCCTTATTTTTGCAGGAAATTTATTAATAGATTGGGCAGAAAAAGATAAAAACAGATACCTGTACCTTGCAGGGATTGTAAATATTTTATCTGTATTGGCATTAATATATGTTAAATTCTTTAATACATACAGAATTGATTATGTTTCAGGACAGCTTCTTGTCGATCCGCAAAAATTAATGTATGTGACATACGTTGTATATGGATATGCACTTGGTTTAATTAACGGATGTTTTTTGTGCAGAAGATTTTTCCCGTTTGACCCAAAAGAGATTTCCGTAAAAAAACGAATAATTATAGGAATTATTGGCTCTGTTATTTTAATTTTACTGTTAAAATACATACTTTTATACATAATAATGAATATAATTGCCCTTAAACTTGCAATACCTGTAATGTTTATACTGGGCTTGTTTGTAACATTAATTTATCCGGCAATTTTCAGAAAATTTATATAAATATCTACTAAATACAGGTATTAATCTGCGCAAAATTTGCCTGTACCGTCATTTAACGGGTCTTTATCCTGACCTTGTTTATAATATTGTTTAATCTTTATAATTTCTGAATCTGAACAATAGATGGTTTTCCCGAAATTTGCGTTTTCAAAACATTTTTTGGTTACTCCGCTCATTTGTAATGTACGGGGGAAACAATCCTGAGTATAAATCGGTTCAACAATATTTTCTGATTTTTGTAACTTTTGATTATTCATTAAAACTAAAATACAAAAAACAATAAATAATAAAATAATTAATATTAATAATTTCTTTTTCATATACATCCTCAATACGTTTAACACAATCATTATACAATAACAAAGAAATAAAAATATTATCCCTCTCCTGAAAAATTTAGGAGAGGGAGCAGATGTCTGAGCAAAGCGAATTACATCTGCGGGTAAGGTTTGATAAAGTTTATTATAGTAACCTCTCCAACAATCTGTAAGGCAACAAGTTGCCTACATATTATATCCTCTCCTGCAGACAGGAGAGGAAAATCTATTTTTGCTGACTAAATATTTATATCCCTTTTTAAGGGGTATCGTAATTACGCATTAAAAGTTTTGAAAGAAGATTCAACGTTTTTGGAGATAACTTTTTTAACTGCATCCATTTCGGTTGAAATTGCATTTTCTTCGGTATCAAGTTGTTTAAGTTTTAATTCTAATTGTTTATCCTGT
>CADBFN010000002.1 GCA_902794035.1 uncultured bacterium
TGTTGGTACGGCTTGTACCTTAAAAACAACGGGTTCAAAAATCGGAGATGTTTATCCTATAGTATTCCATAACGGCACAGTTGAACCTGCCACAAACGCAGGTTTTGCACAATTTGGTGCAGGCAAAGGAGATGGCACATCTGGTTCTTCATCTTCAACATCATCAGGCCCTAGAACAGTGAATATTGATGGAGTAGAATATAAGTATTTAAGTGGTAAGTGGTATCATGAAGATGGTCAAGGAAATATTGTGGATTATAATGGCAATAAATACACGAAAACCTCGGATGGGTATGAGCGAACAAACGGTTCATACAAGTTTGTTTTAGATAATAACCTTAATCCACTGGGACAATACTACAATGGCACTTATTATGAGTATAAAGGTTCTGATTTTGTCCGTGATGCCGGCGACGGAACAGGCAATCTTGTAAACAGTTACACTACCTACATCAAAACCTCTGACGGGTATGAGCGAACAAGCGGCTCAACCAGGGTGGTTTATGATAATAACCTTAATCCACTGGGACAATACTACAATGGCACTTATTATGAGCTTACAAATGGTGGTTACTTACATGATCCGGGCGACGGAACAGGCAATCTTGTGCAACTGTGGGGCGATACCTACATCAAAACCTCTGACGGGTATGAGCGAACAAGTGGTCCATACAAGTATGTTTATGATAAAGACCTTAACCATCTGGGAAGATACGAAGACGGCACTTATTATGAGAAGAAACGTTCTGATTATGTCCGTGATGCCGGTGACGGAACAGGCAATCTTGTAACCTCTGGTGGCACTACCTACACAAAACGGGATGACGGATTGTATCAACTAGGCAGTCAAATTTATGATGAAAATCTGAATCGGATAAAATAAATATATTCTCAATCTAAAAAGCGGAGTGGTTACACTCCGCTTTTTTAATTATTAAAATTATCTTAATTATTGCTTAATTGTCTATCTTTGTAATATAATAAATTTATATTATTGTATTATAAAATAACGAGGGATAAGGTAATGACTAGATTTGATTGCGGAGAAGTTATAACAGCAATGGTTACACCCATGAATTCAAAGGGTGAAATTGATTATGATAACGTGGAAAAATTAGCAAAACATTTGATTGAAAATGGTAGTGACGCCTTACTTGTAGCAGGTACTACAGGAGAATCTCCAACTTTGACCAATGATGAGGAAAGAGAACTTGTCAGTACGGTAAAAAGAGCGGTAAGCGGTAAAGCAAAAATTATACTCAGTGCAGGCTCAAATTGCACAAAAACTGCTGTTAATTTTTCAAAAAATGCTCAAAAAGAAGAAGCAGATGCAATTCTTTCTGTTGTTCCTTATTACAATAAACCAAATCAGGTTGGTCTTATTGAACATTATTCTTCTATTGCAAAGGCAACCGATTTGCCGATAATATTATATAATATTCCTTCAAGAACGGGAATTAGTTTAGAACCTTCGACAGTTGCATATTTAGCATCTACGTTTGAAAATATTGTAGGTATAAAGCAAAGTTTTGGAGATATGGATAAAGTGACAGAAATCAGAAGTCTTTGCCCTGATAATTTTGCGATTTATTCAGGTGATGACAGTTTGACTCTGCCGATGTTGTCTTTAGGCGCAAGAGGGGTTATTTCAGTCGCTTCTCATTTGTTCGGCAAAGAAATAAAATCCATGATAAGAAACTTTAAATCCGGCGATGTTTTGGCTGCAAGAAATATGCACAAAAAACTTTATCCTGTATTCAGGCAGTTGTTCATGGCTCCAAATCCGATTCCTGTAAAAGCCGCTTTGCAATACAAAGGGCTTATTGAGGAATATGTCAGAAGACCTTTGGTTCCACTGAATGAAGACGAAAAAATTGTTTTGTTCAGAATAATTGATCAGGTTAAAAAAGAGCTTGATGAAGGTGAATAGAATTTAAAAGTAAATGTAGTAAATTATATAAGAGGGTAGAAAATTGAAAAACAAGTTAATCATGTTTTGGGTAATTGTAGCAATTATTATTGCATCAATAATAGTTATTACAAAAATTCCTACAAAATTGGGACTTGATTTGGTCGGCGGTTCAAGAATAATGCTTGAAGCAAAGACTACCAAATCAGTTACAAAGATTACTCCTGACACAATGACAAGATTGCAGACTGCAATTGAAAAACGTGTAAATAAATTAGGGGTATCAGAAACAAGTGTTGCACAAGTTGGCGATAAAAGATTGTTAGTTGAAATACCGGGTGTAATGGATTCAAAAGAAGCAGAAAAAATTCTCGGTAAAACAGCACAGTTAGAGTTTAAGCAACCGGTATTGGATAAAAACGGCATACAGGCAAGGGATGAAAAAACAAAAGCTCCTTTGTGGGAAAGTGCTGATTTGACAGGTGAAGATTTGAAAGATGCAAATATCGGAACAAATCAGGCCGGTCAATGGACAGTATCTTTAGAATTTAACTCAAGAGGTGCTCAAAAATTTGGTGAATTAACAGAAAAATGGGTTGGTAAGCCAATGGCTATATACTTTGACGGCGAAGAAATTTCTGCACCTGTTATTAATGAGCCGATTTATGGCGGCAGAGCAGAAATCTCCGGCGGCGGCGACAGCGGCTTTTCTCCTGAAGAAGCTCAAAGTATGGTCAGTTTGTTAAAAGCCGGAGCTTTGCCTGTCCCTTCTGAAATTATACAGGAAAATACTGTTGGTCCTACTTTGGGGGCTGTTAGTATTGATAAATCAAAAACCGCAAGTATTATCGGTATAGCTTTAGTTATGATATTTATGCTTTTGATGTACAGATTACCTGGGTTGATTGCTGATATTGCATTGGTAATATATGGTTTAATATTGTTTGCTTTATTCAAAGTCTTCGGCGTTGTTCTGACTCTTGCAGGTATTGCAGGTTTCGTTCTGAGTATAGGTATGGCAGTTGATGCCAATATCCTTATATTTGAACGTACCAAAGAAGAGCTAAGAGCAGGCAGAAACTTGTTTACTGCGATTAATTCAGGTTTTGACAGAGCTTGGACAAGTATTATTGACTCAAATATGACAACAATGCTTACCTGCGTAATTTTGTATTTCTTGGGTACAAGCGTTGTTAAAGGTTTTGCTTTAACTCTGTTTATTGGTATTATTGTTTCTTTATTTACTGCTATTACGGTTACAAGAAACTTTATGCATTTAATCTTCGGTACAGGTGAACTTAAATATCCTGCATTGTTTGGTTTAAGAAAAGAAGAAATCGGACAGGCTGCTGTATTTGAAGAAACAAAAAGAGAAAAAGCACGTTTTGGTATATTAGATTAAGGGTAATAAGAGGTAGATAAAATGTTTAATTTTAATAAGAACGGAATACATGTTGTTAAGTATAGAGTTCTATGGATGTGTTTATCAGCCGTATTACTCATACCGGGTATAGTTGCAATGATTTATTCAATGATGACATATCCGACACATTCACCTGTAAGAGTTGGTATTGACTATACGGGCGGTTCAATTTTGCAATATGAAACAAGTGCAAATGTTGAACACAAAGATGTTGGTACTATTCAGACGAATTTAACTAAAGCAGGAGTGCCAAGTGCCTATGTTCAGGTGCTTAAAGGGACATCAAAAGATGCGAAAGATAATGCGACATCTATGATTTCAGTAAGAACCAAGTTTATTGATGAAGGTTCTGATACGGCTGATAAAATTTCAGAAATTATAACAAAAGATTATAAAGATGCTAAAATGGTTCAGTTTACGTCTGTCGGACCGACATTGAGTTCTGAATTGTTCAGAATGTCATTTATTGCATTACTTGCTGCAATTATTGGTATAATTGCATATATTTCATTTAGATTTGAATTTAAGTATGCAGTGAGTGCGATTTTGGGTTTGATACATGATGTATGTTTTGTAATGGGTGTATTTTCACTGTTGGGATTGTTTTTCAATGTTGAGGTTGATGGTTTATTCCTGACCGCAATGCTTACCGTTATAGGTTATTCTGTTAATGATACAATTGTTGTTTATGACAGAATTAGAGAAAATTTAAGATATAACGGCAAGAAAATGTCTTTTGGCGAAATAGTAGATGCATCTGTTCAACAAACTCTGACAAGAAGTATTAATACATCAATGACTACATTTTTAGCATTGGCTGCATTGTATTTCTTTGGTGGAGTCACAACAAAAGATTTTGTACTTGCAATGATGCTCGGTGTATTGATAGGTACATATTCAAGTATCTTCTTCTGTTCTATGTTAATTGATTTTTGGACAGAAAAAGCAAATGCACCGAAAAAGCCTGCAATTGCTGAATAAATATGATTATATGTTAAATATGACTAAAAAGGGTTCAATTATATTGAGCCCTTTTTTATATTAAGTTATGTAAAAGCTTTTTTTGTTAAATTATCAATTTTTACTAAGAAAAATACTTTATAAAGAAAGAAAGTAGTTTTATAGAAAGTTGAAAGGGGTAATTTTATGATTATTGCAAAATTGGGTTTTAGCGGTTTGAAATATTTATTTGGTAAAGGAGGCAAAGTAGTTCAAAAAACATTGCCAAAAGTAACAAACAAAGTTACTTATCCACAGTCACATATAGATTTCATAAGACAAACAAGTGTTTATGATCCAAATTGCCCTGACTTTATTCACAGAATGTTTTAGTTGTAAAATATAATCAAAAATATAAAACGAAACTTTTAAAGTTTCGTTTTTTTATATATATTTTGTTTGTTGTATAATAAAACTAATCAAAAGTTTTGATTAGAGGATATTATGCAGATTATAAAATTTGAAGAGACTGACTCTACCAATACTTATGCAAAGCAAAACATTACCCTGTTGGAAGACAGGAGTGTAGTGCATGCTCTCAGGCAAACGGCAGGACGTGGGCGTTTAAATCGCAGCTGGATTGATTTGGGTGGCGATAATTTATTCTTTTCTATTGTTCTGAAACCTTCAAATTCGTTTAGTCATGTATATTCTAATCTTACTCAGTATGCGTCTGTAATATTATGCCGAATTATAGAAAAATATGGTGTAGTTGCAAAGGTTAAGTGGCCAAATGATGTTATGATTGACGGGAAACGCAAAATTTGCGGAATATTATCGGAAACTGTCATAGAAGGCGGAATTTTAAAAGGAATAATTCTTGGTATAGGTGTTAATTTAAATGCATCTCAAAGTAATGTTGATAGTATCCCTGACAGAGTTGCAACAGCTTTAAATTTGGAGATAGGAAAAGCTGTTGATATGGATTCATTTTTGAATGAATTTATACAGGAATTCTTTAAAGGTTATGATGAATTCTTATCAAAAGGTTTTGAATTCATAATGGATGAATATTTGAGCAAAAATTGCTTTTTGGAAAAAGATTTGCATGTTCAGGTGTTCAATGATGTAAAATCAGGTTATGCAAAAGGGGTAAATACCAATGGAGAACTGATATTACAAACACAGGATAATAATGATTTAATATTAAACATAGGAGATATATTATGAACAATTTAGAAAACGGACTGGCTTTACTGCTTATAGGTATGGGAACAGTTTTGGCTTTTCTTACTGTTTTGATTTTTGCTATGGGCATTATGTCAAAAATAGTAGGCTGGCTAAATAAAATTTTCCCTGAAGCAGTTGAAGAAGTCAAAACTACGGCCAAAAAAGTTGCTTCAAATGTTGATGAAGCGATTGCGGTTGCTATAGCTGCAATTATGGCAAAAAGAGGTTAATTAAATAATTATAATGAAAGGACAAATATATGAGTAAAAAACTTATTAAAGTAATGGATACGTCCTTTAGAGACGGTTTCCAATCAGTTTACGGGGCAAGAGTTTTTGTTGATGATTTTATTCCTGCCTTGCAATCTGCGGTAAAAGCAGGTTTAAAACATTTTGAAGTTGCAGGTGGTGCAAGATTTCAATCTCCGATTTTCTACTGCAATGAAAATGCTTTTGAAACAATGGACAAAATCAGAGCTGCAGTCGGACCTGATATCAATTTACAATCCTTATCAAGAGGGGTAAATGTTGTCGGTTTAGATTCTCAGCCAAGAGATGTTATTGACTTGCATGCAAAAATGTTTGCAAAACATGGTGTTACAACTGTAAGAAACTTTGACGCATTAAATGATGTAAATAACTTATTATATTCAAGCCAATGTATTAAAAAACATGGTTTGAAGCACGAAGTAACAATCACGATGATGGAGCTTCCTATCGGTTGTCAGGGTGCACATGATGTTGAATTTTATGAAAGAGTTTTACGTTCAATATTAGATGCAGGAATTGAATTTGATTCATTGGCATTTAAAGATGCATCAGGAACTTCTGCTCCTAGAAAAGTTTATGAAACCGTAAAACGTACAAGAGAAATTTTAGGTGAAGGTGCAGATATTCGTTTCCATTCACACGAAACTGCAGGTACCGGTTTGGCTGCATATCTGGCAGCTTTAGAAGGTGGTGCAAATTGTATCGATTTGTCTATGAAGCCTGTTTCAGGCGGTACTGCTCAGCCTGATATCGTTTCTATGTGGCATGCGCTAAAAGGTACTGAATACGATTTAGGTATTGATGTTGAAAAGATTTTGGAAACAGAAGAAATCTTTAAAGAATGTATGAAAGATTATTTCTTACCTCCTGAAGCAATGGCAACTAATCCTATGATTATTCAATCTCCATTGCCTGGTGGTGCTTTGACAGCCAATACTCAGATGCTTCGTGATAACAATTTGATGGATAAATATCCTGAAGTTGTTGCTGCAATGAAAGAAGTTGTAGAAAAAGGCGGTTTTGGAACATCTGTTACTCCTGTTTCTCAATTCTATTTCCAACAGGCATTTAATAACGTAATGTTTGGTGCATGGAAGAAAATTGCAGAAGGTTACGGCAAAATGGTTCTTGGTTATTTTGGAAAAACTCCTTGCCAACCGGATGAGCAAGTCGTTAAAATTGCTCATGAACAATTAGGTCTTGAACCTACAACTGAAACGGTTGTAGATTTGAATGATAAAGATCCGAACAAAGGATTGGAAGTCGCTAAAAAGCGTCTTGAAGATGCAGGATTGGAAGTTAATGATGAAAACTTATTTATATCTGCAGCTTGTAAAGAAAAAGGTATTTTATTCTTGCAGGGTAAAGGTACAATCGGTGTTCGTAAGAATGAAAAATCCTCAGAACCTAAAGCATCTGCAGGAAATGATACAAATGGTTATACCGTAACAGTAAACGGTAAAAAATATGCAGTTGCTCTTGAAGGTGATAAGGCGACTGTCAATGGCAAATTGTATGACTTTAATGTTAAAGAAGGTATTGAAGCAAAAGCTAATGTTGGCGGAGAAGGTACTCCTGTAAAAGCTGCTTTACCTGGTAATGTATTAAAAGTTCTTGTTTCTGAAGGCGACAGCATTTCAGAAGGTGATGTAATTGCAGTTGTAGAAGCAATGAAGATGGAAACAGAAATTAAATCACCTGTTTCAGGAACTGTTAAATCGGTCGAAATTGAAGTCGGAAATAAAGTCCAAAACGGACAAGTATTGGTAACAATCGGTTAGGGGGTTTTGGATGGAAATTACAGATGGTTTAGTTAATCTGTGGCAAAATACAGGGATATATAACCTGATATTGTCACCTGATCCGAAACTTAGCGGAATTGAACAATTCCTGCATGTGTTCGGTCATCCTATAATGCTTTTGATATGTTTATTCCTGCTATGGTTAGGTATCAAAAAGCAGTATGAACCTCTTTTGATGGTTCCTATCGCATTTGGCGGTATTTTATCAAATATTGCATTTTTAGATCCAAATGAGGCAATTGCAGGCCCTAACGGTTTTTTGGGTATTATATTTGCCTTTGGTATAGATAAGGGTTTGTTCCCGTTAATTATCTTTATGGGTGTTGGTGCAATGACTGACTTTGGTCCGTTAATTGCCAATCCAAAAACTGCACTTTTAGGCGGTGCGGCTCAGTTTGGTATATTTGGGGCATTACTTATGGCGTTATGCTTATTTGGGTTTACGCTTCCGCAAGCAGGTGCTATAGGTATAATCGGTGGTGCTGACGGCCCTACATCTATTTATGTAACCCGTTCGCTAGCTCCTGAATTGTTAGGTGCAATCGCTGTTGCGGCTTATTCTTATATGGCATTGGTGCCTGTTATTCAACCACCTATTATGAAATTATTTACCACAAAAGAAGAACGCGTTATTCAAATGGAACAGTTAAGACCTGTTTCTAAAAGGGAAAAAATTGTATTTCCTTTGATTGTTCTGTTTATGTGTATAATTTTGTTACCGTCTGCTTGCCCTTTAGTCGGGGCTTTCACTTTCGGTAACTTATGTAAGGAATGTGGTGTTGTTGATAGATTGTCAGACACTATGCAGAATGCTTTAATCAACATTGTTACGATTTTCTTAGGATTGACAGTCGGTTCTAAATTATCTGCTGATCATTTCTTAACTGTTCAGACATTATTTATTCTTGTACTTGGTATTTTGGCATTCTCATTTGCAACAGGTGCAGGTGTATTAATGGCTAAATTGATGAACTTGTGTGAAATAATTGCAGCTAAAATCGGTAAACGTGAACCTAAACTTATTAACCCGTTAATCGGTTCTGCAGGCGTTTCTGCAGTTCCAATGGCAGCAAGAGTATCAAATAAGGTTGGTTTGGAATACAATTCTCAAAACTATCTTTTGATGCACGCTATGGGACCTAACGTATCAGGTGTTATCGGTTCAGCCGTTGCCGCAGGTATTTTGCTTGCATTATGCAAATAATTAAAAAATACATAATATATTAAAGGGAGGTTTAAGCCTCCCTTTTTTTTATTTATTTATTTGTTTATTGCCATAAAGAAATTGTTTAATAACAGCGGTATATATTTTGGCGGCAGAGCAGAAAAATCAAATACAAATTCATTTATTCCCGCATTATAAAGTTCCTCAATATTATCAAAATCCTGCATAACTGTATCTTCAAACATGTGCATTCTGCAAAAACCATCACAAGTAAAAGGAAATACCTTATCTAATGACGGATCTTTCAGGGCATAAGTCCCGTTATGACAAGGAGCCTTGCAGGATAATCTTGATACAACTGCGCTATCGTTATTCAATGGACATAATCCCATACTTGAAACCCTTTTATTCCCGCCTATTGTGTATTTTTTGTTTGGAATTTCATTTTTGATTTTCTTTAAAGTTTTAATTGCTGAATTTACATCCGGAAAAGATGAAAAATCTACAGTATCAATTCTTGCCAAATTGTTCAGGCATTTAATTGACATACTGTTTAAAAGGTTTATCCCCTGACCGATTTCGAATGGAATATCATTGATATCAGAATCATTAATAAATGACCAAAAATACCCGATATTGTTTATAATTAATGAATCCGGATGCGGATTTGATAATAAAAGTTCTTTTTCGTACTCA
Organism: uncultured bacterium; assembly: GCA_902794035.1. Classification (GTDB taxonomy): domain Bacteria; phylum Cyanobacteriota; class Vampirovibrionia; order Gastranaerophilales; family Gastranaerophilaceae; genus Zag111. Next base: position 9,434 of record CADBFN010000002.1, read on the forward strand.
TAAGTTCTGTCAAAATCACGTTCAATAAGTATTTTGGGTGTTGAAAGCTGGAATATTATTCCGTATTTTGAACAGAATTTTTTTACTTTTGTTATAACCTGCGGAAAACTGTTTTTTGAAAGGTCACAGGTAGAAACAATTTCTCCGTATTCTATTGAATAAATCGGATTATGCCCTATTTTTTTTATATAGTTTTCAAGTTCTTTAATCTGTGAAAGTCCTGTCAAACGTAAATTTAATCTGTATTTGTTTGTAAACTTTAAATCTTTTGGGGTCTGAACACGTTTTACATCCCAGTCAAAATTTTTGATGTTTCTGCTGAATTTAAAGTCTTTTCCCTCTGCACTTACTACATCTCCGGAAAAATGATTTGTTTGGTAAATACATTGTCTTGTATGTTTAAACGGTAGTTTTTGTTTTTTAAACATTTTAGGTTTTTCTAAGATTTTTTCAATTAGTTCTATTCCTTCTAAAATGTCCTCAGATCCTTTAAATTTCCCTTTTATGACAACATAATCTATTGCATTTAGTTTTATAATATCTTCTGCGCACCACGGCAAATTATCAGAATCTATTGCAAGTGAAAGGTCTGTAAATTTTTTAATTTTTTGAATATTCTTCAGATAAATTTCTTCTGTTATGATGATTCCATGTACTTTGTGAAAACTGTTTATAAAATCAATTCCGGCTAAGTTATGTATATCAAAATACGAATCAGCCATAACTTTAAATGGCAAATTGAAAACTTTTATAGCTTCAAGAACAGCAAAGCTGTTTATATAAATACCTGTGATATCAGTTGTTTTCAGATATTTCAGGAATTTTTTAATTTCTGGGAGTTCTTCTTCTGTGATGTCGTGTTTAAAATTAATAAAAAATTTCGCCCCGCAGCTTTTTGCCGCTTGTAAAAACACATTAACAAGTTCAAAATTCCCGTTCATGAACCTGTCATAATAGCAGTAAAATCTGCGGCAATGAGTATTTTTACAAAATACCGGTATGTCTTCAGGTGATTTTACAGGCGAAATAATTTTAATCTCGTTCATTACTAAATTATATCTTTTAAACATCTTTTATAAAATCTATTTTAACATTTCTTAATAAATCGAATAAAAAAAGCAATTTAAAAATACAAAAATACTTTATTTATATATAGGAAATTACCTGATTTATTAATTTCAGGGATAGGATGATTCAAAAAAACAATAGGATAATAGTCAAAATCTAAAGGGAGGACGCTACCAATGGGTATAGGCGCAGAAGATTACATCGATAAGATGTTAGTTCAAAAGTATCAGGAAGAAAAAGTTGATAACCACGATAGTATGGAATCAATGGTAGATCCTGAAAAAATGCTTGGAGCAATGAATGAATATGCTTCAACATTAAAAAATATGGTTGAGTTAAGACAGAGGCTGAATATCGCCTGCTATGCGATAAATGCAAGAACCGCAAGATATCAAAAATCTCTGGGGCAAAGATAAAAGTTTTTTCTCTTTAAGTTTTTTTGGTAAAATGTTTTTATCAATCAAACTAAGGAGAACAAAATGGGAAAAATCATCCTTGCTTCTTCTTCTCCCAGAAGAACAAGTATTTTGAAGAAAATGAAATTGGATTTTGACGTAATACCGTCTGAATATGATGAACCTCATACGCAGACGGTTTTCTCTTACGATTTTGTCGAAAAACTGGCATATAATAAAGCTCTTGATGTTGCTAAAAAAATGCACAAACAAGGTATAGAAGCATTAGTTATCGGTGCTGATACTATTGTTGTTACTGATAATCAAATTTTGGGTAAACCACAAAATTATCAGGATGCTTTGTTTATGCTCAGCAGGTTATCAGGTAAAACTCATTTTGTTGTAACCTCTGTTGCTGTTATAAATTGCGCAAGTTTTGAGTATAAAATAAAATCTGATACAACATATGTAACATTTGAAAATCTCGGGGAAGATAAAATAAAATTTTATCTGGATAATTTCAAACCGTTTGATAAAGCAGGCAGTTACGGGATTCAGGAATTACCTGACGGGTATGTAAAATCGATAGACGGTCAAATCGATAATGTAATCGGTTTGCCGTCAAAAGTTGTGGAAGAACTGTTGGCGCAAATGTAATAATTTTACGCCAAAGTTCTTGTATATATAATGACGCAGAATAAATTCTACACCATACCTTCTTTAACTGCTTTGACGGCAGCCTGAACTCTGTCATTAACGCACATTTTTTGTAAGATTGAACAAACATGTGCTTTTGCGGTATGTACGCTTACTATAAGCTCTTTAGCTATTTCGGTGTTACTTTTCCCTGAAACCAGATGTTTAAGGACTTCCTGTTCTCTTTCCGTCAATGGTACTTTTATCTGAGAAGAGGCACTGTTACCGACAATTGAAGTATCTTCTATTTTGGGTATTGCTTTCAATGCAAGATCTGCCACTAAAGGATCAATCCAGCAGACTCCATCATTTACATCTCTGATGACTTCTGCAAGTTTTTCCGGGTCAATATCTTTTAAGCAATATGCGTTTGCACCTGAACTTAGTGCCGCAACAACTTCTTCCCTTCTGTCGTGTGATGTTAGTGCTATAATTTTTACATCTTTATCAGATTCTCTTATTTTTAAAATTGCTTCAATACCATTCATTTGTGGCAGTCCTAAATCCATTAAAATTACATCAGGTTTGTTTTTTTCTATTTGTTTAAGTCCTTCAATGGCGTCTTCTGCTTCTGCAACAACATCAATATCAATATTGGCATTTAGTGCGCATCTCAGTCCGACTCTGGTCAATTTAAAATCTTCGACAATAGCCACTTTAATACATTTTTCTTTAATCATTACAAATCTCCCTTAATAACTAGTGTATCTTTTATATGTTTTATAACTCTAACCAATATTTAATTTATTACTTTACAATATTAAAACTATTAGCCGAATGGGTAATAGTTGCTTGTTTTCAATAAATAAATTTAAAAATTATTTTGTTGTTTAAATTATTTGCATAAAATTAATAATCTTATATAATATCGATATGATTACATTTACTTTTGGTATTTTAATATTATTTGTCGGGTATATATTTTATTCCCGTTATGTTGATAAGGTTTTTGCACCTGATGACAGACCAACACCTGCTCACAAAAATAAAGACCGTGTTGATTTTATACCTATGTCTAAAAACAGAAATGCATTGATTCATCTTTTGAATATTGCAGGCATGGGACCTATTATCGGGGCTATTCAGGGAATTTTGTTTGGCCCGATTGCATTTATTTTAATTCCATTGGGATGTATTTTGGCTGGCGGTGTTCATGATTATTTTGCGGGGATGCTGTCTTTACGCAATCGTGGAGCTCAAATTACAGGTCTTATTCATGAATATTTAGGGAAAAAAACTTTTAAAATTTTTATGGTAATTGTTGCAATAATGCTTTTATTACTTGCGACTGTTTTTGTTTATACAGCAGGAGATCTTTTTGTTGAAAGATTTTTGGGTGTTAAAGATTTTGTGATATCAGATCCGAAGGTTTTGTGTACTTATATTGTGATTCTTTCATATTTCGTAGTTGCTACGTTATTCCCGATTGATAAAATTATTGGCAAATTTTATCCGGTATTGGGTTTAATGCTGATTTTCGGTACAGGTTTTCTTTTGGTTGGTTTTATGATAAACGGGGTAAATTTGCAAAATCTGAGTCTGGAGAATTTTAATATACATCCTGAGCATATACCTATAATCCCGATGTTTTTTATGACGGTTAGTTGTGGCTTGCTTTCAGGTTTTCATTCTACACAGGCAACTATTATATCAAGAACGCTTGATAAAGAAAAAGACGGAAGAAGAGTTTTTTACGGAATGATGTGTTTAGAATCATTAATTGCAATTATTTGGGCTGCTGCTGCAATGGATGTGTATAGTTCAAATCTTGTACCTCAAAATATTGTAGGGACAGTAAATGTTGTAAATATAATTGCAAATAAATTTGTACCTTTAAATTTAGCGTTTTTGGTTACTGTTGCAATTATTATCCTTCCTATAACATCAGGAGATACTGCTTTGAGAGGCTTGCGTATAACAATTGCGGAAGCCCTGAATCTAGAGCAAAAAAGCATTATAAAAAGATTAGCTATAGTAATTCCTATTGTAATTTGTGTTTTAGCGATTCTTGTATGGGCAAAAACAAACGCCAACAGTTTTTCATTAATATGGAGATATTTTACCTTCTTTAATCAACTTATTGCAATTCCGACATTGTGTTGTGCTACAGTGTATTTGGCGATGAATAAGAAAAATTATTTTATAACACTGCTACCTGCGTTGTTTTATGTCTTTATAACAATGTCATTTATTTTTAGTGAAAAAATAGGCTTTAATCTCCCGTTAAAGTATGCGTTTATAATCGGTTTTGTCCTTACTCTTGCTGTATTAGTTTATTTAATTAAACATATAGGAAACAAATGTAATCGTTCCTGATGATTTATTTTAAATTATTATAACCTTCATCAGTTACAGGTTCTAACCATATATTTTCTGTTTCCTCACCTTCAACTTCTATTGCGATATGAGAAAACCAACTGTCAGAAGCTGCCCCGTGCCAATGTTTTACATTCGCAGGAATATTTACTACGTCACCCGGTTTTAATTCAATTGCTTTTTCTCCCCATTGCTGGTAGTAACCTCTGCCGCCTATTGCAATCAGAATCTGACCGCCGCTGTTTTTGGCTTTGTGTATATGCCAGTTGTTTCTGCATTTTGGCTCAAAAGTTACATTATACATTTTTACCTGTTCTGTTGAAATTGGTGCGATATAACTTTGTCCGGTAAAATATTTTGCGTACGCATCATTTGTATTCCCTACAGGAAACATTATTGTTTTCTGGTATTCTTGTAATGTTTGCATTTTATCCCCCTTTTTGCAGAAACAAGCAAAACTCAAATTTGATGTCAAAAATATAAGTGAAAGTGTTATAAGAAATATTTTTTTCATAAATTACTTCCTTTCTTTATTATTCGCCTATCACATCTTTAACGGTTTTTAGTGCCGCAAATGAATTTGGAAAACCAACGTATGGCATAACCTGAATAATTGCAGCAGTGATTGTTTCGATTGAATTACCGGCTTTCAGGTTTCCTTTGATGTGGCTTTTTAATACCCCTGTGTTACCTGTTGTAGTGAGAATTGCGATAGTCATTAATTCTCTTGTTTTAAGGTCTAAACCCTCTCTTGTATAAAAATCACCAAAACAAACTTCTGTTAAAAATCTTGCAACATCAGACCCCATATCATCAGGTAACCCTTTCATATTTTGCACAATTTCATCCCCATACATCGGTTTTTGTATTTCGTAGCCTTTTTTGTATCTGTTATTTTCGTTTGTTGTTTTTGTGCTTTTTAATTCTTTTTCCAATCCTCTTTCTTTTATGACTTCGTTAAATACTGATATTGCATTTAATGTCTTTGGGAAACCGATAAACGGTGCACACTGATAAATTGTTTCTCTTATTTCAATCGGAGTATTGCCTGCGTTTAAGGCACCGTTAATATGTGCTTTCAACTGCGGCAGTGTCTGCATAACGGTCAAACTTGTAACCGTCAGCAGTTCTCTTGTTTTTATATCCAAATCACCGATTGTAAAAACTTCGCCAAAAATATATTTTTGCAAAATATCCATAAAATCTTTATCAGCTCCGTTATTGTTTTTAGTTGTTATATTAAACAATATTTCTAAATTTTTATCGGCAATTTCTTGTCTTGAAGTATTTGTCATAGTTTGATTCTCCTTTGCGAATGCACTCAAATTAAACATTAAAGCAGATATTAAAGTTATAATACAAAGCTTTTTAATCATATAATTCTTTCTTATTTATTTATTACAACTACAATAATATTGTATAATAAAATTGCAGAATAAGAGTAAATAAAAGCAGATAAAATTTATTTATCATTTTTTTTAGTGTATAATTCAGAGTGTTATAAGTTAAGTTTATTGATTTTTTGTGTGATGAAGAAGTTGAAAAAGTTGTGGAGGTTATAAATGTTTGGTCATAAAAAAAAATATGATTTAATTTGTTCTCTTGGAGGTAATTGTGCCGCAGCTCATAATTTGTTATATAGAGGCTTAAGGCATTATTCACTGCCTTTTGATTGGTGCTATATAAAAAATGATAAACCAATTGAATATTTATGTGAAGGTTTTCAAAATAATTTTAAAGATTTCTTGTTAAAGGAAAATTTAGTTCCATTAACAGGTGAAGAATATAACAACTCTCACACTACAAATGCACAATATAAAGATATACTTACAGGATACTACTTTGTAAATCATTTTACAAAAGATGCAGATTTTGATGAAGATTATGAAATAGTATATGCAAAAATTAAAAGAAGATTGAACAGATTATTAAATAAAATAGTCTGTGGAAAAAATATTCTGTTTGTTTTAACAGCGTCCTTTTATATTGATATTGAAAAAATAAAAAATTTAAAAAGTGTATTACAAAGTTCGTATCCGGATAAAAACTTTGATTTTTATGTAATGTTTTTTAACCAAACAGAAAATAAAATATCAAAAGAAGAGAATTTTACAGTAAAATATTGTAAGAGACCGCTGAATGTTAAAGATTTTAATGAAACAAATAAAGAATGGAAATTCTTGGATAAAATATCTCTAAACGCTGGAATATCCAAGAAATCCGGATATGAAATCGGTAAAACTGTTGCGGGGGGGTATTCCGTTATTGGAAGTTTCCATGGGTATAGTAAAACAAGAGAATTGCACTATATATTTAAAACTTTATATTACAAAATTTTTAATAAATCCCGATACTATTTATATATATCAAAAAATCCGACAAAAGGCTGTGGCAATATTGAAGGGCATCCCGCTTTGGCTAACAGCTTATTTAGAGGTTTTAAAAAATTAGGTATAGATTATGAATATAATAAAATTACAGGAAAAGATAAAAATTTGATTTTGTTATGGGCAGATGAAAAGGACTTAGAAACAGTTAATAAACTTAAAAAAAATGGAAAAGTGGATAAAGTGGTAACCGTTCCTACAGCATGCAAATATGACTATGATTATATGCAATGGCATTTCCCAGAGGTGCCATGCATTGATAAAGCATTATACGCTTCAGATTGGGTGGCAAATATTTGTAAATCGAAAGCAAATAAGAAATACTGGGATAAAATACTTTCTTGGCCTTCGGGAGTTGAAGTTTCTGATGTTAAACCTGAAACAAAAATAAATAATAGTTGCATTGTTTATTTAAAACGAGTAGCAGATGAAAAATCCAAAGTAGATGATTTAATTTCGTTTATTGAGACTCTAGGTATAAAATGTTATATTATTGAATATCCTAAATATGATTTTAATTATTGGCAAGAATTACTCCCGAATGTTGATTTTGTTATATTCTATCAAGACGATCATGAAACTCAAGGACTTGCTATCGCCGAAGCATGGGCAAAAAATAAACCTTCGTTTGTTAAAAATACTGTTAATGGAAATGGCGAAATTACTCAAAATGCTCCTTATCTGACAAAGGATACAGGTTTAAGTTGGAATAATACTGAAGAATTAAAAACGATAATTTTAAAATATAAAAACAACCCGCAGGAATTCCTTGCGAGTTTTACACCTTACGATTGGGTGAAAGAAAATATGTCAGATGAAGTTAGTGTAAAAATGTTGTTAGATATATTTAATTCAATAGGAGTTAATAATGAATAACCTAGTATCGGTATTAATTCCTGCATATAATCATGAAAAATATGTTCAGGAAGCTATAAAATCAATAATCAATCAAACTTATCAAAATATTGAACTTATAGTTGTTGATGACGGTTCAAAAGACTCAACTTGGCAAAAAATTCAAGAAATGAAAAATGAGTGCGAAAAACGATTTGTGAGAGTTCATTTTGAAACAAAAGGAAACGAAGGTACTTGCAAAACCTTTAATCGACTTCTTGATTTATCCAAAGGTGAATTTGTCTATTTTATCGCATCTGATGATGTAGCAAAACCTGAAGCTATAGAAACAGAAGTAAAGTTTTTATCAAAACACAAAGACTATGCTCTGGTCGTTGGCGATAATGAAATTATTGATTCAAACGGAAATGTCGTATTCTGGAGTGAGTATGGTAAAATAGCAAAAAACAAAGAAGAAGCAAAATTTAAAACATTTGTACAATGTTTTAAGCACTACAGAAGAGATATTAAATTAAATTCTTTAGATTTTGGCTCATATCAATCATTAATGTCAGGGAATTATATACCGAATGGTTATCTAATCAGAAAGTCAATATTTCGCAAAATAGGTTATTTTACACCTGAAGCACCGTTAGAGGATTATTGGCTCATGCTTCAAATATCAAAATATTCAAAAATGAAGTATATTGATAAAATATTTTTTTCTTATCGGTGGCATAGTGACAATACTGCATCTCAAAGAAAAAAAATGATTGATATGACAGAAAAAACTATGAGGTATGAATATTACATACTAGATAATATTAACCCAGAAGAAGTTCTACATGGAGTTAATGAATGTAAAAAAGATGGTATTATTTCCAAAAAGAAAGGTATTCCATATATATTTGAAATAATCAAATATAAGAAGCGTAACAATTTTGTAAAAGTTATAAAATTATTTAATTTTAAAATTTTATCTTTTAAAAGCTAATTTTATACCGAAGATTGTAAGGATTTTATGTCTTTTATCATTAGAATTCACTAGCGAAAAAATATTTTTAACAAATTTTTCTGATAAAAATTTCAGATATAGCGGGTAATTTTGTATTTTATATACTTTTAGATTGTTTTCCAAAGCTAAAGTGATAAAGATTCTTTCTAATGCGTGTGCGATAGTACCGCCTCCCCCTGTTTTCATCACTATACTTATAAAATCCTTTTCACAAATATCAGAATATTTTAAAATTCTTAATGCATCACTTTTTATTATAAACATCGTCCCTGCAACAAAATATCTGTTATCAGATTTAATATTTAATCTGATTAGTAAATTATCTAATAGATCTGTTTCTTCTTTCCTCATAGTTATAGCTTTTAGAGTTAATAATTTTGAAGCTATAATTCCTGTATCCGGCTTTTTCATATAATTAAGATTTTTTCTAAATATGCTACGAGATCCTATCAATGGTTTAATTAATTCATTTCGCCACTGATATTCTTGAAATTTTCCTATAAATTTATATTGACTGAAATTGATTTTACATTGATTTTTTGTATGTAATTTTAATATGTAATCATAATCTGAAAGATTTATATCTCTTAAAACTTGAATGAAAGGCCAAACATCATATCCTATATTTTTTACTTTGAAAAATTTAGCTTCCGGTTTCAGATTTTTAATTTTTTCAAATGTTTTAGGATTTTCTTCAACATATGTTACATATAAATCCCAATCACAACCTTCTATGTTAGAAAGTTTTTCAATAAAATAATCAACTTGATTATGATAATACAGATGTAAGTGTACTAATAATTTCAATTTATTTTACCTTTCATTTTTTACATCCATATCATAATCAACAATGCCGACTCTTGGCGTCTTTTCTCGCCAAGTTGTTGATATGTCGCAAACTGAAATTCCGTCTTTTTCTATAATATGTGTGAATTGCTTTTCTAAATTTGTTTTGTAGGTTCTACAGGTTAATGTATCTCCTAAAAAAGTTTCTTTATTAAATCTTATATTCAGACTTTTTAAAGTGTGTTCGCTGCGAAATTCATTGGTAGAAGTCATTTCTGCAAGATTTATATAACTTTTATTATTGACGTGATTATTAAAATCAAGGTCTGATAAGTTGTTTGTGTGTTTAATTTCTCTAATCAGTTCTTTTGATTCCGGTAATATAAATTTTTTGTGTTCCCCAAGAACTAAATTATCAATAACATTAAATCTTTCTGCAACAACGTCAGTTTTTTCCGGTCGTTTTGTGTTTCTGTCAATTATAAACCAAAGAGCATTGCCTTGAGCGAATGTCTTATTTTTGTATTTGATTTCATAATCTGTATAAATTTTTATTTTAGAAATTTCTGATATCCAAATACTTACTTCAATTTCTTCCGACCAAAAAGGCAAATTATCAATAAAATCTATATTAAACTCTGTTACTATCCAGTATTGGTTTGGCTTGAATAAATCATAGGCTGCCATTTTCTTTGTGGCGCAAAATCTTGCAAAAGCATCTTGCAGGTACATAATAACAGATATTGGTCTTATTGTATATTCGCAAATATCCATATTATCCAGAATTATATTATATTTTTTTTTGTATATATCCAAAACTCTTACCTCGATTATCTATTTATTCTCTTAGTTTTCAAACTAACATAACAATATGAATTTATCAACTTTTGGTTACAAGTGGAAAAATTTGACTTTTTAGTTTATAATTACACAAAATAATGAGGATAAGTATGCAAAACAAACTGCTGATGCCCGGGGATGTCGCAGGTAATTATGATGAAAAATGGACAAAGACTTTTGACTTGAAATTTTTGATTCTATGGTTAATTTTATTTGTTCTTTTATCAAGTTGGACTATTATTTTTGATCCGAATTTATTTAATGCAAAGTCTTTCTTTTTAAGATCTTGCATTAAACTTTTTATTATGATGGTGTTAGCTCTCGGGGGCGGAATGTTGTGCCGCCATTATTGCAACACTGATGAGAAAGGTTATATAACTACATCTAAAAATAATTGGTTTAAGGTAAATTATACAAGAAAAATTCAGCATTTTGCGGCATATCTTGTCCCTTTGTTAAGCCCTCCTACAGCACCGCTTGGGATACTTCCGCATCTGTGGGAATCTTTATTTGTTCTTTTTATGTTTCTTGTTCTTATAAAGCCGATAAGAGAATTTTCAACATTTTTTATGCTTCAGTTTAATTCAATGGACAGAGTTGAAGACAGACCAAATACTTTAAAATGGATAGTCTTAGGTAATATACTTCCGGGGCTTTTAATTATAACAATATTTAAACAATTATTTGAAACGTATTTAAATTTGCCTCTTTTAGCTTCTGTTGTTGTTCTTACAGTTGCTATCGGTGATGGTTTGGCTGAACCGGTCGGAACATATTTGGGTAAGAAAAAATATGTCGTCCCTTCGTGGAATTTGAAAAATCGTTATGTCAGATCTTATGCCGGGAGTGCTTGTGTTTATATCGCAGCTGTTGTATTTTTATTATTATTTAGTGAGCAGTTTGCAAACGCGCTTGAATTTTGGACTGCAATGATATTGTTTCCGCCTGTGATTACATTATCGGAAGCATTCGCTCCTCATTCAATGGATACTCCTGTTATGATGCTGATAGGATTTTCTCTGTTGTTTGGAATTTGTGCAGTGTTTTAAATAAAAAACTGAATTTTTATGATTTTTGAGGCTTGTATTTTGCTACAATCGAACCAATTCGGTTAAGTATTATACCTGAAATTATGCCTAATATTACGGATTTGGTGCCTGAAATAAGCCTTGTTGCAGAAATAAGACTTACTAAAATAGCCCCCGCAACCGGTATTCCTGACTTCAGCATAATTGTATCTCGTTCATCAGGGTTTTTTGTTTTTCCTAATGCCCGGATAATCATTGCAGAAGATATAAGGATTGTTAGAATATCTGTTGGTGCAGAACCAATTTCTAAATCTCTCAGCTTGTCAAACATAAGCCTGGTTTCTATTTTTATGGATTCGTCAAAAGATTTGATCGCTTTTTTCATACTGTCAAGTGCTCCGGATTTAGAAAGTTCAAACGGTGCTATTCTGCGGTAAATATTTAACATATCTCCAATTTCACCTAGGTCTGCGTCATTGACAATTTCTTTGATCAATCGGATATTTGTTTCTTTGTCTTCTGATTGAATTTTTGAAATTTTTTCATCAAAACTTGTTTTAATTTTATGTTTTTCAAGTCTGTCGGCTTCCTGTAGAAAGTTTTCTTTATGGCTTTTTAAAGGTGTAGAATCTTTTACATACCATTTAAGTCTTTTAATAATTTCTTTCCCTTCTGTATCCTCAATCGGAATTAGACTGTCAAGATTTTCCAGGTATTCTGAAATATATGATTTCTTCTCCAAATCTGTGTATGATAGTACGTTTCTTGCGAAAGCAGCTTTTTCAGCGAGATTAGTTTTATTTGATTTGATTTGTTCGGCTGCAATGAAGGTTTGCCACATTTCTTTTCTTTTGAATTTATTTTCTTTACTCCAAAAACCTTTGAATGACTCATTCCAAAATTTTGAATATAGCTCTGATGTTGAATCTTTCATGTATTTGTATCTGGTGTTTTGAGCCTCCGGAGCAATAAAATAGTTTACAACCAACTCAACACTTTTGCGGAAATTTTTGGCACGTTCTACAAGTTCTTTTTTAGTTAATTTTTCAATTTTATTATATTTTTTATTTTTATATTCTACAATTTCATCCCCATGATGTTTTAAAATATATTCATCTAATATATCAAAATTTTTGTATGTTTCATCAAATTTTTTTTGAGTTTTCTTATAAGCTTTTGTGATTGTTTTATGTGATAAATATTCAAAAAATTTAGAAATTCCCTGATGTATCTTTTTGGTAGGATTAGTTTTATACATAAATTTCATAAACAAAATGTCTTTTAATGAGTTGAAATTATTTATGCTGTCTGTTTTCTTCATGAATGAATTTATTTTATTGATTGTGTAATCATAAAAAGATGTTTTAATATTTGAGCCCTTTAAAAATGATTTTTCGGCTTTGTTTTCCAAATGATCTTTTATATTTTCTAGAAGATGTTTTGATTTTCTTTGAACTCCTTTAGAAAGGAACAATAACCCAAGTCCTAAAAACAGAAGAAAAATTTTATTATTTTGCGTATCCTTGTTTATTGATTTCGACTTGGAATTTGTTGCAGCAGAATGATTTAGCCAATATCTTTGTGGGAAAATGGTATTTATATTGACATATGAATTATTTTTATATTTTGTGAAATTTTGATGCAGGGCAAAATTTTGCATTAGGTACAACTTTCTTATTGTATATCTTATGATATATACTACAAAGATTTTTATATGTCTATTATTTTCCCTCGCTGATGTTTATTTATGTTAAAATTGTGTTATGAAGAGAAGATTACTTTATAATGTACCTTTACTGGTGATAAGAACAATATCTGATTCTGAAAATGATTCTACATCTGAGTATAAGCGTAATAAAAAAGTTACTGCCGCTAAAACTTCTATTATTGTTATTTCGGCTTTAAATAAATCAGATTAACTTATTGTAATCTAAATAATTTGATATTTTTATTTATAAATAGTACTATTATATTATTTAAGGGGAAATCATGTTGATAAATAATATAGTAAAAAAATATTTTAAGTTTTTGTTGGTATTTGTAATTTTGTTTTTAAGTATGCCGTCATATTCAAATGAAATATCAGTTTCACATGACAATGGTATATATCATATTGTTTTAAAAGGTGAAAAGGTAAAAAAGAAAATAAAATTTATTTCCAGTGAAGAATTAATTACAAATAAAGAAGCGCATAAAAAAGCCGGTGCAAAATTAACTGTTAACGCAGGTTTTTTCGATCCAAAGAATTCTCAGACAATATCGTATATTGTTACAGACAGAATGACTTCGGCAGATCCTATATTTAACAAAAGTCTTCTTGCAAACCCGTTTTTCAGAAAAAATATGAATAAAGTGTTGAACCGATCTGAGTTCAGAATTTTACAATGCGGAAATAAATTCAGCTATGAAATAGCACCCCACAATGCAGGAGTTGAATTTGGTTGTACCATTATTACATCTGCCCAAGGCGGACCGCTTGTTTATCCTGAATTAAAGCTTGAAGAGGAAGGCTTTATTGTTAAAAATGAAGATGGTGATGTCGTTCGTGAGTCTGCATCTGTGTTACACAAAACCTCCCGAACCATTATAGGTTTGAAAGGTGAAGAATGCCATATTTTGATTATTACGGATGAAAATCCGATGGATATGTATCAGGTCAGAGATTTGTGCAGAAAATTGCAGCTTGACAGAGCAATGGGTTTTGATGGCGGAAGTTCAACCTCTATGAATTACAAAAATAGTATTGATGTCGTATCACTAAAAGGTGATGGTGCCGGCAGAATGTTAAAATCCTTTATGGTCGTTTATTAATGTAAATAATTGTGAAAATCATGCAATTTCGGTGTTGAGAAATACTTTATTTAAATATAAGGATCAAGGGATTGTTATGGTTAATTTTAGAGTATTATCAGAATATGACTTTAAAAACGGCACTTCCGATTACGCAAAATCATTGCGTACAATATACGGCGATGACGGTTATCAAAATTATGCCGCAAAAATAAACAGTATAATTGCACAAGGCAAAGAAAAACAATCAAATCCTTTGCAGCAAAGTAACAGCGCAAGAATAAATTACTTGCAGGATGCGTTAAGACAGGCAGTAACATTAAATAATAAAAAGCGTAATGAATACAGAAACTTCAGAACTAAACTGTCAGGCATGATAAAAATAACATCAAATCAGCAGGCTGATTTAGTGTCAAAACAATTAGCGTATGGCAAATCAGATATGAATGAAGATTTATTGCGCAGTTCGCTGATGGATGCACTTAATAGTCAGGGAATGTATTATAACGCGTAACCTATTTAGTCACAACTATTATATATATTTATTGTATTTTTTTTTGAAAAATTAATTATTTTGTATTAATGACGAAATGACAAATTTATTATAAAATGAACCTATATAGTAGAGAGGTTTATTTTATGGCTATTGACAATGCATTGGTTATGATTTTGGCAGGCGGAGAGGGGAAAAGATTGTTCCCATTAACAAAGGACAGAGCAAAACCTGCAGTTCCGTTTGGCGGTCGTTACAGGATTATAGATTTTGTTCTTAATAATTTTATAAACTCGGGCTTTTTTAAGATTAAAGTCTTAACTCAATATAAGTCAGATTCATTGAATAAACACATTACAAGAGGTTGGACTTTATCCCCGTTTTTAAATCAGTATGTAGATTTGGCTCCTGCACAGATGAGAACCGGCAATGACTGGTACAAGGGTACTGCAGATGCTATTTATCAAAATATATTTCATATAACAGATGAAGATCCTCGTTATGTATGTATTTTTGGCGGTGATCATATTTATAAAATGCATGTTGATCAAATGTTGGATTTTCATAAAGATAAAGGTGCTGATTTGTCTATTTCCGGTATTCCTATCCCAATCGAAGAAGCTTCGGAATTTGGTATTATGGAGGTTGATGATAACTGGAAATTAATCAATTTTGTTGAAAAACCTCAGTACAGACCAAAATCTATTCCGGGGAATCCTAACATGTGTCTGGCATCTATGGGTAATTATATTTTTGACAAAGAAGTTTTGCTTGATGCACTAAACAGAGATGCACAAAAAGATGATTCTGCTCATGACTTTGGGAAAAATGTTATTCCTATGTTGTTGTCTGAAGGTAAAAATATTTATGTATATAATTTCGCACAAAATTCATTCCCGGGTATGACAAAGGCAGAACAAGGATATTGGAAAGATGTAGGAAGCATTGATGCTTATTGGCAGGCTAATATGGATTTGTTGTCATATAATCCTGAATTAAATCTGTATTCAAAGGAATGGCCGCTCAGAACATTCAATTACAATTATCCGCCTGCAAAATTTGTTTGGGAAGAAGGCGACAGAGTTGGTATGGCTACAAATTCTATGGTTTCGGAAGGTTGTATCATTTCAGGCGGCGGCTTATCTCATTGCGTATTATCTCCAAAAGTAAGAATAAATAGTTATTCAAGTGTTACAGACAGTATTCTTATGGAAAATGTTGAAGTTGGCAGATATTCTCAAATTAGAAAAGCAATTATTGACAAAAATGTTGTTATTCCTCCGCATACTCAAATCGGTTTCAATCGGGATGAAGACATAAAACGAGGTTTCCATGTTTCTGAAGGCGGGGTTACTGTAGTTCCAAAAGGTGCAATCTTATAATATTGTAAATTTTTGTGAATATCAGGCTATTTTAGTAGCAATAAAGCCATTATATATTTTTTTAATATAGTGGGTGAAAGTGTGTATGTCTAGCCTTGGAATAAAACCTGTTTCAAATTTTGCCAGAAGATCTGCAAAGTGGGTCTTCAATAAGTTGCCGTCCTGGGAATTAAAGAACGGCAAAGTTCTCAATGGCATAAAATGGGCAGGCCAACATATTTCATCTCCTCAAAACCGTTTAATTTTAGGCGTAACCGCCTTGATGAGCCAACCGTTTATAGACCTGCACAACCGCCATGTCGATGATGAAACAAAAAAAGTTTCAGCTGCAAGAACAGTTGCAAAAATTATTGCAGGTACAACAACGGGATTTTTTGTCCGATATTATTCTATTAAGGCTGTAGAAGCTTTCACCAAAAAACCTGACAAGGCAGTAAAAACTCTCGAATCATTGTTATTTCCTAAAGGTATTGCACACACTACCATAAAAGGAATGCAGCAATATAAGCTGGCACTTGGTACGTTCCTTTCACTTGGCGTAATGTTATTTACCAATTTTGCTATTGATGCCCCTTTAACAAAAGTTTTGACAAACTTATTTGTCAAAAAAGTACATGAACACGAACGAAACAAAATGATGAATAATCCTGTGTTATTGCCAAATTCTTCAGATAGCAAAACACCTGATGCAACAAATGACATTCATCGCCCTAAAATGGATATATTCTTAAATCATAACAGAAAGGAGGCTAAATAATGTCAAAAGCTAAGGCTGTAACTTCTGTTCTTGATTCATTATACAAAGCATATCATAAAGATGCCGGTAAAATGCTTATTCATACCGGTACAATAGGCTGGGTATTATCTTCTGCTGCACAAATTGCAGGCATTATGATGAATGATAAAATACCAAAGGAACAAAAAATGTTCCTTATTCCGCAGGAATTTATGGATGCCTGTGTTAATATTTTATCATTTTATTTTGTTACAAGATCTTTTACATCTGTTGCAAATAAGCTTACAAAAACAGGCAGATGGATTCCAAGTAATGTAAAAAATCATCTTATAAAAAATGGTTTTAAAGACAGAATAGGTAAGTTTGATTTTAATATATTTAAAGATGTAAAACTAACAGGCAGTCCAAAAAGAAGTTTTGAATTATTTTATAATGGATTAGGCGTTGTTGCAACAACGATAGGTTCTGTAATTTCTTGTAATTTTATAACTCCTGTACTGAGAAATCTATATGCATCTCACAGACAAAAAACAACATTGGCAAGTATCAACAATCCTAATCCAAGTCTGCAAAATCCGCAAACCCCAAGGGATAAAGCAAGAGCTGCTATTCATCATACCTATATGCAGGCATTTATGAATAGAGGCAATTTAAAAATATAGATAAGCAAAACCGCTTATAATCGCAAGTATAATAATGCAAAATAATATTATTATATTTCTGAAATATGTAGTATTATAGTCAGAAGATTCATTTAATGCGGATACAATATTTTTAGAGTAGTCAAATTTTGTATTATTTTTTGTTTTTTCAAAAACAGAGTGCATAAGTTTTTGGTAGCTATACATTGATTCAAGTTTTTTTCTTGCTGACGGATTTGAAATGGTTATTTTTTTAATTTTTACATTATCAGTTGTATCAAGTTCATTATCTATATATGCAGATAATTTACTTATAAACTCATGACTTAAATTTTCATCTTGTGTTTTATAATTCTTGCTTTCATATTGCGATAAAACATTTTTTAACTGTTCAATTTTTTGCCTGCATTTTGAACATTTTGAAATATGCTCATCTATTTCAGATTTAAGTGAAGGTGCCAGTTTCCCTTCTATATAAAAATTTATAAGTGCTTCTACCTGATTACAATTTAAGTTTATATCCATTTAATTTACTCCTATGTGTAATTTTTTAAATCATTCTGAAGTTTAATTCTTGCTCTCGATATGCGTGATTTAACTGTTCCAATGCTTGCATTTGTGGTATTTGCTATTTCTTCGTAAGAGAGTCCCTGAAATTCGCGCAGAATAATTGCAATCCGAAAAGCATCAGGCAATCCTCGGATTGCTTTTTTTACCTGATGTTCGCATTCTGCAGTAATACACTTTTCCATAGGTTTACTTCGCTTATCAGGTATTTCAATGCTTGCATCTGAATTTGAACTTGGGCAGGAATATTCCAAAGGTATGGTTTCCGGTTTCCGTTTCGTTTTTCGCATGTAATCATAATAAGCATTTGTTGTAATGTGATTCAGCCATCCGCGAAAACATTTCGGGTTATTGAGATTTTTTATGTTTCTTGCAAATTTCATTAATACATCCTGAGTTAAATCATAAATGTTTTCATTACTTTTTAGCATATAAGAAAGCGTTGCAAATACATCTTTCTGTACTTTTTTAATAAGTTCTTCAAGCGCCTTAAAGTTATCTTGTTGCGACAGGATGACAAGATTTTCCAAATTCATTTTTTTATATTCTAATTTATCAGACATGGCTTTTCTCAAAAAAATATTAAAAGAAAATTTAGTCTGAATTATTGGTAATTTTTCTGTATTTTAGGGTAATATTATATTTATTATTATTGAACTTTAGATTTGGATTCTTTAAGATATTGTTCAAAAATTTCAACACTATCTCCTACAAGTTCAACACAAGGTCGTTTTTTGTAGTAATTTTCAGTTCTTGGACTCGGTTTAGGATCTGAGGAAGATTCTATCCCTTGCAGCAGTTCTCTGCAAATTATACTTCCGTTTTTATCTTTAAATCGTTTTGCAAGTTCCTGAATCCTTTTATAATGCTCTCCTTTTTCAACAGGAGAATCGCTTGCACTTGCAAATGCAAGACCTGCAGCCATAAATATTCCGCTGACTGTTCCGCAAACTTCTCTCATTCTTCCCATTCCGCCTCCAAAGGAGGATGCTATTTTCATCGCTGTTTCAAAATCCAAACCAAGTTCTTCACAAAACACTCCCAAAACCGCCTGTGAACAATTGTAGCCTGATTTAAATAATTCTTTTGCTTTATCTGTTTTTTCGCTCATAATTTTACTCCGTTTCTTTTATTCCATACAAATGATTGCACAATAAATTTAATTCTTTGATTAATTTTTCAGTATTATTTTTGGATAATATAATTTTATCAACAATATTTATTATCGGTTTTTGTTGTTCATATTTTACGTCTGGGATTGGTATTTGTTCAATGTGAGATTTCAAAACCTTTACCGATTTAAATTTTTTTTCAAAATAAAATTGTACTATATCTGAATTTAAAATACCCAAAATATATTTTATATCAAGTCCTTCAATCTTAGGAATAAGAATATTACAACTGTTGAGGGTTAGCGTTTGTTTATCGTCATAAGCAAATATCGGTTTTTTAGATATAAATTTATATAATAATTTTTCTTTTGCTCTGTACATTTTTTCAGGGGCACATTGCTGAAAATCTGAAGGAGTAAATAATATATAATTTTTGCAATTTTTAATTTTAAATTTTTCTATGTCTGAACCTTTAATTATTTTTTCATTATCTGATTTTTTTTGATTTGACAAATATTTTTTGTTATCCCCTGTTACGATACCCAACGCAAATTCTGCGTTATTTTTTAAAGTAATTTTGTTTGGGATATTTTCAATTTGCTCTAATTTTTTGTATTCTTCATCATCACATGTAAAATTAAAAATATCAGGGTTTATTTTTCTATTAGTTCGGATAATAAAATTTTTATTCTTAATCTTAACTTCCAAGTTTTTTGTATTAAAAGTTTTTTTATTGATGCAGGTCATTATGATACTCGGACATTGAACACCGTCAAATGTTTCTCCAAGATATTCAAGATATTTTATTGAAGCTTTGTCCATTATGTATTTTCGTAAATCTTTGTGAGCTTTTACATTCAAAACAGATTCAGGTAATACAAACGATAAGATCCCATTTTTATTTAATTTATTTAAAGCTTCTTCAGTTACGACATCATAGGATTCAATATTTGTTCTTTGAGCTGTCTTATATTTTTTTTGCAAAAAATCTTTTTCTTTATCACTAAAATTATATGCCCAGGGCGGATTTCCTATTATGTAGTCATATTTTTCAGAGTTATCAGATGTTAAAAAATTTTGAACTTTAATATGACTGTATAAAAATTTTTTATCATAAATATTATATTTAAGTGCAAAATTTATTCTTGAAATTTTTACGCCTAATTCGTCTATATCAGATAAATATATGTTTTTGTATTCTATTTTATCAGGCAGCTGAAGCATAAAGTTTCCGCTTCCGCAGCAAGGATCTGTTACTGTACCGTTTTGGTATTTATCAAATGTTTTTGTAATTAATTTATTTACAACTAATGTCGGAGTGTAATAGGCCCCCTGATTTTTTCTTTGTCCGATGTTTCTCAGAGATATATAAAGTAACCCTAATATATCTGTATTTTTTTCGTAAATAAAATTAAAATCTTTCAGTTGCGGATATTTATTAAAAATATTTAGGTTTGTCGATATATCATCTGCCAGATATTTATACAAGTCATAATTTTTATCACTGCATTGTGTTATGAGTTGTTTTGAGTAGTACGCAATTATCTGTTCAAGCTCTGATTGTTCAAAATATATGGATTCATTTGAACAGTACTCAAGTAATTTCTCAACAATTATATTATTCTTTGAATTTGCAGGAATATATGTTTTATACATCCCAAAACCTGATTTAAATGATTTATTGCGCCTGCTTTTTAGCTTTCCGCCTTTGGAGTTATTTAATTCTTTAATTATTCTTGAAATATAATCTGATGTAAAAAACGGGCTGCCATCTTGAGTGTGCTGTGGAACTATTTTCCCCAGCTTAAGCCAGTTCTTCCCTGTCGCCGCAGAAATTGAAAGCTTTTGACATAATTCGTTTAAACTCTGCATTTTTCTCATAATTAAAAGTATATCAAATTTTTACTTTTTTAGAAAGAATTTTATCATTACGGACAAAGACTTTCCCAATCCGGCTCGTCTTCTTCTTCTCCGGGCTCTGTTATGTGCTCGTTGTTTTCAAGCATTACCATTAGTGATAATTTTAATTGGCGTTTATAATTTTCTCTTGCTCTTGCTAAAGTTTTGGCACAAAAGGTAAAACTTGGAATTTCCTTAATTTCTATATACCAATAAGGATTTCCTTCAAAATCCAAATCTTGTCCCTCTATTAATGTCCAATTCAAATTCAAATAATATTCTAAATCTTTATTTTGTTCTGCCATATTTTTAATTTTCTAACGAATTATCACCCAATGGTTGGGATAACATTATTCCTTCTCCGCCGATGACATCTGCTTTATGTCCGTCTATATACAAATATACCGGCAGTTGAGAGTTCAGTTTTACTGTTTTTATAAGTTGATACAATCTTTTATAAAGACTATCAGCTCCTCCGCCATTTACGAATGAAGAATTTAAATTTACTATAACTCTGTCAGATTGTTCAGAAATGCTTATTACCTGAGCTGAATTTGGAATTTCAGTATAAACTCCAAGTTGTGTTTCTTCCGGTTTTGGACCTCCGATAAGAGCATATACTGCGAATTTTATTCTGGAGCCATCAACATCACTTTTATATGTTCTTCTGACTGCTTTATAAACTTCTTCGTCATTAGAATTTTTACCTATAAAATAGATATTCACATACTCTTTGGTTTTTAATTTTGGATTCTGAGTCGGTAATTCCTGCTCCTGTACATTACGCTTAGATACCTCAATATCATCAGGCTTGATTTCAGGTTTAGGCATAAGTATATTAAGCAATACAACCGCAATAACAGCGATAATAAAAACTCCGAAAATAACCAGAAATGCTCTTTGTTTTTTGTTCATATCTCAAACCTTTAATCTTTAGGAATAATAATTACACCATCAGTTGTTATTATATTATTTTTTATCGCAATGTTTCTTATGTAAACTTTTGCATTCTTATTATCGAAGATATTTACTGAAAAATCAAGCGGATTTAAATATTGCATTAAAAAATCTATCTTTTTTAAATCAAGTTTAAACGAATTTGATGAAAGTCTTGTATTTCCAAAATCTATCTGACCGTCTTTTACATTTAAATCTGCAGTTAATTCAATTTTTCTGTCTTTCATAAACGGAATACTTATATTAAAAGAATAATAAAATTTATTTCCTCTGATTGAAGCTTCGGTTGAAGAAACTTTTACTCCGCCAAAGCCCAATTTATTGACGTTATTTATTATTTTTTTATACTTTTCCGATTGCATTGAATTGTTGATATCATCAGCAGATATCTGCATTTCAAATGACATTGGGAAATCTTCTTTAAAAGTTAGGTTCCCTTTTCTGTCATACTCAATATAGTTGAAATCGCATAATGATTTCAG
The DNA here is from genome assembly GCA_902794035.1 of uncultured bacterium. Taxonomy (GTDB): domain Bacteria; phylum Cyanobacteriota; class Vampirovibrionia; order Gastranaerophilales; family Gastranaerophilaceae; genus Zag111. Next base: position 31,858 of record CADBFN010000002.1, read on the forward strand.
TTCTAAAGATGAAATATAGATATTATCTATGCTGAGATTCTTACCTGAAATAGTCAAAGATTTAAAAATTCCGTTAGCAAGATCTTTTGCACTGTACGAATCTATATTTACGTTTAATTTCCCGCCTTTTACAGAATTATTTATCGCCTTTTTTATTACAGCTTCAGTAATTTTGGTTCTTGTAAAATTCAATCCTGTTATACTGCTGATAAAGGAAGAAAATTTGTTATTCATATTATATTTTTCAACACAGGTGTAAGAACATTCTGCCCCGTAAGAAGCTGTAGAAAAACAAATTAATAAACCTAACAATAATAATACTTTTTTCATAATACCTCAAATACTTTCTTTACCTTGATTTCATTTTCAGTTTTAATTCCAACTGCAATCATTTTACCACCATAAACAAGAAATACAATATCATTATCGGAAATATTTTTTTCTTTGGCAGGAAAACTCATCCCATGCAAAACTCTTTCTCTTTCAGAATCATTAAGGTTGTATTTTTTCTGAGGTAAAACCTCTAAAGGATTAATGATATTTTTTTCGGCATCTTCAACAGATTTAATATTTTCAAGTTTTATTGCTGATTCAACCGAAAACATCCCTGCTTTTGTTCGTTCCAGTGCAATCAAATGCCCTCCGCATTGAAGTTTTTGCCCGATATCATATGCAATTGAACGAATATATGTACCTTTAGAACACGCAACAACTATTTTAGCAATCTGTTCTGTTTCATTAAAGTCTATCAATTCAATTTTTGATATAAATACTTTTCTTGGTTTTATCTTAATATCCTGCCCGCTTCTAGCGTATTCATAGAGCTTTTTCCCATTTACTTTTATTGCTGAATATTTGGGCGGATATTGTTCAATTTCTCCTTCAAAAGTTTTGAGAATTTTGCAAAACTTTTCTTTATCAGCAGTTTTGTTATATGTTTTTACAATTTGTCCGTCTAAATCATAAGTATCTGTGTCGCAGCCTAATTTTACCGTTGCAATATATTCTTTATCATCAGGCAAATACTCAATAAGTTTTGTAGATTTGCCTATGCACACAGGCAAAACCCCTGTTGCAAAGGGATCAAGCGTTCCGCTGTGACCAATTTGTTTAATATGAGTAATTTTTCTCAAAACTGAAACAACATCAAATGATGTCATTCCTGCAGGCTTATAAATATTCAAAAAGCCGAACAATTACTTAATTTCCCCTCTTGAAATTTTATTTAAAAGATCCACTACCCTTGAAGATTCTTCAAGACCGTTGGTATATACAAATTTTAATTCCGGAGTTAATCTAAGGCGAAGCTGTTTACCGACATTATAACGAATTTTGGGGGTTGATTTTTCAATAACTTCTTTTGTTGTATTTATATCTTCTTCTGAGCCTAATACACTGTAAATTACTCTGGCAAACGAATTATCATGAGAAACCTCAACATCAACAATAGATACAACACCTTTGAGTCCTCTAATTTCTTTTCTCAGAATTTCAGAGATGTCGCGCATCAGTTCTTTTCTTACTCTTTCGTTTCTCAATGTCATAAATTCACTCCTTAGCTGCCTACATTATAACATGAAAATCGAATATTTTGACTTTTGATAAATAAACATTATAAAAAATATATGAAATGGAGTCAGATTTTAGGATTTAGCAAAGAATGTCCGCACGATAAGGTACCTTTAGGTGCGGAATATTACTATTGCCCAGATTGCGGAGAATTAATTGAAAATCAATGGTATCTTGTCAGATGTGCATCTTGCGGATTAAAAGAAATAGCAACAGTTAAAAACGGAGAGGTTGTTCCGCTTGATAAATTTTGTCACAACTGTGGCGGCAGAGATTATACCGTAGAAAGACTTGAAAAAATTGACTGCATAAACATAAATTACGCCGTACTTGTAAAGGCAATAGTCAAAAATGAAGCGGAAGAATATTCTCAAAGTTGGGTAGAAGCTATCCAAACATCCAATTACATACCCAAACTGCTGAAATAATCCCGACTAAATCGGCAAGTAACCCGACTAATAGCGCATATCTGATTTTTGAAATCTTAACCGCCCCAAAATAGACGGCAAGAACATAGAAGGTAGTTTCGCTGCTTCCTACCATAATAGCGGCGAGTTTTGTTGCATAAGAATCAGGTCCCAAGTTGTTTGCAATATCTGAAAATACTCCTAAAGCAGCTGAGCCTGAAAGTGAACGCACAATTGTCAAAGGCAATACATCTGCAGGTATATGCCACGATTTTAATAGCGGAGCAAGAGCATTTGCAAGCATTTCTATAGCTCCGCTTGCTCTAAGCATTGATATCGCAACAATAATTGCTACTAAATAAGGTATGATATTTATTGCAACTTTGAATCCATCTTTTGCACCATCTGTAAATTCTTCATAAACAGGAACTTTTTTAATAACTCCGACGGTTAAAACAAGTAAAATCAACGCAGGCAAAGCCCAAAGCGATATGAGGTTCAAAATATTAGTCATTTTTCCCCTCCGTATCAATTATCCCCTCGCCCTCTGGGAGAGGGTTAGGGTGGGGGTTTATCATTTGCACTTTCCACACCTTTTGCAAAACTTTTGATAATACAACAGCAAAAGTAAATGCAATAATGGTGACTAAAAGAGTTGGTGCAATTATTTCTGTCGGATTTTTGTACCCGATACCGACCAAAACTGCAAGAACTGTTGTCGGAATAAGCTGAAAACCTGCGGTATTCATACCCAAAAATAAACACATTGAGTTTGATGCCGAAGTTTTGTCTTTATTTTCTTTTTGCAATTCTTCCATTGCTTTTATGCCAAAAGGCGTTGCGGCATTAGAAAGTCCGAACGCATTTGCGGTGAAATTCATTGCAATATCGCCAACGGCCGGAGATTGCGGCGGGATTTCGTTAAACAAAACTTTTGTAACGGGTTTTAATATTTTTGATAAAAAGTCTATAATACCTGATTTTTGGGCAATTTTCATTATTCCAAGCCAAAATGCCATAATCCCGATTAAAGAAAAAGCAACTTTAACTGACAATTCCGCACCGCTCATAACAGCATTAACAACATCCTGCAACTTGCCGTTTACCGCCCCGATTACTATTGAAATTACTATAAGTAAATAAAATATATAATTCATACGCGAATTATCTCATTAAACCTCCTTAAGGTCAACTTGAAAAAGCCAAAATTTGTAGTATAATTTGTAAATAAGATTAGGGAGAGAAAAATGGGATATAAAATATTATCAAAAAAGGAAATTTGTCCGAATCAATACGAAATAACAATTGATGCGCCTTATGTTGTGCGCAATGCGAAGGCAGGACAGTTTATAATTTTCAGAGTCGAAGAAGAAGGCGAAAGAGTGCCTTTGACTATTGCTGATGTTGATAAAGAAAAAGGAATTTTAACACTTGTATTTATGGCTGTCGGTTATTCAACCAAAAAACTTGCACAACTCAATGCAGGTGATGAAATAGTTGATATCGTTGGGCCTTTGGGAAAACCTACCGATATAAAAAAATACGGTACGGCAGTTTGTGTTGCAGGCGGATACGGTGCTGCTCCCTGCTATTTAATCTCTAAAGCGTTAAAAGAAGCAGGAAACAAAGTTTATATGATTTCAGGTGCAAGAACAAAAGATTTGCTTTTCTGGGAAGACAAAATGAAAGATGCTTGTACCGAACTATATATGACAACCGATGACGGTTCTTACGGTATAAAAGGATTTGGTACAACTGTTTTGCAGCAGATTATTGACAGAGAAAAAGTTGATTATGTAATCGCAGTAGGTCCGATGCCTATGATGAGAGCTGTTGCGGAACTCACAAGAGATAAGGGTATTTATACTGAAGCAAGCATGAACCCTATTATGGTTGATGGAACGGGAATGTGCGGGGCTTGCAGAGTTACAGTCGGCGGAAAAACGAAATTTGCCTGCGTTGATGGCCCTGATTTTAATGCTCACGAAATTGATTTTGATGAAGTTATTAACAGAACTAAAATATACAAAGATCAAGAGCGTAAACGTGATGAGAATTGTAATTTACTGAAGCAGAGAGTATAAGGAGAGAAATTATGGCAGAAATGAAAAGTTGCCCTCTTACAAGTATCGGAACAGGTATTGATATGGTTTGTTCGGGAGAAAAATGCGCATGGTATGTTGCAAGTGTAAAAAAATGTGCAATGTATTTAATGGCATATGATGCGTTGTTAAATGCAAATCAAAAACAAAAAGCCGCAAAGAAATAAGTTAGGAAATTTAAAGTGAATAGTTGTTATCGGTGCTAAAGCACATATATAATCACAAAATATGTAAAGGTCTGTTCACTATTCACTTCTCACTTCTATTATCAATATTAACAGGAGTTTATATGTTAAAAATTGCATTGTGTGTAAAGCAGGTTCCTGATACAACAGATATCAGGTGGACTGAAAATAATACAATTCAGCGTGAAGGAGTTGAAAGTGTAATAAATCCTTATGATGTTTACGCTGCCGAGTTTGCTCTTAAAATTAAAGAGCAGCTGAATGACGTTGAGATTACTGTTTTTACGATGGGACCAAATCAGGCAACTGATATGCTTCGTAAACTCCTTGCGATAGGATGTGATAAGGCGGTGTTAATTTCAGACAGAAAATTTGCAGGTGCTGATACTTATGCTACTGGAAAAACTATTTCATCTGCAATTAAATCTGAATTGCCCGATTTTGATTTGGTTGTGTGCGGGCAGTTTGCGGTTGATGGCGATACTGCGCAAACTGGGCCTTGTATTGCAGAGTTTTTAAATATTCCTCAGGTTACTTATACTCAAAAATTTGAAAAAGTTGATAAAAATTCAATAGAGTTAAAAAGAGTGTTAGATGACGGTATCGAACGTGTAAAAACGACTTATCCTGCGCTTATTTGTGTATTAGAAAGCAAATTTGAGCCAAGACGCCCCACAATAAACGGTATTAAATTTGCATCAAAACAGGAAATAAGAATTTGTGATGCGCAAGTTATAGGTCTTGAACCTGAACAGGTCGGATTAAAAGGTTCTCCGACGTATGTAAGCAGAGCGTTTCGCAATATGTCAAACCATAATGCCCAAAAATTTGAACTTTCGGCTGAAGAAAGTGCAAAACTTTTAGACGAAAAAATTAAAAGTTTGGAGGTAAAAAATGCCTGATGAAAATAATTCCGGCATAATGTTATATGCTCAATTGACCTGTGATAATTATATTCATACGGTATTTTTTGAATTGCTTGAAAAAGCACATGAGTTATCTCAAAAATTAGGAGGCGCTGAAATAAGTGCTGTTTGTTTTGCTTCACCTGATTCTATTGAAGGCTTTAAAGATGCTTTTATGAATATGGGCGTAAATAAGGTTTATTACTTTGAGGACAGCCGTCTTGAAAAATATTCAACCGAATATTATTCAAAGCTTTTTGTAAATTTGGTAAAAGAAGTTAAACCTGAAATACTTCTTATTGGCGCAACTAATCAGGGCAGAGATTTGGCACCGAGAATATCAAGTTCATTACATACAGGTCTGACTGCGGACTGTATAGAACTTGATATAAATGAAAAAGGTCAGCTTGCGGCTACCCGTCCGACTTTTGGCGGAGAACTTATGGCTACAATTTTGTGCAAAAATTATCCGCAAATGGCGACTGTAAGACCAAATGTATTCAAAGTTCACAGTGTAGATTATAATGCGCAGACCGAATTTATTAAAAAAGATTCATCAATCATAAATAATTTGAAAAATCATGTTGAAATTCTTGAATTTAAAAAGACTGTAGAAAATGAGATTAATAATCTTGATAATGCTGATATTGTTGTTGCAGGCGGAATGGGGCTAAAAAATGAAAAAGGTTTTGAATTACTGCAAAAATTTGCAGATAAAATCGGCGGCTCTGTTGCCGCTACAAGACCTGCAGTTGAAAACGGATTAGCTCCGCATTCTGTTCAGGTTGGTCAAACAGGTAAAACGGTAAGACCAAAAGTTTACATTGCATGCGGAATTTCAGGCGCAATCCAGCATACTGTCGGAATGGATAAAGCTGAACACATTATTGCAATAAATAATGACCCCAATGCCCCGATTTTTGACATTGCAGATACAGGAATTGTTGGTGACTTTTTTGAAATTATACCGCAATATTTGGATTTAAATTAATCCGGAATATAGCTGAATAAATCTCCAGGCGTGCAATCTAAAGCAAAACAGAGCTTGTTCATTGTCCCAAACTCTATACCCTTTGTTTTGTCACGATACAGGTTATCAACAGTGTTATAATCTAATCCTGCCAGTTTCGCAGTTTCAGATTTTGTCATTCTCTTTTTACCAATCAATGTTGAAATATTGTTTACTATCATAATTAAATTTTAATATTTTTATCATTAAAAATTGACATATTTGTATATAAATAGTAATATATGCGTATATTAAGTAATTTTAGCAATATTTGTTAATAAAATAAGGGAAGTAAGTATGAAGAAAAGTGGAAGTAATCAAGAAAATAATATTAGTTTAATAAATGATGCCTGTACAGTAATCAGAAGTAATGTATTACTTGCCCAAAGTTATATAGACTATCACGAAGAAATAGATGGCTTAGTTCCGATATATTTTGCTTTGGAGCAGATTGAGCTTGCTTTGACAAAAATAGAATCTGTTTGTGATATATCAGTAAGCAAGTAAGTTTGCAAATGTAATTTGTTAGTGCAAAAATATTTCTATGATTTACACTAAAGAAGAACGAAAACCGCAAATATGGTTTTGCGGAGGTCATTTTATAAATGATATTTATACCGGATTTCTAAATCCGATTATGCCGTTTATTGCAGAACAGGTGAAGATTTCTATGCCTGTTGCAACAATTATTCTGAGTTGTTCGCATATATTTTCATCTTTGTTGCAGCCATTTTTTGGTTTTTTTGCTGATAATATGCGCAAAAGGGCATTAATCTTTTGGGGACTAATATTTACATCTGTGTTTATTTCGTTTGCACCGGCAAGCCAGAATATTTTTAATATGGTATTGTTTATAATGCTTGGAAGTCTTGGTTCAAGTCTTTTTCACCCGCAATCTTTGGGGTTGATATCTAAATTCTCAAAATCTGATATCGTCAGAAATATGGGAATATTTATTGCCTGCGGTACATTAGGTTATTCAATGGGACCGTTGTTCTCATCTGCAATCGCTCAATATTTTGGACTTAATAAAATGCCTTTTCTTGCGTTACTCGGAGTTATTTGGGCCGTAATTATGTTTTTTATGGTGCCGAAATTCTCAAACGAAAAAACTCCTAAGCCAAATATAAACTTTGCAAAAGCTATAAAAGATATTTTGTCAAACCGAAAATTAAATATTTTAAATGTAATAGCCATGTTAAAGTCACTGATGACAACATCTTGTTCTATATTGCTTCCATTCTTGTGGAAATCTCAGGGTTATTCTAAATTTCAGATAGGTTTGGCATTATTTTGTTTTATATTTCTTGGCGGAATCGCATCATTATTAAGCCCAAAATTTGAGCATAAAATCGGTACTGCAAATGTCTTTTATTTTTCAATGATTACAACATTCCCTCTTATGATTTTATTTATGCTCACATATAAAAGCATGCCAATATTATCATTTGTGATTTTTGCTGTTATGGGTTTTGTAACTATGTTTGCTACTCCTATCACAATGAATTTGGCTCAAAATGTGATTCCTGAATATAAAAGCATAATCGGTGGGTTTATAAACGGTTTTTCCTGGGGAGTTGTTGCAATAATCATGTCAGTTGTAGGCTTTATAGCCCAATCAACAAGTATAGTCCCTGTATTGACTGTGATATCCGCAATACCTGCAATATGTTCATGCTTAGTAAAAAAATTATTCAGTGAAAAATTAAGCAAATAAATTAATAAGTTTTCCTATGATTGAATTAGAGGAAGTTTTTGCCGCATTAAAATCCATGTTCTTAGCAAAAGACTGACCGCTTATATCGTTCAGATAATGATTTACATAAGGCTTAATCTGAGCCTTTTTAATATCCGCATTGGCAGAATTATTCGCCCTTTTCAAGTATCCGATTGAATCGACCAGCATACTTTATACCCCAACTTAACTACTTTAATAGTGTAACATAAACAATTATATTCCACAAATTTATTTACTTTTATTTACAATTTCTCAAAAATGTTATTAATATAGGGTAAAAAGTTTTTCTAATAGTTTATTGCCAAAGTTCAAATGGCATGATATTATGTATTCAGTTCTATGCAGGTGTTAATTTTGTTCCTACATTTTATTAAATAGGGAGAGTTAACTCCATCGAGATTGAAGTAAACCCGCCGATATTATATCGCCAGCGGGAAACGGATTACTCAGGGTTCTCACCCACCTGTTGGAGATCAGCAGGTAACAAAATCCGCCTGTATAGGACTTTTTTATATTTTATGTTAAAATCTGTTTATGGAAAGAAAAGATTTTATCAAAGCGGAACGAATTGTTATTAAACTTGGCACAAACATTTTAAGAAATGATGAAGGTTTTATTTCATTGCCAAGGGTTTATACTTTTATTGAAGACATTGCAAATCTTGTCAAATCTGGGAAAGAAGTTATCGTAGTGACTTCAGGTGCTGTAGGAATGGGTAAAAAGCGTTTAAACTTGCCTGATACAAAAGGTATTGCGCTAAAACAGGCATGCGCTGCCATCGGACAATGCAAATTGATGTCTGTATATGAAAACGGCTTTGATACATACGGTTTAACGGCTGCTCAAATCCTTTTGACAGAAGATGATTTTTCTATAAGAGAGCGTTATTTAAGTCTGCGTACAACATTTAATAAACTTCTTGAATTAGGTGCTGTTCCGATAGTAAATCAAAATGATACTGTTTCAACAATAGAACTTATTTCCCGCGCACCGGAAATTGAAATGCAGGTTAATTTTTCAGATAATGATAAGTTATCTGCGCTTGTGGCAAGTGAGCTTGATGCAGATTTATTAATAATTTTATCTGATGTAAATGGTCTTTATGACAGTAATCCAAAGGATAATCCAAAAGCAAAATTGGTTAAAGAAGTTGATGAAGTGAATGATGAAATTATTTCCTTAGCTTCAGGAGTTTCTGATGGCGGACGCGGCGGTATGGAATCAAAGTTGCTATCTGCAAGGCTGGTAACAAGGTTTGGAGGTAAAGTTTTAATCGCAAATGGAAAAGAACCGTTTATTATAAAGAAAATTTTTAACGGCGAAGACTTTGGTACAATGTTTTTACCGTCAAATGAAAATTTATCAGATAAAAAACGCTGGATAGGATATGCAACAAATATTATCGGTAAAATTGTCGTAAATGATGGTGCCAAAAATGCGCTCATTCATGATGAAAAGAGTTTATTGCCAATAGGCGTTGTTGAAGTAAAGAATGAATTTAAAAAAGGAGATGTTATTTCAATTCTGGACGCAAAAGGTAATGAATTTGCCAGAGGAATTGTAAATTATGATTCCGAATCATGCAGGAAAGTTATAGGCTGCCATTCAGACAGTATTGTAGAAATTCTTGGTTTCAAAAACTATGATGCTATAATAACAAGAGATAATATTACAATATTATAAATTTTATTATAAAAAAGCCGTCTTATCAGAGTAAGACGGCTCTTTTATAATGCTTATATTTTAATTATGCCCCTGTTACGTTGCTATGAATCGAAGGACATTTTATTCTGAATTCTGCAGATGTAATTTCAATTCCGTTTGCTCTGTAAAATTTAGCGTCTGCGCCTTTGCCAACGGCATAATAACCATTATTGCCAAATGTAACCGGCTTTGAATGTGCACCATCAGGCAATTTTGAGTATGTTTGCATCATATATCGCAATGTCGGTACGTCTAATTTTGTTAAATCGGCATTTTTCTTTATTGAGCCATCTTCATTGAATACACTTGGGTTTTTACGGCATAAATCTTTCAATAATGCAGCTTTTCTTTCTCCGCTCATAAAGCCGGCACCTTTGGTTTTTAATAGAGCATTCATTACCTGTACAGCTCCGACAGTTCCGTTGCCCTTAGAACCTTCATTTTGTCTTAGTTGTGATTCGGTTAAACCATTGATATTACCATTTTTATCTGAAAATGCAGGATAAAATCCTTTTGGTACTGGTTTACGGTGCGGATTTGTTCTATCAACGTTGCCCAACAAATATGACATTGATGGAATATCCAGTTTGCCCAAATTAGCATTGGGTTTTAGCGAACCATCAGGATTAAATACGCTAGGGTTCGCTGCAATAATCATTTTTCTGACCTGATTTTTTTCCAAAGCTGTTTTTGCGGTGTATTCTTTTGTTCCAATTACTGCATCTGCTGTGATACCTGCCGGATCTTTTGAATCTTTAATTTTTTGACCCTGATTAGCCAAAATGCCGTCTTTCCCTGTAATGGCAGGGTTAGCATCACTTGTTGCAGGGTACCATCCTTTTTTAACCTTGTGTGGAGATGGTTGTACTAAATTCTTATCATCCGGAGCTGCAGTCGGAGTTGAAGTTCTTTCTAAAGTTGTTCCCGCTCCCTGCGGAGTTGGAGATGCAGGATTCCAAATCTGAAATTGCGGTGTTTGTTGCTGTCCCCACATTCTTTCAGTCGGAACACCACTCTGTTGCCCTTGTAATGGATTAATTCCGTCAATAGTCATAGTAAACTCCTTTCAAGTTACTCTTTCTCTATAAGCACACATTGCTTTTATACTCTTAATCATGTAAAAACATTTTGCTTATAAAAATTGCAGAAACCTTAATGAATCTTAATAAATTTTGAGATGCCATATCGTATATTTTCTCATTATAGCTTAAATGAAGTCTTGTAAGAATGTTGTTAATATAACTTAATAATTGCATAAGCATTTTGTAATTTTATTTGATTTATTTAATGCATAGTTATAAATAATTTTGTGTAAATTAGGTTTTTTAACTTTACAAATGGTATCAAATTTTAAAATTTTGTATAATAATTCAGATGTAAGGCAAGGAAAATATGTCGGAAAGACCAAATTGGACATCAAAATACGCATTTATTGTTACAACTATCGGTTCAGCTGTCGGTTTAGGTAATATTTGGAGATTTCCTTATATTATGGGGCAAAATGGCGGAGCTATATTTTTAGCGGTCTATATTATATTAATCTCTACGATATGTTTTATACCTCTTATAAATGAGCTTTATATAGGCAAACTTACCAAAAGAGAGTGCATAGGTGCATATGAATCCATTAATCGTAATTTTAAGTTTTTAGGAGTGTTAAATCCCATAACGGGGATTCTTATTGCAGCTTTTTATTTTATAGTTGGCGGATGGATTATAAATTATATATTAAAAAGTATATTAAATTTTAATATCAATGATTACGGAGAATATTTTTCAAACTTTATTCAGCAGCCTGTTTATCCTTGTATTTTAACTATTTTATTTTTGTTTATCTGTATATTTGTTACGGCAAAAGGAGTTAAAAACGGTATTGAAGCAACAAATAAAATTTTAATGCCGTTGTTAGCTGCAATACTAATATTTTTGGTTATAATTTCAATCAATTTGCCAAATGCAAATATTGGATTGGAATATATGTTCAAACCGGATTTTTCAAAATTAAATTCTCATATGGTTTTGGCCGCACTTGGACAGGCATTTTTTACGCTTAGTATTGGTATGGGCGCACTTTTGACATACGGCAGCTATATAAAAGAGGATAAATCACTTGTGAAATCTGTTTATACAATAATTTTATCAGATACGGCATTTGCAATTCTTGCAGGAATAATGATTTTCCCTGCTGTATTTTCTTTTAATATGGAACCAAATTCCGGAGCAGGTTTGGTTTTTGTTACATTGCCAAAAATTTTCTCTCAAATCCCTTATGGTAATATTGTGTCTCTCGCATTTTTTATACTTTTATTGTGTGCTGCAATTACATCAGGGATAAGTATTGTTGAAGGACCTTGTGCGTCAATGGTCGAAAGATTTAAAATCAGCAGGGCAAAAGCTTGTACTATATTATTTATTGTGATTTCTGTTCTTGCGATTCCTGCAACTTTATCATTTGGCTATCTTAGTGATTTTAAAATATTAGGTAAAACAATTTTTGAATTTCTAGATTTTCTGACATCAAATCTGATGCTTCCGTTAAACACTTTATTCCTGTGTATTATTTCCGGTTGGTATTTAAAAATAAAAGGTATTAATATAATAAAAAATAAATTTTTTGCATTATTATTTGATGCCGGTTTAAGATTTGTGGTGCCAATTGCATTGATATGTCTGATGCTCATCGGTCTAAATTAATTTTTATTCGGCTAATAATTTCTCCGGTTTGTTATTATGGCGAAATTACATATAAAAATAAAAAGCCAAATTCAATATGAATATTGGCTTTTTGTAATATATAAAATTGATAATAGAATATTGAAAATTATCTTCTGCTATTTAATTTTGCAAGTAACCTAAGAATTTCCATATACAACCATACAATGGTTACCATAAGAGAGAAGGCTCCGTACCATTCCATATAGTTTGGAGTTCTGCCGCTAAATTGATCAATAAAATCAAAATCGACAAGTAAATTGAAAGCAGCAATTGCGCAAACTACTACACTAAAACCAATTCCTATTGGTGAATTGGAAAAGATTTGAGGAATTGATGCGTGAAAAAACATCAAAATCCATTGCAGAATATAAATCCCTGCAACGGCAAAAGTTGCGATAAAAACAGTTTTCCTTAATGTATCAGTTACTCTGATAATTTTTACCGAATATGTGATGTACATACCAAGAATTGTCAGCATAGTTCCCACTATCGCTTGTGTAACTATTCCCGGATAATAATTATTAAAGATAGCAGAAATGCCGCCTAAAAATAGCCCTTCACACAATGCATAAATTGATGTTGTAATAGAAAGGTATTTGTTTTTCGGACCAAAGCAGGCAATGAGTACTGTAATAAATCCGCCAATAATTCCGGCAGTCATCAGCATGATTGCTTTATCCGCAAAACCTGCGCCAACAAGATACCATGTATAGAATGCGCTCATAGAAAGTAAACCGCCAAGAAACAGAGTTTTAAGCAACGTACCTGTTTGAGTCATGGATTTTTCAACGCCAAGAGCATCGGAATTCATATCATGAGAATTAAAAACTTCTTCTCTCAAAGTTGGATTTGCCATAATTAACCTCCTTATAAATATTTATCAACCAAATTATATCATATACTAATTATTAACTCAATTACTCGCAAAAAAAATAAAAAGTACTTTACAAGAAAAAATTTTTGGTTTATACTTTAAATATAAGCCGAAAATAAATCGGTTGATAGTAATCCTCAGTAGCTCAATGGCGGAGCATTCGACTGTTAATCGAAGGGTTGCTGGTTCGAGTCCAGCCTGGGGAGTTTTTTATTGCAAAGGTTTCAGCCATTTTGGGTGAAGTCTTTTTTAATGCAATTTTTCATTTTGCCCGACTATTTCCCGACCTGCCTAACTGATATTTTATGATTTTATGTGATTATAAATGCTCAAAATATTAATTTATTTTTGCTATAATCAATTGTATGGATAATATGTTTTTTAGTATTACAGAAAACGGAAACCGGAATGAAATTCCCATTTCAGATGATGGTGTAAAAATTATTGAAAATTGGTGTAGATTATCAGAGAGATTGAGAAAACTACCCCCGGAAGTTTGAGAGAATTCTCAAACTTTTTAAGTTTCGGGGGAAATCTTTCAAAACTAACTGATATAAACTCTCAAACTCCCAGATAATTCATTCTCAAAGTTACTGATACTTTTTTGATAAGTTTCGTATTCTTTTGTGTTCAATTATAAAACACATTTTAAACTACATTTAAACAACATTTAAATAATAAAAATCAACAAATTGCGCATTCGGGTATTATAGATTTTGAAGCAAAAAACATTATTTCCGTACCTTTTTTATTTCTACCTTCAGATGCAGAGTATGAAATATTGAATTGCCTAATTTTATCTTCTTTTACAAATTGATATAAATCTACAATCTCAGGAACATTATCGTAACTAACAATCCACTTGCCCTTTAACTTGCGTACGCAATTAGCGATTCTGGCATGATCTCCTGACTTATAATGATTTGTATATAACTGATTACCCTTTCTAAAATAGGGAGGATCTAGATACAATAGGCATTTTTTAAAAGTTTTTTCGTTTTCTTCTAATAATTCAATCGTATCTTTATTATATAACTTTATATATTCTTTAAACTCAGCGATTTTTCTTATTCTTCTTATCAAGTCTTCTTTATTAAATCTTGCGTCAATTTTCCACTTTCCTGTTTGGTTAATTCCACCTATAGGACCGCCTTTTATCACACCTGAGAAGTTACATCTATTGAGGTAGAACGCTGCAAAACCGATTTCCAAATTAGTATACATATCTTGATTTTTATAAATACTTTTTTGTTTTCTCCAGGTAGAGATATTTATTGGTGTGTTTTCTATTTTTTGAATAAACTGTTCAGTATAGTTTAGTATTGAGTCCCAAAAATAATATATTCCATTGTCTTTATCATTTATCCATACTTCTTTTACATAACCTTCAATCAGAAGAGTTAACGCTAATTCTGATCCTCCAGCATATGGTTCAACATACACAGGTAATTTGTCAAAATTTGCTTTAACAAATTGTTTCATAAACTTTGCTATTTTACCTTTGCCTCCAGGATATCTTAAAGGTGAGTATCTCATATTAACACCATATCCTTTCAAATAATGGACGAATATTATCCCAAAATACTTTTAAGGAACTCTCGTCTGGGCTGAATTTAGAATTATGAACATATTGGTTTAATGCTTCTATTTTTACAGGAGATTTTTCATTATCGATAGTTGTTTTAATTGAATTTAGTTCCTTATCAGATAATTTCCCTTTATTATGCAGATCTTGAGCAACACATATGATTCTTGCTCTTAATTTAAATTTATTAGGATCTTTTCTTTTTTCATCATATCCAGTTATATTATTATCTCCATATGCGTCTACGGTAAATTCAAGGAAAATTCTTGTCATTATGGAAAACGATTCTTTTTGATTGTTATCAGATAAATCTTTCATCTCAAGATAAACATCATTAATTCTTGATTTTGGAATTTTTAATTTAAAACTTGTAGGGAAAAGAGTTATTCGATCTAATAACGATTTATTCTCTTTAATTTTGAGTTTATACGAATTTTCTTCTATTGTTTTATCTTTTGTTTCACTGGTAGCAATTATTTTTTCATTCTGGACAGATTTTTCAGTTTCAAGATCTTCTGTTTTTTCTATTATGGTATCTTCTGTTTTTACAGAAATTTTATTAGTTTCAATCGAATCAAAAAGATTTGTCTGAGGAGAAATGTATCCGTTTTGTGAAAAAACTTCATCAAAATATCCTTGTATTGTATTTTTATTAATATGATGTGCAGTAATTGTGTTTAAAGGGTTTAACCATTTTATAAAAGCATCTATTGAATTAGTAAAAACATTCATATCTGATATGTTAATTGATAAATTCTTGTTGAAAGAAAAACCCATTCTCATTAATAAATCTTCTCTTCCAAAAAATCTTTCAATTATTGCTGCACGTTTTCCTTCAATTAACAAGTTTTTAAACTTAGCAGAATGCTCTAAATCAATTTGATTAGTAGCTTCCCATAATTTAAATAGTCTATATACATTTTTATAGTCTTTAATATATTTTAAGTCGGATAACTTACCACCTTTATTTAAATATTCTTGTATGGCGGCACCTTGTGCTAACCTAGACCAACTCTTCACTTCTATTTGCGTATGTCTATTAAAAATTTTTTCGTTCAATGCTTTTACATCGTTATATATAAGACAATTTACAGAATCTACAATAAAAGGTTCAAATTTTGAATCAGAAAGGTATTCTGAAGGTTTAGCTAAGGCCTTTAATGCTGCAATCCTGCGGTTGCCTTCTTTTACAACATATCTGCCATTTTGTTCTATAACATAACAAAATGAATCTTCAAAAAAATCTTTATTCTCATAAATAGATTTAACTATTTCTAAAGCATTTTCATTTTTTAATAAATAATTTATTATATCATTTTGGGAATGAGAATCATTATAAAGCATTAAAAAACGTGGATTTTGTGTATCCAAATCCAAAAGCGAAATATTAATTTTTTCAGTCTTATAAGCTTTTACCATACTATAAATTTATCCCATAAAAATGATCTTTTTTAAATATTATGTGTTCTTATGTTAATATGCATTATAATGTGATTTGTGGTAAACCCAAACGAGCATTCGCTTGATTTAGACATGCCAAGAAATTTGCTTTAAACTCATTCTTTATCTCGCTTGGTAAATCTCTGCAATACTGTGTTATACATTGCTTAAATATTTTCTCATCAAGTTTAGACCATTTTTTGCAACTTCTTATATCTGCACTCTTTATGTTGTCTATTGAAGGAGGATTTATTCGACACTCTTGTACTAAATCCTGTTTAATTTTATCTTGCAATATACCTATTTTGGTAAAAATTGGACTATTGGGCTCTAATTCTAATAAATATATAAGAATGCGCTTTTCTATCGCATAATAATCAGGATCTGGTAATCTAGTAAATAATGTTTTATCTTCAATCCCTTCAACTTCGTCATCTTTTACGTCCCCATCCAATATAACAAAAGAATTGCTTTGTTTTATAACAAGTGGAAAATTTTCACATAAATTTATCAAATGATGTTTTGAAGTCCCATTGTTAACTTCATCTTCATCGAGATTATGTTCTATTTTTATTAACCCACAAATTTTTTGTCCGAGAAGAGATTTAAGCATATGTTTGGCAATTTTATCCTCGCAATACACCGTTGCTTTATGTTTTTCTGTTATATCTTCTGGTTTTGAAAGGGTTAATTCCTGATATGCCAAAGAATATTCAGGATTTGATATTATTGCATAATTTTTATCACTGCCTGCTTGTGAATAACTAATAAAATTAATAACAATCCCATTCTCTTCTAATTCTTTACCTTTATTAAGGTATATATTTTGAATAATATGTAGAGAATGCGTTGTAAGAACAACTTGAACATCATTGTCCTGAGCCCATTTATACAAATAATTAATTATATTTACTTGTGCCGATGGATGCAAACTTGCTTCAATTTCATCAATGCACAATATCCCACCATTTCCAGCACGCTCAAAAGCTACTAATTTATTAAAAATTGAGCCTATATTATCTTCTCCCGAGGAAATAGAATTAAAATCATATGTTGCTTTTTCGCCAGTAGGACCAAAGGTTTTCTTTTTCTTATCATCAGATACGGCTAAAAATTTTTCATGGTTTGACGATACAAAAACATATCCATAAAACTTTATAAGTTCTTGTTGTTCTTCATTTGTCAACGAAATATTTTCTTTTTCATTTGCACTAGTTTCAACTATTGGATTTAAACGTCCTAAATTATGGAAGGATGTATTTAAAATAAAATTACCATCACCTTTGCCATGACCAGAAACAACAATTCTATGCCTATCGCCAACTACATCAATATTTACAGTTTCTTTTATTTTTTCGTTTTTAGTTGAGGTAAAGCAAACATTATAACTATATTCATCATCATATTTTTTCGATAATTTAAATACATCACCTAAGTTTGTTTTTAATGGAATACCAAAAGCATCTTTAGCGTCATTAGAAAATGGATGCGCAATTAATCCCATTAGAGTAGTTTTCATTGTTCCATTTTTGCCGGATATGATTGTTAAGTGTTTACCTAATTTTATTTCTCTACCAGATAAACTTCTAAATTTTTCAATCTCGATTTTATCAATTTTTGATATTGGAATATCTTTATTACTTTCATAGCCATAATGAGCTCGATTATGATATTCTTGCGTATCATTTTCTATAATTTGAGTTTCCTGCGGCACTATAAACCTCCATGACACATTGTTAATCCCCATAATATTATATCATGCTAATAAATATGAATTATAATATTACACATCCTTGTAGTTTTTAATTTGTCCGTTTTTGACACGTTATTCTTGTATGATACATACAGGAACTGTTAGTATTTTTATGTTAGAATAACTAAAAAAAGAGAGAACAAAATGAAACCAATTGATGACATTGAAGAACAAGAAAAAAATGAAGAAACAACCAAATTAAACTATATTACACCGGCATTAAAGAAAAAATGGTGTAATGAAGGTGATAAAATTGTCATGGAATATTCAAGAAATGACTTTGGTTTAGATGTCAGCGGTTATTATTTTACAGATGGAAGAATTAAAGTAAAAGAAGATGGAAGTGTCGAAAGAGGCAAAAAAAATAAAGTAGATTATTTATTGCTCTGTAAAGGTAATTATCCATTAGCTCTTGTCGAAGCAAAAGGATACGATCATGATATAAACGATGGTGTTAGCCAAGCACTTAAGTACGCAAGACTTTTAGATGTTCCATTTGCATATACATCAAATGGAAAATTATTTCATGAAGAAGATATTAAAATGGGAACAAATAGGGAGTTTGCACTAGAAGATTTCCCAACTTCAGATGAATTATGGAATAGATATGTAAAAAATGAAAATTTAACACAAGAACAACAAAAAATAATTTTAAGTCCATATTATACTTTAGGAAATAGAAAGCCAAGATATTACCAACGAATTGCAGTTAATAGGGTAATCAAAGCAATTGCAGAAGGTAAAAATAGAGAATTACTTGTTATGGCAACAGGGACAGGTAAAACATTTGTCGCTATGCAAATTATTTACAGATTGCATAAAATGGGATTAAAGAAAAAAATATTATTCCTTGTTGATAGAAATGCTTTAGCCGATCAAACAATGACTGATTTTGTCGCGTTTAATCAAAGCTCAATGGTTAAGATTGGTGAAAAATATTCTTTAAAAAGACAGGAAGACGTAAAGATGCTTTCTGCATATGAAATATTTATATCACTTTATACTCAATTAAAAGGTGGAAAATCAGATGATGAAGAAAGCGAACTTTATTTTGAATCAGATGATACAAAAAATTATTATAAAAATTTACCACCAGATTTCTTTGATTTAATAGTTGTAGATGAATGTCATAGAGGCTCTTTGAATGAAGAAAAAAGTTGGCATGAAATATTAGAATATTTTGGAAGTGCAACTCAGATAGGTTTAACTGCTACTCCAAAAGAAACTTCTTTTGGCTCTAATATTACATATTTTGGAGATCCTATTTTTACATATTCTTTACAACAAGGAATAGAAGATGGCTTTCTTGCTCCATACACAGTTATTGCATATGAACTTGACGTGGATAGAGATGGTTATCAACCAAAACATGGCGAAAAAGATATTTATGGAAAACCGCTTGAAGATAGGCTTTATACTGCAAAAGAATTTGATAGAAAGTTAATTATAGACGATAGAAGAGAGTTAGTTGCACAAAAAATAACAGAATATTTGAAAGAAACAGATAGATTTGCAAAAACAATCGTATTTTGTGAAACAGAAGAACACGCTGGTGGAATGGTAAATGCGTTAAAAAATTTGAATAACGATTTGGTTGCAGAAGATAGCAGGTACATAATGCGAATAACAGCCAATGATCAAGAAGGAAAAGATCAGATTAAAAATTTTTCATCTAAATCACAAAAATATCCGGTAATAGCAGTTACAAGTAAACTACTATCAACAGGAGTTGATACAAAAACGGTTGAACTTATTGTTCTTGATAAATCCATTGGTTCAATGACCGAATTTAAACAAACTATTGGTAGAGGTACACGTATCGAAGCGCACTATGAAGTTGATGGTAAAGAAAAATCTAAAACTCACTTCACAATAATGGATTTCAGAGGAAATTATAGAAATTTTGATGACCCTGATTTTGATGGCACGGTTGAAGTAATTGATGGCAATTCTGCTCCATTACCCAAAAAAGGTGAAACTAAAACAAAAACAGAAAGATTTAGAATCAAAGGGGTTGAAGTAGAAGTCGCCGGTAAAATAGTAAGATTTTTGAACGATGATTTAACAACAAATAAAGAACAAACTATTGAAGATTTTGCAAAAAATAATATAAATGAAGCTTATAAAACTTATGATGAGTTTAGATCTGCTTGGTTTAATTCAACAAATAAAACTCAATTTATAAACGAAATTTTAGTAGATCAAAAAATTATACAATTCCTAAAAAAGCAAATCGGTGAAAATGCAGATTGGTATGATCTTATAGCATATTATGGATACGGTATTGAAATTCCAGATAAAAAAGAAAGAATTGAAAAATGCCGTCAATTTATTGGAACATTAAATGAAGAGCAGCAAAAAATCGTTACTATTCTTTTGAAATGTTATCTTGATACCGATTTTTATGACTTAAAAACAGTTGCAATATTTGAAGTAGATGCTTTTAGAAGTAATCATTACACTAAAAAATCAGCAGTAATGGCTATTGGCGGTAAAGAAGAATTCAAAAGAATAATCAATAAAATTGAAGAAATTATGTTTAAGGAGTAATTGATGAACGGTACGGCTCTAATAAAAAAGACAACTAAAATAATGTATGGTGATGCTGGGGTAAGCGGTACAGCACAATATATGTCGCAACTGATTTGGATATTATTCCTTAAAGTTTTTGATTATAAAGAAGAAGAATGGGAATTAAATGATGATTATGAACCAGTTATTCCTGAACCATTTCGATTTAGAGACTGGGCGGCTCCAAAAGACATAAAAAAAAGATTATCTGGAGAAGGTTTAGTCACTTTTGTTAATGATAAATTATTTCCTTTTTTAAAGGGTGAAACCATTGAATATAAAGGAAAGAACTATACATTTGATTCCGATGGAAATAATAGTAAGGCGAATACCGTAAAATTATTTATGAATGAAACGTCAAATTATATGAAAGATGGGGTAAAACTTCGCCAAGTAATTGATGAAATAGCAGATATAGATTTTGACGAATACCGAGATAGACACGAATTTAATGAATTTTATGAAACCTTTTTGCAAGAATTACAAAAAGGTGGTAAGGCAACGGGTGAATTTTATACGCCTCGTGCATTAACAAGATTTATAACTGAACATATTGCTCCAAAACTTGGAGAAAAAATTGCAGATTTTGCATGTGGTACAGGCGGATTCTTGGTTGAAGCAATTACGTTATTACAAAAACAAGTTAAAACAGCGGAAGATACTAAAACAATACAAGATTCCATATATGGAATTGAGTGGAAACAATTGCCATATATGTTGTCATTAACGAATATGTTACTCCACGATATAGATAATCCCAAAATTAATCACGGTGACGGTTTAGCAAAAAATGTATTAGACCTTGATAAAAATGATTACTACGACTGTATCTTAATGAATCCGCCTTTCGGTGGTGATTTTAATAAACAAGATTTAAAAAATTTCCCTGACGA
The DNA here is from genome assembly GCA_902794035.1 of uncultured bacterium. GTDB lineage: Bacteria > Cyanobacteriota > Vampirovibrionia > Gastranaerophilales > Gastranaerophilaceae > Zag111. The sequence goes on from CADBFN010000002.1 coordinate 53,308, forward strand.
TTTGGCATCCGCAGAATCAGCAGATATGTTTTTAGTTAGAATTATTTATTCTTTAAAAGAGAATGGAAGATGTGGTTTGGTTCTCCCCGATTCATTATTCATAAGCGATAATAATAACACTAAAAAGGATAGTTTAAAGAGAAAATTACTTGCAGAATGCAATTTGCACACCATTATTAGATTACCAAGTTCAGTATTTGCTCCTTATGCATCTATTCCAACGAACTTACTATTCTTTGATAAATCCGGTCCAACTAAAGAAATTTGGTATTATCGTATGGATATGCCGAAAGGAATTAAGCATTTTAATAAAACACACCCCATTACTATTGAAGATATGGATTGTGTTGAACAGTGGTGGAATAATCGTCAAGAAATTAAAGATGAAAAAGAAGATGAATCTATGACCGAAACATGGAAATCTAAAAAATATACTATCCAGGAAATTGAAAATAGAAATTATAATTTAGATTTGTGTAGTTATCCTAATGAAGAAAAAATTGTGCTTTCGCCAGACGAAACAATAAAACAATATAAAGAATATAGAACTTCTATTGAAAATACTCTTAATAAACAATTAGAAAATATCATTAACTTATTAAAAGGTGACGAAACATTAACATCTGCTAATATGCACAATGAAAAAAAAGAAAAGTTTGAAGAATTAAATAAAAATTTCAAAAAAGAAATAGGACAATCAATTATTCAGAGTGCCTTGCAAGGAGAGTTATCAAAACAATTAGAAACAGATTCAAATGTTGAAGATTATATTAAATTGTCAAAAAGTATAAAAAATGAAAGAAAAGAAAAAAATCTTCTAAATAATACTAAAACCACCCAAGAAGTTATAGATGAAGGGCTTTTTGATATTCCTGACACATGGAGATGGGTTAGATTTGGCGATATTGTTGATTTCAGAATGGGAAAAACTCCGGACAAAACGGACATTAAGTCCTATGGCAATGACTATCCCTGGGTAAAAATTGGTGATATAGAAAATGATGGAACAGTAACTTCAACATCAGTAAAAATTTCTGAATATGGATTTAAAAATACTTTTTCGGAAAAAATTTCACCAAAAGGTACTCTTATAATGAGTTTTAAATTGACAATAGGAAAAGTCGCAATACTTGATATTGATGCGTTACACAATGAAGCAATTATATCAATATTTCCTTTTGTAGAAAAAGACAATATAACAAGAGATTATTTATTTAAAGTATTACCTTATATATCGCAATCAGGTGATTTTAAATCAGCAATAAAAGGAAAAACTTTAAATGCAAATAGTTTAACTAATTTATTAGTTCCGCTTCCACCAATAGAAGAACAGAAAAGAATTGTTGAAAAATTAGATAAAATAATGCCATTAGTCAATGATTTAGTGGTTCAGTAAAATAATATGCAAGATTCAATTTTAAAATTAAAAAAGAATAAAAAAATTAATATATTTGGAACGAATTATAAATTAATATCAAAAAAAGGTATTAATAGAAACTCAATTCAAATTGTCAATAATAATGTTGTTATGAATTTAAAAGATAATTGTACTGAAAAACAATATACTAATCTTGTAAAAAATTGGTACAGAAATATTTTAAGAGATGAAATAGATATAATTCTACCGAATCTCGAAAGTAAAACAAATATACATTGCTCAACTTATGGAACAAGAAATATGACGACACGTTGGGGAAGTTGTAGTATAAAAAGTAAAAAAATATGGCTTAATCTACAACTTGTTCAAAAACCTAAAAAGTGTTTAGAATATGTTATTTTACACGAATTATTACATACAAAATTCCCTAAACATTCACAAGAATTTAGAGACTTACAAGAACAATTTATGCCAAAATGGAAAGAATATCACTCCCTTTTAAATAATTGATTATATTTGTGTTTATATGTAAAAATTTAAAATAAAACTGGCTTTTCTACATACTTCCAGGTATTGTGTTTTCTGATATTAGGAGGATTAAGTATGGAAAAAGTCGGATTGAATATCACTCAAAAAGAGTTCAAGCAATTAAGTAAGTGGTCGAAGAATATTTATAACACAGCAGTTGTAATTGATTATTTTGTTGCAAATCAACCGGAGATTGAAGAATGTTATAATCTTGCGCCAGTTGTTAAGCACCTGCGAAATGATGCTGATGTTTTAAATGCATTCTTTATAGACCACGAAAAAGAAGTTGAAAATTTAAATGCCGTTTAAAAGGTGTTTAATCGGTGTTCAAATCGTGTTCACAAATTTCTTCGTGTGTTATGCCGAGAATTTGTTCCTCAATTTCTCGTATAACATCAGGTGTTAAACCTTTCGGCTTTTCCTCTTTAGTTTTTTGTTTTTCGTTTAACACTTCATCCTCATAAGATTTAACCGGACCAATCAATTTCAGCATTTTAGTAACGGCATAATATCTTGCAGGCTCGACTTTACCGTTCTTCTCCATATCCTTTTCGATAGAATTTATCAAACTTCGGGTAAAATCATATAAATCCGAGTGCAAGGTTGTTTTTGTGCGAAGATATTCCGCTCTTTTGGTTTCCCAATTATCAGACTTTTTCCATCGGCGGAGCGTTCTTTCGTTCAAATGAAGCTTCATCGCGATATCTTCTAACGACATAAAATTTTCAGCATAAAGTTTAAAGGCATCTTGTGCCAATGTTTGTTTTTTCATAACTAACCTCAGGGTAAATAAAGTTTTGGTACACACAGGATAACTCTGTTTCGCAGAAACATCAAGTCCCAAATGTGTCTGAATGATACGTTTTCTGGATTTTAAGTTGATGTTTGCTCCTGAAAGAGCGATGAATGGTGTAGCTTGAAAGGAGCATACAATGATTGAAATCGGTAAAAAATACAGATTAAAAAAGCTTAAAGGCTGGTTTGAAAAAGATAGCGAATATTTTACGGTTGTTTGCTTTGGCGAGCATAATATTGTCGGCTGCGTTGCACCGGATGGCGAAAGATATGTGTTTGATAAAGATTTTTTGATTGATCCTGAAAAACCTGATGAGATATACGCAGATATTAAAATAACGAAAGGATAAATTATGGTTGAAAAAGATTATAAATTATATGGGACAAAGATTTTAAATCTTAAAACACAAGAAATCGGACTACTGATTTGCTTATGGGAAAACAAGTTTGCCGATAAAACAGTAGATTTTGCAACTTGTGTTGATAAAAACGGCAAACGCTATAACATAGAGCTTGATAACATTAGAGGGTTTGAAGATGATTTTGAAAAATAAATTGACTAAAGAAACACTTGATATTCCGTATTCTGAATTCAGGATAAAGTTTGCCAAAGAAATTCAGGAGGCGTTTGAAAGTTACCGCAAAACACAATTAAATAAATATTCTTGGAACTTCAAAGATGACAATTCATTGGAGTTTAATTTTTACTTTGAACTCCATTGGAACTTCAACCATTTTGGAAATAGTAACTGGTACATTGAACGCATTAATTAATATTTATAAATGGGCAAAAAGCTTTTTTGAAAGCAAGTGTTTTTTCTTCATACCAAAGAAAATCTTTTTCCCAATTTTTATTATCGTATAAATTAAAGTTACTTCGGCTTACTGATATTCTACTTGCTTTTTTCCCTTTAAGTTCTTGCCAAAGTAACTCTTCCCCAAAAAGTTTTTCAATTTCTTCTTTGTGACTTGATAATTGATAATAAAATTCTTTGTTATCCGGAATGTACAGTTCTACACCAATTCGATTTTCTTTTCCTAAAGCAGTTAAACTTATATGAGCTTTTGAAGTTCCGATTGAAACATCATTCCAATGGTCTGATGAAGGCTTTTGAGGATGTACCAGAGAGCCTTTATTATTTAAAAATTCATTTAACGCAGTCCAAAATTCAAGCAATTTTAATTTTCTTTCAGTAAGTGCTGAAACAGGAGCTTTCATAATTTTTGCCCATTCATTAGGTTTACTGATTATTTGAAATTTGGGAGCATATGGCGAATCCCCAATTTGCCACAATTCCAATTTAATAGCAAAGAAATTGATATTTTCATCTGTGTGTTCGTTTAACCAGTCAATAGCTTGTTTATGTTCATTTCTAACTTCTTTTACTATCCAAATTATAATTTCTGCATTGTAACCAGATGCATAGGTAATGATTTTACCTAAATGATCGTGATTAGTTGCTTCCAATTGATTTTCTATAACAATTTTTCTTCCATTAGAATCTTCAGCTAAGACGTCAACATTAAAAGAGCCTACATTTGCTTCTGTTTGGATTAAATTTATATCTACACCAATTTCTTCACTCAATAAGGCAAGATTTTCTTCTTTTGAAAGCCAACGTGTAAAATCTAAAGCTTCGTGTTTCCAAGCTTCTCTTAAGTCAACTTTCTTTAACTTTCCTAATGTTGCAACCATATGCCACTCCTTTAATAATAGATTAATCCTATCATAAAAATTATTTTTATTATATGATGTCCTAAACAAAGGAATAACAAGCATGAATAATCATTTACAAGAAATAATTAACAAAATAATTAAAAGTTATGATTCTATTGTACAAAAATCTATAAAGATATTAGTATCTCACCATAACGATCAAGCTATAGTTGCAGCAATATGCGTTGCGGATGGTGCAGCTCTTTCGATAAAATCACGTACTAAAATCACAGTAGCTCCTGATAACGAAAAAACTTTATTTTCAACTTTAAGATTTAAACAAATTATTACTAAAAGTTATTCTGGGAATACACCTATTATTTCAGAAGAACCAGAAATAGATTTAAATTATGCTGCACAATTTTTAGATAATATCGATAAAGCTTTAGATAATTTTGATAATTTATTAGAAATTAAAGATAAAATTGATAAAATTTTTACAGACTTAAAATACGAAAAAATATGGCTGAATAGATCTTGAACATATTTTGAACGGTTATAAAACGGGGTTTGAATTAATTTGGCGGTTTATCCATTCCATTATTACTGAAACGAGATATTCTTGTTCGGATTTAGTTAATTCTCTATGTTGAGGGAATTTATGCCATTTTTCGATACAGCCGCGACAACAGGTGGCGGTTGCGTGTTGAGCAATAAACACGGGATGCCCTCGCATTGGTGTTTGCTTGCCATCATTTACAGGTTCTGCCGGAGCAACTCTATCCCGAATAAAATCGCAGGCATGAGAATGAATCGTATCAAGCCCTTTGTCTTTGATGTATTCAAGCTCTTTTGTCCGAAGCTTAAACCTGCTCCTAAATTTTGATTTTGCTAATTTATCCAAAATGTCCATAAATTTATGATAGCATAATGATAATGAGTAAAAATGAAATAAAAGAAACTGAAGAAAAAGAACAAGTCGAAAAGTTTTTCAAAACCAAAGTTGGTCAGGAATGGTACGAAGGACTTGGTGTTATTGATTGTGTAAAATCAGAAGCTCCGGATTTTAAAATAAAAACAATAAATGGTGACACTATCGCATTAGAAATAACTAAATTTATAGTAGAAAATAAAAATCTTAAATTTTCTCAGGCATTAACCAGAATAGGTAATAAAATTTGCCGAGAAGCAGAAAAGGAATATAATCTTCGCATACATATACTTATTGATAAATATGATGAAAGGGAATTTAGCATCCATTTGAAAGACCATTTGGATTATGCTTATAATCCTGGATTTTCAGAATTGCCTGATGCGAAAATACTTAAACAAAAAATGCGTGATGTTCTCAAAAATAATATAGAAAAATTGAGACAAGGTTGGCTTGTTCAGGAATGGATTAAAGTTGATAATGAGCATTTTAAAATATCAATGGACCCCATTGTGTGTCCTTGGACTGGGAAATATGATTGCCACGTTAATAATGCCGGCATGGTCAAGCAAAATCCCATTGATGAATTACAAACCTGTATTGATAAAAAGAATGATAAAATCCAATCCTATAGCAAGGATTGTACTAAATGTTATTTGTTAATAATTGTTCCCAATGCATACAATGCTAATTATTGTTCTTTTGATAATTCACTATTCGAGCATAAATTTAATTCCAAGTTTGAAAAGATATTTTTATGCGAGGAGAATGGTAAATACGCATATACTTTAAATTAAACTTTATATATGTATCAGCTCATAAATCAAATTCAATTGATCTTCAAAGTTGGGGTTGAGTTCTTTCCATAAAAAGACCGAGAGGTGGTGGTCGAGGTATTTTCGCATACTTGCCATAAATTTTTTGCGATAAAGAATATTGTATAATCTGCGTGCTTCTTTGACTTCCTCGGGTTGTTGACGTCGTTGTGGAAGCTTTGTTTTTAGTGCTTTTTGAGCAATAAAAACTTTGTCACCATAACAATAAATGCATATTGAAACATCATTCATAAAAATTCTGACTTGTGGAATTTGTGGGTCTGTGTCAAAACGTTCAACTAGTTCCTGATATTGTTTATCAAAGATTTTCGCCCTAATAAATTGATAAAAAGTCTCAGTTGTTGTATTACCCAAATTTGCTATTTTTGCTGTTTGAGAAGCAGGAATTCCAAAACAGAAGCATTTATAAATAATTTCAATTTGTTCTGTCGTTGCTAAGTTATAGACTTTTGGTAGACGATTTAAATTTCTGCGGACTTTTGGTTCTTCTTCTCTGTAATCCGGCATGAAATATTTAGGGAATATTCCCATCATACCTTCTGTTTGGTACTTTTTACGTTTGGAATGAAACGCAGAATATGAAACCTTTAGCTTTGGATTCTTGAGAGGAATTAATTCCAAAAAGCTCCGCAGTTCTCTGCAATTCATACCTTCTGTTAGTTTAAAAAGTTTCAGGTACCTATAAATAAATTCCTTACCCCTGTCTGAAGCCACAACATACAAACGTTCTTCCTCTTTATTGTGGAAAAGTTTTTTGACTTCTTTATCCATCGCCCGTCGTTCGGAATCTTCTAAAAAATCGTAGAGTTTTAGGGACGAGCGTTTGATTAAATATTTACCATCCAAGTTAGGTTCCTTATTAGGTTTTACAATATAACTTCCTTTAAGACAATTTCTTTTAACGGTTTCTTCTTGAATATTTAAAAGCCGAGCGACCTCGGGTATTGTAAGCCAAATATCTGAATCGCTGCTTTTGTTTGTGGGGACAAATTTATTCACACGCTTTTTAAAATTCGTATATAAATATTCTGTATTTGATATCTTTTTAATTTGATTCAAAGTTTCTAAATCATTGAGTGCTTTTTGAATTGATTTTTCATTTTCTTCAAGCATTGGCAGAATGTCAGGCAGAGTAAATTTATTAAGCCCCTTTGCTATTTTAAGAATTTTCATTTGTAAGTTCAATTTCTTCTGCGTCAGCATCGTCATTTTTCAACACCTCCTTCAATGTTATTTCGTCAATTTCTTTTATTCCGTTTGATTTTGCGACCTGTTCCGCTTTACTGATAGTTTTTACCAATTGCCTGAATCGATTTGTGCGAGTGTATAAAAGCTTTTTGGCACAATCCGTAAACGGAACTTCTGATAATTGATCGATTATTGAAGTTATATCTTGTTTAGAAAATGGCTCGAATTTTATAATTTCCAATAATCTGTCATACAAATGCTTGTGCCGTTGGAGCCTTTTATTAGCCGTACCCATTCCGACTAAAACAATAGGGACATTCGTTTTGTCGTGAATATCCCTTAAAGTTTCAACCGCCCGAGAATCAATCGTCAAATAGTCCGTTTCATCTACAATAATGGTTCTTGGTGTTTTGATTAATTGCGATACAACTTGATTGAAGATATCCGAGAACTTGTTATAAGGAATCTCTCCTAACTCTTCAACCATCTCTTCCAGTAACCACCTAGCAGACATAAGATTGGCACTCCGGATTAATATGGCATCATTTTGCGCCGCCCACCAGGTAATTGCGTAAGTTTTACCGAGCCCCGGTTCGCCATAGATAAGTCCCATTCCTGGCACTCCGTCTTCTCTTTCTCGCAGGCGGTTCATCATTGAGATTAGTTGTTTTACGTTTTTGGTTTTCACAAAGACCTTTTTCATTACTGCTCCTTTCCGTATATTTCTTTGTATTCGTCTGATTTTATGTAATTAGTTAGCCAAGTTCTGTCCTCTTGGCAGATACAGCCATTCTGCATATGCCATTCGTAGCGTTCATAAGCACTTTTAAATATAGGTCGTGCTACAATTGAAGTCTTAACCTTTGGTTCAAAATCTTGTTTTGGCTTTTGTTCAGGTTGAACCGTAATTTCTTTAATCGGTTCGGGTTGAGGTAATCGAATATTTTGCATCAGTTCTTTTTCAAGATAATCCATATCTTCCAAGTTGAAGTGCTCACGAACAGCCTTAATCGTCTTTCTGCGAAGTGCCTGTTGTTTTTCAATCTTTTGTTTGTAATCTTCAATATCTTTAATATCGCCCATTTGATAAGCAAGCGGGTGAGTTTCCGTTATGCGGTTTGCCTTACAGATAAATTCACCTTTCATCGAATAGACTTTTATATAAGACAAATCAAACAGGTTATACTTTATGAGCGTTTTTTCTTTGATTCCGTATAGTGCCTCATCAAAATAATCAGCCTTCAAAAATCTTATTCCGTTTCTGCCGATTGATTTTATCTCTTGTGCCATCATCAAATCGTCAAGCGAGTTTTCATCAATGTTTTGCTTTTCGATTTCATTTAAAACCTCTTTAATTGTTTTATCTTTAGCATTAGGACAGGGCTGAGAATGCTTAAATTCGAGCCATTTTTCTATCATTTTAAGAGCTTGTTCAATGGTTGGGGTGAATGAATATTTTTCATGGATGTTTTTGTGTAACTTCTCGTTCCGCATCAAATATGCCGGCTTGTTTTCAATGCTTGTCCCAATATAGCTTGGAATCAGCTTTTCAAAACTTTCCTGAAAATCCAAAAAGAAACGCTCGATGACTTTGGCTCGAGCGTTGTATGGAGTGGCATAGACAGGCTTTATTCCGAGCTTGTTATAGACCCCAGTAAAACCGAGCTCCTCAAACTTTTTATCACCGTTAAAGAATTTGCTTTTGAAGGCTCTGCCGTTATCTTGATAAACATATTCGGGGATATGGTCCATTTTTAAGATGGCGTTTCTTAAAGCCGATGCGATATTTTGCGTACATTCTTCGAGCATAATATCGTACCCGACAAGTCCGCCTGATTTCCAATCCAAGAAACCAAGCAAAGTCGCTCTGCAGGGTTTGCCTGTGAATGGGTTTATTACTTGGAAATTTAGCGTATGTCCATCGGCCACAAGCACTTGCCCAGCCTTTAAAAGTGATGCGTTTCTTACTATAAATGGGCTTACTTTATCCTTTAATGCTTTTTCTCCGTCTCTTGCAAGTGTCCATTTGTCAAAATTATTATCTCGAAACCATTCTGCGTACCTGCGGAAAGTAATATCTTTAGGTAAAATTTCTTGCCCGCGTTCTTTTAATATATGCTTGGTTAAAGAAATGGCTTTACCTATTGAAAACGCACTTGGGGAGAGCAGAATTTGTATAAATATTTTAATCTGTTCTTCATTTAATGTTGTGCGGTATTCTTTTCGGGTTGAATATTTATATTGTCCAACGAGTGCCGTCCAATCTTTGTTATAATCTAAAAGTGCCCGCCAGCGATAAAGCGAGCCGATTGAGACTTTGCCCAAGACTTTAAAAATCTCTTCCTGAAACATTCCTGTATTATATAATTGCAGGAATTCTTTATCTGGAATATTCCCGTTGGTTTTGAGCTTATCCCTTTTATATTCTTTTCTAAAATCAAGCCATGCATAAATTAAATCATATTTTGCAAGTGCAATTTTCCTTTGATTTTTGGATATCAGTTTTTCTTGTTTGATATTGAGGTTTGATAGTTCAATAACCTCGTTCTCACAAGTTTTATAATCATCATAATATTCTTGAAAATACTTAAGCTGAAGTTCTTCCTCGAGCGTTGATAATTTAATTTTGTATGTTTTGCCACCACGGATATTTTCAACTTTGTATTCATATTTGTTTTGATTCAACGCAAGCCGAACTGCTCGACGAGTAATGTTTTTTAGTTTTGCGAGCGTCTCAACATCAATCCAAATATCATTATTAATGTCTGCCATACCGTATCCTTATTTATTATTACAGCTACTGTATGTTAGACTGCTTTCTCTCAAAATGGAAGTGTTTAAGGGGGAAATGTGTCAGAGTGTGTCAGAAATGAGAAATTAACAAAACTTAATTGCAACTAAAAAATAGTTGCAAAAAATATCGATATACAGTATACTATTAGTATGACAAAAGTAGACAAATTACTAAAAAAATTTATAAGCAAACCCAAGGATTTTACCTATGAAGAACTTGTCCAGATTCTAAAACGTTTTGGATACACAGAGTTAAAGACAGGTAAAACATCTGGTTCTGCTGTAAGATTTAAAAACAATTCTAATGATATAATAATGTTCCATAAACCTCATCCGGGTAATATAATAAAAAGTTATGTAATCGATCAGATAATAGAAAAACTAGAAAGGAATGGGTTAATATAATGTTTAATATGAAAAATGACAAAGTTTTAAAATATAAAAATTATATTGGTTCTGTTGAATATGATTTAACAGATAAATGCCTTTTTGGAAAAATTTTATTTATTGATGATTTAATTACATTTGAAGGTAATACAATAGAAGAACTAGAAAAAGCTTTTCATGATATGGTAGATGATTATTTAGAAACTTGTAAAGAAATTGGTAAAGAACCACAAAAGGCATATAGTGGTACTTTTAATATTAGAACTACTCCAGAAATTCATCAAACATTAGTAGAAATTGCTAAAATGGAGAATGTAAGTTTAAATAAATTAATTGTTACTATATTCAATAATTTTATAGAAGATAGTGAAAATAAAGATAATAGACTTTATAATCATATTTTAAAGAATTTATCTAATGCATAATTTTTTTTATAACATGACAAGAAATCTATAATAAATATATTATAGATTTGCTATGTTTTTATAGTTTAAATATTATAATTCATTTCAACAATGAAATATCTTTTTTTAAATTAATCTTAAACAGCTAAGTTTTTAATTTGTTTTGCAAACTCTTCTATTTCACAATTAATTAAAGAATCATACCAACCGTCAAAAAGGTTAAATTGATATACATTATTGGCATTAGCATATTCTTTGTTTGATTTGTGGTTTTTATCAGAACAATTTCCTTTAGTTAAAGAGATTAAGAATAATTTTACATTATTGCTATAACTAGTATCATAACTTCTATTATTTGAAAACTCACAATTAATAGTTCTTGTATTCTTGAATATAAGATCTTCAGACAAAATTTTCTGGATAACTCCAGAAGCATTTCGACACCAACCCATATTTGCTTTAATTTCGACCATCGCGATAACTTCGTTTTTATTATTTATAACCAATAAATCTGGTCTATGTGTTTTATGGTCAATATGAATTGATGGATCTAGAAAGATTTTGCAACTTGGTTGTAATCTTGAAATAAATAGTGCTATGCCATCTTCTATATCGCTACTAATCGCTCTTGAATGTCCACGATATATATTGTCTCCAAGAGTTTTCTTGGTTTCATTATAAGCATACTTAATTTCAGATTTTAATTTTTCTATACAATCAACTATTTCCATATTTTATCCTTTATAATTAATTTACATATTAACAAAAAATTTGACTATTAAAAAGTGTACCTTAAATAAATAGATTATAATATATTAAGCAAAGAGAGGTTTTATGAATGACAATATTATAGAGAATTTAGTAAAAATTATTGAAAAATATCGATTGAACCCTATCAATTGTACAAACTATGATAATTATATTTTTAAACAGCTAAAGTATAATTGTGGTTTTATGGTTTTTGGAAAAGATGTTTATGATAAAAAGAAAAATAGTACTATTTGCAAAAAATTAGGACAAACTATTTATAAAGAACGTTTATATTATTGCGAACAAATTCCAAATAAGACAAGTGAACATTCAATAATTTTTATATTGTTCAATCCAAGTAAAGCCTGCCCTGAATTTAGAGATAGTACAATACAAAATTGTTATAATCTTATTAAGAATGAAAAATATAATTATAATTGTATGGAAATTTTAAATGTCTTCTCAAGTAGAAACCCAGAAGTAGATAAAAAATCCTTAAAAAATTTTGATAATGCAAATAATCTAAAATTTATAGAGAAATTTTTAGAAAACAGAAAACATTCTGATGTGGTTATTGGTTGGGGATATGGTAAAGAAAATGATTATTCAGAAGAAATAAATAAAATTAAAAATATACTTAGAAAATGTAAATTAAATCTTTTTTATATTGGTTTTGATATAGAAAATAAACAAAATATTGATGAATTAGGTAAAAAACAACGACATCCAGGTAACCAGTGTTGGAGTGCTTTGGGCGGATTTGAATGTGCAACATTAAAAGAAACAGCAATATAAATTTTTGTTTTTAATATTAATTTTTATCAATTTTATTGAATTTAGAGGGAAATGTGTTGTTTTGTGTTCGATTATGTCTGAAATTTAAGCAGAAAATTTTATAAAACTGCTTTTGAACACCTTTTAAACACAATTTAAACGGGGTTTGAATTTATTATTCTAAAAAAATCTGCTGTTTTCTCTCAATTCTGCTTCCGTCTTTGAGGGGTAAAATTAATCCGATATTTTTTACACATAGTTTTAGAAAAGTCATCTTTAAGTTTTGGAATTTGTTTCGATAAAATCTTTATTAAATAAAGTCAGGGAAGCGATTTCCCACTAAAAAAATTCCTTCCGACTTAGGGGTAAATATCATAGAATTATGCGAAACAATTAAAATTCTAAAAGGCACAAGTTGCGGGGTTCTTCCGAGTTTAGCATAATTTTTAATTAACAAATTTCATAAAATGTCCGTTTTTTGCACTCGGCTGTAACTCAAATATAATAGGGAAACTCGGCAATTTTATAAAATTTTATGGAAAGATACCGGACATTTTAGTCCTAATAACCGGACATTTCGGACTTTTCAAAACCTCGACTCTCAGACTTGGGGAAGCGGGTACAATTCAAACACAAAGCCAATCATAGCGATTAAGGATAGCAAAAACCAATTTCAAAAGTGTCCGAAAAACCATAGTCAATTTGGTAATTATTCAAGCGGTTTGGTTGTTAAAAACTTTACTGATGATAATATCAAAAATCTGCAATATAACGATACTCTACCTTTACATCTTACTTGCGATTTCAACGTAGATCCTATGTGTTGGTGTTTGGCTCATAAAGACGATAAAAATATTTATTTCTTTGATGAATTAACTATTGAAAATACCACTACTCAACAGGCAATAGATGAATTTATTCGCAGATACCCTAATCATAAAGGGGATTTGGTTATAAACGGTGATGCTTCAGGTGATAACAGAAGCTCACAATCTGAATTTACTAACTATATGATTATAAAACGTGCGTTAGAATCACACGGTTATAATCCTAAATTTCAACTGCGAAATTTCAATCCGCCAATTCTTAATAGAATACAGGCTTTTAACGCAAAAGTGCGTAATTCAAAAGGAACAGTATCACTATTTATTGATAAACGGTGCAAATGGCTTTTGCATAATGTTTATAACTTATCATTTAAGGAAGGTACATCAATTGTTGATGTTCCGTCATTAAAGCAAATCAAAAATGACCACGATTTGAAATTCTTGGAACATCCTTTTGATGCAGCATCTTATTTGGTTGATTATTATTTCCCGATTAAATAAATCAACCTGAAATACTTATTATTTCTAACTTTACCGAAGAAAATTATAAATGGAACTACAAAAAAAGAAAGGAGCAAAAATGAATATAGTAGAACCAATAAGAAATAAAAAACATTTACACAAAGTAGAAAAAATACTACTAAATGAATCCGGTAGTAACGGATTAAGAAATTTACTGATTTGTTTGTTCGGTACAAATTGTGGATTGAGAATTTCTGACATTCTTAACCTTAATGTGAAAGATGTAAAAAACAAATCTTATGTAGAATTAACAGAAATTAAAACAGGGAAACGAAAGAAATTTCCTATTAATGACAAATTAAAACCTCTGATTTATGAGTTTACAAAAGACCGTGATAATAATGAACCCCTATTTTTATCAAAATTTGGAAATCGAATGGAACGAACTCAATGTTATCGAATTTTAAATGATGCCTGTAAAAAAGCAGGAATTGAATATCGAATAGGAACTCATACTCTACGAAAGACATTCGGCTATCATCATTATAAGAAATATAAGGATGTCGCCATATTACAAAAGATATTCAACCATTCTTCCCCATTGGTAACATTAATTTATATAGGAATAAATCAAGATATTTTGGATGATAGTTACAAAAGATTTATATTATAATTCAGTAATATCAACAAATTCAACATATCCTCATCTCAACAAAATTATACTTATGTTGAGTTAGCATGTCTATCATTCATTCTAATTCAAGATATAAGTACATCTTAAAGTGATTAAACCTTTAATAATATGTTGAGAAAACAATTCTTTTTAATAAAATTTAAGGTGCTAAAACACAGTCTATAAAGGGGTTATGAGGTAAACTGCAACACTTGTATAAGAGTGTTGTAGTAAAATAATCCCTAAATTGTTGATACTAAAGGCTTTTTGATGAATATTAAAATTGCAAAATTATTTTTTGATGTTTTTATTTGTTTGTGCTAATATAAGTAGTGTAAGCTTTTTAGACTTAACTCAACATAAGTATAAGAGTGTTGCAAAAGCTATTAACTCAAATAAAGAGGGAAAAAATGACATTTAGGGAACATAATATTTGCGTAAAACGGTGGAAAAATATTCCTTTATATTCAATAAAACGGACTAAATCTACACTTGAATTATTGTTATTGAGGTTTATACCAATCTGCAGAATACCTATACCTCAATATGAAGTTGTGAATGAAGGACTTTTAATAAGAAAGTAAAGAGGGATATTTTGAATAGTAATTTAGAGAATAGTGATATAAAATCAATAAAAATTTCTGTTGTTATACCGGTATATAACACCGAAAAGTTTTTAGAAAAATGTCTAAATAGTGTAATAAATCAAACATTTAAAGATTTTGAGGTTATATGTATAAATGATGGTTCTACAGATAATTCTGAATCAGTTTTAAATTCTTTTGCTAAACAAGATAATAGAATAAAAATTATAAATCAACAAAATAGAGGTGTAAGTATTGCAAGAAATGAAGGTTTAAAAATTGCAAAAGGGGATTACATAAGTTTCATTGATTCAGATGATAGTGTCGCTCCTAATTATTTAGAGAACTTATATAATGCAATAATATCAACAGGGGCAGATATTGCAGTTACATCAATAATTAGAATAAAGAAAGGTAAAGAAAAGTACCGAGTAAAATATGATGAAATAAAAACATATACAACTTTACAAGACAAAATAGATATTTGCAAAATTCCTGACTGTTCTTATGTGTGGAATAAACTGTATAAATCTGAACTTGCTAAAAGATTTAAATTTAAAGAAGGTGTTTTTTTTGAAGATGTTTTATGGATTCCAGAAGTTGTTAAAAATGCAAATAAAGTTGTAACTGTTTCAGATACACATTACATTTATTTTAATAATCCAAACAGTATTGTTCAAAGATGTCCTTCTGCTAAAAAGCAAGAAGATGTCTATAATGCGAAAAAATATGCAATTCAATTTTTTGATGATAATCATTTAAGATTAGCTGAAAAAGAACGTAATATCTCAAAAAAAGTTAAATTTTTCTGCGGAATACCTTTGTATAAAATTAAAGAATATAATGATGTTGAAACAATATATTTATTCAGTTTTTTACCAATTATTAAATGTTATCCTAAGAAAAAAAATCTTTGTAAAATTCTCAATTTATATACTATTGAAGATTACGATATAACCCATAGAAAACTTACATTTTGTGGTATTAAATTTAAATATCCTAGATCACAATATAGAAAATTAAAAAAGACAAGTCCGTATTATTATTATAAAAAAAATAAACTGGATATTACGACCTTACCCCCTGCAGAAGGTCAAACCCGTGACATTCAACTTGCCAATTTAGCATTATTAGAAGAACTTGATTATGTTTGTAAACAAAATGGTTTGAAATATTGGTTAGATTTTGGAACTTTGTTAGGGGCAGTCAGACATAAAGGTTTTATACCGTGGGATGATGATATTGATACTGGCATGCCTAGAGAAGATTATGAAAAAATAATTGATGCCTTTGCAAAATCTTCAAGAAATCCCGATATTTATGCAGATATATTTATTGATAAAAGGAATAACTGCTCAATAAAAGTTTTGCATAAAAAATGTAGTTTATTATTTGTAGATATTTTCCCTTATGATTTTTATCCACGAGTATCTGAAAGAGAACAATTGGACATTAGTGATAAAATAATGTATTTTGTGCCAAGAAGTATTAGTGGGGAAAAATCAAAAGATGAAATTGTAAAAGAAATAGAACATTTAAGGACATCTGTATATTTAAGGCCTGTACTGGATAAAGATAGTGCGGATTTGGTATATGGCATAGATTATTGTCATAATTATAAAAATTGGTTTTATTCACAAGATTATTTTTTCCCTCTTAAAGAAATGTCATTTGAAGGAAAGAATTTTCCTGTGCCAAATAATTCTGAAAAATATCTTCAAAGAGTATTTGGGAATTATATGGAATATCCAAGTCGTATAGGAGTAGGACATTCAATGTTTTTAACATTGACCAGTGATAATAAAAACATTATAGACAGTTTGAAAAATAATAGGTAAGAAAATGAAACTTTTTTCTATAAAAAATAATGAAGTGACAAAACATATTGAATATAGAATATTTGGCATTAAAATATCACGCAGAAATAGAATTTCAGAGATTAAAGCTGAAAATGAATACTTAATAGATATCATTAACAGTATAGGAGCTGATAAAATTCCGGTTGCTAAAGGTGAACTAAAGGAATGGCAATTAGAATGTTTAGATTTAATGAGAACATTGGATAAAATTTGTAGAGAAAATGATATTCCATATTGGTTAGATTTTGGAACTTTGTTAGGGGCAGTCAGACATAAAGGTTTTATACCGTGGGATGATGATATTGATATAAGTATGAAAAAATCTGATATTGACAGATTATTACCTATTTTAAAAGATTATTTCAAAGATAGTAAATATTTAGTAAGAGAACGAGCTATAACATGTAATAAATACCAAATAAGAATTATGAATAAACAATATAATGTTGGTTTAGATATATTTCAAGTTTATACATATCCCAAAAGTGATTTAACTACAGAACTCTGTAATAAAATTAATCAAGATATCGTTAAAGCAAGAAAAATTTTTGAAAATAAATATCGCGTAAAAACTATGACGAAAGAAGAAGTCATAAAATCAGTAAATGATATTTCAAATATTCAAAAACAATTTATTTTACCAACAAAATCGGAAAATACTCAAACTCCTATCTTATTTCACGGGATAGATTATCATTATGATGAAAAATACTTAGTAATGCCATATAGTGAAATTTTCCCTCTCAAAGAAATAGAATTTGAAGGTTATAAATTTTATGTTCCAAATAAATATAAAGAATATTTATCACATCTTTGGGATAATTGGCAAAATATCCCTAACAGTATAGGCACACAGGAACATTTCTTTAAAAATTATAAAAATTCTAATTATTCATATAAAGAAGGAGAAAATTAATGAAACATTTTATAGTTGGGCCAGTAGAAATGTATGAATGTACAAAAAATGTTTTAGGAAAAGGTTATACTTATTTCAGAACTGAAGAATATGGGAATTTGGTAAAAAATTGCCTTGAAAAATTATCTGAATATTTGGGTAATAGCACTCCAAATTCATTGATATATTTAGCATCTTCCGGTACAGGAGCTATGGAAGCAGTTATTGATAATTGTATGACAAAATCCGATAAAGCTCTTGTCATTAAAGGTGGAACTTTTGGTAAAAGATTCTGCGAATTACTTAATTATTATGATATACCATTTGAAAGTATAGATTTGGAATGGAATGAAACTTTAACAAAAGAACATTTTAATAAATTTGAAAACAAAGGTTTTAATACATTATTTGTTAATATTGATGAAACTCAAACAGGACAATTATATGACATCAATATAATTAGTGATTTTTGCAAAAGAAACAATATGTATTTGGTTGTAGATGCAATAAGTTCTTTTCTTGCAGATGAATACGATATGGATAAATATGGTATTGATGCAACAATAATAAGTTCTCAAAAAGGTTTATGTATATCTGCAGGAATGGCACTTATTTCATTTAGTAAAAGATTTCTGAATAAAATTTATTCAAATCCTTTGCCAAGAACAAAATATTTTAATTTTAGAGATTATCTTAAAGAAATTGAAAGAGGACAAACCCCATATACCCCACCTGTTACAACTATGTATGAACTGGATGCAATTCTTAATTATATAGAACAAAGTGGTGGCAAAAATAAATGGATAAAAAATGTTGCAGATAAATGTATGTATTTTAGAGAAAGAGCAACATCATTAGGTTTTAAAATTCCTCAATATCCAAAATCTAACACTCTTACACCGGTTTATTTTGATGATGTTGATGCAAGTGAAATTGTCAAAATATTAAGAGATAAGTATGAAATTTATGTAAATCCGTGTGGTGGTAATTTAGCAAACAGATTATTAAGGGTTTCACATATAGGAAATACAACAATAGAAGATATTGACGATTTGTTAGAAAAAATGTCAAAAATTTATACTGAATTAAAAAGCAGGGAGTTAATTTATGATAGGAAATAAAACTGTAGTTTATACTTCAGGTACTTTTGATATGCTGCATATAAATCATTTAAAAATGATAGAGTATGCAAGAGCTTTAGGCGATATTTTAATTGTTGGAGTTAATACTGATGAACTTGTTGCAAGTTACAAATCTACTCCGATTATTCCATTCGAGCAAAGAATAGCACTTATGAAAGCTATAAAAGGCCCTGACATAGTTATACCTCAAAGGTCTTTAGACCATACAGACAAAGTAAAGAAATTGAATTTTGATATTTTTGTGGTTGGAGATGACTGGACTGGGAAATATGATTATTTAAAAGAACAGGGAGTTGAAGTTGTTTACTTTCCTTATGGTGAAGGTATAAGTTCTTCAAAATTAAAAAAGAAAATTTATGATAATTATAAAAAATTACAGGATAAAGCCAATAATCATTTGCCACTTGATGCAGATGTACAAACTTTGGAGCTTAGAGAATGAATATAGGACAATATATTATAGATATATTACGGAATAAACCCGATAAGAAATATATAGAATTAAGAAAAGTAATAAAATATTATAGCAAAAGTTATAATTTGAATAATAAAATTATAAATACAATAAATAATCGTTGTCGCATAATGCAACGAAGTCATTATGACGAAGATGTTAAAGCTCTAAAAGACTATTTCAATACTTTAGATGCTACAAAATTAAAAAAAGCAAAAGGGGAATTTCGAGAACATCAATTAAGAGTTTTGGAACTGGCTAAAACTCTTATAAAAGATATTGAAGAAATAGGTTTACATCCTATGTTGGTTGGGGGATCTTTAATAGGTGCTATCCGTCATGGTGGTTTTGTTCCGTGGGATGATGATATTGATTTTGATTTAATGCAAGAAGAATTTGAAAAATTACTCCAATATGTAAAAGACAAATATATTTTATGTGATGATTCTAAATGTGTAAAATATTATGAACAACTTGCAATTATTGATAAAACATTACAAGACAACCCAAATTCTATTATTTTCATCAAGAAACCAACTTGTTTAAGTGCATATAAGGGTAAATCTCTTGAAAATTGTGTTGTTATTGATTTTTTCCCAAGAATTTATATAAATCCTGCAATAACACAAGCAGAATATGCTGCGTATAGAGAACACCAAAGTCATTTTTTAAGAAAGTCATTACCTTATTCAGAAAAGTTTGCTTACTGGAAAAAAGAAATTAATGATAGTGGAATTTTCTGTTCTAAAAGTGATTTAACAGCTTATGGGTGGGGAAATATTTCTTTTAAGAAACGGAATTTTTCAATAATGAATATAAATGATATTTTCCCTTTGGAAAACATTAATTTTGAGGGGCATATTTTTCATACAGTAAAAAATTACAGGAAATACTTAAATGATTTTTATGGGGATTATATGAAATTGCCTATAAAAATTAAAATTGCAGAATATGTAACACTTTACAATAAATATTTAAAAACAAAAGGTCGAGAATTTTATATTACAAAGGTTATTTAAAGGTCAAAAAGATGAAAACATTTGGTATAATACTAGCTTCGGGTACTGGTAGCAGATATGGAAATGACACTCCAAAACAATTTATAAAAATTGCAGGTAAAACAATATTAGAACATACAATAGAAATTTTTGAGAAATCAAAAAAAATTGATGAAATTATTATTGTAATTACCCCTTCTTATCGTAATATCACTGAAGAAATTTTAAATAAAAATAATTATAAAAAAGTTTCAAAACTATTAAATGGGGGTGCTACAAGAAAAGAAAGTTCTTTTATTGGTATAAGTTCTATTGATGAAAATTGTGATAATGATATAAATGTGGTAATACACGACTGTGCAAGACCATTTTTAACTCAAAACATAATATCTGAATGCGTAAATGCACTATCAAAATATTTCGCAGTAGATGTTGCCATTCCGTCTGCTGATACAATTATAGAAGTAAACGAAGAAAACATTATAAATAATATTCCAAATAGAGCAAGTTTAAAACGAGGACAAACACCACAATGTTTCAAGCTCCCTATCATAAAAAAGGCTCACGAATTAGCAAAAAATGATAATAATTTTACTGATGATTGCGGATTAATCATAAAATATAATTTGGGTAAAGTTTATGTTGTAAATGGTGATACAGAAAATATTAAAATTACATACCCAAGTGATATTTATATGGCAGATAGATTATTTCAAATAAGAAGTACAATTTATCCGCATAAGCAAAATTTAAATAATTTAAAAAATTCAGTAATCGTAATATTTGGGGGAACAAGTGGAATCGGTTTGTGTACTGCCAAATTAGCAAAACAGTATGGAGCAAAAGTTTATACTACTTCATCAAGTGTCGGTTGTGATATTACAAAATATTCTGATGTGCAAAAATTTTTAGAAAATGTTTATAAAGAAACAAAACAAATTGATTTAGTGATAAATTCTGCAGGAATATTAAGAATGGGAAAATTATCGGAAAGAAGTATAGATGATATTCAACAGGACATAAATGTAAATTATACAGGGGCAATAAATGTTGTAAAAGCATCTATACAATATTTAAAGGAAACAAAAGGCTCAATTCAATTATATGCTTCAAGTTCATATACAAGAGGTAGAGCACTATACTCAACATATTCTTCGACAAAAGCAGGCATTGTAAATTTAGCACAGGCTACCGCTGAAGAATTGAGTTTTGACAAAATTAGGGTAAATGTTATAAACCCCGAAAGATGTGCAACCCCAATGAGATTTAAGGCTTTCGGTAAAGAGCCTAAAAACAGTTTATTAAATCCGGAAAAGGTGGCAGAAGCATCTTTGAAAACATATTTATCAGATATTACAGGACAAGTCATAGATGTAAAAAGGGAAAATTAGAATGAAATTTTTAGAAAAAATATTTTCAGTAAGAAATAGTGGAATACATAAAGTTTGGACTATTTTTGGCATTAAGTGTTCATTTAAATCGTTAAATTTGCAAATTAAGCGAGTAAATACAAAATCAAAAAAAATAGAAAATCAGATGATTCAATTAATGACAATTATTGGCTCTAGTTGCGATATTACAAAATGTAAAAAAGCAACTGGTGATTTTAGATTATTGCAAGAAGTTCGTCTGGAAGCATTAAAGCTAGTTATAAAATTATTTGAGAAAAATAATATAGCTTACTGGTTAGATTTTGGTACATTGTTAGGGGCATATAGACACAAAGGCTTTATCCCTTGGGATGATGATATAGATATTGCTATATTAGAAAAAGACTTTTCAAAAGCAGAAAAAATATTAAATAATTTTTTCAAGGATACAGATTTAATTGTTGAATTAGGTGGTAAAGATCGCTCTATGCTTTTAAGGGTAACAGATGCAGATAAAAAATTTATTTACATTGATATATTCCCATACAGTTTTTGTAATAACTCAGATTTAAAAGAAGAAGAAATATTATCCCGTTTAAATGAAGTCAAAACTTTATTTTATAGAAACTACAATGTAAAAAAATTATATTATTTATTTAAAGATTCAAAAATAAAAGAAGTTTTAAATTATTTGGAAGATTTGTACAAAAAGTTTGGAATTAAAAAAACTTCGCAAGCAGGCAAGTATCTTTTTTATGATATTTGGGCTATGTACTCTAATAATAAGCAAAGTTTACACTGTTCATCAGATGTTTTCCCGTTACAAAAATTACAATTTGAAGATATTGAAGCTAATGTTCCAAAAGATGTTATTACATATTTAAGCAAGTGTGATGAGGGTGCTTATGGGGATATTATGTCATTTCCACCATTGAGAACATTTTGTAACCACCTCGCACTTGATGAATTAAATAGAAATACAAATTATTCAAAAGAGCTTGAACTAAAGAAAAATTACATTATAGAGTTATCAGAAAATTATAATAAGGAATAAAATAAAATGAAGTTAGATAAGACAAAAGGTAAAAATTCTTATAGATACGGTTGGTTATTAAAACGCATTTTTCCATATATAAAACCGGTTTTAGGACGAGTTATTCTTGGTTTTTTAGTCGCAATACCGCTTGGAGTTCTTGACGGTGTAACTGCATTTGCCTTAAAACCATATATGGACTATGTTGTAGGACAAAAAGACTGGATATTTAATTTGTTTGGTCATAGTTATACTCTACATTGGCAATTATTTGCATATATCATTCCTTTTGGAGTTGTTTTATTTGCAGTTATACAGGGAATATTAAAATACCTAAACTCATATATTTCTGAATGGACAAGTTTAAAAATTACAAATTCAATAAAAATTGATTTATTCAAACATCTTGTAAATATGGATACTAAGTTTTTTGATGAAAATTCTTCTGGTATAATTTTATCACGATATTTGAACGATCCATCTACTGCTGCTGATGGTCTTATTGATAAATTAAAGTCTTTAACAACAAGTGCATTTGGGGCATTAGGCTTAATAGGTGTTATGCTTTATAGTTCTTGGCAATTAGCATCTGTGGGTGTAATTATTCTTTGTACGGCATTTCTACCAGTATTTTTAATCCGAAAACTTGTTAAAAATGTATCTAATCGCAGAATGGTTATAAATGGTAACATAAGAACAAATATGAATGAAACATATTCGGGTAATCGTGTAATGACGGCATACCAATTACAAAATCATCAAAAAGATAAATTTGAACACGAAATCAATGAATCTTTTAATGTTTCTATGCACTTGGTAAAACGATCCGGTTGGATGTCACCTTTAATGTATTTAATTGCATCAATGGGTATAGCAATAGTTTTAGGATATGGTACAAGTTTGATAACAAAAGGACAAATTACCGCAGGAAGTTTTGCATCGTTTGTAACCTCACTTTTATTACTATACAAACCTGTAAAAAATCTCGGAAATACTATGACAAGTATTCAAAGTATATTTGTTGCTATGGGTAGAGTGTTTGAATTATTTGATATAATTCCCGAAATTCAGGAAAAACCTGAAGCACTCGAATTTAAAACATTACAAAACAACCTAAAACTTAATAATGTAAATTTTGAATATATCAAAGGAAAACCGGTTCTTAAAAATATAAATCTAACTATTAATAAGAATGAAACTGTTGCTCTTGTTGGTAATTCCGGTGGTGGAAAATCAACAATAGTAAACTTGATTTCTCGTTTTTATGATGTAACAAGTGGAGCAGTTGAATTAGACGGTATTGACATTAGGGATTATACATTAGACAGTATAAGGAAAAATATTGCGGTAGTTTTTCAAGATAATTTTCTTTACTCCGGTACAATAAGAGAAAATATTCTAATGGGAAATTTTAATGCTACTGAAGAAGATTTACAAAAAGCAGTAAAAGCAGCATATCTTGAAGAAATGTTAGAGAATATGACAGATGGTCTTGATACCGTAATAGGTGAAAGAGGAACGACCTTATCGGGTGGTCAAAGGCAAAGAGTTGCTATTGCAAGGGCTATGATAAAAAATTCTTCTATAATTATACTTGACGAAGCGACATCTGCGTTAGATAATCAGTCTGAAGCCATTGTGCAAAAAGCAATAGAAAATCTTATGAAAGAGAAAACCGTAATTGTAATTGCACACAGGCTTTCAACAATTAAGAATGCTGACAAAATTGCAGTAATAAACGAAGGTGAACTTGTAGAACTAGGTACACACGAAGAATTAATGCAAATTGAAGAAGGTCAGTATAAAAAATTGTATGATATGCAGTTTAAGAAACAGAAAAATCATGTGTAAAAATTTTAAAAAACTTGCTGATAATATGATTGACTTATTAAATGAGATTAATCAAGTCATAACATTTAATTTTAATAATTCTGATATTACATTAAATGATGTTGCAATTAAAACAGATAATATATCTTTTAATTCGGAAAATAAAGAATTCTTATTTCAAAGCAAACAAATTGAAATTCTTAATAAAATAAATGATTATGTAGATGTAAAAATCAACAATGAATATTTTTTAAAAAATTGTTTGTATCTTAATGATAAGTTTGGTAATGTTAAGATTAAATATGCAAATATTGAGTATAAAAAAATTACTAATCAAAAACAATTAAATGTAGCGATATTCAAGAAACCAAAACAATTTAGGAAAGTAAATGATTATATAATTGATCGTTCAAATATACCTTTTGCTGAATTTAATTTATATGAAGAACATTTTATCTTAATAATGAAAAACGAAAATTTATTTCTTATTTCTGACAATTTTTTACAAGAAGATATTTTTATAAAATATGCAACAAGTATTAAACTTGCAATAGGGCTATTAGCTTGTGATTTTATTGGAGGAGATGAAATTTTTGCTTGCACTGACACATCTTACAAACTAATTAATTTAAAAAGCTTTTCAATGACATCTGAACAGAATTTGAATTTTGATATATTTACAACTTGTTTACCTATATTGTTTCAAAGAATTAATCAAAATAATGTTGCATTGACTTCCGAACAATTTACAAATTTATGCAGACTTATTTCTGAAAATGAACAACTACAAGTTGCAGTATATTACATAGCACAAAGTGCAAATTTGTGGGTAGAACATAAATTAACCTTTTTAGCTGTAGCTTTAGAAGCTTTAACTGGGTATATTGCAGAAAGTAAAAATGAGAAATTATTACCCGACGATATTTTTACGGATATAGAGGGAAGATATAAAGATTTCTTAAAAACACTAAACTTAGAAAATGATATTATAGAAGTTCTTGAAGGAAAATTTCGGAATTGTAAGTCCAATAATACTAAACTTAGAGAACCTTTTGAATATTATGGAATTACCATTAATAAAGAAGATAATGAAATGATTCAAAAAAGAAATCCTTTATTACACGGTAAGGGATTTAAATACAGTAAAGATATATTTTCTTATTCTATAAAACTTGAAAAGCAAACAAAAATTTACTACCACCTTTTATATTCGTTATTATTAAAAATTTGTGGTTATAGTGGAATTATTATAAACTTAAAATTATGGGATGAAATAGTAAAAAACAATAACAATTTAATAGGTAGTAATAAATTTTTGTCTAATTTTGAAAATTACACATTGGAAATATAATTTACAAAAGGTACATATTCTTTCCGACTATTTCCCGGCCTGTGTGTTAAAAATCGCAAAAAGTCATAAGAAATCAATTAATGTCAGATAAGGTTAGAATAGTTGATATAAAAGGGTTATAACCATATCAAACAAAGTCAGATGAAATCATTAAAAATAGAAAAATTCGGCTGTTAATCGAAGGGTTGCTGGTTCGAGTCCAGCCTGGGGAGTTTTTTATTGCTTAGGTTATTTTTGATGATTACTATAGTTTTTCGGTGGGTTTTAATGGGACTTACTATAGTTTTTCGGACACTTTTGAAATCGGTTTTTGCTTTTCTCAATTGTATTAGTTCAATCACATTGATAGAAATGGTTAGTTTGATATTTTTTTGTAAAGTCCGCTTGTTGTTTGAGTTTTAGCGGTCGGAAGTTGTTTAATTATAGAATTATCAAACTAATCTTTCTTGCACTTTATCTGCATTTTAACTGCTCGCACTTTCACTTTATTTTCAATGCTTTTCGGTAGTTTGATATTTTACGGTTAGTTTGATATTTTACGGTCATCTGAAAATTTTGTTAACACATTTTGACACAATGGTCGGAAGTCGTGTTCCAATTTTTTATATTCAGAGGTAATGTTGTTGTGCCATGAATAATATATATATAAATATAAAAGATGTAGCAGAAGCAAAGGGATTAAAAAGCACCCGTTCACTTCGTTTGGAACTGAATAAAAATGAAAGTAAATATATTTCAAGAGAGATTAAAGTCAATGGCGGCACTTCTTATGAAATATTGTTTTCAAGTTTAGAACCTGAACTTCAGGATAAATTAAGAAAAAATGAAAATAAAAAAACAGCACTTGTTCCTTTGAATTATCAACCACCGCAGTTTGTTTCTGATCAAGCAAAAATGACTGCTAATTTTAGATTAAACATTGTATTGGCATTAATTAAATTTAGAAGAAAATACTCAATAAAAAAACAAGCAGATTCAGATTTTTTGGATTTATATAATTCAGGATTATATCTTCCAAAAGCATACAAATTTATCGGCTCAATATCTCTTGGAACTTTGCATCGTTGGTTGCGAAAATATGAAAAATACGAGAGTGCAGAGTGCTTACAACCTAATTATAAATACTCTAAACAGGGAGAATATAATTCGATTCTAAGTGATGAAATGAAACAAATATTATTAACTTTATTACTTCATCCAAGCAAATATAATTACGGAAAAGCAGTTAAATTAACAAAAGAGATATTAAAAAAACGAGGTTATGAACAACTTCCCTGCGATTTATCATTTAAAAGATATGCCGAGAATTTTAGAAAAAATAACTACGCAGAATGGGTTTTACGCAGAGAGGGAATGAAAGCATATCACGATAAAGTCGAACCATATATTGAAAGAGATATTTCTAAAATTGAGGTTGGGGATGTAATTGTAGCAGATGGACATGTTCTAAACTTCCAAGTAATAAATCCATTTACTGGCAGACCGACAAGAGCAACTCTTGTCGGTTTTTTAGATTGGAAATCAACCGCACTTGTAAAAGATGATTCTCAATTGAATTAAATGTAGCTTGTGAATTCCAATAATATTCTTCGCCCAATTCATCAGCTATTTCAGATAATAGCCATCTGCTCGACATGCCCTGATTCGCTCTTACATAAATACAATCATTTTTAAATGACCACCATTTAATTGTTTCTGATTTACCGAGACCAAAATCGCCTGTTACAAGTGCTATTTTGGGAATTTTTAGTGGAAGATTTTCTAATTCTGACATTAGTGCTACAAAGCCTTTTACATTTTTTGTTTTTACAAATACATTTGTTTTCATCTACTAACCTCCATATAAGTTGTTGTATTCATTACTTCTAATATAATCTGCGAGCCATTTCCTATCTTCAGGATTGGTGCACCCGTTATTCATTAACCACTCGTATTTTTCAAAATCAGAATCAAACATCGGTTTATTCATTTGTTTTTCACGAGGGGTTAATTTATGTTCACGAACCATTTTTTCAGGTTCAAATTGTTCAATTTCAAGTGTTGGTTCAGTAACAATATCTAAAACCTGAAGTTCCTCTTTTGGAAATGTTTTTCTAATTTGTTTTACTAATCTATTCTTAATTTTTTGTTGTTTTTCATATTGATACTTGTATTCTTCCATATCTTTTACAGTTCCAAGAACACGAGCCATAGGGTGTACTTTTTGAACTCTATGTGCAACACATAAAAACTCGCCTTTTTTAGAATAAACATTGACTTTTGATAAATCAAACAGACTGTATCTAATATTTACTTTGTCTCGGATACCAAGAATTGCCTCGCTTCTGTAATGCATATTTAAGAATGTAATTCCATGTTTATTAATTGTTCTGCCTTCCGTTTTCATCATCAAATCATCGAGTCTTTGAACATCAATGTTTTGTTTTTGAACGCTATTTAAACACTCTTTGATAGTTTTAGTTCTATCGTTCGGACAGGGTTGATTATTATGAAATTCAATCCAACTGTTAATATATTTACTTGCTTCCGAAACTGTCGGAATATGATTATCTGTTAATTTTTTATGCCATTCCGCATGGAGTTTTTCACCTCTTTTTAACCAAGCCGGCTTATCTTCAATTGATGTTCCAATGTAACTTGGCATTCCTTTTTCAAGTTCTTCCTGAAATTCTCTGAAAAATCTTTCGATTACTTTGGCTCTTGCATTGTACGGTTTCGCAAAAACTGAATGTATATTTAAGTTTGCATAAACTCCGTTAAACAAATCTTCTTCAAAGTCTACATTTTGGAAGAAACGAGATTTAAATGCTTTTCCGTTATCCTGATATACAACTTTTGGAATCAAACCTAAATTTATAATTGCATTCCTTAATGCAGAAGCTATACATTGAGTGCTTTCAGTCATCATAATTTCATATCCTACAAGAACCGAAGACAATTATAATTGATGAAATAGATTATTTAATCGAAAAAAATACGGTTGAAACCTTAAGAGATATTCACGATAGAACGGGTTGCCCGATGGTGCTTGTCGGTATGGCAAATGCGGATAGGAAACTTGCAAAATATCCTCATTTGGTAGACAGAATTTATAAAACATTTAAATTTGAAAAATACACAACTGAAGATATTAAATTGATTTTACAGGATTTGACTGACATAGAAATCACAGAAGATGGACTGAATTATTTAACAACAAGAGCTGATCAGTTTCGTCAAATTGTTAAATTAATAAATAAAATAGAGAAAAAAGCACTCATAAATCAAATTGAAGTTTTAGATGAAATAACATTAAAGGAGTTATTAAATGAAAGACAAAGTATTGCGACTGTGTAAAAGACTCGATAAATTTACATTGGATGAGATTGAAACAATATCTGAATTGAATTCGGAAGTTTTACTTCCGTTATTAGAAATGTTTGTTAAAAATAAAAAACTCATCAAAAAAGGTAAGATTTATCAATATAATAAAAATGCAAGCAGTTATTTGGCTAAAAATAGACTACCTCAAAGATATCAGCACCACTCAAAGCAAGATATTGATTATATGATTAAATGCTTCTGTGCTGATGTTGAGGCTAAAAAAGTTATGTCCGTTTTTAATTTTGGAAAACATGTTGTTAATATGTTTTATCAGTCATTCCGGCAAGCACTATATCAAAAACAAAAAGATGAATTATTGCGATGGCTAAAAGTAAAACCTAAAATTCCTCAAGAGCGAGAATATATGGGAACAACGGTATATTTGTATTTATATAATAATAAATTATATTGATTATTAATTTCATCAGGGTTAGTTTTATATAATTCTATTGGATCATCATATCCATTATTTTGGTTAAATTTTATTTTAACAACGTTATTTGTACTATCAATATTTAAAATATCCTTTAATAATATTTTATTCATTAGTTATTCCTTAAATAAGTAATTTCAAATCTCTTGCAAGGTCTGTATTTTTGAACTCTTGTTGTAAATTGAAAAGCATCTTTTCTCTCACAGTTTTGATAAATATCCAATCCTCTATCTAAAAGAACTTTCCAACCTGTGTCCGTTGTTATACTTCTTGCATGTATAGTTGAATCGTATTTATAATTAAAATCAATACCCATCTGAATACAAGATTCTTTAATAGTAGCAAAATTATTTTCCTGTACTTGATCGTTATTATATTCATCCTTTGATGTTGTTAATTCTACTTCAACAACATCGGCTTCAGATTTATATTTCTCAACTACTTCTAATAATTCCATTAAATTAAGTGTTTGATAGAAATTTCTAATATATGGATCTATTATTTCAATGTGTTTAGCACCTTTTATAATATGTCCAAATAATTTATCATATGTAACACCAATTTCTTCTTCCTCAATTACAAAGTGTTTTTCTTTAAACTCTTCTTTAACTTCTGTATCTTGAACTTCTTGTTCAATTATTGGTTTTTCAATTTGAGAAATCTGTGTAGATATTTCATTAGATTCAACTTCAGACTCATCCTCCAATGATTTCTTATAATAGAAATTTTTATAATGTATTTCTTCAAGTGTCTTAACTTCTACTTTTTCGCCTGTTTTCTTTATATATGAGAAATCCTCAACAGGAAATGTTGTATCGATTCTTAAAATCTGATCTTTAATTCTTTTTCTGCCCTCAATTGCAAAAGCAAGTAATTCTTCTATTTCTTCCGCTGTTGCATTTTTATCAGGGAAGATTATCTTCATTAAGCCTGAAAAAGTTTTTCTAATTCCTGTTTCATCCCTGTTAGATACCTTTGACAATTTAAAGTATTGTTGATATTCATTGGAATAATCAAAATTTCTTAATGCTTTTAATGCTTCCGAATAATAATCAACAATGAAACCATAACCTGTTGTAAATAATTCCTTACGTGTAATATCAACTTCCCATCCCGGTAAATAAAAATGTAATCTATCTAAAAATGCGGATTTTTTATATGCCGTAGGAATATCATCAAAAAGTGTAGTATTTTTTAACATATAAGGAACATTATGTGTTGTATTACCAACAAAACTCATGGATGCTTCTGCACTTTGAGTTCCCGTTCCTCTTGAGAATGATTTATTTGCCATATAATTTTGCATTATATCTACAAATGCATCATCGATTTTCTTGCCTTTTCCTGCAAATTCATCAAATGCTATATTGTCCCAAAATCCAACAAGACCAATATCGTGTTTTCTTGCATTATTAACAAACAATTTTGCCGCCGAAACTTGACTTCCTGAAATCAAAGTTCCATGAGGTGAAAAATCAGTATATATATGTGTCTTACCAGTCCCTTTTGGTCCGAGTTCGATTAAATTATAGTTTCTTTCACAATAAGGAATCAACCTTATTAATTGAAATAACTTTTTTCTTTTACTTAATAATTCAGGATTAAATCCGATACTTTGTATTAATAAATCAATCCATTCATCAGTAGTAAATGATGCTCGTTTAGAATTGAAGTCATCCAAATCAAAATGTGCCAACTGTATTGGTTTTAGAGATTCTATTATATAAGGAGATACTCTCTTATCCTCTGTATTTTGATATTTTAAATCTACAAGACACCATACGGGAGTGCTTAATAATCTTGGATATTTTTTATATGCCGTATGAGAATCAATCATTACATTACTTATGCCAAGATTTTCAAATTCTGCTTTATAACAATCTTCTTTATCTTCAAATTTAGCAAATACCTTATCGATGACTTTATATCGTCCTTTTTCATAAATTGATGCACGCACTGTGCCGGCATCACTTGGATGAACATAATGTTTTTGAAGAATGCTTTTAACTGATTCAATACCAACTGCAATGGTATCTTCATCATTCGTTGAACAATATTGTCCTAATAAATACTCTAAAACATAAGATGGAACAATAGCATTGCCTTTAACCTCATTTACGAGATCTTTTCTAACAATACAACCCGGAAATACTTCATTAATTTTTTTGTCTAACTCGTTCATTATGTCTCCTTAAAAGTCAAAATCTTTTTCAAATGTTTTTCTTACCGTATATGAAACAGATTTATATTCATTGTAAACATCTGTACCTGCAATTACTTCTTGCAATTTTAAATAAACTTCTTGATTGTTTTCTTCATCAATTTTTTTGGTTAGTATGAAAGTGACTAATATTTCTCTATCTCTTACGTTTTCACTTGTATAATCAAATGTAAACTCTTGAGTATCAGATAATAATTCACCGTTTTTATTGTAAAG
Organism: uncultured bacterium; assembly: GCA_902794035.1. GTDB lineage: Bacteria > Cyanobacteriota > Vampirovibrionia > Gastranaerophilales > Gastranaerophilaceae > Zag111. The sequence continues at coordinate 85,440 of CADBFN010000002.1, forward strand.
TCCTGCTTTAAGTGTTCTTGGTTGAAGTTTATCACTTACGCAATCTTGTTGATAGAATCTTACCACAAGTTGATTAGAAGAGATAATATTATTTCCTTTTAATATTTCAACTTCAACTTTGCTTGTATCACTTTGACGTTTTTTATTAATTTGAATCATCGGAATAATAACCTCCTGCAAAGATAATCCGCCATGAACAAATCTGCTTGATGCTCCTCTTTTTCTTAAGCGATTTATAGATTTAGGGAATTGAAACTCTAAATCACCTTTAAGTCCAAGTTCATTAGCTTTGTATTTTTTCATATTTGGCTTATCAATTAAATCCTTACCTATAACAAATCTTCGGTCAGAGAATAATATCGATGAACCTTCAGGCTCTGCTCCAAGATAATCACTCTCAACCAACGGTTCATTTTGATATATAAATCCATGGTCAGCCGTAACAATAATATTATTAGCATTTGCACCTGTTAACTTTTTAATCAGTTTGATTAATTCAGCAATTGTATCTTCAATAGCTTCAGGAGTTCTTTCTTCTGTTCCAAGACTATGCCCAACTGAATCAATGCGGTCGTGGTAGATATACATTAAATCATTCTCCCTGAAGATATCTCTTAATTCTTCTTTTGTCATTTTTAATATATCATCAGCATTATGAGCCGTAGATTTAATATCATTTACAGTTTGAAGAACTTTTAATCTGCCGCTTAAACCAACGGCAGGAATTCCATCAACATCAACATTTGCACCAATTTTTTCATCTGCTTCTTTGTTGATAATTGTCAAATTGGTATTTGGTAATAAAGATGCCATTCCAAGTTGAGTATAACTTGGTAGTGATGTAATCATTGGAGAAATTTTTGCATCATATCTGTCTTCTTGACGGATAAGGCTCGTTAATTCATCCCCGATTTCATAACGCATTGCATCTGAAATAATTACAAATAGTTTATTATTATTGTCATTTATGTATTTACGATAGAAATCTCTCTGTGCCTCAATTTTATCAAACTTCCATTCTTTTAATTCATCAATTTTTTGTTGCCAATTATCGTTTAATTTCAGAAGATACTTATTTGAATAAGTATTTTCAATTTCTTTGTATAGGTTTGAGAATAGACTTATTTGTCCCGATTCGTTCATAAAATATATGAATTTTCTATAATAGAAATCGATTTTATTCCAAGATTTAGTATATTGTTGAACTCCTGAATTTATACTATCAACTGCAAATGAAGGTTCATTTACAAACTCATTCATAAATAAAGTTGCGTGCCATAATGCTTTATAACTAAATGAAATATCTTTTTTGCTATTCCATCTTTTATTTTTTCTTGAACGGATTGCATTCAGACTCTCATCCTTTGATATTGTTTTCTTGCATATTTCTTGAGTTAAATCATATAAGATTTTAGTGTCAGTTTGAGGGAAAATATCAGTTTCAAGTAAATCTTTATAACTTCTTTTGTCTATATCCGCCTCAATATTTAAATCTTTTGCCACTTCTTTTGTTACAGTCTCAAAGGCAAATTCCTGCTGCCGGCTATCTTTCCATCTCTTTAAGAATACATAAGCATCATTTGTAAATTTTTCATTGTCATTTAATTCATCACCGACATCAATTTTATAGGATGAATGGATTAATTTTAGAATAAAATCTTTAATACTTGGATTATTTGATTTGTAGTTATACTTGCGTTCCAAGACTTTATACAAGAATTCTTCCAAATTACAGTTTTTAATCAGATTAATTTTGTCATCTTTTTCGTTTGCGTACTCTGATAATAATTCTTCTAAAACAGCCTCAATATCAGGATCAGACTTGGCACAAACTGATAACATTTTAAGTTTTATTTTGCTTGTTGTATCTTCATTTGGAGCTACAAGTTCTTTTAATTTTTCTCTACGAACTTTATTTTTAAAGAATGCAGAATGTTTTTCGGTTATTTCTGCATATTCATAACCTAAACTCAAATCAGTAAGCCATAATGCAGATTGTTCTGTTCTGAATTCTTTATTCGCAAGTAAAACATCTAATAGCCAATTATTTAAATCATCAGGTCGCTCTCCTGCATGATAGATAAGAAACCTTTGAGTTGGTTCTTCTCTTAAAACTCTATATTTAACACCAAATTCATTATTTTCTAACTTGATTTTTGTAACGTTAGGAATTTCTAATTCATTGAAATCTTCTGTAAATTGGCTTTTCTCGTCATACCAAAATACAATTCGCTTATCTTCAAAATATGATTTTAATGTTTCTTTTATTTGAGCTTCCGCCATTGACTATTTCCCTCTTATTTCGCTTTAAGACCGAAGTCTTTGAGTGCTTTTCCGAATTTTAAATAATTAACTTTTACACCGTCATCAAGATCGATTTCTTTTCGTTCTGTTGCAAGAGGATAAAGAACATCGTGTTCCCAATCACTAACCTCTTTAACGATTTTTTCCATTTCTTCTCTTTGTTTTTGTGCTTTGATTTTATCGCTTTGTGAAGATGAACCGCTTAATTCAATTTGTTTACAGTTTTCAATTTTTGCTTTTAGTTTTTCATCTCTGTAGTTTCTTAAGTATGTGTTTAGTATTACACTTGCGGTGTCTTTATTATATCTGTGCATGTAAACTAACGCATTGAAATTACCTTTTGGAGAAGAGAACATCCAATAAATCGGTCTCTTTTGATAGATTTTAAGATGATCATTATAAAAATCCTTCATAAAATAATTTCTTATTGTATCATCAGCAGTTTCAGTATTCTTTTTACCTAATACTTTTGCTACATATTCCAAGTTTTCATCGAAGTATTTTTCACCGAATGCTACCTTTAAAAACTCTTTAAATCTGCTTGTTACATCATCAGTAAACAAGTGTTCTGCTAAAACAGGAATAACTGCATCATCGTCAGCAGGGAATATTTCATATCTTGATTTATCAAAATCTCCACCTGCAAATATAAGACCTTCTTCATCTAATGAATAACGACCGAACATACAGCCAACTGCATAAGAAAGCAATGATTTAATTTCTCTTTTTTCATCTGCTAATGAAACAGTAATATCTTTGTCTGCAACATTAGGTGTCATTTCATCTTGCAAACCGTATATTTCAATAAATAATCTGTTTAATTCTTCCTCATTAGCTTTTAATTTATTGAATTGATTTTTTTTGTAATCTTTCCACATTTCAAAAGCATTTTGAATTTTTATATTTATTGGAGTTCCTTTTTCGTATAATAAATTCGTTTCTTTCTTGCCAATGTTTATAGGTTTAGCAACAGAATAATCACCCATACCACTATTTATTGAAACCCCAAATTTAAGAAGCGGGTGTTTTTTAAAGTCCCAAGAAGTTTCAAAACTATCCCAATCATCTTTTGAAATGTCTATATTTTGTTTTACCAAATCTTTAATTTTTTGTATGATTTGTTGATTATCAATATTTATAACAGGCAATTTTGCAATTTCGCCAGACTGAAAATTTAAAGTTGCACTAACTTGCTTTAATATATGAGATATAATTTTGGAATTTAAAAATCCTGCAAAATAATATAAATTTTCTGGCTCTGAGTATAGGCAGCAACCACCATTATCAAATATAAAGCCATTTCCGAAATACCTAACACCGAAAGCAGATGATGATATTGTGGACCAAGTTAAACCTTCTCTCAAATAAAATTCATAGTTTGTTACAACTGAAGTAGGACATTGCCGTATTTCATAAGCGTCGTTTTCCCAATTAATAAGATATTCATTGTAGCCATACCATTTTCTATATCCACCACCTTTGTTATATGGTATCCACTTTATAAAATCTTTTTTCAAATCATCAATATTTGATAATCCTAAATTCATTTTATTTTTATTTACTTCAAACCATAAACGTAAAAATCTTGCATTATCAGATGTAGAATTTCCCTTTCTCGGTTGTGCAATATCCCCTAATGGTTGTGCATTAGCAAATATGCTTCTAACTCTATCACTTGCCCAATATGCAATAGGAGAACCCGGAATCGAATGAAATCCATCTTGAGAAACTATACTATATCTGCCATTATCTTTAATTGGGAAAGTGTAAGGTTCATCATTTTCCATAATATCGTCATTTTCGAGCCAAGAATATGTTGCTTTAAATTCAGGTAATAATGTTTTTTGCCATACGGTAGCACAAGTTCCAAAAGCAATTCTCATAACATTATTGCCCATATGTGTCATTGTTGTGATTGTTGCGTTATTTAAGAGGTTATCTCTAAATGCCTCAAAGGAAGATAAAAACATCCATGATTGCATAGTTACTAATGAACAATAACAATTTTTTTGTGTCATTTTAAGTAGTTTTTCTATAAATGCTACACATAAATCTGATTTTGAATTAGGATAATGCTTTTTCATAAATTCAGTTAAATTAGCATCAAAGAAACCACTGCCAAGATATGGTGGATTTGTTATTATCGATTCATATTTTTGTTGCATAATTTTGGCTTGTTTTATGCTATACCATAAACGCCCTCTAATTATTGGTGTATAGAAAGTTGCTTGACCTATTTGGTTGAAATAATTGATTCTTTCCTGCCAAAAGTCAAAGTCAAAATCTTTTACATCGAGGATTGAACCATATTCTTTAGCATCTCTAAAGGTATTCTGTAAAAGTTCAATTTGTTCTTTTGCTAATTTTTCATCTTTGACACCTTTCATTAATTCCTGAGCTACATGGTAGTCAAGCCAATTAGTATCTTTAATTGAACATATATTCAATTCTGAAACTTTATTAAATATACCTCTATCATACTGACGAGCCTTCATCATAACTGCAAATTGTGCAAGTTGAGAAGCTCTATCGCATATATCCAAACCATAAAGGTTATTCCTTAAAATTAATTCAGGAATTTCATTTTCTTGCCAACCCTGTGATTTATAAATTTCAAATAAAACATCAAATGCTTTTACTAAAATGTGTCCCGAACCACAAGCAGGATCTAAAACTTTGATATCCTGTGGCTGAAGTTCTTTATTTTTTATTTCTTCAAGTTTTTGTTTTACATCTTCGTCCTGTTCTGCCGATTCAAGATAATATTTAAAATTAGATTGAAGATTACTGTCAGGATGTGACTCTAACCATAACTTACCAACTGAATTTTCAACCATATAGCTTACAATCCATTTGGGTGTAAATAATTGCGTTTTCGCCGGCATATCTTCTTTTTGAACTTTCCTATTTTTTGTATTTTTAAGTTCATAATCAAGTTTTTCTTTTTTCTCTGAAATATAGTATTGATATAGCCAACCAATGACTTCAACATCTTTACAAGTATCTGTATCAAGAATAGCAACAGTTTTTGATAATACAGAATTAACAGATAACAAATTGTCGGGCATCAATAATTCAGTATAATCATTGATTCTCTCAAACATAAATGGCAGTTGTTTATTCAAAGAATTACAATAAGACACAAGTAATAATTTATAGGCATCACTTTGAGGGTCAGAACTTGTCATTGCACCATTTAATAAATTTCTGATTTTAGTTGTATTTTGAGCAGAAATAACATTTTCATCAATATAATTCATCTTCGCTTCGGCTAAAATTTCAGGTTGAGTTTGACCTTCAGCAGGTGAAACAATGCCTATTTTATTATAATGATTAGCATCCATAAATCTCAATGCACAAAAACGGTTAAACCAAGTATATGCGACTTTTTCTATAACTTGTTCAAGACCTATTTCTTTTATCAAACCTTCAAGAGCAGATATTGCCGATTTCGATTCTCTTCTTGCAATACTGTCTTCAGCTAAAACATAATCAATTTTATTTTTAACTGAATCCATCAATGATTTTCTTGATTCTTGAGCAAAGATTTTTAACTGTGATGTGTTCATTATTTCCCCTATAATTGAATTTTCTTACCTTCTTTTATTTGAGTTAAATATGCCTGTTTTAATGAATTGATATATTCTTCAACTTCATCTTCAGTTGCAATATATGGTCTTGAATAATTTGTTCTAATATCTTTTTGAGATATAAATATCGGCTTTTTAACTTCGGGTTCAGGAGTCGGAGTATCATCTCCGCTTGAAGTAGCAACTTCTTCCTGTGGTTTTGACCATAACTCAATATTGGCAAGTAAAGATTTATATTCATTGTCTTTGAAGTTATCAATAGCAGTCTTTACAACAACTATTAATTTTTGATTGGCAATTCTTTCTTTACAGCCGTTAAATGCTCTTTCTATCAGTTCTTTTTTATCTCCTGCAAGAGCAGAATATTCACTTATCGCAGTAATTTTTGATTTAACTTCCTCTAATTGTTTTGATGCGTTTTCCTTTTCTGCGTTCAATTTACCATCAATAACAGATTTAAGGTGTTCAATTTTTTCTTTTAATGTTTGAATTGAATTTCCTTTATAGCAATTTGCATCTTCAAGAATACCTGATACTTCTTGAACATCCGCAAAATCTAAATACGGGAAGTTATCTTTTTGTTCCTGCATAAATCTGACAGCATTTCTGTATATTTCACCACCAACACCATTAATAAATTTAGAAACAGGATCAATAATATTTTCTTTTAAATCAAGCAATTCTTCACTCTTATCTCTAAAGTCTGTCAAATACCAAGTATATGCTTTACCTGTGCATTCTTCCAATTTATCCTTAATTGGCTTAAGTGAATTAAGGAACTTAAATTCAGATTCTTTCGCCAACAAAAATTCAACATCTTTTAATTTATTTTTAATCAATTCAGCGGTATTTAAAGCCAATGTTTTTGCATCATTTTCTGATGCCGGTTCATTTGCGAAATCACCATAAAAGTCTTTTAAGTTTCTTATTTGTGATGGTGAAAAGTCCATTTGAGGTTGAAGAATCAAATTCGGTTGTCTTTGTGTAGATCGAAGTGCGGATGCAATTTCATTATCAGCCAAGATATTAGAATCTTCTTTAACCTCAAGTTTTCTTCTTGCACATAATTTTGCAATATTACATAAAATTGCAGGGTATGACCAACCATACGGAATCTTATCAAATTTTTCAAGAACATCTTTTACAGTATTTCTGTAGCTTGTGTTTCTTTGGATTGCTCCTAAAATTTCCTGTTCAGCTTCTGATAAAGGCAACCCCTCACCACTAAATAAAGACTGTTGTTTTGAACTTAATATAGAATTAACCTCATCTTCTTTATAAGTGTGACCACAAACCATATTTAAACGATTATATGTTCTGCTTACCAATTCTTGGAAAGCTCTAATAATTCGAGATTGAGCCTGTTCGCCACCAACTTCTACTTCATTTCCTCCGATATAGAATTTCGCTTTTCCTACAAGTTCTTCTAATGATTGACGGATTCTTACATATCTTTCATTATTTTGAGTGCTTCTGTCTGCCAAAATTTTCTTAACAGAATCCTGTTGTTGCATACTTCTGCTTTCATTTAAATATTTTTCAGTTTGCTTGTATAAAATAACATCACTAACCAATTTAAAATCAGGTTCTAATACAACAACTAAATCTCTTATGTTTTGCATAGAGAATCTTGCACCTTCTGTGCTATTATTCAGGTTTGCCGCATTATCATTTAACGGACTTATAACGTGAATTGCAAGTTCTTGTTCTCTTGAATATAATTTCTCATCCATCTTTCTTGAGAATTGATAATCACGACCATCTTCACCGTATCTAATTTTTGAACTCTTGATAATACCATCAAAAATCAGCTTTGAAAGTTCGTTTGAAATTAAATCTCTTTCAATTTCGGTGTTTTTAATCTCTTGTTCAACATCCTTTTCTTCGTCTGTTAAAAACTCATAAACATCAGCTGTTCTTTGAATGTAAGTTTGTTGTTCTAATAGGTTTAACGCCTCTTCAATTTTTGTTTTAAGTTCTGAAACATTCTCATCAAAATTGTTATACATTAAAACGCATAAATTTCTAACAGTAGATTTAAAACCTTTAATATATTTAACGAGGAATAGAGCCTTTAATATTCTAACTGCAAATTTGTTATCTAAATTCTGTTCAGCCTTTAAAATTGATGATTGAATATTAGTTTTAAGAGAATTTCTTATACCTTCAAACATCATATCAAATGTAGCCAATTCCCCAAGAGAACCTTCTTTACTTACTTCAATTGCTACCTTTTGGAAAACGCTCAACATTGATCTTTCACCAACTGAACTATATTTACCCTGAAATGCATCGTGCATAGATAAATTTTCAATAGCATATTGGAATAAAGGGAATTGGTATGGAATAAACGGATAGCAATCAATAAAATGCTGTTCGTCTTGGAAATTTTTATATGTTTGACAGTCTGCGAAATCAAACAATGTACTAAAGTTTTGAGATTCTTTATTATAAAGAACTGCAAGTTCTTTTTCAGCTGATTCATTCTTTTTTAATAATCTTTTTTGAATAACTTCCGCTACTGCCGCACTTGTTAAATCAAGTTTAATTTTGAAACGGTCTTGAATTTTTGTATAGTCATTTGAATTTAATTTATTTTCCATTGAACCCAAGACTTTAGACATATCATTTTGAGCCGTAACAATAACCCAAGACTGACCTTTGCACTTCGTTGCTAAACTTTCTGCAACAGTCTGAAGATTAACCATTAATTTTTCGTTATTTGCAATATATTGTCCGACTTCATCAACAAAGAAGTTAAGTCTAAAATTAGGTTCTTGTTTATCAATATATTCTTTAACTTGATTTGCAAAATCTTCAATTGACAAGTGATAATCTGTTCTGTGTTTATCAAGAATATTAACTGAATTCTGTCCTGTGACTGAATTATATGCTTTGTCGATTTCATTAGCATATCGATTTGCTCTTTCTCTTCCGAATTCCCAATCTTTGCCGGATACTTTTTGAAATTCGTTTTTAAATTTATCTAATAAACCATCTCTATCCAATTCTCTCTCAAATTGTGCAATATATGCTTGTTTGCCATAGTATCCACAAGCCTCATCAAATACTTTAACAAAAACTGCAACAAGAGCATCTGTTTCAGTTTTACTAATTACATCTGCTTTTTGATCTATATTAAATAAAATACTTTTTGATGGAATTTTCGTTGTTGTTTTAATTGCCGCTTTTAAGAACTCATTATCTTTTGAGCATTTTTGTACAAATGCATCTGCGGTTTTTAATCCTGCAACATCTTTATTCTCTAACAGAATTGCAAGCATTTTCAAAAGGTGTGATTTACCTGAACCAAAGAAACCTGAAATCCATACTCCATTAACTCCAACGTAGTTGTTATAGGCTTCCAAGAAATTTTCTAACTTCTGTTCAACTTCATCTGTTAAGACATATTCTTCAACTTCAAGTTTTAGTTTTAATTCTTCAACTTCATCTGCCTTAATTACACCTTCAATAGGTCTGTCTACTGCTTTCTTGAAAAATGATAATAGTCCCATTATTATACCTCTTGTATTTCATAAATATTTGCCGCACGATAATATTTGTCATCACATAATCTGCCAAACAGATTCAATGTTGATCCCGTATTTTGATAATTTATATATTCTCCCGGAAAGAACATTAACGTTGGTTTTTCTTTCGCAAATTTTTGCAAATTATTTAAGATATTATGTGAACGAATATAAGGGAATACTTCCCCGATTCCTGTTAAAAACATTATGTCATAATCTGTTTCCGACATTAGTTTAGTTATAGCAGGAGTTACAACTGTTTCAACATCTAAAATTGACTGCAAATCATCTTTTAATCGGTCTTTGGTTATTGATTGCTCATTCTCCATATACCATTGCCAATCATCATTTTCTTTTAATATATCTACAGTTAAATCATAGATGTTTATGTTCAAAATTTTTACATCATAGTCTGCAAGCTTTTTTATTAATTGGGCTTGCATCTTTTTCATTTCATCTTCTCTTGCAATATCATAATCTGCAATAAAAAATGGCACTTCATTACACAATATTTGACATTGCAAAAAATTTTTACTTGTTAATATTTTTACTAAATGGTTAAAATCATCACTTATATTATATTTTCTCATTTATCCGACCCATATACTTCTTTAATTAGGAAATATGTTGAGATAATTTATATCATAGTTTTTAATTATCTCTTGAACACGAGGGGATACAAATGTTGTCATAATGCAATTATTTGTATCTATAATCTCCACCTCTCGGAGCATTTTAAATAAAATTTGTCTTAATTTGTAACGAGTATTTTCTGTTAATTTATCTAATTCTTCGTGCCAATTTAATTTTGAATTAAAAAAGGCATCATAATCTAATTGAGTTAATTCGTTTTGCATTAAATTATATTTTTCTCTTATAACTTCAATTGCGAAGTCATATATAAATTGATATCGAACACAAGCCGTAAACCATAATATTTGTAGTTGTTCATTGGGTGCTCCTGAAACTAACAAATTTAAAGCATCTTCCGGCAGAACTTTTAATCTTGAAATAATCTCGGAAAGAGTTCTTTTTAGTGCATTTTCAGTACGATACTGCAAAACATTATTATTGAAAGCATACTGCGAGGTTTTCTTCCAATCGCCTTCATCCAAATAAACTTGTGCGACCTTTATTGTTTCGCTTGGAACAAGACTGCAAGCAGTATATGACATCCCGTATTTTACATTCTGTTGTGTCTGATTAGCACTATTACCCATAATTAAATCTTACCATGAACATGTTATAAGCACCTATTTGTAAACAAAATTCTTACTAAAGATTAAATGTGTCCTATTCTGTCATACACATAGTTTATAATGTACGACTTTCTATGTATTAATCATCATCATAAAACGCAAAATATAAAATTAAGCATACGAGCCAAAAGGGCATAGTGTACCTCCATTATTTTTTACATCTGACATGGAGTGCATATATAACACTTCAATATATGTATAACGTTAATCAATCTGTTGGAGGTCGTGCCGGTAATGTAGATATGCCAAGAATTAGTATGGATAGAGGCTATATCCAGTATGGTATAGGTATCAATAAGAAATTCTCAGACAGATTCTCCGGATACTTCCAGACTGTAATCAGAAACGTTGGCAGAAACGGTATTGGTTTGCAGTTAGGTTTACAGTGGAAGTTGGGTAAAGGAAGCTCAAAAAATACTAAAAAAGGTAATGTAGCTCCTAGTGCAACTCCTGAAAATAAAAAAGTTATTAAAACTTTATAATGATTAAATAATAACAAAAATCACTTATTTGATAAATTTATGTCAAATAAGTGATTTTTTTATTGTATGATTTCAATGTTGTCAAAACAATAATATTATGTGATGTCAATACTCTTATAAGAGTTAAAATCGTTCTCTTTTGCTTTGTAATATAATTTTTTACCGTTGATACCGGATAGAGTAAAAATAAAAATTTTTGTGTTAATATTGTGATATGAGAGAATTTATAAAATCATTTGTTGTTTTTATATATTTAATTTTGGCATTATTTATTTTGCCAAGTCACACTTTTGCTTGTGATGATATCAGGCAAAATAACACTCATCAATATTATATTTCTGCATATTCCAAATCAAAGATACATCTCATTAATAATAAGGATGAAGAATTTTATGTAATTTCAAAAAATAATAGCCGAACCGAAATATCAAAACTGTCAAATAAAAATCAAAATTTTGGTTTTGGCTATTTTGATAAAGCTGGTATTGATTTTGCAGTTTCAAACAATTATAAAATAGATAATTCTATATTTCTTGCTTGCATTTCTCATAATGTATCTCCAAACTTGAAAAATGCAATTTATACCCGCGCTCCTTAATTGAGTTACTTCTGACAATAAAAAATTGTAAGTGTGTTTTAAACTAAAATACACGAATTTTGTAATGAAAAATTTTAAGGAGAAACTCATAATGGAAAATTTGAATATCGGGATTACCCTTATGGTAATTGGTATGGCTGCGGTATTTGTATTTTTGGGAATCATGATTGTTGCAATGAATATTACAGCAAAAATTGTTGGAATTATAAATAAATATTTACCGGAACCAATGCCTGAAGAAAAAAATATTCGAAAGAAAAAGCAAGATGATGAATCTGAAATTGCTCTTGCTATTGCCGTTGCGATGAGAGAAAGGGCAGGGGTAATATAAAAAATGTTAGCAAGTTTTATTTCAGAAAATAGTGTAGCAATATCTGTTTCATTGCTTGTTATTTCATATATTTTTATTGCATTGGAAAAAATCCCAAAGGTTACTATTGCATTACTTGGTGCAGGAATAACTTTATTATTGGGTTTAGTCAGTCAAAATAAGATAACAGGTGATGCTTTAAATCCGCATTATTTTGTTAATTTTATTGATTTCAATGTAATATTTTTACTTGTTTCAATGATGATAATAGTCAATATTTCGACAAGAAGCGGTATGTTTAATTGGATTGCAAATGAATTGCTTAAAATGACAAAAGGAAGACCTATTGCAATTTTTGCGGTTTTAGCAATTTTTACGGCAGTAACAAGTGCATTCTTAGATAATGTTACAACTGTTATCCTGATTATGCCGATTACTTTCTTTGTTGCTAAAAAATTAGATATTAATCCGATACCGTTTTTATTAGGGGAAGTTTTTGCTTCTAATATAGGTGGGACTGCAACTTTAATTGGGGATCCTCCGAATATAATTATTGGGAGTGCGGCAGGATTATCATTTATGGATTTTGTCAAAGTATTAACACCGGTTATTGCTGTAATTCTGTTTGCAGTAATTGCATTTTTAACTTTTGTTTTCAGAAAAAATTTAAAAACCTCAAAAGAAAGAATGCAGGAGGTTGTTAATATTGATAACTCAAAAACCATAACGGATAAAGGATTAATGATTCGTTCAATTGTAGTTTTAGGGTTGGTAATATTGGGATTTGTAACGCACGATATTACACATATTGAAACCTGTGTTGCCGCTATGGTTGGTGCAAGCGTACTTTTGTTATTTGAAAAACCGACAGAAATACTAAAAGGTGTTGAGTGGAACACAATATTTTTCTTTATCGGTTTATTTATAATAATAGGCGGTGTTGAAGCCTCAGGCGGAATTAAACTAATGGCGCAATGGATTTTAGATGTAACTAAAGGCTCACAAACAGCTGCTTCTATGCTGATTCTCTGGGCATCAGGTATTATATCGGGAATAATAGATAATATACCTTATACCGCAACAATGTCTCCAATGTTGGTCGAGATACAGAAATCAATGGGGACAGATTATACTATTCCTCTTTGGTGGTGCTTATCATTAGGTGCTTGTTTAGGTGGCAATATGACAATGATAGGAGCGGCTGCTAATGTTATTGTCAGTGAAAATTCGGCAAAAGAAGGTCATCCGATTAAATTTATGAAGTTTATGAAATACGGTCTGATAGTTGTCGGAATTTCACTTGCAATCAGTACAGCATATATTTACTTAATCTACTTAAAATAAAGGAAATTAAATATGGAAGAAAATAATGATAAAACAGATAATATCAACAAAGAAAATAATAGAGAATATTATTCAGATGCCCCCGGAACAGGTGTTTTGGCATCAATGATTTTCATGATGGTTGCAATGGTTGCAATGTATATTATCTCAAAATTGATAGGGAATTAGTAAAAAGCCGAGAGTTATTTCTCTCGGCTTTTATATATTTGTCATAATATTTTTAGCATAATTGTGCATCCCCAAAACCAAATTGTTCCAAACTGTCTGTTTTTGCCTGAACACAAATATATTGCAAATCGGTTTTTGATTCCATTGTTCTCACTGCATCAGGAAGAACCTTAACACAAGAACCTTCTTTAACTTCAATAATTTCATTATCAAGCGTCATTGTACCTTCGCCTTTTAAGAAAATGTAAATTTCTTCATTTTGTATATGTTTATGATTAAACGGTAATTTAACTCCTGCAGGCATTGAACTGACAGAAATTTCACAACTTGTCAGCCCCAATAAATCGTGCAAAAATGCTTTCCCGTTTTCGTAATTTTGACCTAATTCTGCCATTGTTCCGATTTCAACATTTTTAAAGTTTGTCATAATTTCTCCTTTTTGTTCGATATCTAACTATTTGTTTAAAAATTTTTATATTTTTTGTAAAAGATTTTCTATAATATCTGATTCTTCTTCCGATAAGTTTTTATATAGCATATTGTTTAAATCTTCTGAAATCTTTTCAAATACTGGCTTAAAATCCTGTCCTTTTTTAGTCAAAACAATATATGTGTATCTGTTATCCTCTTTTGAAATTTCTCTTTTCAGGTAGCCCAATTTTTCAAGTTTATCAACCAAAACTGTAACTGTCGGTCTTGTTCTGTGAATTTTATCTGCAATATCTTTCATTGTCATTTTATCTTGACTGTAAAGGCAAACTAAAATATCACCATGACTAGGAACAAGTCCATTTGCTTCGTATTTTTTTAGCTCTTCAATAATAAAGTGATTGCCCTTTTCGTGAATTTTAGATATTAGTGCTAACATGTTTCTCATAAAAATATTATAGTTAGATATCTAACTATTGTCAAGCGGTATTTGTGTTATAGTAACTATAGTGAAAGTATTTATTATAAAAGCAGCAGGATAGTTATAAATGACCGAAAAAGAAAAAATGTTAAATGGGGAATTATATAATGCTGAAGATAAAAATTTGAAAGATGAACGCATAAAATGTAAGTTGTTATGTCAAAAATATAACAGCTTGGCTTATGATAAATTCGAAGAAAGAAAATCTTTAATAAAGCAGATATTGGGTAAGGTCGGAAATAAATATTTCATTGAACAGCCGTTTATTTGTGATTACGGTTATAATATTGAGATAGGCGAAAATTTTTATTCAAATCACAATTTAACAATTTTAGATTGTGCAAAAGTAACATTTGGAGAGAATGTTTTTCTTGGACCGAATTGCAGTTTCTATACTGCAGAACATCCTCTTGATGTTGAAACACGAAATAAAGGTTTTGAATATGCAAAACAGATAAAAATCGGAAATAATGTGTGGATAGGCGGTAGTGTTACAATTCTATCAGGAGTAACTGTTGGGGATAATGTTGTAATTGGTGCTGGTTCTGTTGTAACAGATGATATCGATGATAATTGTGTTGTTGCAGGTGTCCCTGCAAAGTTTATAAAATTTGTAGGGAAATAAAAATGACGAATATTATGTTTTAAAAAACAATAAAAAACATATAAGGTTATATCTTAATATTTTGTAACAATTATAGCAGTAAATTATTGACAAAACCCGGTATTTTGGTGTACTACTATAGGTGTAGCAATATTTGATTGTGGGGAGAATATAAGACATGAAAATACAGCCGATTAACAGATATAATTACGCAAACCGTATTTATAAAAATGACAATACTGTAAACAATTCACAAGTTTCAGAAAATAGCAATAATATTATAACTTTTCCCAAGTCTTATTATGGCAGAGATCTGGTAAAAATGTCTGCTCCGTCATTCAAAGGTGCAGAAGGTCTTTCAAAAGCTGCAGTTGATATGGCTTTACAATTCCCTGTCGGGGACAGGCTTGCACATATCATGTCACAAATAAAGCTAGGCGACGTGGTTTTACTTGGTGCGGATTTTAATAAAGCTCAAACTGCACTTCGGAAATTTGCTAATAAAATTTCATTGCCTATAAAAAGAGAATTTTATCTTCCTGACAGAAAATTAGTTCATAATTATGCTTTTTTCAAACATCCTGATGGTGATAAGCATATTTTAAACATAAGTGATGATGTTTTCTATATTCGGGTAAATGGAACTCATTATTCGTTAGAACCCGGTTATAGCTGTGCTGTACAAGATGGGAATTTGATACAATTCTTAGATTCTAAGATAGATGTAGGTGAACATTTTTATATCAAAGATAAGCCTAAAACTAATTTATCAAACTTTGAAAAGTTTTTTACAAAAGTCTATGATTATTCAAAGGATATAGAAGGTAGTGTCAGAAAATTAAATTTTGAGACTTTATCTAAAGAAATTAAACAGGCAAAAGAAGCGCCTTCAAAAATAGATTTCTCAAAAATCGGTGGTCAGGCAAAGGCCATAGAAGAACTTAAAAAAGGTATTCTGTATCCTGTGAAATATCCTGCGGCGTATAGTGCTGATGATATAACAAGAGGGTTTATTTTATACGGCCCTCCTGGAACGGGTAAAACTGAAATAAGCAGAGCATTAGCAAATGAAGCCGGCATAAATTATATGTATATGAGCGGTACAGAGTTTGAAAATAAATATGTCGGAGAATCTGAAGCCAATGTTCGTGCGTTTTTTCAGGCATTGAAAGAAAATCAGCCTTCAATAGGTGTAATAGACGAAATTGATGCTATCGGCAAAGAACGTGGCGAAAAAGATGTTTATGGCGCAAAAGTCGTAAACCAAATTCTTACATCAGTAACCGATTTGTATAATAGTGGTGATAATGTATTTATTCTCGGTTTAACAAATAAATATGACACTCTAGATCCTGCGCTTAAGCGTTCTGAAAGACTTAGTAAACACATAAAAATGGATGCCCCTGATAAAAATGGTATAAAAGAAATTTTAAAAATTCACACATCAGGTAAAAATTTGGATGAAAATGTTGATACGGACAAATTGGCGGACAAATTGCTGGAATTAAAAGCCGTTGGAGGTGATATTAAATTCGTTTCAAAAATGGCAAGAGAAAATATGATGACTCGCATGGGTATATATGAAAAAATGGAAAACGGAACTTTTACTCCTGCAGATATGGACAATGCTGTTATCAAACAGGAAGATTTTCTTGCGGCAATAAAACAGTTTAAAGAACAAGGCGGAAAGTCTGTGAGACCTATTGGTTTTAATAAATAAGTTTTATCAATTTGATAAACTTCCATTTAAATATTCAGTAACAAGATTACTAAACTGGCAGTAAAGCAAATTATTTGGATAATTGTATATTTTCTTAATGTTTCGTATTTAACAAGTTTTCCTATTATAAATGGTGAAATAGCACATAAAAGTAATATTATGTTATACAAATTTTGTTTTATTATAAGTCCGTATATTGCAGCAATTGTTAATATTGCAATATACGATATCATACTGCCTGCAACGCAATAACCATAAACGGCTTTGATTTTCGGTTGTTCGAAATTGTATAAAAGTCCCATTGATAATACAATTGTTGCCAATATATTTACAATTATTGCCGGTAAAATTATATACATACAACCTCTTTTTCGTCTGCTGTGGCAACAAACTTGCTTAAAAATTCTTTAACAGTATTCATGACAAATTCTTTTTCGTTATCGTATAAAACCATATGATAACTGTCATTTAGCTCAACATATTGTTTAATTTCTGAAGAAATCCCGTTTAAAACTACTTTTGCACCTTTCGGGCTTGATAAATTATCATATTTAGAATGTATGCACAAAACAGGGCAATTTACATTCTTAAGATTCTTTCTGACATTTTTAGATAATTTTAAAAGCCCTTCTACGCAGTTGAGCGGGTAATTATCCATTCCAATGTCTGCTTTTGCCGTAATTTTTGCCAAACTTTTTCTTGTTCTTTCATTTTTTACCCCAAAGCAGTCATCTTCAGGAAATGTGTAATAAAATTTTGTAATAGTGCTCAATGCAAACGGTAGTAATGATATTGTCCAGGGAATGCAAAAACCATCTAAAAATAATGTCGTGGAAAGTGCAACAACTCCTGTAATATCATTGTTGTGTTCTGCAAGATATACAGCCATAGATGCTCCAAGACACAATCCTGATACAAAAAATTGATTGTAATTGCTTCTTAGTTTGTTGTATTTATCCTGTGCAAAATCACACCAATCAGTCCAGGTAACGGTTTCTATTTCGCTGATTCTGTCGCCATGCCCCGGGAATGAATAGCAAAATACATCATATCCGTTTTTGAACAAGAAATCACCATATTTACGCATTTCAAACGGACTTCCTGTCAGTCCGTGAAATAATAAAACAGCTTTTTTATCTTGTTTTTCCAGGATTTCTGTATGAATAAACTCAAAGTCTATACTTTGCGTCACTACGACAACCTCGTAAACAACTGATCAAGCAATTCTAACGCCATATCAATTTCTTCATAAGTGATTGTAACAGCAGGAACTAATGTAATTGTGTTGTTATAGTGGCTTCCTTTGTTAAGAATTAAACCACATTTTTTACCCTTATACATCAAGTCACCTTTTAAGCCTTCAGCTAAAATGTCATGCAGTAACTTAGGATCCGGAGTATATCCGTCTTCAGTTACACACTCTATTCTCAACGCTAAGCCTAAACCATCTACATTACCTATACGTTTATGACGTTTTTCTAAATCTTTTAATCCATCTAAGAAGTATTTACCTTTGTTTGCAACTTCTCTTTCAAAATCACCTTCTTCAAAGGTCTTCATAACTTCATATCCTGCTCTCATACCTATAGGATTGTTGCAGAAAGTTGAATGAGTTCTGCCGTTTGGCCAAATTTCAGGATTAATCAATTCTTCTTTTGCCCACATACCACCAAGCGGATTCAAACCGTTAGTTAAAGATTTACCGAAAGTAATTACATCAGGTTTAACATCATAATGTTCTATCGCCCATAATTTACCTGTTCTGTAAAAGCCCATTTGGATTTCATCATCAACAAATAAAACACCAAAATCGTCTAATACTTTCTTTAATTCTTTAAAATATCCTTTTGGAGGAACAATATATCCGCCTGAACCCTGTACAGGTTCAACAAAGAATGCACCTAATGAAGCATCTTTTGTTGAGTGATCATACAAACCTGCGCAGTTATCTTCAAATTCGCGTCTTAGTTGTTGAACGCAATAGTAATTGCATGAATCACATTTTTTGCCGTATGGACATCTGAAGCAATATGGATATGGAACGAAATGAGCTTCTTCCGCAAAATGTCCGAAAGGCTTTCTGTAGCGATAACCTGCTGTTAAACAACTTGCCCCTAATGTTCTTCCATGGAAACCGCCATAGAAAGAAAACATTCTGCTTTTATGAGTAAAGTTTCTTACAAGTTTCAGGGCATCTTCTGTTACCTGAGAACCGCCGACGTTAAAGTGTACACGGCCTTTCATTCCAAATCTTTCAATATTAGCTTTTGCTATTTTTTCTGATAATAATACTTTATAATCGTACTGAAAATGAGAAGATATCTGTGGTAATGTGTCTATTTGATCAACGACAGCATCTCTTATTCTCTTATTTTTGTAACCTAAATTACAAGATGCAAACCACATTTCCAAATCTAAAAATGGAGTATTGTCAGAATCATACATAAATACACCGTTGCAATCTCTGAATACTTTCGGATTTGCTTCGGCATGTATTTTATCTCCGTATGTGCAGTACTCTTTGTCAATAGTTGCTAATTCTTCGTCTGACAAATTAAGTCTGTTTGTGTTTTCTGTATTTTCGTTGTTAATCTTTTTTAAATTTGTTAAAAGTTCTTGTTCTAGTATTACCATATTCCCATCCATTCAATAAATTTATAAAATTACACTTTATTACATCATACCGCGAAAATTTTTAAAATAAATAGTTTATTACAAAATGTGTTTTTTTTACACCAATTATTTTGTTTCATAATACACTGTGAATGATTCTGATGTCAATAATTTAGCCCTGCCTCCGTGAATTGGAACAAATACAAATCCTGCAACATAAAAAGTAATATTGCCTGCCTGATATAAAGGATAAACCCAAATTGAACGATTAGCACCGGTTTTTGAAACAGATCCGCTTAAATTGATTTCTTTACCTTCATCATCAATATAAAAGTTATTTATTATAAGTGTTTCAGGAACTCCCATTTTATCTGATGCGGAAATTGTTTCTACGCATCCAAAAACGGTCGTTCCTTTTGCAAATTTTTTACCTAATATTTCAAAATCATGTGTCGCAATAAAAGGTATCGTAGAGCCTTCCAGTAAACCTTTGGTTGATTTTAAATGTTGAGCAAGACGTATAGTAACCGGAACCTGTTGTTTTGTGAAATCGTAATCATTTTTGGGAAGAATTTTTCTGACTTTTGCAGGATCAATAATTTTTTCAAAAAAGAAGTCATCCGGTTTTTCTTTTTTAATTAGAGCATAATTTGACGCGTTAGAAATATAATCACTGTCAATGAGTTCATCTTTTATCGGAACATATTGATTTTCTCCTTTTTCATAAATAGTCAGCTTAAAAAGGGAATTTCCGCTCATATCGCCATACATTGCAGGATCTAACAATTCGTCCTCAATAACCCCTGTATTTTGTGCAAATGCAGGGGGGCAAAGAGTTATTAACGCTAAAATTAAAAACAATTTTTTCATATTAGTAAGAATAATTTACCTTATTATTTGAACCTGATTTCACTTTTTCTAATAATTTCATTCTGTTGTTTCTTGATGTCAATAGGAAATTTTGATAATATATATTATCTTTATATTCATTATCTACAAGTACATGCGGATATTTTTTATAAATATATTCATATACCAGCATCATTCTTCTTGATACAAGTGTATGGTTTGAGAATACATCATATCTATATTGTTTGCCGATTTTGTTTAATATTGTAATAATTGCAAGCGGATTATAATCCGCATTTACCATATAATCCACAGCCTGTTTATCTGCTTTTAAATCATATTTGTTAGGTGAAACCCAGTAGTTTAGTATTGATACATATCCTCTGAGGACTCCCTGATATGAATCAACACCGTGCGCGATAGAGTGGCTCAGGATTGCTGCAAGTTCGTCATCACTGTCAATATAAGGAAGTACAACAGGTTTTACCCAAACAATTCTGTTAACAGAACTCACATCTGTCCAAAAATCTCTTGTATAAACTCTGTTAATAGCCATAAATGTAAATCTTTTATCAATTCTGTTAGAATTCAAAATTCTGAATCCTACAGAATTCATTCTGGTTTGAAGTTCATCGGTTGTTTTTACATCCCATGCAAATGCCGGCTGAATAAAAGATATCAATACAAAAATTATTAAACTGATTAAAAAATTTTTACGCATTCTTAACCCCCTTCTTTTAATACGTTTATGATATCCTGAAATGATGTAAAATGTGAATGTTTTATGTTATTTTTTTTACAATAAGTATGCAGATTTTTTGATGCAAATAAAACATCTGCTTTAGACGCGATACACAAATCACTTGTGCCATCTCCTATATAACAAAAATTACTCTCTTTAACTTTTTCACATTTACACATTCCTGCTTTTTTATCACAATTTTCATTGTAATATGGAAATTCAATACTAAATTCTCCGTTGTTGTAAATAAGTTTATTGGCATAATACGGTATGTCCAAATTATATCTTTCAAGAATTTTTTGAATAAACAAATCAAATCCGTCACTTAAAATCGTTAATTTAATATTTTTTGATTTAACATAACCCACAAAATCCAAAAAATAATCATCAATTTCAATTGCATTAATATAATCATTCAATTGTTTTTGAGAAACATTTTTTAATAAGCCGACCTGAATAATGGCATTTTCTCTTGAAGAAATTTTCCCTTCAACCCATAGTTTTTCGGAATCCATCCAGCTTTTTGGTGCATACATATCAAAAAAGCAATTTACTGAATCCTCTTTAGTTATTGTTCCGTCAAAATCACAATATATAGATTCAAAATTTTTCATAATTTCATTATACAATAAACTAATTAAATGACAGAATATTTTTTATAATCGATAAATCTTTTTCGAAGTTTCCCCCCGTAATTCTTGTTTAAAGATCTTTCAATCTGTGGAAACAGAAAACGGCAACTGTAAAGGCAATTACAGGTATTGTTGCCGTAAGATACGGTGATAAAATACTCTTTTCTGCAAGCATATCGAAAAACGGAATTGTAATAAAATATAAAAATATACAGCCAATTCCTATTGTAAAACCAACGACTCTTTGTTCTCTTGGTTTGCTGATTCCAAGCAGACAGCCAAATATTGCAAGTAACACGCAGACAATTGATGACATGCTTCGCTGAATATATTTATTTAAAATGTAATTATGTTCATCTTCAAGTTTTTCAATTTTTAGTAATTTTATATAATTTTTTAAATCTTTGGTTGCAATACTTCTTTCTTTAATTGCAGAATATGTCATTAAAATATAAGCATTATGTGCAGATGTTTTATCAAGAATATTGAGCTTATCCAAATGCCCGGTTTCTATAAAGATTCCGTCATTAGAAATATTATAAGTTGTTATATCTTCCAGTTCCCATTTGTCATCATTAGCATGCCCTCGTTTTGCCGCATAAATATGAGAGAGCTGATGTACGTCTTGATAAATTTTAGTTGAAAAATCTAATACCGTAATATTTTCTATATTTCTTCCAATTGCTCTGGATACAACAACGGCAAGTAAAGGATGCCCTAATTTGTCTTTTTGGGTATAAATATATTGGGCAGTAGATACTTCCCCTCTTATTGCTCCTAATTTATTTTCCGCAAAAGGTGTTCCCTCGCCTTTTAGTGCAAAACAAAATAATGACAGTATCAGACTTAAAAACACAACAGGGACTACCATTCTCTGAAAAGAAATACCAATCGCTCTGAATATGGTTACTTCCGAATTTTTACTCAGATTGTCAAACGTAAATAATGAACCCAGTAATAAACCTACGGGAATAGCTTTATCAACGATTTTTGGCAGTTCATAAAACAACAGCAATATCATGGTTTTAAAACCATATTTGCCATCAAGAGTATCTCTTATTGTATTTAAAAGAATTTCAGGCGCAATCCAGACAATTGTAAATAACAGTATTGCAACAAGTGTCGCACCTGTAACCTGTTTAAATATATATTTATCATATATTGTAATTTTAGGGATTTTAATATTCATTACAGTTTAAAATCCTCACCCAGATAGTGCTTTTTGGCAACAGGATCAACCGCAACATCTGTGCTTTTACCCTGAATCTTAATTTTACCGTCAAAAATTACATATGCTCTGTCGGTAATGGAAAGCGTTGCCTTAGGATTGTGGTCTGTTATTAAAACTCCCAATCCTTTATCTACAGACAATTTTCGTATATTTTCTTTAATTTCACCGATTGCAATCGGGTCAATACCTGTGAATGGTTCATCAAGTAAAATAAAATCAGGACTTGCAGCCAAAGCTCTTGCAAGTTCAACACGACGGCGTTCTCCGCCTGATAAGGATATTGCAGCTTCATTTCTTAATCTTGTCATCCCGAATTCGGCAAGTAATTCTTCAAGTTTTTCGTGCTTTTCGTCCTGAGTTAATTTATTATTCATTTCAAGAACAAGTTTTAAGTTATCTTCAACAGACAGACTCCTGAAACTGGATGCTTCTTGCGGCAAATAACCGATTCCTAATCTTGATCTTATGTGCATCGGGTATGTAGTAATTTCCTCTCCATCCAAAAAAACATGCCCCATATTTGGTTTAACTAATCCGACTATCATATAAAAAGTAGTCGTTTTACCTGCTCCGTTTGGTCCTAATAATCCGACAACTTCACCTTTATTAACTTCAAATGAAATATCATTTACAACACGTCTGTCGCCGTATATTTTTACAAGATTTTTTGCCTGAATTTTCATTTTGTCCTCTCTGTATGCTTTTATCCAATTTTACTCCATAAATTCAAGAATGCAAATTATAAAAGACAAAAAAGAAAGTCTCATCAATTGTGACAAGACTTATAAATATACATTTACCCCACGCTCATGTTATCATAATGAATTTTAATTGTCAAGAGATATATGCGATATTTTGTTGACTTTCGATTTTTCATCATTAAAACCTTAAAAACTACATTAAACGGATGATTTTTCATACATAACAATTAATATTTAAGAGAACTTATCCGATAATGGTAGCAGAAGTAGAGGCGTATAATGAGAATAAACAGCGGAATATTTTACAATGATACCGGTTTAACCAATTCAATCAGGGCAATGCACCTGCAAAGCGAATTGTTAGGAATCAGAAACGAAAATGTCGGGGGATTTGATAAAGTCGGTTATCAAAGGAAAGAACCTGTAGTTTCTTCTTTTACGGAGTTTATGGGGGTAAATGCTTTATCAACAACCTTAGATGATAAAGTAGGTCGTATTTCGGTTTCAGACAATCCGTTAGACATTGCAATTGCCAATAAAGGATATTTTCAGGTTGAATCCGAAAATGGCATAAAATTAACCCGTGACGGTAGATTTAAAGTCGGAAATGACGGATCACTTTTAACATTGGAAGATGCTCATGTCCTTTCAAGTTCCGGTATTCCTATTAAACTGCCTTTTATTCCTCAGAATTTGAGGCATATAAAAGTGGATATTAATGGGAAAATAAGTGTTTTCAATGAAGAAACACACGAATTTAGCAATGTCGCAAGGCTTGGTGTTGTGGATGCAAACGGACTTGTTGTAACAGAACCAAATATAAAACAGGGTTACAATGAGTATTCAAATGTTTCGCTTCAGGAAGAATTTATAAAAATGATGCCTATAATGAAGAATTTTGATGCAAACAGACAAATGTACATGCTTCAAAATTCAGTTTTAGGCAAGGCTATATCCCAGTTAGGTTCGGCATCGTAAGGTAGAGAGGTGAAAAATGTATAATTTTCAGGCAATAATATCAAAAGGTACAAATAATGCTTTAGTTCAGTTTGAACGTTTTGGCATGCTTGCTCATAACCTTTCAAATGTTGATACAAACGGTTATAAAAAACAGACTTTCGAACAAATTTTGAAAGAAGACGGATATTTAACGGGTGCCGTCAGAAATGATTACAAACAGGGTTCAATAAGAGTAACCGAAAATCCTTATGATGTTGCCATAGACGGGCCGGGGTATATCCCAGTAACATCTCCGTCAGGCGAAGTTCAATATACTCGTGACGGTGCGTTCAGAACGGGTAAAGACGGTTATCTGATTACAAGTGACGGTTGGCTTGTAGGGGACGGTATTAAAATCCCTGCCAACTGCTTAAAATTTGAAATTAAGAAAAATGGAGATGTTGTTTATTACAACTTCCATGGAGATGAAGCTAAAAAAATAGGTCATATCCCGTTGATCAGGTTTGACAATCCGGACGGACTTGAAAGAACTGATATGAACAGATTAAAGGCGACAGAAGATGCAGGTAATGCACGCATGGTAAAAGATCATGACTGTATAAAGCAGGCATGCCTTGAAAGGGCTAATGTCAGTGTTTATGAGTCGGCAAATGAATTACTGCGATTGAATGCGTCTATGCTTGCGAGTATGCAGATATTAAAAGCTGCAGATCAGATGTATAACAAGGCTATAAATATCAGAGAAGCGTAGTTAATTAAAATAAGAGGTATAAAATGTACACACCGTTTGACAGTATGGGTAGAGTTTCGTTAATGATGGACTTGATTGCTCAAAAACAAAGAGCATTAGGTTCAAATATTGCTAACGTGGATACCCCCGGGTATATAAGGCAAGATATTGATTTTGGTCAATATTTAAGTACAATGAACAGTCCTCTTGAAACTAAGTTATCGGAGAAATTAGGACCTTCGGCTATTTCTACTCAAATGTCCGAAGAACCTGTAAATTCGGCAAATGAACTTTTGAGAATTCAGGAAAATGCAATTCTGTATTCAATGGCAACGCGCAGAATGTCTAATATAATTACTGAAATGAAAACAGTGATAAATGTCGGTAAATAATTAAAGAAGGTGAGATATAAATGGGTATTTTTGAATCAATTGATATTGGCGGAAACGCATTAAGAGTACATGGTAAAAGAATTGATATTCACGCAAAGAATATTGCAAACCTTGATACTCCAAATTACATAAGAAAAATACCTATTCTTAATGCAACTGATGATTTGTCTTTTCATGGATTATTAAATACTATGAAAGAAGATGTTTTCGGTTTGGGTAGTTTGCCTTATGCACAGGGCGGGGTAAATTTCTCAGGGGTAGTTGAAGATCCTACTCCGGGACAAAAAATTTATCAGCCCGGGCACCCTGATGCGGATGAAAACGGATATATCAGAACTTCAAATGTTAATGCGATGGTTGATATTGCTGATGCTCTTATGGCTCAGAGGGCATATGAAGCAAACCTTGCGCTTGTAAATGTTACTAAGTCAATGGCTCAAAAGGCTGTTGAAATCGGCAGATAAGATTAATCTTTTCTGTAATAACAATTAAATGAAAAGTCTGTACTTTCGTACAGACTATATTGAAGTTTACAACTATCCATTTACTCTCTTCTTAAGTTTTAACTTACTCCCAAACAGATATATAAAATATAATTTTTTTTTTATAACTTATCCCTAATCTACAACTCAAAATTATTCCTCAAATATCTCTTTCCCTTTCCAAACTACTTTGCCATCACCTCTGTTCTTTCTTCATACTCACTTACTATTACCATCACGCAGACCTATCCCAAGGTCTTTCCCCTTTTTTTATCCGGCAGCCACATCAACGGCTTGCTTTCTATGATTCTTACTCTAGTCCTAATTTTTGCATATTACAAGTAAAAAAAAATTATTATTTTTTTACAATTGACCATGCCCTTTGAAAGAGTAAAACAAAATTCAAGTTATAAAATCTTAATGAAGATAATTTAATGAAATCTTGTAAATATTTTGCGGGTTTTTATTTGACATTATAAAATCAGAGTATGAGATTAAAGCATGTCTGAAGTTTGTATTATCGGCATGCTTAAAGTGAGTGTATTGTATGAAAAAATTTATGGAGAAAAATGTAATAACGCATAATTTGATGTCTTTTAGCGGCTTTAAGTCTTTATTGATTTTTTCTATGCTTACACAGTCCCCAAAAAGTTATAATGATATAAAAACAGCTCTTGAGAATAATGAATATCTGAGAGAAACAATATCTGTTGATGCAATAAGAATTTATATTAATTCCTTAAAGGTTGCTGGGTGCGAGGTAAAAACCATAAAAGAAGGCAGAAATACAAAATATTATATAGATTCAAATCCTTTTGAACTAAAAATATCTGATGAACAGGTAGAAAGCATGGTCAAAGTTGTTAAGGCTATTTCGAAGTCTATAGAAATTTCGGATTTTCTTGCTCTGTATCAATTTTTCGATAAATTATCCCCTTATATAAAAAACGAAGATTTAAAGATGAAGTTAAAATATGTTTCTCCTGTGGGAAATATAAAACCTGATTTAATATATAATCTTATGAAATATGCCGATAAAAAAATAAAAATCAGTATATTGTATTTCTCAAAGATATCAGGCTTGGAAAAAATTGATATAATACCTGACAAATTGTATATTAAAAACGGGAAGATGTATGTATCGGGGCACAGTGAAAAATATAACAATTATGCATCTTTTTTAGTATCTGATATAAGGGAAATAACCAGTGTTTCTCTTAATTCTTCAAATACAGAAAATAATATTTATATAGTTCAGTATGAATATTTCAAAAATGATAATGAGTTTAAACCTCAAAATAATGAAACAATATTGAATGAAACAAATGATAAGTTAGTGGTAGAAATTTCATCTCCTGATAAATTTATGATTACTCAAAGAATTCTTTCTCTGACGAATAAATGCAGGGTTATATCTCCGAAAGAATATAAGCAGGAAATGATTGAGTGTTTAAAACAAATGAAAGAGAACTACGTTGAATAAAAGTAATGCAAAAATAAATAACAGTTGTCTGAATATATTTAAATTAATTGTTCTGTTGTACGAGGACAACGCATATTATGATAATGTCGTATCAATTTTTAAAAGTGATATAGAAAAAGAGAGCGATTATAAAAACAGAAAAAAACAAAATAATTTAACGCAGGTGGTTTTAAATAAATACATAAATGCTCTGAGAATATTTGGGATAAAAATACACAAGGATAAGAATAAATTCAAACTGGATAACAGTTTATATTCCATAAAATATACATTGCCGGAATTAAAAGCGCTAAGTTTGTTAATCGGAGGTTGTTCAGCTATTGAGGATGAGGAAATTGTTTCTAATATATCAAAGCTGAAATCGGATTTATTGCTGAGAATGAATCCCGAAGACAAAAATACTCTTGATTTATATAATAATGAGCAGGATTTGTCCTTTTTTTATGAGGATATTAAAAAACAAATTGAAAAATGTAAAAATTATGCTCAATCCGGTGTAATGCTTGATATTACATATTTGTACAGAAACAAAGAGCTCAGGTGCAAGTGTAAAGCAAAAGAGGTCGTATATAGTGTTAAAACTGCCAGTTTAAAAGTTTATGATGTAATAAAAAATGACATGCTGACTATTCCGATTCCGAATATTTTATCAATTTCACAGGTAAAAGGTAAAACATTGTCATATATAAAATCTCAAACAGTTGTTTTTAAACTTAAAGGCAGACTTGCAAGTACTTATAAATTAAAAATTAACGAAAAACTTGATTCAAAAACTAAAGACGAAATAGTGGTAATTAACAGGGATGAACCTACAGATATTTTATTGCCGAGGTTAATGCGCTATTCAAATTGTTGTGAAGTGATTTCTCCGAAGTATTTAAGAACGGAAATGTCTGATTTGATAAATGCTACATTGAATTTATATGAACAAAAATAAACATCCGGTTTAAAAATCGGATGTTTATTCACACTTCACACAAAGATTTTATTATCTGTTTTTAAGTTGTTATTTTACTTGTAAACAGTGAGGTCAGAGCAACTGCACCCGCAACAATTGCACCGATAAATCCGGCTTTTGTTGATAAGAATTTTCTTGCGCCTTTTAGTATTGTTCCGCCATGCCCTGCCAGCATTTTTGTTACTCCGTAAGCAACACCGCCAATTGTTGCACAACCTGCTATTCGTCCGATATTTTGTTCTGTTTTTTCACCTGCCGGAACAGATTGGTGAGTTATATCGGCAATGTTATCTTCAGCCGAGCGTCTGTTGTATGTGTTGAATGTTATTGACTGGATAAACCCTTGCAGCAGTGAACTGTGACCGTGATCCCTTAAGTCCTGAACTAGTGTTTTCCCGCTCATTTGTGTATATAGAGATAATGCACGGCTGTTTAATTCTTCTTCGCTTGCTTCACCGTAAGCATTTTTTACTGCGTTGAGATAATTTTGGTATGCTTCAGGTATCTGATCCTGTTCATTCTGGGCTATTTTATCTCTGAGATTTGCTGCATTTTCCTGTATTGCTTCCATTGCACCATTCAGTTTTACATCATTATTTCGTTGCATTTTGGCAGCATCTACATAATAATTGTTCCAGCTTTGCTGATAATTTTTCATATTATCAAAATACGAGCTGTCCATTGCTCCCATACCCATTCCGAACATTGGATTAAAGCCTGCACCCATACCTCCCATAGGGTTGAAGATACTGCCGCTCATCCCCATTGCACCTGTGTAAGAACCCATAGACATTACATCTATTTTGTCTAAATCGCTTGAAAACGGTGACGTCATTGGCATATACTGAAACGTACCCATATTCAGCGGTTGTACTGAACTTACATTGTCCATAACTACCTCCAAAATAAATTAACCTTTTTACCTACCTTATCTATATAAAGATTTTTTTTTCTTTGTTATTGCTTTTTTATTTAATATTGTTAAATTTTTGTTACATTATTTGGTTGATGTAGAAATTTTGCATATCCGTTAATATGAATATGTACAGGAATAACTATGAGCAGAGGTTGTTTAAAAAGGTTTATTTCAGGATTGTTTTCCTTGCTTGTAATAGCAGGTATTGCTGCTGCTATATATTTTAATCAGCAATTTGTAAAAACAAATATAATAGACCGCACAAAAGGTATGTATTATGTCTATAAAGGTGATGAAGCATACCGAAAAATGGAAACAAATAAGGCAATAAAGTTCTATAACAAAGGTTTAAAGCTTTTTCCGGGGCATTACAGTGCATGGCATAATTTAGGCAATATATATGTTTCTTATGAAGATTATTATTCTGCATTACATGCGTATTCTCAGGCGTTTAAGTATAACCCTAAAATGATGATTGCCAGAATGAATTATGGTGTTGTTTCAACTCAAAAACTCGGAGATTTTGATTCTGCTCTCGCACAATTTAATCAAATAGTTAAAACTAAGCGAAAAGAGTTGTATATCCCTTATGTTTTTAATAACCGTATCAGTACAAAAGCCAATAAAGCTATTGCATATTACAATATAGGTGTAACATACAGACTAAAATCACTATATGAAAATGACGATTGGGAAAAACAAAGAAAGTATTTGGCAAAAGCAATTGAAGCCTATAAAAAATCTTTAAAAATAGATCCCAAAAATTATGATACCTTGTATAATTTAGGTGTTGCATATCACGTTGCAGGCAGATATGATGATGCAGGAATTAGTTATTGCAAAGCCATAGAAGTTCAGCCAATGAGTTATGAAGCTCATTATAATTTAGCAGTATTATTAAGGCGTTTAAGATATTATGAACAATCCTACGAAGAAATAGAAAAAGCCGCAACACTTGTATCCGCTCTGAATGAAAATAGTGCTCAACAACAGTACGTTGCAATAGTAATGAATGATATAATGCGTACAATGTACGGAAACGACGAATATAGGGCAAAATTAAAAACTATATTAGATGAAGAAAAAAATAAATCAGCTCAGCATATGACGGATAAAGAAGTAAAATCAAAAGAAACAAAAAAAGATAAAGAAAAAGGACAAATAACATCAGAAGGTGTAAATCTTGTAAATGGCAGGGTTGTTGTTACAGAAGAACTTGATGCCGCAATTTTAAAAAGCTTTGGTAAATGTTCAGTGATGAAATTATTTACTCATGATGATGAATAATAATTTTGTCAAAGGTTTTGAAATCTTGACAAACCTGTAAAAAATATAAATAATATAATATAGTGAATTAAAAATAGAGAGGATAATTAAAACATGTCAAAAAGCAGTAATAACAAGCGTTTCAACCTCGGGGGGGGGGGGTAAAAGCCTCTTATAGCAAGTATTTTGCCTTTACTCTGGCGGAATTAATGATAACAATTGGCATTGTGGGTGTAGTAGCGGCAATAACCATACCTACATTAATTCAGAACTCAAACAGTAAAAAGTTTTCTACTCTGTTCAAAAAAGAATTATCTACCCTGAATCAGGCGGCAATCTCTGCTCAGGCTCAGTATGATATGGATTATGGTTCAATAACATATGATAGCGCCCCTTCAACCTGTGCAAGCGATACATTTTCAGCTTCACAATCAACAATGTGTGCGTTGTTTAATAGTACACTTTCTGCCAAAAATTATATGGGCGTGTATGGAGAAGTGAATGGTTCAATATTTAATTCCAAATACCAATTCACTAAAAAGACAGACGGCTTTGACCCGACAAATTTTCTGCTTTATACTTTGGCAGACGGCTCAATTGTAGGCTTTAATCCAAATGCCAAACGCTGCAGTCTTGAATCAGGTCAAACAATAAATAAATCAATCCTTACAGACGAAAACGGTCTAAAAAATTGTATCGGATTTATAGATGTCAATGGTGTCAGCTTACCAAATAAAGAAGTAACTTGTGCAGATGGGACATCATCATTAGATGTTTACACACCATGTACTTTAAAGACAACGGGTTCAAAGGTTGGAGATGTATATCCTATAGTCTTTCATAACGGCACAGTAGAACCTGCCACCAATGCAGGTCTTGCACAAATTGGTGCACAAAGAGAACTAACAGATGCGGAGAAACTAGCCAAACGCCGTCAATTTGAT
>CADBFN010000003.1:0-423 GCA_902794035.1 uncultured bacterium
TAAGGAATAGAATTAAAGTTATTTCTCATGGCTGCCGACATGAAAGACATAGGAAACAAGAACGAAAGGACAGCACAAAATGGGAATGAGCGCTTCACAAGCCAGATTTCTTAGTTTGACGGCTCGTAAGACAAACGTTGAATACGAAGGTCAGCAGATCAACCAACAACGTACTGCTTTGTCTAACGAATCTTCAAATTATTACAGCCAGCTTACCTCTTTAGCTGTCCCTGTTCCACCATCAAGCTCTGATTATTCTAAAATAACTTATACATTCAATGACGGTACTGAAAAAAATACTGTTACTTCTTTAGTCGCTACAAAAGATACTAAAACTACAGGCGTTTATATGCTTAATTATGTTCAGGAAATCCCTGCTGACAGCATGGTTGTTAATGGTACTTCTATTATTACAAAAACAGG
>CADBFN010000003.1:451-175981 GCA_902794035.1 uncultured bacterium
GAACGTGCAAATAAATTAGCAGTAGAAAAACAATATGTAGAAATGGCATCAAAAAAATATTCAACTAATGACTGGATGGTAAGATACCAAAAGAATTCTTCAACAGGTTCATACGAACCGGTTTTATACAGTAAAAAAGAATTAGACAATGCAGATTACAATGAAAAAACAGGTGCATCTTTAAGCGGTATTAAACAATATGTATTTGGGCAAACAACAGAATCAAGAGAGATTAAAAATGCTCATGCAAAAGTTGAGCAAGATGCATCAGGCAGATATATAAGTTTATTTATCTATGATGATTATGCCAAAGATAAAACAAGCGGTACAAAATATGATTTAACAACAACAACCGAATCAGATGAGGCTGCTTATAATGATGCAATGAACCAGTATTACTATGACAAAGCACAGTATGATCAAAAGGTTCAGGACAAAAGGTTCAGGAGGTAAACTCTAAGATTGAAATTATTCAGGTTCAGGATAAGAACTTAGAATTAAAATTAAAACAACTTGATACTGAACAAAACGCTATTTCGACAGAAATGGATGCAGTTAAAAAAGTTATTTCTAAAAACGTTGAATCTTCCTTCAAGACATTCAATGCTTAATAAAATAAAACAAAACAAAATAACTAAAACAGACATATGCAATAGAGCATAATATGCTTTGTTGTGAATATAACAGACTTTCCTTTCCCTTTTTTCCTATTGATTTTCCAACGACTTGTAACTAAGTCGTTTTTTTTTGCGGATTTTGTGTCAGGGTGATGCGAACGATAGTGAGCAAACCCGCGGAAGTGAGGACAAAAGTGAATGGCAACGAAGTGAAATGAACAATTGTCCGAACTTTAACAAAATCAAAGACAAGCCCGAGCAGAGGCAGGAGCGATAGCGACAGTTGAGCAATCATGTAAGTAATATATCAAAAACTCGCCCCGGCGCGAGTCGAACGCGCGGCAGACGCGGTTTAGGAAACCGCCGCTCTATCCTGCTGAGCTACGAGGCGATACAAAATTAACATAACACAAAATTATTATCTATCAAATATATCTTTTGTCCATGTAAAAGCATTTACATCCGGCATAATTTCCATAAAGCCATTTTTCTTATAAAAATTTTTTACGGATTCTTTATTAGAAGAAGTTAGTGATATTTTATTACATAAATTTTTTAAAGATTTTATTATTGCTGTTCCTATTCCCTTATATTCCGGATCAGGGCTGTAGATATATGAGGGCTTTACCTGTAAGTGTTCAAGAAACAGGTAATCTTTGTCAAATGGAACTACATGCGCAACACCTAATATTTTATCCGGATCCAAGTCTTCATAATTTCCGGCTTGAGATGTTAGCGCATATATTTTGTGTGCGGCATAATAGCTATTCTGATTTTTAATTTCGCATGCTGCATAATATGCGTTTCTGGCAAATTTATCGTTTTCCCAGTATTTAACTGCATTTCCTAAGGCTTCTAAATCAGGTTCATGCTCAGGAAAAATTTGAACAAAACCAATCCATCTTTTTGTATATTTATTTTCGGGAGGCGTGAGTTTTACAACGCTTGCAGTATTTATAAGTTTAGCACCAAAAGTCTGATTATTTGAAATTGTAATATTCATAGTGATGTGTATAAAATATGTAAATATATTTTTTTGCTAATAATTATCAATATATTAATTTTTGTAGTAAAATAAAATAGTACTTATAGGAAGTGTATAGATTATAAAGCGCAAAGGTGCGCAGAAAGAAAGGGTATTATATGAAACCTGAAACAAAAAGTTTTCAATTAGAAATTGGCGGAAAGACCGTCACAATTGAAACAGGGAAGTATGCACAATCCACTAATGGTTCTGTTACCGTAAGATGCGGTGATACAATGTTATTTGTTCACTGTGTAGTGTCTAAAGAACCAAGAGTTGGTATAGATTTTTTCCCATTATTAATTGATTATGAAGAAAGAATGTCTGCTATCGGTAGAATCCCAGGCGGATACAACAGATCTGAAGGAAAAGCAAGCGACAAGGCTATATTGGTATCCCGTTTAATCGACAGACCAATCAGACCTCTTTTCCCGAAGGGATATAGAAATGATATTCAAATCGTTGCTCAGTTATTTAGCTATGATCAGGAAAATCAGCCTGATACATTGGCAATGTTAGGTGCATCTTGTGCTTTAATGCTTTCAGGTGCTCCATTTGAAGGGCCTATCGGCGCAGTAAGAGTTTCAAGAGACGCAAATGGTAATTTTATTGCTAACCCAACTCACAAGCAAGCTCACGAATCTGACTTAGATATCGTTGTTGCAGGTACTCACGATAGCGTAATAATGGTTGAAGCAGGATGTAAATTTGTTACAGAAGACGATATTATGAACGCTGTTGAATTTGCTCAAGGTGAAATCAGAAAACAATGTGATGCACAGGTTGAATTTGCAAAAACTTGCGGTGTTGTTAAAGAAGAATTTACAAATCCTTATGATACTTCAAGAATTGCTCAAATTATTGAAGAAACTGCACACGATATGATTTTTGATGCTTATCATAATTTTGACAGAGAATATCGTCAGAATAAACTTGAAGAAGCTAAAAAATTAGTAAAAGAAAAAATTGACGCACTACCTGATGATGACTATATAAAGCAAATAATCGAAGAAACAGGTATAGATTTTGTTGCAGAAGAATTTAAAGCAGCAGAAAAGCATATTATGCGTGCAATGATTCTTGACGAAGGTGTAAGGGCTGACGGAAGAAAGCCAACCGAAGTTCGTCCTATCTGGTGCGAAGTAGGTGTTATTCCTAGAGCGCATGGTTCAGCTGTATTTACAAGAGGTCAAACACAAATCCTTTCAGTTGCAACTTTAGCAGGCCCTGCGATGAAACAGGAACTTGACGGCGTTGACCCTCAAACTGAAAAAACATATATGCACAAATATATATTCCCTGGATTCTCTGTTGGTGAAGTTAAACCATTAAGAGGTCCTGGCAGACGTGAAGTCGGTCATGGTAATTTGGCAGAAAGAGCAAATATTCCTGCACTTCCTTCACAAGATGAATTTGGTTATACAATTCGTGTAACATCTGATGTATTAGAATCAAACGGTTCAACATCAATGGGTTCAACTTGCGGTTCTTCAATGGCATTGATGAACGCAGGTGTTCCTGTTAAATGCATGATCGGTGGTGTTGCAATGGGTATGATTAAAGAAGAAGGATATGAACCTGTTGTATTAACTGATATTCAGGGTATTGAAGACTTCTTAGGCGACATGGACTTCAAAGTTACAGGTAATGATACAGGAATCACTGCTTTACAAATGGATATGAAGGCTAAAGGCATTCCTAATGAAACATTACGCCGTGCATTGTTCCAGGCTAAAGAAGGAAGATTACATATCTTAGGTAAAATGAGAGAAGTAATCACTGAACCGGCTAAGGAATTGTCTCCATTTGCACCAAGCATTACAACACTTACAATCCCTACTGAAGATATCGGAGCAGTAATCGGACCAGGCGGAAAACAAATCAGAGAAATTATTGACGCATCAGGTGCTGAAATTGATATTCAGGATTCAGGTCTTGTAACTATCACTTCAAACGATCAGGAAGGTGCTAAAATCGCAATCAAAATGATTAAAGATATCACTTTTAAACCTGAAGTTGGTATGGTTATCAAAGGCAAAGTTGTAAGAATTATTCCTATCGGAGCTTTTGTTGAATTAGGCGGCGGTAAAGATGGAATGATTCACATTTCTCAGGTTTGCCAGGAAAGAATCGAAACAATTGAACCTCATCTGAATATCGGTGATGAAGTTATTGTTAAGGTTATTAAAATTGACGAAAAAGGTCGTGTAAACTTAACATTAAAAGGTGTTACCGATGAAGATAAAGCTAATTGCGTAAATTAAGCTTTGAAATATGTTAAAAAGGCATCGATTTTATTATCGGTGCCTTTTTTATTACTTTTGTGGTTAAGGCGATTCTCCGCAATTATATTGTTGCTCAAAATGACAATCAACCGTCATGCCGCACTTTACCAAGCACTCTGCCGAGCAAAAACATCCGGTGAATGTTTTTGCGAAAACCGCAAAGTTTTAGTTCTGAGCCTGTATGCATGTAAGCGTATCGAGTCGCTGATGCGGAATCTGATTATTAGTTTTGAACCAGATACGAAATCCGATAATTCAGGAGATTCTTCGCTGCGCTATTGAGGGTTCACAACGACACTTGTGTGGTCAAAGAAAAGCCCGAGGGAATTTAGTTGGATAAAGATCCCTCGGGTTCATGTTAAAAGCCAATAATAAGTATTTTTATTTTACCTTATTTTCGCTCATTAAAGGTAAAAATGTCAATCCCATTTTTTTGCTCCTTTAGGAATGAATGCCTTTTTCCTTTTCCCCTTGCCACCTTTTAAGTGGGAAATGCCTTTTCCCTTTTCCTTTTGCCCCCCTTTTAAGGGGGAAATGCCGTCAGGTAAAGGGGGTTATATATATTGCAGTCAGACAAGTGAGCCACGATTTGGTGCGTATTAACGCACCCTACCGAGCTTGCTACTTACTCTTTTCCTATTTGCCTTAGTTCATCATCATACAACCAACCGTTATATTCATACAAATCATCATCTCTCTTTTTATATACTCTATCATTATAACTCACAATATTACCTTTATTATCTTTTCGAACAAAAGTTTTTGCGCTGGTTACAGGATAAAATATACCATTATGATAAGCACCTAATTCTTTCATATTACTGTCATAAATATATTTATAGGCTCCTGTAGAATATTCATACCCATTAGATGTTTTTTTATAAATATTTTGTGTCCATAATTCAACTAAATCTCCATTAGGGGTTTCTTTTAAATTCGGCATTGACCTTCCTGTATAAGTTGTCTTGTAAAATTCATTATTAGAATATATGCCAACTCGCTTAAGATTGTTATCGTAAACATGTTTTTCGTTAAAAGCAATAAATTCATAACCATCCGAAGTTTTTGTAAAAATTGTACCATTATCTGATATATAACTACCATCAGAATTTTTCTTTACGTATATCCCACTAATGCTATCTGGCATATAATCATACCATTCTCCATTTTTGTACTTGCCAAGTATATTCCAGTTTTCATCTCTGACATAATTACTTGGATTAACGTAATTACCATCCGCATTTTTTGTCCATGTACCATTGCCTAAAGCAATACGATTACCATATTCATCATTTCTAACATAATATCCATTCATTAAAATATATTCATTATTCTTATAAGTTATTGATTTTTTGCCAGATGAAACTTGTCCATATATAGGTTCACCTGAAGATGTATAACCTATTATATTACTATCTCCTGCACTGACGGATGACCCTCCTGAGAAAAAGGCTTTTGCTGCGTTGGTAGCCGGTTCTACTGTGCCGTTATGAAATACTACAGGGAACACATCTCCTAATCCAAAGCCGCTTGATTTCAACGTACATGGATTATTTGGCTCTAATGCACTTGTTCCGTCGGAGCAAGTGACTTCTTTATTTGGTAAGCTTACTCCGTTTACATCTATAAATCCGATACAGTTTGCAAGTTTGTTTGAGT
Source organism: uncultured bacterium (assembly GCA_902794035.1). Lineage (GTDB taxonomy): Bacteria > Cyanobacteriota > Vampirovibrionia > Gastranaerophilales > Gastranaerophilaceae > Zag111. The sequence goes on from CADBFN010000003.1 coordinate 6,037, forward strand.
CTGTTAATACTGATTTTGTTAATTCTCCGCTCAATGAACAATTTTTCATACTCGGGTTAAAACCAACGATTGAACCGTCTGCCATTGAATAGATTAAAAAGTTTGCAGGATCAAAACCGTCTGTCTTTTTCGTAAACTGATATTTTGTCAAAATCATTGAGCCTGCTACTTCACCATATACACCCATATATGTTTTACCTGCTAATGTGTTATTTAATAATGCGCACATTGTCGATTGTCCGCCTGAAAGTGAATCCGTTGCACAAGTGGAAGGGGTACTGTCTGAAGTCAGTGTTCCGTAATCCATATCATACTGAGCCTGAGCAGATATTGCTGCCTGATTTAAAGTAGATAAGGATTTTCTAAATTGAGTGGTAAATTTTTTGTAATTTGAATTCTGAATTAATAAAGGAATAGTTATCGCCGCAACTACGCCAACTACACCTATGGTTATCATTAATTCTGCCAGAGTAAAGGCATTGTTTCTTTTCATACATTACCTCATTAATCATTTTATCAATTAAAATAATCATAATAATGATTATATTTATCATTATTATATGCGATAATTATTTTGTCAATGCTGTAAAATATTTTTATGAAGTATCCTGTGCTTATAGAATTTGGAAAAAATTTAAGGGCTGAACGTGTTCGCAGAGGGTATTCTCTTGAAAAACTTGGTTTAGCTTCAAATTTAAATCCTACTCATATAGGTAAAATTGAACGAGCAGAAATGGCACCGACACTTTTAACTATTATATCTTTACTGGAAACATTAGAAATAAATTTTAGTGATCTCATAAAATATGATTATAAAAATAAATAATTTTTCAATTTAAAATGATTAAAAGCTTGTGTTTTGTATTTATTGTTTATTTATAATTATAAGTTCTTATTTTGTGTTAATATATTTATTAAAGGAGTACATAAATATGTTAAGAGGTCCATTTTTAGACAGAAGCTGGATGGCACAAAATCCTGATTATAATTCATCTGATATTGTGATGTTAGGTTTGCCTTTTGACGGTACGGTGTCTTATCGCTCAGGTTCAAGATTCGCTCCTGAACAAATTAGACTTGCAAGCTGGGGGTTAGAGGAATACTCTCCTGTTTTTAATAGAGAGCTTGCTGATGTAAATTTTCATGACGCAGGAGATCTTGAATTTCCTCTTGGTAATACTTATAAATCATTAGAACAAATAAAAGAAAATGTTGAAGATATTTACAAAGACGGTAAGAAAGTTTTTGGAATTGGCGGAGAACATCTTGTAACCTTACCGGAAATTCAGGCGGTATCAAAGTATATTGATAACCTTTCAATTGTGCATTTTGATGCTCATACAGATTTGAGAGAAGAATATTTGGGTGAAGAAATGTCGCATAGTGCTGTCATAAGACATTGTTCAGAAATTGTTGGACCTGAGAACATAAAGCAAATTGGTATTCGTTCAGGTATGAAAGAGGAATGGGAATTTATGAAAAAACATAATACATTGTGTCATAAATTTTCTGATATAGATTGTTTAAAAGGTAAAAACGTTTTTGTAACAGTTGATTTAGACTGCCTTGATACTTCAATTATGCCCGGAACGGGTACTCCTGAAGCGGGTGGAATGACATTTAAAGAACTCAATGAGTGGTTCTATTATTTAAAAGATTTTAATATTGTCGGAGCTGATGTTGTTGAACTCGCTCCGGATTATGATGCAAGCGGTGCTTCAACTGCTGTTGCAACAAAGGTTATTCGTGAATTATTAATGGCAATGTGATTGATATGGATATTTTAGAACGTATAGAATATTTAAAAAATGAAATTAATAAGTCAAATTATGAGTATTATGTAAACGAAAACCCTTATTTGACAGATTTTGAGTATGATAAACTTTTTTCTGAATTAAAAGAGCTTGAAGATAAATATCCAATGTTTAAAACTCCTGACAGTCCAACGCAAAGAGTGGGTTCCGTAAGCGAAAAATTCTTTCCTTATAAACACAAATACCGTCTTTACAGTTTAGATAATTCATACAATGCTGAGGATTTAGAAAAATGGTATGAAAGAGTTTGCAAAGAGTACGATAAAGAACTTGAGCTTGTTTGTGAACTCAAAATTGACGGACTTGCTATAGCTTTGACTTATGAAAATGGTATTTTTGTCAGAGGGGTGACAAGAGGTGACGGTGTAACAGGTGAAGATATTACTCAAAATCTTAAAACTGTTAAGGCAATTCCTTTAAAACTTTTTGAACCTAAAAACCTTGAGGTTCGCGGTGAAATTTACATGCCAAAATCTTCGTTTGAAAAGTTAAACGCTCAGGCTCTTGAAACGGGCGAAAAAGTTTTTGCTAACCCCCGTAATGCGGCAAGTGGTTCGTTAAGACAGCTAGATAGTACAATTACCGCAAAACGTGATTTGTCTATGTTTACTTATACAGCTATATTTGAAGATGAAGCAGATAAAACTTATAAAACTCACTATGCCAGTATTCAAAGGCTAAAAGAATTAGGTTTTAAAGTAAATCCTAATATAAGACTTGTCAAAAACATAAAGGAAGTTATTGAATATTTACATGAGTGGGATTCAAAGCGGTTTGAACTTGATTATGCAACTGATGGTGTTGTTATTAAAGTCAATGATATTGCGATTCAAAAAGATTTGGGCTATACCGCAAGAGCACCAAAGTGGGCAACTGCGTTTAAATTTCCTCCTGAAGAAGTTAAAACCAAACTTCTTGATATTGAATTAAACACAGGTAAAACTGGTGTTGTTACTCCTGTTGCGGTGTTAGAACCTGTCCAGCTTGCAGGTTCAACGGTATCAAGAGCAAGCCTGCATAATTTTGATGAAATAAAAAGACTTGACATTCGTATAGGTGATGAAGTTTTGATTATGAAAGCGGCTGAAATCATACCAAAGGTTATTAAAGTTGTGGAATCAGATGTACATAATGATTTACCTTTGTATTTCCCGCCTAAAAAATGCCCCGCATGCGGCAGTGATTTAATTGAAAAAGAAGGTCAGGTCGGATTATATTGTTCAAATCCGAATTGTGAAAGTCTGATGTGTGCAAAAATTGAATATTGGGCGTCAAAAGAGGCTATGGATATTGATAAGGTTGGACCATCTTTAATTCAGCAATTATACGAAAAAAATATGATTTCAAATTTTGCGGATTTATATAAATTATTGCCTCAGGATTTGATGATGCTTGATTTGGTTCAGGAAAAATCCGCGTCAAATATTTACATGTCAATTCAGGAAAGTAAATCAAGACCTTTAAATCGTCTTGTCACCGCTCTTGGAATAAGGCATGTCGGTAAAGAAACAGCGGATATTTTAACAGCAGAATTTACGTCTGTAGATGAATTAAAAAATGCAACTTTAGAACAATTATCTGAAATTGAAGGAATTGGTGATATAATTGCTCAGTCTGTCTATGATTATTTTCATGACGATAATAATTTAAAGTTACTTGATGAATTAAAATCTTTAGGACTAAACCCGACTGCAAAAGCAAAGCCTAAATCCGATAAACTTGCAGGTAAAACCTTTGTATTAACCGGAACGCTGGAAAATATGACGCGAGACGAGGCTTCTGATATAATTAAATCGCATGGAGGTAAAACATCTTCTTCTGTTTCAAAAAAGACAGATTTTGTCCTCGCAGGTGTAAACGCAGGATCAAAATTAGACAAAGCTCAAAATTTAGGTGTTATAATATTGACAGAAAATGATTTTCTTGAAATGATAAAGTAAAAGGATAGGTGTATGAAAATATTTCAGATAAATGGATTTAAAGGTTTAATAATGGCAGCATTTATTGCTTGTTGTCTGTTTGCCGGATTCGTAGTTTTCCCCGGAATTGTTGCAATGTTTTTGTGGAACAAGTATCTTGTAGGATTATTATCTTTCCCTGTATTAAATATTTTTCAGGGCGTGTTGTTATGGGGAATAACAGCAGTTTCATATTATATAATTACTAACGGAAAATTACCTGTTTCTCTTGAAACTCCTGAAACCCTTAGTGATGCAGAATTGGGAATGATTATGAAACAGGCGCATATTAAATCTGATTTAAGAAAGATTAATCGTATGATTCAAAAATCTGACAGGTTTGAAAAGAATCCAAAGATGGAACATAATTCTTCAATGACCTCTCCTATGTCTGAAAAAAAAGAAGAGGATGAAAATATTAAATTTACCAATGTTAAGTAATATTTAAAGGAGTTTATTATGAAAAAAATTATGGCGTCTTCGCTTTTTTTATCGTTGATAGTGATGTCTTTGTCTGTATTGCCGGTTGGTGCTGATAATAATCAGCAATGTCAGAAAGGTACATTATCTGTATCTTATTCAACAGAAAAAGAAGTATCTCCTGATACTGTAGAGTTTTCTATCAGTATAAAGACATCTGATAAAAAATCTATGCAGGAAGCTTCAGCAAAGAATAAAGAAATATCAAATAAAGTATATGAGTACTTAAAATCAAATATTAATACTACAGGCGGAGATTATATAAAAACTTCTAATTTCCATGCCAGCCCTGTTTATAATTATGTAAATAATAAAAGAGTTCTTGACAGGTATGAGGTAACTAACAGTATATTTGTTCATACAAAATCGCTTGATAAAGTATCTACATATATAGACAAATCAATCTCTATGGGTGCAAGTGATGTAAATAATCTTAATTTTACATTGTCAAATAAAGATAAACAATGTGCCGAACTCCTGTCTGCTGCTGCAAAACAAGTTAAAGGCAGAGCTGATATTGTCGCCTCTGCTCTGGGTACTTCTGTTACCGGTTATCAAAGTGTAAGCACTTCATGCTCTTTAAATCAGCGCAGAGTTAATTATGCTTATTCTAATATGAAATTGATGAGAAGTGCAGGTGCAGTTATGGACGAAGCTGTTGAAATGCCTGCAACAAGTATTGAAGTCGGAAATATAACAATATATGCTAATGTTGATGTTTCCGTTTATGTTAAATAGTTTTATATAGTTATTAATTTTTATTAAAAACTCCCTAATTTAAGGGAGTTTTTTAGCAAATTATTTTTTTTTGATTTTTAAATCCTAAAAAGGTTGTAAAAATGTCAATTATTATAAATGCTTTGAAAAATGGTCAAAAAGCCGTAAGATATTTCGATAAAAATCAAAATAATGTACAAAAATTTTATCGTCAGCAAAAAATTAGCCAAAGTGAACCTAATTTAATGACTGACAAGTTTTTTAGACAGGATGAACTGTACAATAAGTCAATTGATAATGTTCACAAAGGCTATCGCGTATATGATACAGACGATTTACCTGTATATGATTATACTCAGACAGACAGAGATATTGATTATTTGTTTGCTCAGCAAAGACCGTTTATAGAATATAAAAATAATTTCATAAAGCTTCGAAAAGACAACAGTGTTGTTGATTTAGATAAAGTATATATGTCAAATCTAAATAACAGTTCTTCAAATATCATATCCGAAAAATTAAATGAAGGTTATGACGTAGAACATGTTTTAAATGTTTTATATTCTTCACGAATTAATGGCGTATTACGTAATAATCTGGCTGATTCAGGCTTCAGCTTGCTTAGGCGTGGTTACCCTATTGAAACGGTTGTTGAATTAATGGAAAAATCAAAGCTTAGAAGAAAAAACGGTACTAAAAAGTATAGTGAAGGTATGCTTGAATTTCTTGAACAATTCCCTGATTTAAGACATCTTGTTGTCTCAAAAAATCGTATAGGCGAAGAAATGTTTGACAAATATGGAGCAAAAAATTTTCCATACTTATTTGATTTGGCAAAGGATGAGCAAACGGCTGTAAAAATATTTAAAGATTGTCAAGTATATAATGCTTATGACGGCTTTGTAGTTGATGATTTGTTATGTAATTCTGCTTTTCATATATTAAAACGTTCCGGTGAATATACAAAAAATGATGCAAAATTAATGAATATTCTCAGACAAAATGTCAGGAAAGATTGTTGCTATGATGTCGAAGATTTATTAGCACGAGGTGAGAAATCTGAAGACATTTTAAAAAATTACTTTAATTTGGATTATTTTGAGCCTTAATTAATTCAAATTTTTGAGATCTTGTAAGTTTATGTTTTATCCTGTATTCTTCTTTTTGGGCATCAGATTTTGACAGAAATTCTTGTGTATAAACTATTTTTACGGGCTTATTTGCACGGGTATATTTTGCTCCTTTGCCTGATAAATGTTCTTTAAATCTTTTTTCTACGTTGTCTGTATATCCGCAGTAGAGAGTATTGTTTTCTGTTAATAATATATAGACATAATATTTATTATTCATTTTATTATATTATTACTATTTTTATATATTTGGTATAAACTGAATGTATGAAAAATAAATTCGCTATATGCTTTAATGATGAAATATCGGGATATATTGATGTTGTCAGTAAATTAGAATTTTTGTTACAGGATAATTCGTTAGTATATTCAAAGTTTAATGTGAATAATTTGAGTTCTGATTGCGATTTTGTATTCGTAATTGGTGGTGATGGTACTATATTAAAGGCTGCCAGATATTATTCATCTTTAGATGTCCCAATTTTTGGGATAAATATTGGTCATTTAGGCTTTTTATCTCAGGCTTCTGATAACAATTTAGAAAGTGCTTTCTTTAAAATTATAAATAATGATTATAAAATAGAAAATCGTGTAATGCTAACGTGCGGCGATAATATTGCCTTAAATGATTTTGTTATAAAAGGGTCAGAAGCATCGCGAGCTTCAAAATTTTCCTTGCAAATAAATAATAAATTTGTTTGTGATTATTTCGCAGATGGTTTAATAATATCAACACCAACCGGATCTACGGCTTACGGTATGGCATCTGGTGGCCCGATTTTATCACCTGAAACAGATGCGATTGAAATCGTACCAATTTGTCCTCATACTTTTTCGGCAAGACCAATTGTTGTTCCATCTGATTCTGAAATCAAAATTTCTGCTAAAAATAACCAAAAATATTGTGTCAGTGCTGATGGACAAATTGTTTTTGAATCTTCTGACAATCTTATAATTCGTAAATCTGATTATTGTGCGAAGTTGGTTTTATTGGACGATAATGATTTCTTCTCAGTTTTAAGAAATAAATTAAATTGGGGATTTTCTCCTATAAGTGAAATAAATAAAGGCAAATAATATGATTAAGTATGAAAAAGCGGTTAATATTGATAAGTTAATTACTCTATCTTCTCTTATTTGGCATGAGTATTGGAAGGATTATCTTTCAGATGAACAAATAGAATATATGATAGAGAAATTTCAGTCAAAAGATGCTATAGAAAATCAAATAAAAAATGAAAATTATACATATTATTATATATATTTAAACCGCGAAATGGTTGGTTATATTGGACTTGCCAATAAGGAGGATTATTTATTTCTTTCAAAATTTTATTTGAAAAAAGAAGTGCGTCATCAGGGCGTTGGGACAAAAACTTTTCAATTTATTAAAGATACTGCTAAATTCCAAAAATATAACAGAATTGTTTTGACAGTAAACAAGGGAAACGTTAATAGTATAAATGCTTATAAAAAATGGGGCTTTAATATTATTGATTCAGTTGTAACTGACATAGGCATGGGTTTTGTTATGGATGATTATATTATGGAGTATAAATTCTAATAATCTATATTATAGGAAGTTTTTAAGAGTTATAAATGCATGTTAGTTCATTTCTTTTCTTTTGTTTGCGAGGCAAAAGAAAAGAAATGAACCAAAGAAAAGAAAACTTCGCTGATTACAATACCGCCTTCGGCGGCATAAGTACAATACCGCCTTCGGCGGCATAAGACCGCTTGCGCGGTAACATGCGTTTTGCCTTTCAGGCAAAAATCTCTTAGCACGGCTAAGGACAACGCCGTGCGCTTGTTAAGCTTATATCAAAGGCGCCGTTGTCTTAGGCGCCTGATTGATTTTTGTCCGTCAGGACAAAAACGTATGTACAATTTGTACTTATATCTTATGAGCGGAGCAATGCCTTTGAGCATTGCTATAATTAGCGTGTTTTTCTTTTCTGTCTGCTTTTCTTTTTGCATCGCAATCAAAAAGAAAAGCAGACTATTAAAATAGAAGATTTTAATTTCCTATAATATAGATTATGACAAATAAAAAGCGGTCTTTTGACCGCTTATTTAATGATTTTCCTATCCTTTTCCAAACTTTTTCTTTTTTCTTTTCTCTTTTAACCTGTTGATTATCCAACCACTTTTGAAATAAAGTTTATTGTGTCAAATATAGTATCTTCGACAAATTCCTTCGCTAACTTGCTTACAGGACGATTTTCGATACAATCAAAAATATAATAAATCGGATCCTGTGAATTGTTAAATCTCATTCTTCTGTCTTTATGCTGTAAATATTTAAATTCCTTAACTGCATTTTTTCTCCCTGCAGTAGGTTTAATAATAGTTCCAAATTGTCCGGTAGCCATAATGCTTAATCTCTCTCTTATCTCTTACATATATATAAAGTATATAAGTTAAAAAAAATTGCCTTTTTAAATTTAATAAGCTTCATATTTCTTAACAATTATAAATAGTCGAGAAATCGCATAAGTGGAATACTATTTAATTATTTCGCCGTTTAAATACCATGTTTTACATCCGGTAATTTTTACATTGATAAACTCACCTGTTAAGTCTTTATCAAATGGTATGTGTACAATTTTATTATTTCTTGTTCTGCCTGTTATTATATTTTTTCCTTTATGATTTTCAAAGCTTTCAACAAGCACTTCCATTGTTTTTCCTACGAATTTTTTATTTGATGCAAGACAACATTTTCTGTTTTGCTCGTTAAGACGGGCAAGTCTTTCGAATTTTGTATCTTCATCAATAAATTTATCAACCCAGCGTGCAGCAACTGTTTTTTCTCTTGGAGAATATGCTGCAGTATTTGAATAATCAAGGCATAATTCTTCCATAGCACTGAGTGTATTTTGGAATTGTTCTTCTGTTTCACCCGGAAAACCCGCTATAAAATCGCTTGTAATTGTTACATCAGGAACCATTTTTCTTATTTTATTTGCTATTTCAAAATATTTTTCTCTGTCATAGCGCCTGTTCATTGCTTTTAGAACTATACTATCGCCTGATTGCATTGGAATATGAAAATACTCACATACTTTATCAAGTTCAACTGCGGTTTGTATAAGCTCGTCTGTAATATCAGTCGGGTATGATGTAACAAATCTGATTCTGAATTTGCCTTCGATCGCATTTACATCCCGTAAGAGGTTTGAAAGTCTGTAATTCTTATCTTTAAAGTCTTTGCCGTAGCTATCTACATTTTGTCCAAGTAATGTTACTTCTTTAAAACCTGCATTAAGTGCGTCTTTGACTTCTTTCAATATTGTTTCAGGTTGTCTTGAACGCTCACGTCCTCTTGTATATGGAACAATACAATATGTGCAGAAATTGTTGCAGCCTTCTGTTATTGGTATCCATGCATTGATTGATTTTACACGATTAATTTCATATTTGTTTGCTTCATTATCTTCGGTTTGATGAGTTTCTTCACATTCACAAACTTTTTCACCCTGTTCAATTTTTTTTATGATATCAGGTAAAGAGTATATTTTGTGAGTTCCAAGTACAAAATCTACATAATGAGCTCTTTTAAATATTTCTTGAGCTTTTTGTTGGGCAACACAACCACAAAAACCAATTTTTAACTCAGGCTTTGATTTTTTCCATTTACCCCATAAGCCAATTAAACTGTATGCTTTATCTTCGCTCAGTTGCCTTATGGAACAGGTGTTTACCATTAATAAATCGGCATCTTTGGGCTCTTTTGTTTCCTCATAATCAAAATGGGATAGCATTCCTAACATTCTTTCCGTATCGGATTTATTCATTTGGCATCCCATTGTTTCTATATAAACTTTTTTCATATTCTTCCTCTTTTTTATAACTATACAATAAAAATAAATCTATTTCTTGCTGATATCCCCAAAAATACTCATTCTCGGATTTGATTTATAGTAATCTTTTGTTTTGATGTTGTTTTTTAGTGATTTTCTTTCAAGATGGCGTATAATTCGGTATCTTGATTTTTGTCTTTTGTCTAAAAATTTTTTTACTTCTTTGTCTTCGCTTTTGCTTATTTTAATTATTTGTTTAATGTTTGTACTGTTTTTGTATTTTTTGTTAAATACCTCTGTTATATATTCAAATTCAGATGCTTGCTCAGGTGTTAATTGAAGTGCGTTAAAATACAGAGGATAAAATTTTATTCTTTTGTCCAATATATCTTGCAGATTATCATTTTTTGCGTTTACACATAAACCTGATAAGCAAATAACAATTATTATGATTAGTTTTTTCACTTATAAATTCTGCCATTAAGTTTGTTATATAGAAATTCTACAACAGTACATAATATAATTTTTCTTTAGTTAAATTAAATTTTGTAGTAATATCTCTGTATGAGTGAAATAAATCTTAGAAATTATGCTTATTTGGGTGATGCGGTATGGGAATTGTATATTCGTAACAAGACTGTTTTGATGACTAACAATGCAAAAAAGCTTCACCAGATTACGACCTCATTGGTAAAAACTCAATTTCAGGCTGACTTGTTAAAATTTTTGGATAATTTTTTAAATGACAATGAAAAAGAGTTAATAAAACGAGCAAGAAATTTACCTATTCCTGTCGGACGACGCAGTATTCAGCATGAATACAGGCAGGCTACTGCATTTGAAGCTCTAATCGGATGGTTATATTTAAATGAAAATGGCAGGTATAATGAAATACTTAAATTAATTGAGGGTAGTGATTTAATCTCTTATGCATAAAAAAAAAACGGGGCTTTGCGAAAGTCCCGTTTTTTGTAAATTATATCCCTTGCCTTTGTTTTCCTTAAATTGAAGTTCCTTAGCCTTGTCCGCCGGTGTAGTTTGGTGTAAGCATCTTGACATCTGACTGTTCCATCTTCTGACATGCTTCGTAATCTGCTTTTGCAACCTGAATTTGAGATTCCAAAGTGTCTTTTTCGAGTTGCAACGAATCTTCTTCGTCTTTGAGAGGTTCCAGCATTGTATCTCTTAAATTTTCGATGTAGTTTTCGATTTGTGATTTGCTCATTGCAGCCTGAGTATCGCAGTAAGAGTTCATTGACGATATCTGTTGCTGATATTGTGATTGAGCAGTAGATACAATAGAAGAGTACTTTTGAATATCTTCGTTTGATAAGTTGCCGCCCTGCATTTTCTGCATTGCTTCTGAAACTGAAATTCCACTATCACCTTTATAAGCCATCATAGCAGCGTACATAGTACCTTGATATAATTGCTTAGCTGAACTACTTTGTAATGTGATACTTTGTTCCATGGATTTCTGCTGACGGTCAATCATTTTTTCCATGTTGGCAACATCTCGGGAAGCGCGTCTAATCTTAGATTGGATGCGCATCATACGAGCTTGTAAGGATCTGTATCTAGATCCCGCAGCCAATTTTCCGTATGCGCCTAATAAGAAACCCATTGTCCTTGTATCCTTGTGTTAGTGTCCTCGTATTTATATAAAAAAAATTTGTTTTCAATAATTGCCTTTTTATTTCTTTTTTATTAAGAAATGTTACAAAACTAAAATATAAATATTTCAAAAACAAGGTAAAATGCTTATTTGTAATGGATTTTCGGTATTTTCAAAAATCTACAATTTTAGCCTGATTAATATATTAATTACCTAAATTCCAATAGAAGTATTGTTATCAATATCTATTACATGCTTAATTATTGAGTGAGCAGTAAGAAGTAAATACGGGTTTATTTCAGTTGTTTGCGACATATTTACACTAGCTTTTGCTTTGTCGCTATTAGGTTTAAATTCTTTTTTTACTTCGTATGAGGTCAAAGTTTCCATTGAATAATGCTTTTTATCACTATTCAATCTGTTATCAAGTTCTTCTTTCGGAAAATTCTCGCTGCATTGAATTGCAACCTGAACAGAATTTGATGTTTCAAGATATAATGTTGCGATTACTGTTCCAAAATTAATTGTCGTGATTGTTACTGTTAAAATACTGTCACTTTCTTCTGTATTCTCTTTTTTTGTAACTTCAAGATCAAAATCAACACCTTCTTTTAATGGCAGCCAAGGAAGATAAAGAAGTAATAGTAGCTTCATTGTTTTAGTCGGTTCATTTTCTGCGGCAACTGAAATACTCGCATTGATGAATTTTGCCATGTCTTTTAGCTGTGACAAGTCATTTATCCCCATTTTAGAAGCCTGAGTCATTGTCATTATCAGTTTGGTCAGAGCGTCTTTTCCGTTAGTTTGAATCATTTGTGCAATTTGGTTAAGATTAATCATGCCGTTTGACAGTATCTCTAAATTTTTTAATGATGCCTGAAGTTGGGTTGTCATTTGTTTGTTAACAATCTCTGACATATTAGAAAAATCAAGTCCCTGTAATTGAGCAAGTATTTGAGCCTGTAATTGCGATATTGAATTCCTTTGTGCAGCAAGCTGAGAAGAAAACATTGCATTAAATTGCCCTGTTGTCATCCCTCTTTGCATCATGTATATAAATTCATTAATATTTTTGGGAACTCCCATTAAATCTTTAGCATAAATTGCTCGGTCAAGACTTTTCAGGGTATTCATCTGTAAATTTTGTTGTGGCAGATTTGGCTCAGGTTTTGGAATTACAGGTTTAGGCTGTACCTGCGGCTGAGGTTCAGCAGGTGTATTCATAGGTTTATTATTTAACGCAGCATTTCTTATTTGCTGTTGTCTTAGTGCGTCATTATTAAAATTACCTATAAAAAAATCTGACATATACTAAATTTAAACGATTTTTATTAAAAAGTCTATATTTATCTAAAATCTGAAATCGGCAAATAAGCCTGCGGATAACTGTAATCTTCTATAAATCCCAAATTTTTGTATAATCTGAGCGCCTGAAGATTATTGGTTTCTGTTGTTGTATTAATTTCTGTGACATTTGACAATACTCTGTTATTAATAATTTCATCCATAGAACGTTTTAACATTATTGTTGATAAGCCTTTGCCCTGATGTTCATCAGTGATACCAACAAGCGGTATGTTTACGATGGAATTATTTGTTATATTCATAAATGAAAAACCTACGGGACATTCTTTATATAGTAATACACTTGTTGCATCAGGCAAAAATTTTGCGTAAACGTCATTTACAACTTTTGATAAAATATCCGTACAACCTGATACAGACTTAAATCTTGGGTCAAACAATGCGTCAGAACTATTTACAAAAGATTCCTGTATTACTTTTACTGCATCATTAAAATATTTCATGTCCCAGCCAACGACCCTGTAATCGCTTGGTAATTCTACAATCCTTGCTCTTGAGAATAATTCTTTTGAATCAGTGCCGTGCATTTTGAAGCGCAAAACTTCTATGCCGATAAACTGAAAACCATATTTTACGACAGAACTAATCAAATCTTTTTGCTTACCAAGCATTGGATAACAAACAATTTTATTTCTTCTTGTTGAGGATGTTAATTCAAGAAATTTCTCTAACAAAGCATTTGCATGTACAAGATAATTCTCACTGTCTATGCAATGTATAATATTTAATTCAATTGCTTCAGATATCGCTGTAGTATAAACCAAAAAGCCCGCTAATCTGTGATTATCATATAAAATAATGCAGTCAATATATTTTTTTTCTACGGAGTCTAAAAAACCGTCATAATCAATTGGTTCAAGCTCAAAATTGTATTCTTCCGCTGCTTTTGCACAAAAATCATCATAAATAAGCTCAAAATTTTCATAGTCTTCAACGGTTAATAATTTGGTGCTGTACATCAAAATCTCCTTATAGTGAATGGTGCATTTTTTCTTTTTTAGTTTCGAGATATCTTTTATTATATGGAGTCACCTCGGATTCTACTTTTATTATATCTTTTATTTTTAATCCGTAACCCTCTAAACCAATGACTTTTTTAGGATTGTTTGTTATTAAATTGAATTCGTTATATCCCAAATCCAAAATAATTTGTGCTCCGGTTCCGTAATCTCTTAAATCTGATTTAAAACCAAGAGATATATTTGCTTCTATCGTATCCTGCCCCTGTTCCTGAAGTTTATATGCTTTAATTTTGTTGCATAAACCAATGCCTCTGCCTTCGTGATCCGTTAAATACACTACTGCACCTTTGCCATATTTTTCAATATATCTCAGAGCATTGTGAAGCTGAGAATTGCAATCGCATTTTAAACTGTGAAAAATATCTCCTGTCAGGCACATACTGTGAACTCTGACTGCCGGAACTTTGTCTGTTCCGTCGTCTTTAACAAGTGCGACATGTTCGTGCCCGTTGATTTGGTTCTTGTATCCTATCAGTTTAAAATCACCGTATTTTGTAGGTAAGTTTACTTCAGCTTCTCTTGTTACAAGTTTTTCTGATTTTAATCTGTATGCAATTAATTCAGATACAGTAATAAATTTTAAATCATATTTATCCGCAAATTCTCTTAAATAATCCCTTCTTGCCATGTGCCCATCTGGTGCCATAACTTCACACATTAAACCTGCCGGTCTTTGTCCGCAAATCTTAGCTAAATCAACAACTGCTTCTGTGTGTCCTGCACGTTCAAGCACTCCACCCTTACGGGCTACGCATGGAAACAGGTGCCCCGGTCGTCTTAAATCAGACGGAAGCGCATCAGGTGCTATTGCAACTTCGACTGTTTTTGCTCTGTCATATGCTGATATCCCTGTTGTAACTCCAAATTTTTCCTGGGCATCAATGCTTACGGTAAATGCTGTTTTCATCCCTTCCGTATTTTGTTCAACCATTTGCGGCAAATCCAATTTTTGCGCTATATCACTTGAGATTGCAAGACATATTAAACCTCTTACTTCTGATGCAAGAAAATTTACGATTTCAGGGGTTACCATCTGAGCTGAAACAATAACATCTCCTTCATTTTCTCTGTCTTCATCATCCGCTACAATAATTGGTTTACCTGACTTAAAGTCCTTTATAGCATCTTCTATACTGTCAAATCTAAATTTTTCTTCCATTACACAAATCCATTCTCTTTTAAAAATTCAATATTAATTTTTCTATTTTGATTATTATTGCCTAATCCCAGCATTTTTTCAACATATTTACCTATTATATCCGTTTCTATATTAACTCTATCTCTGATATTAAGATATTTAAGTACTGTGTTATTAAATGTATGCGGTATAACAGCAATGCTGAAAGTGTTATTTTTTATTTCCGATATCGTAAGGCTGATTCCGTTTATAGTTATTGAGCCTTTATATATTATATATTTTAATTTATCTTCAGGAATTTGAAATGTCATATTGGTAAATTCGTTTTGTTTTTCTGTTGAAACAAGTTTTCCCTGACAGTCTATATGTCCTGTAACTATATGGCCTCCAAGTCTTGAGTCTATTTTCATTGCCCGTTCTAAATTTACATAATTACCTGATTTTTCATTTGCAATATTCGTTATCTTTAGTGTTTCATCACTTAGCATAGCTTTAAAACTGGTATCATCGTAAGAGGTAACTGTTTGACAAACTCCGTTTACGCAAATGCTGTCACCTATTTTAATATCATTTAAAATTTCAGAGCAACTAATGATAATTTCTGCTCCATTTGATAACATTGATATATTTTTAATCTGACCTATTTCTTCAATTATACCCGTAAACATAATTATAGAATATCACAAGCATATGATATTTTCATACTTATTATCTCAAACTTTCAGGAACAGCCATCGGAATAGGTTCTGCTTTTGGAACGGGAGCCTGATTATTTGAAGCTGATGGCACCGGAGCCTGAGGTGTTACGTTGCTTTGAGAACTCTGGGCAGCTTCAATGGCACGTTCTTTAAGTTCTTTTGCTTCTTTTAGAAGTGAATCATCTTCAGGTAATTCATTATTTTCTTCATTTTCTTTTTTCTCAAGTTCTTTACCTTTATCGCTTAATACAATTTCAGGGTAATCAAAATCTTTTGCACCATACTTTTGAGTTGCAACTGTCATTATATCTTTCCAGATTTTCGCAGGTATTGTACCGCCTGTTAATCCATGCATTTGTTTGTTATTGTCATCCCCAACCCAGACACCTGTAACAATATCAGGTGTATAACCAACAAAGTACGCATCTCTGTAGTCATCTGTTGTCCCTGTTTTACCTGCGGCAGGTTTACCGATATTTGCACCCATTCCTGTACCGTGTGTTATAACAGTTTTAAGCATTGCAGTCATTTCAGCTGCTGTATTAGAACTCAGTTGATGAGAAGATTTAGTCGCAGAAGCACGATATAATACTCTGCCTCGTGAATCTTCTATTCTTTCTATAGCATATGGTTCTACTACATATCCGCCATTTGCAAATGCTCCGTAAGCACGAACGAATTCAAATAATTTTACTCCATTAGATCCTAATGATATTGTATAATCTTTTTCTAACGGCGTAGTTATACCAAGAACTCTGGCAAGTTGTATTACGGAATGTACTCCAACTTCTCTGATTACTCTTGCTGCGCATACGTTTGATGATACCATCAAAGCCTTATATATCGGGATTTTACCTCTGTATTTATTGCCGTAATTTCGTGGTGACCACTTAGCAAGGGTAACAGGACTATCATCAACGATATCATTTGGCGAAAATCCTTTTTCCATAGCTGTCGCATATACAATTGGTTTAAATGCTGATCCCGGAGGTCTTATTGCCTGCGTAACCCTGTCATATTGAGATTCTCCGTAGTTCTTTCCGCCTGCATAAACAAGTATTTTCCCGTCTATCGGACTAAATGAAAATACTGCCGCTTGTTGGGATTTGCTTGTCAGACCGTATGCTTTCATATTAGCCAATATTGATTCATTTGCCTTTTGCTGTGCTTTTGAATCTAATGTTGTAATTACTTTATAACCGCCATTAATTACGTCTGTTTCATGAAAACCAAGTCTTTCAAGCTCTTTTATTATGTAATCGCTGAAATATGGAGCCTTATTTGTTGTGTATAACTGTGGTAATTCACTAAGTTTTATATCAGCTTCAATGGCTTTTTCATATTCTTCTTTTGTAATATACTTCATTGTCAGCATTCTTTTCAGAACCTGATTTCTTCTTTGCTTTGCCAAATCTTTGTTATTATAAGGATTATATACTGACGGAGCCTGAGGTAAGCCTGCAATTAATGCCAATTCAGGAAGGGTAAGTTGGTCTAATCTTTTGTTAAAATACGTTTTTGCAGCTCCGGAAACACCATAAGCACCTGCCCCAAGATATACATTGTTTAGGTACATTTCAAGAATTTTATCTTTTGATATAGTTTTTTCAATTCTTGTTGCGACTTCAAGTTCTTTAATTTTTCTTATAAATGTTCTTTCATTTGATAAGAAAAGAATCCTGGCAAGTTGTTGTGTAATAGTACTTGCTCCCTGAACCGTATGCATTGCCAAAACGTTTTGGATTGATGAACGTACTATCCCAAATAGGTCATATCCTTTATGGTGATAAAAGTTTTTATCTTCGGTTGCTATAATTGCTTTTTGAAGATTTTCCGGTATATCTTTCAATTCAGCTTTGTCGTATGTATATGCAGTAAATGTTTTAATAATTTCTCCGTCAGATGAATAAAATTTTGTTACAATATTGGGTCTGAAATCTCTTAAATTCTCTATTGGTGGTAAAGAAGATAAGTACAAGTTTAAAGCCAAAAAACCTGCTATCATAAGAGCTGTTGAGACTATAATAAACATTTTTACTGCTGTGAAAAAATTATTCGTCTTTTGTGAACGACGCTTATCTTTTGATATATTGTGTTCTTCTCTTTGTTTTTTATATGCTTCATATGACTTTGACATCATTTTCTCTCCCTAATCAAGCAAAAATATTATATCACAAATATAAAAAAATAAGGTGCATATTTATGCACCTTATTCTTAGAGCTACATATAATTGCTTATTCGTTGCAACCGAATGCGATTGTAATGTGTTCTCTTGGGTTAACTGCCGAGATTTTATATCCTCTTGGATCAACAAGATATGCAAATTCGTCGCCTGTTGTCTGGAATAACCCCATTGTACCTGATACAGCGGTTCTGGTTACATCAACCGGAGCTTTGACAGTTTCAAATACGCCATCAGCCAAACTTCTTGATGCTGCACCAAATTGTCCGCTGAATGTGTGACCTAACATGTAGCCTGCGTCATTTGTAACGTTTTCAGCAGCGTTACCAACATTTGTCAAAATACCGCCTGCTGTTCTGCCGACTACACCAACAAGGGATCCTGCCCATGTGAATGGCATTTGTACAAGTCTTGCAACAGGGTTAAGGTTCTTTTGTTTATTTACCTGAGCCTGTAAAATTTGTTTTGGTAATTTTGCTTTACATTTACCGTGCGAAATGTTTGTAAATGCAAGTTTTAACGCACCTTTGTTGCAGCCTGAAGGTCTGATAACTTCTACAACCTGACCGGTTACGGTTGAACCGCATGGATATTTAACACCATTAATTGTTACATCTTCAAGTGTATTAGCTCTAAAGTACTGACCAACGTGTGAAGATTTTGCATTAACCTGATCTATCATAGATAATTTTAACGTAGGAATTTTTACAATTTCTTCCTGTTCAATTAATGCTTTCTTTTCAATAGGACATGCAGGACAAGCTGCGTTTGCGGTTTGTGGGTTTTTATCATAACCAAGAGCAACTCTTGTTGTCTGCATCATAGACGCAATTTCAGCACGTGTTGCATCTTTGTTTGGCATAATCATGTTAGGATTTGGAGAATTATTTAATGCTCCGTTTTGCAATGATTTTGCTACAGGTATTCTTGCCCAGTTTGGAACAAGACTACCGTCTGAATATTTACTTAATATTTCGTCTGCCTTACAAGAATCAATATCACATGTCATCCCTTTTGAAATTGAAGTCAATGCTTCGACACGAGTTACATTGTTGTGAGGTTTAAAAGTGTGGTTTGGATAACCTCTTAACAAATCTGCATCAACTGCTTTTGCAATTGCGGCATTTGCCCAGTTGCTTCTTGAAACATCAGAAAATTGTGATGTTGTTGCGCCATGCGCATCCATGTTAAATCCTTTAACAAGCATTGTGGCAAATTCTGCACGGGATATATTTCTGTTTGGTTTATATAGACCGTCAGGATATCCGACAACAACGTCGTTAATTGCAAGTTTATCAATGTCACATGCTGCCCAGTGACCGTTTGGTACATCAGGGAACATGCACCCGCCGTTTGAATTGTAATTATACGCAGGAGCTGCTGCGCCTGTTATGTTTTCTTTAATAGTATATGGGACTAATGACTTTTTAATTGCGTTTATAGAATTTGCAGATTTAATATCTATAGGGCAACCTTTGTTTTCACCCATATTAACGCTTACCCCGTTGTTACATCTCGGTAATTCATTTAAACAAGGCATTGATGCAGCAGCCCCTGTAATCTGACTTTGAGTCTGCGTTGATATTGTTGTGCCTGCTATATCAGATGATAATCTTGATGCAGGGCAGCCTCTCATTGCTGTTTCTGTTGAAAAGATGGAATTAGATGGTTCTCCGACATAATTATTTGTACCGTAAATAGCCTGAGGATAACCATAAACCTGTTTCATTTCTGCTCTGTCAGGTTTTCCTGATTGTGGGCATAGAGCTGTTGAAGGAACTGCCGGCTTATCGCAGCTGATTTCGTCATTGCAAGGTGTTTTGACAGGGCATGCTTTTTTCTTTTTACACCCGCAATCTGCTTTTGCTCTCTTACACTTGTCGCACTGTGGTTTTGCACAGTCTGAAGCACCTGTTACAACAGGTAAAACTTCATTTTGTGTACATGGGCAGGCAGCCATTGCACTATTCAAGGAACATGTTGCTATTCCAACAGCAATCGCCGCTGCCGCAGTTAGTTTTTTAATTGACATTTTAACCTCCTTGTGTTGTTCAAGTTTTTGTTTCTGACAAAAACCTTTAAAAAACAAACTCATAGAAGATTATGTATATTTGATAACTTTAAAACATTAGCAATTTTTCTAATCCTGTTGTACAGTTTGAAATGATTAATAGTCTATTTCTAATGAGCCATCATGGAGTATGCCGTATCCGCCTGTTGGTATGGTTAATTTTGATATAGAATGTGTTATTTTATATCCGCCAAATACAGGAATATTTAATTCTTCAGATATTTCATTAAATAATATATCAAGTTGGTCTTTATATTCGTCTATGCCTAAAAAATCGCCTAAAACTACCGCACAAATGTTTTGTCTAAATTTATTCGTATTCAAAAGTTGCCTGAATGAACGGTCGATTTTATAAACAGGTTCATTCAAATCTTCTGCAAAAAATATAAATTTATCGTCTGGAATAAAGTCAAGCCCGCATAAAGAACAAATAGTTGCTAGATTTCCGCCCCAAATAATTCCCTGTGCATCTCCGTTTTTATAAGTTTTTTGTTCCGTAGGCGTAATTGTTATATTATTACTTTCGAGAGTTTTCCAAAAATTTTCAACTGTATATTTATCAAGTTCTTCAGGCTGAAAATCCCCTTTGGGCATTGGTGCAGAAAAGGTTATCAGTCCTGCCTTTTTAAAAAACATTAGCGATAAAGCTGTAATATCTGAATATCCGCAAAATATTTTAGGGTTATTTTTTATTAAATCGTAATCAATTTTGTTTATAAGTCTTATTGATCCGTAACCGCCTCTTGCACAAAATATTGCTTTAACTTCTTTATCTGAAAATGCGTTATGTAAATCTTCAAGGCGGTCTTTGTCGCTTCCTGCAAGATATCTGTCAGATTTGAAAATATTATTCCCCAACTTGATTTTATAGCCCAAACTCTCAAAATATTTGACACTAGTTAGTATCTTATCTTTATCAACATTACCTGCCGGAGCAATTATTGATATTGTATCGTCTTTTTTAAGTTTGTTTGGTTTAATAATGTTCATATTTTGTCCTTTTAGAGAATTCTTTGTTATAATAACAATATCATGAATAAAAGTTATATACCTTTATATCGTAAATACAGACCGCAAACAATAGAACAAATTGTTGGGCAAGAACATGTAAAAAAAGCCCTTACTAATGCTATTGAATCTGACAGAATTTCTCATGCGTATCTGTTCACTGGTCCGCGTGGAACGGGTAAAACTTCTACTGCCCGTATTTTTGCAAAGTCTTTAAATTGCGAAAAAGGTCCGACAATTTCTCCCTGTAACGAGTGCGAAAATTGTATAAATATAACAAAATCTATTCCAATAGATGTAATTGAAATTGATGCTGCAAGTAACCGCTCAGTAAGTGATGCTGAAGAAATTATCCAAAATGTGGCAATGGCTCCTGTTCACAGCAGATATAAAATTTATATTATTGATGAAGTTCATATGCTTACACCAACTGCTTTTAATGCGTTATTAAAAACACTTGAAGAACCGCCGGAAAATGTAATTTTTATACTTGCTACAACTGAGGTTCATAAGGTTCTTGATACAATAAAAAGCCGTTGTCAAAGATTTGATTTTAAACGTATTACTACTGATGATATCTCAAAACATTTGAGATTTATTTCTGACAAAGAAAATATAAATATTACAGATGATGCTCTTAATTATATTGCATCTAATTCAGCAGGCGGAATGAGAGATTCTATTGCCTTGTTAGATCAGTTGAGTGTTTTAAATTCTGCAAAAGAAGCTATTTCTGTTGAAGATATAAATAAATTATTAGGACGGCTGTCTTTTGAATCTTTGAGTAATCTTTTTGAAAGTATCTCAAAATCTGATTCAAATTCCGCTCTTGAAATTCTGAATAATATTTATAACCAAGGGAATGAACCATCACAAATTTTGTCTAATTTTCTTGAATATCTGCGTAACGCTTTAATTCTTAAATCAACTGATATAAAATCCGTTTCCGGTTCAGTTCAGTTGAATGAAGAACAGATTAAAAAACTTGAAGGATATTTAAAAAATATCGAAGTTCATCAGATAGTTTCTTTGATTGATAAGTGTTCTTCTTATATAAAAGAATTAAAATTAACAACAAATCCAAAATTATGGCTTGATGTTTCGGTTTTGGATATGTCAAATCTTGTTGAAAATACAAGACTTGAAGATTTACAATCAAGACTTCAGCAGCTTGAATCTGGACATTTAAAACCTGCTCCGGCTTATAATACTCCTCCTATGCCTGTCAATAAAATGAGTGTTAGTGAGAAAAGAGAAGATATTAAACCGGCAAAGCCTGTGGTAAAAGAAACTGATTCAGATACACCAGCGAGTGTAACTCTATCTGAACCTGTAAATAAAGCAGCTTCTTCAGATTTAAAAGCAATTTGGAATAGATTTCTTGATAATGTTTCAAGCTTTGCTTCAAGAGCAATTTTAAAGCAGCATGCTATACCTGTTAAGTTTTCTCCCGATGAAGTTATTATTGCTATCAAAAGTGACAGTTGGCTTTCAAAATTCAGAGATGAATCTGACAGGCTCTCATTAATTGAGTCTGCTTCAAAAGCCGTAACAGGAGGAAATCCTAAGATTATTTTGCGTTCTCCTCAGGCAGGAGATGATAAGTTAAGAAATGAATCTGCAGACTCTTTACCTAAAATAGATCCTAAAAAACCTTTAATTCCTGAGAAAACGGAGTCTGCTGATGAAATTTCTCAGTCAGTTGAACAAATTAATGAATCAAATCAAGAAGATAATATTGATATAAATGAAGAAAAAAAAACTTCAAAACTAAATAATCTCCCGAAAAGAGAGGATTCGGCATTCCATTCAGATAATGTAAATATGGTATTAGATCTTTTTGAAGGCAAAATTATTGAATAAGCAGAAATTTTTAATTTCTTCTGATCTATGTAAAAAAGTTTATTAAGATTCTAATTTTGTTTCGTTAGTTAATTATAAATTTTTCTGTTTAAGTCTGCTTTTCTAAGTCTTATATTTTCAGGTGTAACTTCAACAAGTTCATCATCTGAAATATATTCCAGAGCTTCTTCAAGAGATAGTATTTTTGGAGCCTGAAGGGTAACCATTACATCTGCCGTTGAACTTCTCATATTAGTAAGTTTTTTTGTTTTGCAGATATTTACAACAATATCTTGTGGTCTGTTACCTTCTCCGATAATCATTCCACGATAAACTTTTGTTTTTGGAGTAACGAAAAATACACCTCTGTCCTCAAATTGGGCTAATGCGTACGGTATAGCTTCACCTTGTTCGTGTGCGATAATTGATCCGCATCTTTGTCTGTTTATATCTCCTGCATATGGTCTGTAATGCAGGAATGTATGGTACATTATACCTTCGCCTCTTGTCATTCTTATAAATTCATTTCTAAAACCGATTAAACCTCTTGCAGGGATATGAAATGTCAGATGTGTTCTGCCTTTTGCTGATTTCATATCTTTCATTTCGCCTTTTCTGTTTGAAAGTCTTTCAATTGCTGAACCTGCATATTCATCAGGAACATCAACAATAAGGTTTTCATAAGGTTCGCATTGTTCACCATTAATATTTTTGAAAATTACTTCAGGTTTTGATACTGCAAATTCATAGCCTTCACGACGCATTGTTTCGATTAAAATACTCAAATGCAGTTCACCACGCCCTGATACCTTAAAACAATCAGTTGAATCAGTGTCTTCAACTCTTAAACTTACGTTCTTTTCAAGCTCTGTATATAATCTTTTTCTCAATTGACGGGAAGTTACAAATTTTCCTTCCTGACCCGCAAACGGGCTGTCATTTACAGAAAAATTCATTTGTAATGTTGGTTCATCAACTTTAATAAGCGGCAATGCCTGTGGATTTTCAGGGTCGCAAAGTGTTTCGCCAATCTGAATATCAGAAAAACCTGCAATACCAACAATATCTCCTGCTTGAGCCTGTTCTATTTCTACTCTGCCCAAGTCATGGAAACCAAATAATTTTGTAATTTTACCTTTAGATTGAGTCCCGTCAGCCTGAATCCAGCACACTGTATCCTGACTGTGAACAACGCCTTGTGCAATTCTGCCTATTACAATTCTGCCTACATATTCGTTATAATCAAGTGTTGTCGCTCTGAATTGGAATGGTTTTGTTGAATCACCTTCCGGTGGAGCAATGTTTTCTAATATGCAATCAAGCAATGGAACCATATCCTTTTGTTCATCTTCAAGCTCTTTTATAGCAAAACCGTTTAAACTGCTTGCGAAAATAAACGGAAAATCTATTAAATCTGCTCTGTCAGTTAATTCTGTAAATAAATCAAACACTTTATCAAGTGCAGTTAAAGGTTCGGCTGCAGGTTTATCTATTTTATTGATTACTACTATTATTTTTAACCCAAGTTCTAATGCTTTAGATAATACAAATCTTGTTTGAGGCATAGGACCTTCCGCTGCATCTACAATTAATAATGCACCATCAACCATTCCTAACACACGTTCAACTTCACCGCCAAAATCTGCGTGACCCGGAGTATCGACTACGTTAATTTTTGTGTCTTTATAATTAATTGCTATATTTTTAGAAAGAATTGTTATACCTCTTTCTCTTTCTAAATCATTACTATCAAGAACACGTTCTTCAACATGTTGATTTTCTCTGAATACACCTGCCTGTTTTAAAAGGCAATCAACCAATGTTGTTTTACCATGGTCTACGTGAGCAATTATTGCTATATTTCTTATTTTATTATCTGTCATAATTTCCGCCATTCATATTTTTGTATAGTGTAAATAATACACTTATATAATAATATGGTAAATTATTAATTTCAATATCAAATATTATTATGAATTTTTATAGTCTTTATACGCGATTATTGCACATGAAAGACAGATAATTCCAAATAATATACCAACGCACATTGTTGTGTGGTAAGCCTGTAAAAAAGCGGTTTGTTCGCCGTTAGCCATAAAATGGTTTCTGAAACTTTCAAATAATGTGATGGTTATTGCAACTCCAAGAATATTTCCTAAATTTCTGGATAATGATAAGATTCCGCTGGCTACGCCAAGTTCATTTGTTTTTACGCTTGTAATGATTGCATTATTTGATGGCGACTGAAATAAGCCGTTACCTATTCCCATAATTATTGACGCAACAACTACTTGCCACATTTGAGTCTTAAGTCCAAATGTTGTAAATATTAACAAGGCAAATATATAAATTGAAGGTCCTATTCTTGTTAAAATTTTACTGCCATGTATGCCTGAATATGCTCCGGCAAATGGTGCGACAGTTGCAGATGCGACAGAATAAGGTAAAATTAATAAACCTGTTGTAAAAGCATCATATTTCAATATCCCTTGTAAAAACAGCGGAAGTAAAATTGCGTTTGTAAACATTGTCATATATGAAGTCATAACCGCAATATTCCCGAATGTAAACGGTTTAATTTTAAACATCTTAAAATTGATCATGGGATAAGATATTTTTTTATCCCTAAAATAAAATAGTCCGCCAAATAGTAAAGTTAAAATCCCCAGTAAACCGATTTGCAGTGATTTCCAGCCCCAGCTGTGACCTTGTGAGATTGCAAGTAAAAGTGAAAGTAATGAGATTCCAAAGTATAAAAAACCTTTGTAATCAAATTTAAATTCTTTTCTTCTGATATATGTCGGTACCATTTTAAAAGCTAAATAACCACATATTACAGATACAGGAATTGAAGGTATAAATATTGTTCTCCATCCAAAATAGTTTATCATTATACCTCCGACTGCAGGACCAAGCATACCGCCGATTGCAACAAGTGAACCATTAATTCCAAGTGCCTTCCCTCTGTTTTTACCATGGAATAATGTTGCAATTACTGCAGGACCGTTTGCCATCATAATAGATGCCCCAAGTGCTTCAATACATCTTGAAAATATTAAAAGACCAAAATTTGGTGATAGCGTGCACATCGTTGCGCCAAGTGCAAATGTGAAAAAGCCTGTAGCATATACTTTATTTTTCGGAAATAAGTCGCCAATTTTCCCAAAAAATGGTAAAAATACTGTCATAACAAGCATATATGATATAATAACCCACTGAACTTGAGTAAGGGTGATTTTTAACCCCTGAGAAATAGGATATAGTGCCAGTTGGACTGTTGTTGAATCCAGCATTCCCAAAAAGTTACCAAGAATTATTATTATACATATTATCCACTTTACCGATATATTTTTCATATTAATTAAATCTTATCATATACAAATTTTTATGTAAGTTAATATTTTATCCAACAAAAAAAGAGGTAATAACCTCTTTTAGAAATGGTGGGCGTTATAAGACTCGAACTTATGACCCTCTCCTTGTAAGGGAGACGCTCTACCAACTGAGCTAAACGCCCTTATAACTATTTAATTTCAGCATTGCTAATTGCTTAGCAAATTTATACTATCAAGAACATTTTTTTATGTCAAGAGTTTTGTCGGAACTTTTTATAAATTATTTCGTCATTTATTTTGGAAGTTAAAAATTTAAGTTGAGGAAATAGTAATGGCATATGATGTATTAGAGTATGAAAAACTAAATATTAACAATGATGGTACAAAATGCTTTGATAACGTTCTATTTGAGGATGATATTTTACAGGACTATCTGAAAGAAATAAGTCGTTTTAAATTGCTAAAATCAGAGCAGGAAAGAGAGTTAGGCAGGCTAATTAAAGAACAAAAAGATAATAATGCTTTTAAAAAGCTTGTTCAGGCCAATTTACGTCTTGTTGTAAGTATTGCAAAAAAATATACCGGCAGAGGAGTTCTTTTTATGGATTTATTACAGGAAGGAACAATAGGATTAATGAGGGCAGCTGAGAAATTTGATTACCGAAAGAATTTTAAATTTTCGACTTATGCAACGTGGTGGATTAAACAGGCTATTGCAAGAGCTATAGCCAATACATCCAAAACCATAAGAATTCCTGTACATATGTTGGATAAAATTAAAAAATATAACTATTATGTTAATTATCTTAGTGATAAATTCGACAGACTCCCTACAGATGAAGAAATTTGTGATTATATGGGTTTAAATGAAAAACAATTATTAAAAATAAAAAATTCTATAATATTAGAACCATTAAGCTTAGAAACTGCTGTTACTGAAGATTTAAATATAGGGGATTTTATAGAAGACACTTCTCATCTATCTCCTGAAGACTGTATTGATGATAATTGTTTAAAAAATTCAATTCCGCAGTTACTTAGTGTACTTTCAGAAAAAGAAAAAGAAGTCATAATAAAAAGGTTTGGAATCAAGAATGAACAGTCCAAAACACTTCTTGAAATTGGGAATCAACTCGGATATTCAAAAGAACGGATAAGACAACTTGAATGTTCGGCTTTGGCTAAAATTCGAGAAAACAAAAATACAAAACACTTTAAAGATTTTATAAATGATTAAAATACAAAGTCTTCTAAATCAAAATCTCTAAATTTTTTATTATTATCAGTATCTAATTCCTTGCGTATATGCGGATCAGAAAGATGCTCAAGTGCATTTGGTACAAACTTTGTCTGAGCATCTTCTGATTGTTTTTTTACCTGAAATGTCCTGACATCTTTCGGGAAAAATCTCATATAAACATTTTGGCTTATGTTTTTAGATACGATGTCATATGAATATTGCTTAATTTTTTCTAAATGAGATAAAGCCTGAGTCTGATTTGAAGCGTTGTAATAACCAAATGTATCAGAAACATTTTTTGAATATTTTCCACTCCACATTACAACTGAATTTACACAATCTGTCAGAACAGCAGATGTCTTTAATTCAAACGGGTAAGTAATTTTAAAAGCACTTGTAATCTCTAATGTGTCCCAGAGATTTCTGCGTAAAGATGTTTTATCATTTATTGCATATGTATCAACTATAAGAACTGATTTTACTTCAAAAGCTCTGGCTAAATCATTTAAGTTTGTAAAGTCAATCTTGTCTTTTTCTCCGTACGATTCAATTACCTTAATTGCCTTTTGCTTTAACTGATAATCAGAATTAAGCTTTTGTCTTACCTGATATAATGTTTTAATATTTATGTTTTTATACTGCTCTAAATTTTGTATGATGTCTTCTGCTACGATATTTGAAACTTCCGGAAAACAAAAATAATTGTCGCAAACGGAAAATATGTCTGTAGGCAGTACTAATAAATCAAATTGTACTGCCTGAGTTTTAGTTATTCCTCCGACAAATAACAGCAAAATTAACATTATTTTAAAAAATATGTTTTTCATTATGCTTAAATTATAGCATAATTATTGTTAATGTGTTATAATTATCTATATGGACAGAAATCTTGTTAATATACTGGGATATGGAGTTGATACTTTTTCAATGGATGAGGCCGTTGATTATATTGTAAAAAATCATGGTCAGGTTGTTACTATTAATCCTGAAATGATTGAGTGCGCTTCTTCAAATGAAGATTTTAAAAGAGTTATTCAAGATGCTGAAATGGTTTTGCCTGATGGTATAGGTATTAAATTAGGGCTGAAAATTTTAGGTCATGATGTTGCCCGTATTCCGGGGATAGATTTTGGAAAAGCACTTATAAAACGTGCTTATTATCTCAAAAAATCTGTTGCTTTAATAGGTGCAACACAAGATGTTGTTGAAAATGCAGTTGTTAATCTTAAGGCTGAACTTTCAAATCTCAATATTGTTTACTATCATAACGGTTATTTTGATGATAATAATGAGGTTTATAATGAGTTACTTTCGCATAAACCTGATTTAGTTCTTGTTGCACTGGGTGCCCCAAAGCAAGAAATGTTTATCAGTAATATAAAATCTCAGTTACCTGACTCTGTTTTTATTGGTTTAGGCGGTAGTTTCGATGTATGGGCAGGTGCTGTAAAAAGGGCGCCAAAATTCTACAGAGACATAGGGTGTGAGTGGCTTTATCGTGTAATTTCTGAACCTAAAAGATTAAAAAGAATTTTTCCAACGATACCGCTGTTTTTACTAAAAGTTATAATAGAAAGGTTTAAAAGTAAGTAGTATGTTATCAAATGATGAAATAAATGAATTAAAAAAATTGTGTAAAGAAAACAGAAGAAATATTATTGAAATGGTATATTCCGCTCAATCAGGTCATATTGGCGGATCATTGTCAGCCTGTGAACTATTAACTGTTTTATATCACAAAATTATGCATAATGTTGTTGATTGGCGTGAATCAGATGACTTCGAAAAAAGAGACAGATTTGTTTTATCAAAAGGTCATATATCGCCTTTGTTATATTCTGTTATGGCTCAGGTTGGTTATTTTGATAAAAATGAGCTTAAAACTTTCAGAAAACTTGGTACAAGACTGCAAGGGCATCCAACTGCATTTATCCCCGGAGTTGAAATTGCGACAGGTTCACTTGGTCAAGGCTTATCATTTGCATGCGGAATTGCAATGGCACTTAAATTAGATAAAAATAGTGCTAATGTTTTTGTCCTTCTCGGGGATGGTGAACTTCAAGAGGGTAATATCTGGGAAGCTGTTATGCAGGCATCTCACAGAAATTTAGATAATCTTATTGCGATTGTTGATAGAAATAAATTACAAATAGATGGTAATACTGAAGATGTTATGGCACTAGGTAATGTCTGCGAAAAATTCAGAACTTTCGGATGGAATACCATTGAAATTGACGGTCATGATATTGAGCAGATATATAGCGCATACAAAGATGCATTATTGTCTGACAAACCTGTTGTTATTGTTGCAAATACAATAAAGGGCAAAGGAGTTAGTTTTATGGAAAACAATGCCGGTTGGCATGGAACTGCACCAAAGGAAGCTGACTACCTTAAAGCTATGTCTGAATTAAATTAGGCATGTTATGAGAGGATAAAATATGAAAAATTTTTCTGATAAATCAAAAATTGCTTTCACTTTAATGGAAATCGGTTTGAGTTTATTAATTATTAGTATTCTTGTCATTTTATGTATTCCTGTTGTTGTTAATCAGGCAAAAAAAACTGACGAATATTCATATTTTACCGCTTATAAAACTGTAGAAAAAATGGGAGCTCAAATTGTTGCTTTTGGCGATCCTGGGACGGAAGTTGAGGTAGAAAATCAGACAGGGAACCTTAAAAATAATAAATTCGCATCAAATGCTTCTGTATATTTGAGTTTATTGTCAAAAGTATTAACGCCAAAAGCTAATGCAGCGATTCATACTTCTGAAATTGTATCTTTTCCCAGTTATGAGTACGATTATGTCAGACTGTGTCTTGGTAATGAACATGTTGTAAAAGAAAATCAGGCTTATGCCGGTATGCTTTACAATGCACAAGAAATTGCGAGTATTCAATCGCAAACATTATGTTCAAATTTATATAGCAAAAATGAATTTATAAGCAAACGTTTTATGTGTCCTAATATGTCAATTAATGATGTAAGGGAAATGCTTTCTACAACCGGTTATAGCGCATCAGAATATTGCACTTGGCTGGCGGCAAGATGTTCTAATGCTTATAAATGTGACTCTGATAAGAAAAGTTGCTACAGATATCTGAAGTTGAAGCAAGAATATTGGGAATGTATTATTACAATAAATGATCCTGACTTAAATTACACTCCTCCATCATTAGTTTCAGTTTCAGATGATACCATTTCTAATGATGCAGATTGTGACAGATATGGCTATACAAATATGACAAGTGCAGGAGATGTTCTAAATTGTACTTGTGATGCAACTCATCCTGTTAAAGCTTTAAATAATCGAAATGTTTGTTGTGCAGAGCCTGAATCTGGATATTATCCTTACTATGCAAGTTCAACTTCTCCTTGTGTAAATTGTAAACTTGGAGCTTTTAATGAGCAACAAAAAAAATGTTGCCCTGATAATTCTGTATATAGTCCTTCTCTCGGGAAATGCGTTTGTTCTGAAGGATATACTCTTGATGGAAATGTTTGCAGAGTCGCAGGTAAGAATTGCCCTGCAGGCTTGCACTTGTTAAATAATGTTTGTGTAAGCAATCCCCCTATAATAAAAGCTAAAAGATTGTGCGAATTAATCAGATACAATTGGAACGTTTCCACCTACTCCTGTGATTCTTTTAAAGATCAGGACGGAGAAGGCATGGAATATAATAAAGCTTTATATGATGCTATAACAGCCAATAATACTCCTTATTTGTCTGCAAAAGCTGTTGAGGGTGCATTTAGAGATATAGAACCAAATATTGTCTTTGCAAATGGCTTAATGATGTGGATACTTGGAGATAAAGCTGCATCAATATCCGGTTTATCATATAATCCTGATGGTTATGTTCCAAATGTCAATGTTTGTACATTACATGAAGATTTGAATTCTGATAACTGTAAAGGTGGTACAAATTTCTATTGTAAGACTGATCAAAAATGCTTTTCCATAAATAGTACCGGTTCTGATGAAGATAATACTCCAAAATTAAAAGATGCCAGGAATTGTTGTTCTACAACTGATACTTCAGACTATATAAATTTATATGCAGGAAATGACTACCTCAGAGATCCAAGAACATATGCCGTTCCGGGATTTACTGTATTTATTGATATTAATGGTACAAAAGATAATGATGAACTAGGCGGAGGCGGTACAATGTGGAAAGATGTATTCCCGTTTTTCGTATCGTCAAATGGCAGAGTTTATCCGGCATTCCCATTGAATGCTGCTAAAGCATCAGGAAGTCAAAAGGATAGTTCTGCGTTGTTTCAGGGGGGGAACAGCTCTGCTCTTAGTGCAGATGTATTTTATTATGATGTAGTAAATGAAAAACGTAAAAAAGTCACTGCATTCCCTGCAATTCCTTATGCCAGAGCGCTCTGTCTGTCTATGGAAATAAGTGCTTATACGCCTTATTGTCAAAACCTAGGTTCAAAATACAGAGATAGCCAAACTCCTGTTGATAAGTATATATATTCTGATAATAATCCGTGTTATAAGCACAGATGTACGGTTAAATTAAAAAATAAAATAAAATTTTTATAGGTTGATAATGATTACAGATAAATTGATTAATATTGACAGATATAAATACTTCCCTGAGGTAGTTATTAATTTTATCAAAAATTTAAGTTTGGATATTACTTCTGGTAAACATATATTGGGTGACGGTATTTATGCAAATGTTGAAGAGTATAATACAAAAAATATTAATATCGCAAAATACGAGTCCCATAATGAATACGTTGATATTCAAATTCTTTTGTCAGGGCAGGAATACATATACTATACCGACATAAATTTGTTAAATACTGATATACCATATGATTTAAAAAAAGATATTACTTTTTATTGTGATGTTGTTAAAGGACAAAATATTTTATTAGACGGATCTAATTTTGTCACTTTGTATCCGAATGAAGCGCATGCCCCGCAAATTGCGGTAAATAATGAACCTCAAAATGTAAAAAAAGTTGTCATAAAAGTTAAAAAAGATCTTATTTAGGCAACTTTTCCGGATAAATGTCCCATTTAATATTTTGATTTTTTCTAAACCATGTCAGCTGTCTTTTAGCATAATTTCTTGTATTCTTTTTTAATAATTCTTTTGCCTCATTCAAAGATAATACACCGTCAAGGTACTGAATTATTTCACGATAACCAATTGTATTTACTAAGTTGTACACTCTGCCATATTTATTTAGTAATTCACTTGTTTCATCAATTAATCCGGCATAAATCATATTCTCAACTCTATCATCTATCCGCTGATAAAGTTCATTACGCCTGAAATTCTTTCCAATCCATTCAATTTCATAACTACTATCAGTCATGCCTCTTGATTCTTCAAGTTTTTTACCTGTTGAAGATATAATTTCGATAGTTCTGATTATTTTTTTTCTGTCATTTATTTCTAAACCTGTTATTGCTGATGGATCTAGTCTGCTTAGCATTTCAAATAATTCATTATTCGATTTTTTATTTAAATTTTCTCTTAATTTTTTATTTGCCTCCACTCCCGGAAGATTATAGCCTTTTAAAAGAATATCAATATATAATCCTGTCCCGCCGACAATTATTGGGACTTTGCCTTTTGAGTTTATTTCTTCAATGATTTTAGATGCTGATTCTTTGTATAAGCCTGCAGAATATTCAACGTCAGGTTCAACAATATCTATCATATAATGTGGAATATTGTTCATTTCTTCTTTAGTTGGTTTTGCAGTTCCAATGTCAAAACCTTTATATACTAATCTTGAATCCGCAGAAATAATTTCGCCATTAATCTTCTGAGCGAGATTAATGGAAAATTTTGTTTTCCCGCTTGCAGTTGGTCCTACAATAGCTATTACCTTTATTTTATTCAATGAAACACCGCTCATACAATCTAAATACTAACAATACTGAGTATAATATAAAATAATAAGAGATAATCAACAAAATAAAATAGAAGTATGGAGATACTTGTGAATGGATAAGCAAATGTCGTATTGCAAATGCAGATAAAATTATAAATAAGTATATTGGGCAGGATATTTTAAAACTTATGTAAGCTTTTTTTACAGAATTTATCAGTGCTTTAAACGGATTAACATAGTTATAAACTATTTCAGGAATCCAAAATATTGCCCAATACATAATTACAATCGCTACTACAACACCTGTATTTGATATAAAATCATAAACTGATGCATCTTCAATATTAAAAACATAGATAATAGCAAGAATTTTCACAATTTTAAAGCAAAAGCATAATGCAATCACTGTAAGAAACGAAATAAAAAATTTGCCAATACCTTTTATCAGGCACAGAAAAAGTTTTGAAAGTGCTTTTGCTCTGTCTTTATCAAACAGATATGTTCTTTTATAAAACTGCAGCGTTTTTTTTACCATGTAAAACCAGCCTGCAAAGCATCCGCTAAACAATATCCATAATGTTATAAAAAAGGCTATTATATGGGCAGCATTATCTAATGAATATTTAAAAGTATGTACATACCACTGTACTGCCATAAAAAATAAAATCATTGGGGTGGCTAGTATAATACAATTATTTGTTGTTTTAAAGTTGTCCTTTAAAATATTAATCATTGCTATACCTTACATTTATCAGTACTTTCTGAATTATTTTCTGAGAGTTGAATTTTTCTTTTGCGTCTGCGCATTAAATCAACAAAAGCTTCAATCCTTGTGATATAACCTGCTCTGCCTGTTTGTTCATCCATAATAAGAGCTAAGATAGGGATATCGCAATCTTCACGCATAGCCGGGAATATATTTTGTGACATAATCTCAGGCATACAGGTAAACGGACTTAAATGGATAATACCATCTGCACCCTTTTTCTGAGCATAAACAACATCAGATACACATTCCAGAGAATCTCCGCCAATATCGCGCATTAAATACGGCTTAGCAAGTCTGAATGCACGTTGCAAATGAGTCTCGCCTTTTCTGAAGATTTTTGGTATAATGGCATCTTTCAAAAAACTTGTCAATGTCAGGCTTCTGCGAACCTGAACTCCCATTCTGCCAAGTTCTCTTTCTATGTTTTGATTTGAAAATTCGTCATTTACAACATAAATTTCACCTGTTATATCAACGTGTAATACATCTCTTTTAGCATCAATTTCGACTTTTTGCATTTCTTCTTTAATCTGTTTCTTTGCTTTTTTTAATCCAAGAAGGGTATCATTTTCGTCAATATATTTTAATGCTTTTTTATAGTGCTTTTCTGCGTCGCCAAAATGTATTTCTCTTGCTCTGTAATATGAAAGTAAATTTTCAAGACTATCAAGCATAAATGCCTTTGTTATACCGATAATTATTGCTCTTGAGAATAAGAATAAATTATTTTTTCCGCTTACGGTTTTAAGGAAATTATACATTCCTTTTATGCCGTCATAGAGTTGCATTTCGACATAATTTGCTTCGTAACCGAGATCTCTGAGTGCATTTGATATACATTTACCATATTCACCCAGTCTGCAACACCCCGGAGAAGTAATCATTGCAACATAATCAGCGCCGCCTTCAATAGCTTCTATAAAATTACCTAAAATCAATTTATAAGGTATGCATATTGCCTCAGGAGAATGCTTAGTTCCAAGCGAAAGTGTCTTTTTACTTGTATAAGGTTCAACATAAGGTTCGCAGCCTATAATTCTCAACGCTGCTGACCATGCATAACTTACTGTTCCCATATGTGGAAATGATACTTTTTTCTTTTGATTTGTTGTATTATCTTTACTCATAATTATCCTTTAAAATTTAAATCCGGATGACGTGCTGCATTTACCTCATCAATTTTTAATACCGGTGTATTGTGTGGTGCATCCAGCACATATTGCGGATTATTTCTGCATTCGTTCGCAATTTCAATCATTGCATTAATAAAATCATCTAAAACTTGTTTATTTTCTGATTCAGTTGGCTCTATCATAATTGCTTCGTGAACAATTAGCGGAAAATATACCGTTGGAGGATGTGTATCCTTATCCATTAGAGCTTTTGCTATATTTAAAGTCGAAACACCGTTTTCTGACTTTTGCTTTTCACCTGTTATGACAAATTCATGCATGCATGGCTCGTCATAGGGAAGATTATAATATTTTTTTAATTTTTCTTTTAAATAATTTGCATTCAAAACAGCATTTTCAGAGGCATGTTTTAAATTTTTACCCATCATTAATATATATGCATATGCTCTTACCAGAACCCCAAAATTTCCGCTAAAATCTTTTACACTGCCGATTGAATGTTTTATATCGTAATTTCTAAAATACATTTTGCCATCATAATCAATAATTGGAGAAGGCAGGTAATCTCTTAATTTTTCAACAACTGCAACTACACCTGCTCCCGGACCTCCACCACCATGAGGAGTTGAAAATGTCTTATGAAGATTAAGGTGTACAACATCAAATCCCATAAGTTTAGGATTTGTATAACCCATAATTGCGTTGAAATTTGCTCCGTCATAATACAATAATGACCCGTTTGAATGCATTATATCAGAGATTTCTTTTATATTCTCTTCAAAGATACCAAGTGTATTAGGATTTGTCATCATAATAGCCGCAATATCTGCATTTAATACTGATTTTAAGGCTTCAATATCAACCTGCCCTTTGTCGTTTGATTTTATTTCCACAATATCAAATCCTGCCATTTTCGCACTTGCAGGATTTGTGCCGTGAGCAGAATCAGGTACGATAACCTTTGTTCTTTTTTCACCAATTGTGTCAAAATATTTTTTTATAATCATCATTCCTGTAAGCTCGCCATGAGCTCCTGCAGATGGCTGTAAAGTAATTGCATCCATCCCTGTAACTTCTAACAGTGCATTTTGCAGGTTATACATTAATTTAAGCGAACCCTGAGATTTTGAATCTTCAGTATTTGGATGAATATCAAAACCTTCTAATGATGATAAAAATTCATTAACTTTAGGATTATATTTCATTGTGCATGAACCCAAAGGATAAAATCCTTTTTCAATACAGAAATTTTTATCCGATAACTCTTTATAGTGACGCATAACGTCTAACTCTGAAAGTTGAGGTAATTTTACATTTTCAGATCTTAATAAATTTTCAGGCAGAAAATCAATTTTATTTACTTCATTAACAAGATTGATTCCTTCTGCATCGTTTGATTTCTCAAATATTGTTTTCATCCCTATATTATCCCTTGTTTTGCGAGGTCTTTTTTAATTCTGTCTAATCCTGACTGAATTATTCTTGATATTCTTGACTGTGAAATATTAAATTCATCAGCTATTTCTCTTAATTTTTTATCTTTAAAAAACTTACATTCGATAAATTCTTTTTCTCTTGGCGGAAGTTTTTCCATTGACTCTAAAATTCCTTTTTTAAGTTCAGAAAAAACAATACTTTCTTCCGGATTTTTGTCATCGGACTTTATTTGTGTTGGCACTTCAGCATCTTGCAGTTCGTCAATAGAAAGAATATTTTTATAAACCTCTGCTCTGATTTCAACAGGATCGTGTTCTATAATCTCGCCGTCTTCACCAAATTCAATTTCTTCCTGTTTTTTGTTTTTTAATGTGTACCACTTAAATCTTCGCCTTACTTCGTTGCGAATTGCCCATTTTATAGCAGTAGATAAATAAGTATTATTGAATCGTTCAGGATTATTATTTTTAAACAGAATATACAAAGCATGTGTGCCAATATTAACAAGTTCGGGCAACTCAATTAAATGAGAGGAGGAAAATTTTTGATACTCTACCTTCGCAATAATTTCGATTAAATCTTTGTATTCTCTTAGTTTTTTATCTTCAACTGACATAGCGATTTTATTATGTATAATACTACATATTTATAATATCAAAAAAATATTATATTACCAGCTAATGTAATTTTCCTTAACATGTATAATCCTTTTAATTAGGAGGGTATATGAAAGTATTATTTTGTACTGATGGAACATCAATAGCAAACAATGCCATATTAAATTATTTAAAGTGGTTTAACAATGTAGAAGTTGATATTATCAGCGTTTCAGATATGACAAATTTTGATGATAATATTTTTATTCATAGTGATAAGTTGATAGAATTATGTGCTAATAACGCGGATGTGACACTAAAATCTGCAAATAAGTTTTTAAACGACAATGAAATTACCGTAAAACAGGTTATAAAAAGATGCGGTGGAGCAGTTGATAATATATTAGATGTTGGAGAAAAAAATAATTATGATTGTATAATCTTAGGTTCAAACGGCAAAAAAGGAATACAAAAATGGCTGGGATCAGTTTCTCAGGATGTTGCGTCAAAAAGTAACACATCTATTTATATATCAAAAAAAAATCAACAAACTAAGAAAATTCTTTTTGCACTTTCTCAGGATATGTACATGAAAAATAATATTGATAAATTAATTAGTAATATGAATTTGACACAGAGTGATATAACTCTTATGACAGTCTATCAGATGCCTGATTTTTTGTTTTTAAGCGGTAATGTTGATCAAAACTGGATAACTGATATTGAATTAAAGCAGCAAAAAGAGAGTAAAAGCTTAATTAATTCTATTGAAAAAATATTTATAAGCAAAGGAATAACGGTAAAGGAAAAAATCATAATAAAAGGTAATTCTTCCGAAGAAATTCTTAATTACTCTGAGGCAAATGACATTTCATTAATAGTTGTCGGGACCTCAAAAGAGAGAAAATATTCCGGTAATAATTCTGTAAGCAAAAGAATTTTAGAGTTCGCTAATTGTGATGTTTACATAGATAAATATATTTAATGTAACAAATTTTTAATACTGCGCAAATTTTTCAAAAATAATGTTTTATTATATATGTGTAGTTAATTTATTTTTGTGTGTAAGGAGTAATATGTATAGCAACGAATTTATGAAATTTTTATTTTCGTACCAAAAAGATGATTCAGTAAAAAAAGAACCTAAAAATTATCAAATTCGTTTTAAAAACAGACGCGGTGGTAAGCCGGCTGAAGTATATATTACTGCAGAGGGTAAATAATACAAAAGGCAAAAAAATAATTTATCCGTTTTATAAGATTTGGAGGTATCTAATATGAAAACAAATTCTGTTAACTCAAATCAAAATTTTACGGCGAGAATTAAGATTAATAAAGATGTAAAAGTTGATTTAACAAACTCTGCAGTTCTCTCATCTATGGGAACATCTTCGACTGGCTCGGGGATTCTCAGTAGTTTACCCGCATTTGAACCGGCTCATCATATTCATCCGATGGCAAAATCTGTTGATATGTCATCTTCTATAGGCGGTCTTGGACTTGTTAGTTATGGTGCTTATTATGTAAAAAAAGCTGCTTTTATTCTTTATAAATCATTAAAGAATATAAATATCAATGACTGATAAATTACAAAAGTTTATTTTTTTGTTTAAAACAGTTCTATTTTATTGTAGTATTTAGTTATGGATATTAATCAAGTTAAGGAAGTATGGAACAAGGTTAAACAAGAACTGACTCAGACTTTACCTGAGCATGTTTTTAATACATGGATAGTGCCGTTGGAAGCTGTTGATTATGAAAACAATACCTTGGTTTTGTTATCACCGCAACAGATGTCAGTTAATATATTAAAAAATTCGTGGACTAATGAAATTAAAACTGCTGTGAAGAATGCCATTGACAATTCTGCATCATTTTCATTAAATTACGATGCCGAGCTTGGGCGTAAATATATTCAGACAAGAAAGAAACAAAAATCAAAGCTTCTTGACGGGCAGACTGATGAAGAAATAAAACAGGTTGAAATTAAAAAATCTCTTGCACAGATGCAGTCTGAGGCTAACCTGAATTTAAATTTTAAATTTGATAATTTTGTAGTTGGTGATAATTCGAAATTTGCTTATAATGCGGCTTTGGCCGTAGCTAAAAATCCGGCACAGAAATTTAATCCTCTTTTTATATATGGTGCTTCAGGACTTGGAAAGACACATTTATTGCAAGCTATAGGTCATTATTTATTATTTAATTCTAAGTTAAAAGTTCGATACATAAGGATGGAAGAATATTTTAAAGAATGGATTAAATGTTTTCAGTTAAATGAATCCTCAACTGTAAATCGCAGAAGTTGTAATGAATTGAAAATGCGTAAATTCAGACAAAAGTTTGAAAATATTGATGTCTTATTAATGGACGATATTCAGTTTATAGAATCAAGAGCAAAGACAATGCAGGACTTTTTCAGCACATTTCAGTCTCTTTACACGAATAATAAACAAATTGTTATAGCATCTGACAGGCAGCCAAAAGATATACCAAATCTTGATAACAGGCTTCGTACACGTTTTGAAATGGGGCTGGTAGTTGATATTGTGTCGCCTGATTATGAAACACGATTTGAGATTGTAAAAGCATATGCAAATGAGCTGCAGGTAAACTCCAGCGATGATGTTTTTGAATACATTGCTCAAAACTTTACTGACAATGTCAGAGAATTAAAAGGTGCTTTTAATAAAGTAAGTGCTTATGCTGAAATCTTTGGTGGGGACATCAATCTTGACACTGCTCAAAAAGCACTGAAACTTGAAGTTAAAAAGAAAGAACTTACTGCTGATATTCTAGCTCAAAAAGTAGCAGAATATTTTGATGTGACTGTTAAAGACCTAAAAGGCAGTGCTAGAAATCAAAAGGTTGCTAATGCCCGTCAAATTGCGCTTTATTTGTGTCGTGAAGTATTAAAAATGAGTTATGAAAGTATAGGTGAATTTTTCAATAAAAAACACTCTACAGTTATATATTCCTGCAGAGATGTTGTTGAAGAAAAATTAAAAACAGATGCAAACCTAAAAAATATAATTGATAATATTATATTAAGCTTAAAGGGATAAAATCATGTACGATTATATAAAAGGATTATTAACATATAAAAGTTTAAATTCAAAAAGCAAAGTTGTAACTGTCGAAACATCCGGTATTGGTTACATTTTTGAGGTTTTAGAGAGAGATTATTCTCAACTAACAGATGAAAACAAAGAAGTAAAAATTTACGCTTCTTTAATTCATAAAGAGGATAAAATGTCTTTATGCGGATTTTTAAAACGTGAAGATCGTGATATGTTCAACGTATTAACAGGTGTTTCAGGTGTAGGTTTAAAAATGGCTCTCGCCTTACTGGATTCATTTTCAACCTCTAGTTTAATTAGTCTTGTTTTGAATGAAGATTATAAATCTATTATGTCGGCAAAAGGAGTCGGACAAAAATTAGCACAAAAAATTGTAATTGAGTTAAAGGGTAAATTAAATTCATATAGTGAAAATCAATCAGGCTCAGGTCAAGACTCCGGTACATTTGACAATGAAAATATAAAAGATGCAAAAATGGTGCTGCTATCCCTTGGATATGAAAAATCCGAGATAGAAAAATCCATTGATATCGCGCTCAAATCATTGGATAGATCTTCCGGAGCTGAAGAGATTCTTAAAAAAACTTTGCAGGTATTGTCTTTGCAAAATTAATTATATTATTCCTAAAGTAAATGGGATAGCAAACAAAGCTATCAGGCCTGAAGCGCATAATGCCGGACCAAACGGAATCGTCATCAATGGCTCTTTTTTCTCTTTAATTGAAGATATAATTTTGAAGCACAATGTCAATCCTAATAAAACTATA
The DNA here is from genome assembly GCA_902794035.1 of uncultured bacterium. Taxonomy (GTDB): domain Bacteria; phylum Cyanobacteriota; class Vampirovibrionia; order Gastranaerophilales; family Gastranaerophilaceae; genus Zag111. Next base: position 47,116 of record CADBFN010000003.1, read on the forward strand.
ATTAATGTAGCAACGAGTAATACAACAGTGTTTTCAAACCATCCCAAATGCCCTGCGACAAAGTAGAATATTGCATAAACAATAAACGATACTAATGTCGTAAGCAGCGGCCATTTTTTGGTGTTTATTAATTGTTTTACATATGACGGGAATGAGCAAATAACTGATATAAGAACACTAAGTATAAATAATCCTATAATGTGTAATGTAATATAAGACAAGTTAGTTACACCTGATAAAGCTGTTAATGTTCCTGCAATTCCTGAAAAAATATATGAATCTCCATCTCCAAATGTCTCTGTAGATAAAAGATAATTCAGTCCTCTTCTCAAACCTTCCATTAATAAAAACGAAATTACAACCGCAAATAATGTAACGGCAACAGGAATAAAAAGTCTTTTCCACTCATAAATCCCATATTTTATGTCCGGTATAAATGTCATTAAGCCGATGGTAATACTGTAAATAAAACTTATTGCTATAAGAGAATAAGTGTGTGCGTCACTAACTTTCATTTCTTTAATATCTGTTCCTGAAATTACAATTAACAATGAAGAACAAATTAATGAAAATAAACACATTATTATAAAGACAGGAAGTAATATTTTATTTGAGGCATAAGAGAAATTAAAATATATCACGGTAAATGCACAAAAAATAATACCGGTTAATAATTCAATAACTGGATATTGCAAACTTATTTTTTCATGACAAAATGCACATTTCCCTCTCAAAAACACATAAGATATGACAGGTATATTATGGTACCATTTAAGAGGAGTCTGGCATTTAGGGCACTTTGATCCCGGAAATACTATTGACTCATTACTGACCGTTCGCAATATGACAACGTTTAAAAAACTCCCTATAACAAGTCCTATTATAAACATCAAAGCAAATATCGCAGTCATACTTCCTCCTCTAAATAAAATCTTCTTTCATAATATCATATAATCTGTTTAATGCACGTTTTATTAATCTTGAAACCTGAGTTTGAGAAATATTAAGCACTTGAGAAATCTTCTTTTTGGTTTCCCCTTCTATATAAAACATAAATATAGAAACCCGTTCATCAGCGGGAAGTTTTTTTAAGGCACCCTCAATTATTTTTTTGTTCTCATAACTGTTTGAAATTTCATCTTCATCACCTGCCTGAATTCTGTCTGCAAGTGTTTCAACCCCATCAGAAGAATACACACTCTGATCAAGTGATATGATGTTTTTTAGTGTTTCTGCATTCAATATTTCTTCAACTTTGCTTTCAGGCAGATTTAAACCTTTTGCTATTTCTTTATTTGTTGGTGGGTTATCCGAATCAAAATTATCAATATAATTTCTGACAATATTAATTTTTTCTACAGCATCTCTTGGCGGTTTTACAAGATTTGATTTATCCCTTAAATACTGCAATATTTTTCCTCTGATAAATTTTGATGCATAAGTCTTGAAACTGCCTTTTTCCTGAATTTTGTATGTCTCAATTGACTTTAATAAACCGATTGCACCAACCTGAACTAAATCCTCTCGCGAAACTGAAACAGGCACAGGATAAATCGAAGAAACAATTTTGCGGACAAGTTTAAGTGATTCCTGAACCAAATTTAAATACAATATGTGCTTTTTTTTACCGTCTGATTCAAACTTAAACTGGCTTACTATATCTTCTAATTGCTCTATACTAGCCTGCATTCCAAGTAAAACTCCCTTTATTAATTATAATATCATAAATATTTATTAAATTCTCATTTGTTATAAATTGTTTATGTTATTATATTAATATAGTTAAAGGTTAGGAGACAGTATGATTACGGTAAAAGATGTAGAACACGTTGCAAAGCTTGCAAGACTTGAATTAACAGAAGATGAAAAAGTTTTATATACAAAACAACTTGGTGATGTTTTAAAATATGTTGATCAAATGAATGAAGTTGATACAACAAATGTAAAACCCATGACACAGGTTGTAGATTTTTGTAATGTTATGAGAGAAGACATTCCTAATCAGGAAATATCGAAAGAAGCATTAATGTCAAATGCTCCTGATGAAGAAAACGGTTTCTTTAAGGTTCCAAAAATTAACTAATTTTATATAGACTAGGGGATAATTTTATTACGGGGTATTAATATGACAAAATATATATTTGTAACTGGCGGTGTTGTCAGTTCTTTGGGTAAAGGTATTGTTGCAGCATCTTTGGGAAGATTATTAAGATCAAGAGGGTATAGTGTAATCAATCAAAAATTTGACCCTTATATAAACGTTGATCCGGGTACAATGAGTCCTTTTCAGCATGGAGAGGTCTTTGTTACTGATGACGGTGCTGAAACAGATTTGGATTTAGGGCATTATGAAAGATTCACTGATACAAATCTGGGAAAATATAACAATGTTACTTCTGGCAGTGTATATCAAAAAGTAATTGAAAAAGAACGCAAAGGTGATTATTTAGGCGCAACTGTTCAGGTAATTCCGCACATTACAAATGAAATTAAGTCAAGAATTGTTGGTGCTACAAAGCAATTCAATCCGGATTTTCATATAATTGAAATCGGCGGAACAATCGGTGATATTGAATCTTTGCCATTTGTTGAAGCTATAAGACAATATAAGGCTGAAATGGGTTATGGAAATGCAATTTCAATTCATTGTACTTTGTTACCTTATCTTCCGACTTCAGGGGAATTAAAGACTAAACCATCTCAGCACAGTGTAAATGTATTAAGAAGTTACGGTATTCAGCCTGAAATTTTGGTTTGCAGAACTCAAAAGCCTATACCTAAAACTGAACGTGAAAAATTGGCTTTATTCTGTTCATTGTCTAAAGATGCAGTTATTGAATGCAGAGATATGAAGACCATTTATGAAGTACCATTGGCACTTGAAGAACAGGGGCTTTGCTCTGTTGCTTTAAAAATGCTCGGAGTTAAAGATAAAAAGCCTGATTTAAAATCCTGGGAAAAACTTGTTGAAAAGATTAAAAATCCGCAAAAGTCTTTAAAAGTAGGCATTGCAGGTAAATATACGAAACTTTCAGATGCGTATATTTCTGTTGTTGAGTCTTTAAAGCACGCAGGATATGCTGATAGTGCCTCTGTAGAAATTAAATGGATAAATTCTGAAGACTGTGTTGATTATGAATGCTGCAAAAAAGCATTATCCGATATTGATGCGGTTGTAGTTCCTGGAGGTTTTGGCGTAAGAGGTATTGAGGGCAAACTTAATGTAATTCGATATGCCAGAGAAAACAATTTGCCGTTTTTAGGGTTGTGCTTGGGCTTGCAATGCACAGTTATTGAGTATGCAAGAAATGTTCTTAAACTTGAAGATGCAAATTCAAAAGAGTTTGATGATAATCCTGCAAACCCTGTAATAGATATGATGCTTGACCAAAAGCATGTAAAAGGTTACGGCGGCACAATGCGTTTAGGAGCTTATGATTGTCATCTTAAAAAAGGCACTGTTGCGCATAAGGCTTATGGTAAAGATGTTATTTCAGAACGTCACAGACACAGATATGAAGTCAATTATGAGTATATTGACAGATTATCAAAAGCAGGATTGGTATTTTCCGGAATGTCACCTGATGGCATGCTGGCAGAAATTGTTGAGTTGCCAAAACTTGACTGGTTCGTTGCCTGCCAATTCCATCCTGAATTCAAATCAAGACCTGACAGACCGCATCCGTTGTTTAAAGGTCTTGTAGATGCGGCATTAAAACAAAGGAGCAAAAAATAATGAAAGTCAGTCCTATAAGCAATACATATTTTCAAGGATTATATAAAATTGACAGAAAGTATGTCGGGGATAATACCGAAAATTTTATTTTATCAAATGATGATATTATCGCGACTCAAAAACAATGGGAAGATGATATTTTTGTTCTTACTCCTGCAAGTAAGGATAATGAATTTGAAGAAAGTGTGAAAAATGACAATGGTAAATATTGGAAATCAAAGCCACTTGAGCGGCTTATGATGTATTCTAATCTACTAAAGGAAATATACAGGACAAATTATGTAAGTAATGATTATCGTGAGAATTGGGTTGATTATACCGATAAATTTGTCCCAAAAACTGATAATTTTGATGATATTCCATTTTAATTAAATTTGAATTTTAAGGAGTAAAATAATTGATTATTTCTGACCAAAATATTAAAAAGCCGTTAGGTTATATAGTAAGAAATCGCAAAGGTTATCAAAGTGACCTAAAAAAGTATGATATCTATATAAAAAGTTTTAAAACCGTCGGATTTATTAATACAGGTCATACTTTAAAAGCGGATACATACAGCATAACAGACCTTGCTGACAATTATTATAAAGACTTGTTCGGTAGAACTTCTTATTATAAACAAAGAATATTGGGATTTTTGGATAAGTTGTTGAAAAAGATATAAACAGGAGTTAATTAACATAATGAGTGAAAATACGGAACTAAAAAGATTTACGACAATCAATTTTTTAAATTTGGCACTTGGCTTTTTAGGGTTGCAATTTGCATGGCAGATGAGAATTGCACTTGCAGAGCCCGTAACATCAAGTTTGGGGGCTTCACCATTTTTATACAGTCTGATTTGGCTTGCAGGTCCGTTTTCAGGTATGGTTGTTCAACCGATTGTCGGTGTTTTGAGTGATAATACAAAATCAAAATTCGGCAGACGCAGACCATATTTATTGGGAGGTGCAATAATTACCGCTCTTGCACTTTGGGCATTCCCTCATTCGGCAGGAATTTCTGATATGATTAGTAATTTATTTCATATAAATATGCCTGCTTGGGGCGGTTTGCTTATTGCTGCAATTCTTATTTGGGTAATTGATGCTTGTATTAATATTGCTCAAGGTCCTTATCGTTCTCTAATTCCTGATGTTGTACCTAAAGAGCAGCATGCAAATGCTAATTCATATATAAGTTTGGCGATTGGCTTAGGTTCAGTTATAGCAATGATTGTTGCTCCTTTACTGAAATTTATTTTTAACTATCAGATGCCGATTGAAGCACAATTTTTGATGGCAGGTATTGCATTTACTCTTGCTATGATTTGGACTTGTTTAACTATAAAAGAAAAATCTACTTTAGGTAAAAAGGAGATTCTGAATCAAGTTCAGAATGACAATCAGGGCAGTTTTTTGCAGAATTTGAAAGAATTCTTCTTATTGTCACCGGAGGTTAAAAAGATTTGTTTTATGCAATTTTTTACATGGATAGGTATGATGTGTTTATTAATTTATATAACACCATTTGCTATTCATACAGTTTATAATATACCTGATTTTGCAGGAGCTGTTGTAGATAAAGCATTAGAACAAACTGCTCAAAACTATGCGCTTATCTGTCTTGCAGTATTCAATTTGGTTTGCTTTTTAATTGCAATTCCACTTGCAAATTTAGCTAATAAATTCGGGAATAAGAAAGTACACATTATCTCTATGCTGTCAATGGTGTTTGCATATCTGGGACTAGCGTTATTCAGACATAATCCTGTTGCAGTACTGTTTTTTATGGGGTTGTCTGGTATAGGTTGGGCAAGTGTTTGCGCGCTTCCGTTTGCAATGTTATCACGCTATATTAAGCCGGGCACAGAAGGTTCTGTTATGGGTATATTTAATATATTTATTGCAGGTCCGCAGGTGTTTGTATGTACTTTGGTAGGGTGGTTAATTAATATATCTGTTATGAATGGTGGGCAAAATCACCACTATGAATTAACATTCTACATTGGTGCAGGCTGTTTGTTGCTTGCATCTCTTGTAACATCAAAAATAAAAGAATAATAGTTAAACAGATTTAATTATTCTTCAACAATCTGTGCACCATTAGGTTCAACATTTAATGTTTTTATATCACATTTAATATTTAAACCAGACCAAATTTCTTTAACCTTTGAGTGGATTTTTTCGATATTATCTTTTTCTGATATAACCAAAATAGAAGAACCTGCACCGCTGATAACACAACCTAATACATCATCATCGTGCTTAAAACTTTCCATAATTTCATCTAAACCCTGAATTAGTTTTATTCTGTATGGTTGATGTAATTTGTCTTTTAGCGCAAGCTTCATTAATTCTTTATCTTTTTCATGAACAGCCTGAATAAACATACCTAATCTCTGAGCATTAAATACGGCATCAGAAAGAGGTACTTCTTTTGGCAGAACAGAACGAGCAATATTGGTTGATAATTCAAAATCAGGAATACAAACGGTAATTGCCCAATTTTCTGGCCACTGAAGTTTTCTGTAAACAACGGATCCGTCTTCTTCCTGAGAAGATATAACAAGTCCGCCAACAAAAGCAGGTGTAATATTATCAGGATGACCTTCAAGTTCACAGGCAATTGATAGTAATGCCAAATCATCAGCAGGACGTCCAAGTAACTCATTAGCCGCAACAAGTGCGCCTACAATAACAGATGCACTGCTTCCTAAACCTCTTGCAACAGGAATTCCTGACTTTATGGTAATCTTTAACTCACTTGGTGATTGACCTATTGAATTATATAAAAGCTCAACTGCCTTATAAACCAAACTGTTTTCATCAAGCGGAATATGTTCCAAGGCAAACTCATCCAGTAAAATCCCATCAGATATTACATTGATGTCAACGCCTGTACCGGGTAATACGGTTTCTTCAATTGTAATTGTATTGTACATTGGTAAAGCCATACCCAAACAATCAAATCCGGGACCGATATTTGCTGTTGTGGCAGGAACTTTCACACTCACTTTCATAAAATAATTCCTTCTAATGTGATAATTATATCAAAAATATAATAAATTGCCTAATATACACTTATTTTTACAAAAATACATAATTTGAATTTATTGTAAATGTAGGCTAAAATTCTATTTATGAGCGAATTTCAAGCATATTTTACCAATGACGGATCAGTAGGATTATATAGCAAGGATTATGATGATATCTATCATAGCGCCTCCGGGGCTCTTACAGAAGCATATGAGAAGTTTGTCTGTCCTGTAAACTGGGATAATCTTTTAAAATATGATGACATAAAAGTATTGGATATATGTTATGGAATTGGATACAATACTAAAAGTTTTTTAAATTATATTTTTGAAAATAAAAAAAAATTATTAAAAATAAAAAATGAAATAAAAAAAATTTTTTTCATAGACGAGAATATCGATACGATACATACTGATAATAATTATAGCTTAAATAATCGAAACAATATCGATAAGATATATACCAATAATATTTTTAATAATATTTCTGTAACAGCACTTGATAATGATGAAATTTTAACCGGATTATCTCCTTTTATTAAAACTGGTGTAAAAAATTTCAAAAAAAATCATGAGTTAATAGATAAACTTAAACTAAACAAATATTTTTCAGATAAACCAGTTATTAATTATAAAATTAATAATTCAATAAATTATGAAATATTATCACAATTACTCGAAAAAAATCCCCAAATATTGAATAATGATGATTTATTAAAAGTTTTATCTGATAAATCAAATTCGTCTTATTTTATAGCCCATTTAAAGAATTTATTCTTGTCTATGCATAAAAATACCTTTAAGAATATAAATCTCTTGAATTTACATAATATATATTATAGGTATCTAACTAATTGTTATAAAAGAGAACTAAAAGGCGCTTATATCGAGAATATTGATTTTAACGTAAAAATTAATGATGCAAGACTATCGGTTAAAGAGGATAAAAATATATACAATTTAATTTTTTTAGATGCATTTACCCATTCAAAGTGTCCTTGCCTGTGGAGTTATGATTTTTTTAAAGAGCTTTATAATCATCTTTCTGAAGATGGAATGCTTTTAACATATTCATCTGCTGCACAGATAAGAAGCGCAATGATTGCTGCAGGCTTTGCTGTTGGAAAAATTTTCAACACTCGTTTAAATAAATTTCAGGGAACAGTTGCAGTTAAAAATATCGACTTAATAAAACACCCTCTGTCAGAGAGCGATTTAGGCCTGTTAAAAACTAAAGCGGGTATATTTTATCGTGATAGAAATTTATCAAGCCAAAATGAGGCTATTATAATGGCTCATAAAACTGAAGTTGAAAACAGTAACCTTATGTCAAGTTCAATGTATCTCAAAACAAGGAGGAAAAATGTATTATGATGTTATAATAATTGGCGGTGGTACTGCCGGTTGCTCCTGTGCGTATAATTGTGCAAAATTAGGACTTAAAACTCTTTTAGTTGAAAAAGAAAATTATCTTGGCGGCACTATGACAGGCGGATTGGTTGTTCCTGTAATGAAATCGGGGGATAATCAAATAAATACTGATTTTTATAATGCTCTAATTGCTGAAATGAAACGTGTAAATGGCCAAGTAACATATCAAAATAATCCCGGATGGTTTGATCCAATCAAATTAAAATCCGTACTGCATAAAATGTTAATAAATAACAATGTAGATATTTTATTAAACTCGAATGTAGAAAGTGTAAAGTTGAAAATCAACAAAATATTATCGGTAAATATCAATTCGATACATACAGATAATATATCTCACGATCTTAACAACATTTTATCGGTATATATCGATGCGAAGTACTTTGTAGATGCAACCGGAAATTTAAATTTTTCTGACAAAATTAATTGCAATTTTTTAGAAAATAAAAATGAATTTCCTCCGATTAGTTTCAGATTTATAATGTCAGGAATTGATAATAATAAATTTGCAGATTGGATATACAACTTTGACTATGACATAGATGTTACAACTGTAGAGTATATCAATTCTGAAGCATATTTTTCCACTGCATACACCTGGGACACTGATAAACATTGGGCGTTAGCACCTTTATTTGAGGATGCAGTATCAAAAAATATATTGAAAGACACTGACAGAAACTATTTTCAGATATTCAGCATTGCAGGAAGTCCTCAATCTGTGGCTTTTAACTGTCCTCGGTTGTTAGAAAGTTACAATTTTGAGGATGAAAGCGATATTTTTATTGCGAAAAGACGTGGAGCAGAGGCTATTTCAAGAATTGCACGTTTTTGTAATATTTATTTACCGGGTTTTGAGAATGCTTATGTATCAGAAATAGCTGATATTATTGGTATAAGAGCATATCGCAGAATAAAAGGGAAATATGTTTATACAATAGAGGATTTAAGATGTGGTAAGAAATTTGATAATCCTGTATTGATTTCTAATTATCCTGTTGATATCCATTCAAAAGATAAAAACTCGTCAGCACTTGAAATGACAGGCGAATATCAACTGCCTATAGAGAGTTTAATGAGTGCTGATTACGATAATTTATTTGTTGCAGGCAGAGGGTTAAGTGCAGATGAAATGGCGCAGGGTGCATTGAGAGTTCAGTCAAGCTGTTTTTCTATGGGTGAGGGAGTTGCTAAGTATATTAACGAAATACTAACATGATCGTGATGTTTTATTACACAAAATTTGCATAGCATTTAATAAAGGGTCTATTGTTGGAGAATATGGCGGAGAGTATGTTATATCATTACTGCTAAATTGCTCTACAGTAAGATGCCCTAATAGTGCTGAAGTTATAGTGTTTACCCTTTTATCGGCACCAACCGAGCCAACAGCCTGAGCTCCGAGTAACAGTCCTGTGACCTTATCAGCGATTACTTTTAATGTTATTTCATCGGCATCAGGCATATAGGCGACCTTATCAAATTTATTTACAATAACTGATACGGGGTTAAAACCTACCTTATGCGCGGCTTGTTCTGTTAAACCTGTCATTGCTATTGTGGTATTTAAACATCTGGTAACCATTGAACCAAGAACCCCCTCAAATTCGCAGTAAATTCCTGCAGCATTCATAGCCGCACATCGTCCTTCTTTATTTGCTGTTGAACCAAGAGGAACCCAAACTTTTTGCCCAGAAACTATATGAGTTTTTTCTGCACAATCACCACAGGCAAATATGTTTTCATATGATGTACGCATTAGCTTATTAACCTTAATTGCACCTGTTTCTCCAATCTCAATTCCTGCATCATATGCCAGTTCAGCGTTTGGTTTTACTCCTGCACAAATAACAACGATATCGCAATCATATTCAAGATTATTTGAAGTGAATATTTTATTTGCTTTGCCGTTTTCGCCTATAATTTCAGTTACAAATTCATTAGTATGTATTGTAAAATTCTTATTTTCGACTTTATCAAGTCTTTTTTGGATAGAAAGCGAAATATCAGAGTCAAGTGACGGCATTATATGCGAATTTTTTTCAAATAAGTGTGTATTTAAACCATTTTTTGAAAATGCCTCTAATATTTCAATGCCTATATATCCACCGCCAATTATTATTGCATTTTTCGATTTTAGCATTTGGTTACGAATATTGATGCCATCTTCTATTGTTCTTACCGTATAAACATTATCGAAATACTTTATACCTTTAATTTCAGGAATAACAGGGCTTGCGCCTGTTGCAATAATCAGTTTATCGTAAGGTACTAATTCAGCATTATATGAGTTTGCAACTAAAATATCTCTTTGTATCGGTAATATCTTTTCTACGTTGGAATTTAAATATACATCAATACCTGCTTGTGCAAATTCTTCAACAGAACGCACTAATAATGCCGTGTAATCAGTAAAATTACCCTGAATATAATATGGTAAACCACACGAGGAGTATGATACATGTGTATCTCTTGTATAAATTTTTACACTTGCATCAGGTAAAAGACGCTTTACTTTCGCGGCCGCTTTAGCTCCTGCTGCGACACCACCAATAATTACTATATTCATATATATATTTTTTGAATATTAAAGCAATTATTAAATCCCACAAAAGACTAATTTATTCCGTAAGTATTTAATATTACTTCTTTCATAAACTGAGCATAAGAATCAATATCATTATTTTCATCTTTTGCATTTTTTACAAGCTTCTTAAACTCAATAATAATACGTTTTTTTAGTAAATCTTCATACATAATACACATGCCCTCATTAGCTTCACATGTATATATACGGCGAATTATTTGAAAACTTTAATAATTACTTTTCATTGTAAACAATTTTTTTTCTTATATGCCATTGAAATAGAGTCAAAATAAGTATTATGAAAAATAAAACATAGGCTATAGCACTGGCTTTGCCGATGTTAAAATACTCAAATGCGTTTTTATATATCGCATAAACCAAAACATTAGTAGAGTCAAACGGTCCGCCTTCTGTCATAAGATAAATTAAATCAAAAACCTGAAAAGAGCTGATAGCAGTTATTATTACAACAAAAAATATAGTAGGGGAAAGCATTGGTATGGTTATAAATCTTAAAGTTTGAACTGAATTTGCTCCGTCTATTTTAGCGGATTCAAATAAACTGTTTGAAACAGATGAAAGTCCTGAAAGAAAAATAATCATATTATAACCGATAAGCTTCCAGACCGACACAATTATAAGAGCAGGCATTGCATAAGCAGAATCATAAAGCCAGTTTATATGCAGATTCAGAATTTGTGATAAAAAACCGATATTGGGGTCAAAAATCCAAGCCCAGACAATTCCTACTACTACCATAGGTGTTATAAACGGTAAAAAGTACACACTTTTAAAAAATTCACTCCCTCTTATTTTAGAATTTATAATTGATGCCAAAATTAAAGGTATAATGACACCTAATATTGATACTGATACCGAAAATACAACGGTATTGAGCAAAATTTTAGAAAAAAGCGGATCGTTAAAAAGTGTTTTATAATTAGATAAACCGACAAACTCTATATTCCCAAGCAAATTCCATTTTGAAAAACTTAACCCGAATGAGCAAAATATTGGTATAATTATAAATATAAAAATGCCAAATATAGCAGGAAGTACAAATATCCACGCCGAAGCAGTTTCATTGTTAAAAATTTTATTAATTAAGTCTTTCATGATATTCTTTTATTATAAATAAAGGGGATATAATATGCAAAAATATGAACATTCATTCGGTAAAAATGACATCAGAGGGATATATGGCGATGATATTACAGAAGAACAATTCTATAATATTGGTTTTGGCTACACAAATTGGCTTGTAAAACAAAATAAAAAGAATATATCAGATTTAAGAATCAGTGTATGTATGGATGCAAGGTTACACTCAAATTCTCTTAAAACGGCCCTGATAAATGGTCTTATTGATTCAGGGGTAAAATATATTGAGGATTACGGAATTGCACCAACTCCGATTGGATACTATTCAGAATTTGCACATAGTCTTGATGGCGCAATGATTATAACCGCAAGTCATAATCCTAGTGAATATAATGGTTTAAAAATGACTTATAATCATCAGACTCTAAATGAAAGACAAATTAAAGAAGTAAAAGAAGAAACTTTTTCACTTTGGAAAAATCCGCCAGCAAGTTATACCAGCTATGATTTTTCAACTGAAATTATTTCTGAATATATAAACGATATGAAAAACAGATTTGGTAATATCGGAAATGGTGTAAAAGTCGTTGTTGACAGCGCAAATGGGACTGGTGGCGTTGTTGGACCTGAGTTATATCGTCAAATTGGGTGCGAAGTTATTGAATTATACTCTGAGCCAGACGGCAGATTTCCAAACCACCATCCAAACCCGAGTGTTTTTTCAACATTAAAGGATTTATGCAAAACTGTTGTTGAACAAAAAGCTGATTTAGGTATCGCATTTGATGGGGATTCTGACAGAATAGGCGTAGTTGATTCACAAGGGAATCCAATGACCGGTGATAAACTTCTTCTAATTTATGCTTTAGAAATGATTAATGATTTAGGTACAAACGTAAATGTTGTATCAGAAGTAAAATGCTCTCAGGTATTGTATGACACTATAAATAATACCGGCGCAAAGGCTATAATGAGCAAAACAGGTCATGGATACATCAAAGAAAAAATGAAAGAAACAGGTGCATTGCTCGGTGGAGAAATGAGTGGTCATACATTTTTTAAAGACAGATATTTTGGATTTGATGATGCAGTTTATGCAGGTTGTCGTATGATAGAAATAATATCTAATCACAAGAAAACGGACAAATCTTTTAAAGTCGAAGAATTACTTGCTCCGTTTAATAAAGTATATACAAGCTCTGAAGTTCGTTATCCTTGTCCAAATGAGCTAAAAAAATCCACGCTTGAATATATTAAATGTACCGTTGAAAATAATCCTGATATGTTTGGTTCAAAAATAGAGGAAATTGTAACATTAGACGGTATGAGAATCGTTTTTAAGGGCGGTTTTGCACTTATAAGACAAAGTAATACCGAACCTGTGTTTACTCTTCGATTTGAGGCAAATAACGAGAATGAATGCAACAGATTTAAGGATACTATGATTAAATGCCTTGATGAATATTTAAGTGCTAAGGTTTAATGAGTAATGTATGGAAAATGATTTTAAACAATTATATAGAGATTTTTTAATAGAAAATGTATTATATTCACAAAAGCAGATAAATGAGCAAAAAAACAAGTCTTATAATCCATCACAAAATTATAAACATTATACATATACCGCAATTGGTCTATTGCTGGGCGGATTAATTTCTTGTTTTACAATATTATTATTGCCGATCGGTGTAATACTTATAATTTCAGCCATAGTAATGTTTATATTTATGCCAAGCGAATTAAAAGAAGAGGCCATGCACTTAAAAGAAATAAATAATCAAATAGTTGACCAGGTCAATAATGATGCCGATAACTATTCTGCTATAGTTAACAATTATTTTACTGACACACAAGTAAAAAGATTACTTATGGACAAGTTTTTATCAATATTTGGTGATTTTATGTGGACTAAAAGCCATTCATTTCTTGATATTAGCAATATGATAATTTTACCTGACAAGCTATCATTAGACACAGATGATTGCATTAAAGGGAAATATTCAAATGTCAAAATCGCACTGACTGAAGTTTATTTTGGTTTTGATTCTATACGTCGAATGATAAGTAAACATAGTAAGTTGCTTGGAAAACTTACGGCTCTTGTATTTATAACGGGCTTTATAATGTTTGCTTTTAATAGTGTTTTCAGTAATAATCCTGACATTAAATCAAAAATAACCATATCTTATTTTATATTTTTTATTTCTGTGTGGTCACTGGGCTTTTTCTCCCCTTTGATATACTTAGTTGGATATTTACTGAATAAGAATTCTAGAGGCTTAATTATTGAAATAGCTATGCCGAAAAGTTTTGAAGGAGAGACAGTCATTTTTGAAAATTCTCCATCAAATTTTGTTGTTAATAGAACAAAACTCAAAAACTTTTCGAGAACTGAACTGGAAGATGTCGAGTTTAATAATAAATACCTTACATATACAACTAATCAGGTCGAGGCAAGATATATTCTCCCTACAGCATTCATTGAACGTTTAAAAGATATCAAGTTTGCCTTTAATGCAAAATATCTGAGGATGTTATTCAGAAATAATAGTATTACTATTTTTGCAGAAGTTAATAAAGACCTGTTTTTAATGGTCAAAGACGATAAAGTAGATAAAGAAGTATTTGACAAGCTTTTTGAGGAAATATACTCTGTTCTGTCGCTTGTTGATGAATTAAAGCTAAATATTAAAACAGGTTTGTAATACCTTATTTTGTATATTCACTGTATTCAGAAGCTTCTTTGCGCCATTCCTCTTCACTGACAGAGAAGGCATGGCTCCAGAATTTTTCAAGCGCATAATTTTCACGTTCTTCCTTATGAAGTATATGGACAACTACATCTCCATAATCAAGCAAATTCCAGCGATTTTTCAAATCATTTTCATTTCTGACAGGTAATCTTGAAAATAATTTTTTAATTTTGTCTTTAACAGTTTCCATTAAAGCTTTTACCTGAGGAGTTGAATCTCCTGAAACAATTACGAAATAATCAGCCAAAGATGACACATGGCTTATATTCAAAATCGTGATATCTTTACCTAATTTATCATCAAGAATCTGCGCAACTATGCAGGCTAATTTATGTGAATTTAACACTCCATTACCCAAAATATAATCTCCTACTCAATCATATCGACACGTTTTTTGTGACGTCCGCCTTCGAAACCTGTTTTTAACCATGTATCAACAATATCAAGTGCCAAATGCTCTCCTATAACTCTGGAACCTAAGCAAAGCACATTTGCGTTATTATGAGCCCTTGAAACTCTTGCACTATATGTATCTCCGCAAAGAGCCGCTCTTATTCCATGAACTTTATTTGCAACTATTGACATACCAATGCCGGTGCCGCATACTAATATTCCACGATTTGCTTCATTATGAATAACTTTTTCACATACTTTTCTTGCTATTACAGGGTAATCACAAGATTCTGGGGTATAAGTACCCATATCATCGTATTCAATTCCTCTAAATTTAAGATAATCAATTATTGCCTCTTTATAATGTAATCCTGCATGATCACAGCCTATAGCTACTTTTAATTTATCCATAATTACTCCTTAAATAAAAAATAAAACTCTATATTTATATTTTACATATTTATTCTAAAATTGTAAATAGCAACAAATAAAAAAGAGGCTATAGCCTCTTAAAATGGAGTTTAATACTGTGTAAACATTTTTAAATATTATGAACCACCAACAAGCTGTAATGCCTGTTGAAGTAAATCTTTATTAGAAGAAATTATTTTATTAACGACTTCCATTTGCTGTTTTGCCATTTGATAATAAGATATATTAGCTTTCAAATCTGCATTTGATAATTCTAATAACCCGGAACGTATTTCCCCAACACCTAATACCGGTTTACCTGATTCTTCAGTTTCAAGGAAAAGACCATCTTTGTATTCATAGAGTCCTGAAACATTATGAAAATTTCTTGTAGTTATTTTATATAGCGGAACAACTTTTTTGCCGCTTTCGGCTTTTCCAACAATTGTTCCGTCATTTTTAATTTCGTATTCATCATATTTACCTAAATATTTCCCGTTATTTGGATCAATCCACATTTTTATTGTTGTGGTTGGTATATCTAAAGCACCGCCTTTCATCGCTGTTTCCTGATATAAATCAGAACTTATTGAGCGAGTCCCCTGCATTATTTCGCCTTTATCATTTAAAATGTAACCCTGAACAGTATTACCATTTTTTGCTCTATATACTCCCTCGCCGTCAAAATCAAACTCGCCCAAACGAGTGTAAACACTCTTACCTTCAGGCGTTTTTGTTAAGAAGAAACCTTTACCTTCAATAAACAGATTATTTTTCGAAGTACCCGGTGTTGATTTCCCCTGACCATTATTTTTTTCAAAGTCATCAACAATAGCACCATTTAAAAAGGTCTTAAAATTAACCTGCTTTTCACGGTAACCCGGAGTATATGTATTTGTCATATTTTCTGACAATACATCTATCCAATTAACCGTTGCGTATTGAGTATTTAATGCTGTGATAAAAGCATCATTCATTATTATTCTCCTTGTCGTTTTTCTTCACGTCGTCTCTGGTTTTGTTCTTTTGAACTGTTTGAATATGAAAGCTCTGAATATGGTAAGTCCTGTTCATCAAAAGAGGATTTTAGTGAATCTATATTATTTCTTAAATATTGTTCTACTGCTTTATCTCCAGGTATAAATTGTGCTGATATAGCTCCATCACGTCCAACACGCAAAATTACCGAAATATTTTGATCAAAATCAATTCTGATAGGTTGATTATTCTCTCTTGCTTCACTTAAAGCATTTAATAATGTTTGAGAAACCTGAACATTTTGTTTAATATCAGAAACATCTGCGCCGTTATTTACCATATTTTGAGCCTGAGCTTGTACAGATGCTAAATTGACATTCTCGGACTGAGTAAGAGTAATGAAAAAATCTGCATCAGATTCTGTCATTTTTAAATTTGATGTTTCTCCATTTCCTAATCCAATAGTCCAATTTTTAGAATTAATAGCATTTGATGTTGCTGTCGATTCTATCATTTGCTGTATATCATTAGTCAGCATCATATTAGCATTATTCATTGACAATTGAGCATTCATCACATACTCTTTCATTTTGGAATTATCTTCAATATAAGACTGCTGCTTTTTATCTTGTTTTACTGATGATAACTCTTTTTTATCTGATTTAGCTTCTAATTTTTTATCTGCTTTAGTATTTTTATCATTATCAGATGATTTAACATCTTTATTCTCTTTTTCGCTTACTTTTGAAATTTCATCTTTAAAGGAAGCATCAGAGGAACTTGACTTAGCAGAAGCCACCGAAGTCGTTGGTGACGACTGAGTTGATGCAGCTGTAGTTACTGATGATGATGTTGCGTCTATACCCATAAATTCTACCTTTACTATTCTGATTTTTCTGCTTTGCTTCGGAAAAATCTTGTAACACCTAATTCAGAGAATTGCTTCAATTCCTGAGCTTTTTCTTCATTGAGATATATTTCTTTGTTTTTGTCTTTATGTTTCTCTAGGACTTTAACATTCTGCTCACATTTTACAAGTTTTTGCAATTCTTCGTCTAATTTTGCCTGTAATTGTTGTCTTATCTGTTCAAGTCTCTCAGCTTCTTCATAAAGATGCTTTAGAAATTTATCGTAATAATCATACAGAGAAGGATCTGCTGAACGCATGCCATTTTTAGTATCAACTATAGCCTGATTATTTTTCTTTATATTATCTTCAGCTTCATTGACTGCCAATTGCGCCTTTTGGACTTTCATTAATTGTTCTTCTTTTTGATTTATTCTAAAATCCAAAACTTTTTGCAATCTGTAACGAAATGGCATGTTATTACTCTTTCTAACATATTATGTATGATTTAGAAGTTGTAATAAACATCTAAACGTATGATATATTTAAGGATAAAATTGTTAATGTCAAATTAATTGTTTAAACGATTTTGATTATTATAATTTTTGACATCTCTAGCCTTTTGATCTTTAATTAATTTACAAGAAAAATTATCATTTACCCAATTCTTTGGAACATCTTCATATACCTTGTCATATACAACGTTTCCTGACAGATCATAGCACAACACAGCCTGTAAAAAGGCCTTATCATTCTTGCAGTCATAAATGTGTTCGATCAAACATGCAGATATTTCAGATGGAGTCTTAGCAATTTTCTGATAAATCTGCAATTTCTTTTTATTAGTAAACTGTCTTACAATATCTAGACGTTCTGAATTATCATTAATACTATCATATGAATTTTTTTCAATATAAATATCATTGCCCTGACGAACCCACTGCGTTGCAAAAGCAGGTACAGAAATAATAACTACTAGTATTATGATACTGAATATAACTTTTTTTATATTTATAGCCACTATTCTTCCTTTTCTGCAGTATTTTCAAATTGTTCATGAATAGATAATGCAATTCTTCTGTCAGAAGGATTAAATTTAATAACATGAGTTTTTATTTTATCGCCGACTTCTAAAATTGACTTAGACTCATTTTGATATTCTACTACTTCTTCATGTGGCAACAAAGCTTCTACCCCAGGGAAAACTTCTACAAATGCGCCAAAATATTTCAATCTTGTTATTGTTCCTTCAATACAATCCCCTTCTTTAATATTCTTTTCGGCTTCTACCCAAGGGTCAGGTTCTAATTTTTTCAAACTTAACGAAATTCTTTGTTTATCATAATCAACAAGTATAACTTCTACTTTTATTTTGTCACCAACGTGCAAAATATCAGTCGGATGGTCAATCCAACGCCAAGAAAGTTGAGATAAAGGCAACAGACCATCGACACCACCGATATCAACAAATGCTCCAAAATCCGTAATTCTGACAACTTCACCTTCAACAATCTGACCAACTTCAACCTGAGAAAACAGATTTGTTTTTGCTTCTTTTACCGTATCATCATAAACTTTTTTATTAGATAAAATAAAATTATTCTGCTGAAGATCTAAAGTTAATATTTTTACTTCAATCTTTGCACCAGCTGAAAGTTCGGATTCTTTTGCTCTCAGTTGGCTGGAAGGAATAAATCCTCTTACGCCGGCAACTTCAACAAGAACACCACCTTTTACAGTATTAACAACTGTTCCAAGAATAGTTTCATCTGCTTCTTTTGCTTTTTCAAGATCTTTCCAGGCATATGCAAAATCAACTTTTTTCTTTGATAATAAAAATCTGCCGTCTTCATCTTCTTCTCTAATAATTAAGAATTCACCTTCCTGACCTTTTGCAAATTTTTCTTCTATATTCTCACCTTTATCTACAGCTTCATATCCGGGAATTAATGCAGTAGTTTTTGCACCAATATCAACTAATACTCCTTGCCCGTCAAATCCGCAGACAATCCCTTTTACCAAATCGCCCTTTTGAAATTTATAATCATACTGTAATAACAATTTTTCAAAATCTTCTTCAACTGAACTTTTTTTAGAAACCATAATAAACTCCACTATCAATTTATAAATTGACAACTACCATCATATTTACAGTAAAATACTACCAAATATTAAAGAATATGTAAAGTATTGTAAATTTTTCTTAATATAAAAACAGCCCCGGAAGAAGTTTCCGGAGCTATAATTTTATTATACAAGTTATGCCTTTAATGAAGAAATTAGCGTGTTTATTGATTCTTCCTGAACAATAATCTCGTTAATTCTTGTCTTTGTCTGCTCAATAAGTTCAGCAGGAGCATTAGAAACAAATTTAGGGTTATTTATTCTGCCTTCAAGAGAATTTCTTTCTGCCGATAACTTCGCAAGTTTTTTGTTTTGCCGTGCAATTTCCTGATCAAAGTCAATTAAATTTTCAAGCGGAATAATAATCTTAGAGGCAGAAACAACTGCACTTGCTGATTTTGATACATTTTCATCTGAATTTGAATATGCAATATTTTCAACTTTCGCCATCCTTTTTACATAGCTTTCAATTTCTCTGAAAATCGGTTCTTCGCTTTCAGAAGCGTGAATTTCAATATCAAATTTTAATGATAAAGGAATATTAAAACTTTGACGAACATTTCTCAGTGAAGAAATAGTTTCAAAAACAAGCTCCATCTCTTTTGATTCTTTATCAAATACCAAATTAGTTTCATAAACAGGGAATTTTGCAAGCATGATTGCTTTTGTATCCGCTTCCTGAGGAATTAATTGCCATACTTTTTCCGTTATATGAGGCATAATCGGATGAAGTAATCTTAAAGACATATCAAGCACATATCTTAAAACTCTTTGAGTATTAAGTTTTAAATTCGAATCCTGTAATTGAATCTTAGCGATTTCAACATACCAGTCACAATATGAATTCCAGAAGAAATCATACAATATGTGAGCTGTCTCACCTATTCTGTAGTTTTTAATATCCTCATTTACTTCTTTTGCTACATTATTAAGTTTGTCTAATATCCACTTATCTGCAATTGTTAGTTTAGAAAAATCAATGTCGTTATTATCAACTCCATCAAGATTCATAAGAACAAAACGCGAAGCATTCCATATCTTGTTTGCAAAATTTCTGCCATATTCAAAGCGTTCATCACTGATTTTTATATCCTGACCACCATAGGTACACAATGATGTCATTGTAAATCTTAAAGCATCACAGCCATATTTATCAATTATTTCAACAGGGTCAATCGTATTACCCTTTGACTTGGACATTTTCTGACCTTTTTCATCACGAATCAATCCATGAATATAAACAGTTGAAAATGGTGCTTTGCCTGTAAATTCAAGTCCCATAGTGATCATTCTGGCAACCCAGAAAAATATAATGTCAAAACCTGTTACAAGTGTTGTAGTAGGATAAAATTTCTTGAAATCCATACTATCAGTATTCGGCCATCCCATAGTGCTAAACGGCCACAATCCTGATGAAAACCAGGTATCTAAAACATCAGTTTCCTGTTCCCAAACAGACGGATCAGGATTTTCTTTTGCTACAATCATTTCTCCTGTCTGTTTGTTATGATATGCGGGTATTTGGTGTCCCCACCATAATTGACGGGATATGCACCAATCACGAATATTTTCCATCCAGCCTAAATAATTCTTTTCCCAGCGTTCAGGAATAAATTTTATTCTTCCGTCTTTAACAGCTTTTATTGCTTCCTGAGCCAGCGGTTTCATTTTTACAAACCATTGTTCTGAAAGTAACGGTTCAATAGTAGTACCACAGCGCTGACATTTTCCGACATTATGCTCATGATCTCTGGTTCTTAATAAGAAATTTTGATATTGCAAATCCCCAATAATAGCTTTTCTTGCTTCATATCTGTCCATACCATGATATTTTTGAGGAACTTCACCGCAAGCTATCATTTTAGCTTCTTCATCAATTACCCAAATCGGATTTAGACCATGACGCTTTCCGACTTCATAATCATTCGGATCATGTGCAGGTGTAATTTTTACTGCCCCTGTTCCGAAATTTCTATCAACGTATTCATCAGCTATAATAGGAATTTCACGCCCTGAAAGCGGCACAACAACTGTTTTGCCAACAAGTTCTGAATACTTTTTATCATCAGGGTGAACAGCAATAGCTACATCCCCGAAAATAGTTTCAGGACGTGTTGTCGCAACAATAATTGCGCCAGATTCGTTTTTAAGCGGGTATGATATTTCCCATAAATGACCCTGCTCAGCAGCATATTCAGTTTCAACATCTGAAATTGCACTTCTGCAACGCGGACACCAGTTTACAATATATTTTCCTTTATAAATCAAACCTTTTTCATATAAGCGAACAAATACTTCTTTTACAGCATCAGAACAGCCGGCATCAAAGGTAAATCTTTCTCTTGTACGGTCAAATGATGCGCCTAAACGTTTACACTGATCAAGAATTCTTGATTTGTGCGCATTTGCCCATTCCCATGTTTTTTCGAGAAATTTTTCACGCCCTAAATCATAACGTGACAACCCCTGACCTCTTAATTGCTTCTCAACAACATTTTGAGTTGCAATACCTGCATGGTCTGTCCCGGGAACCCACAATACTTCATATCCGCTCATGCGGTGATATCTGACAAGAATATCCTGTAATGTTTCATCCAATGCATGTCCCATATGTAAGACACCTGTTACATTTGGAGGAGGTATTACAATTGAATAAGGTTCCTTTGGACTTTCAGAATCAGCCTTAAAAAATTCATTGTCTTCCCAAAATTTGTAAATAGTCTCTTCTGTTTCTTTTGCATTATAAACAGTAGGTAAATCATCAATAATTGTTGTCATAATATTTCCTCATCTTATATATAAAAAAATAACACAAACAAAGAATAAAGAAACATGTTACACTTTATTATACTAATTGAAATTAAGTTACAAATATGGTATAATCATATTATGGATACGGGGATAGCATTGCGTTTAAAAAAGACAAAAAATAGAATTGCATTCACACTTGCAGAAGTAATGATTGTACTTCTGGTATTGACAATTTTGTTTGCAGCATTTGCTCCATTCATAACAAAGAGGAAAAGATCTGTAAGGAAACAGGACATGTGGATGTGGTCAAGCCGCAACTACCTTGCAGGACCAATGGACACATATTATAAGCCTGTATCAGACAACTATTTTGGAGGTATATATCTTGGTACTACGCCTGATTCAGAACTTGAAATAAAATCTTCATATACACCTTTATCAAAGCTTGTAATACGTTCAGGATATATTGCCAATAATGTAATGCAAAAGCAATTACAACTAAGATATGGACGTGAAGATTTTGATGATCCCGGACAATTTACAGCTTCATTTTTTGCAGATGGACACAATTTGCTATTTGGCTCTGCTTATCCGGATTTTAAGTATAAAGAAAGCGATTCATCATATCCGACTAATAACGTCGCATTCGGATATTTATCAATGAACTCTGTAAGAGATCATAATGAAGGCGAGGAAAACAAAATTGAAAATAATACTGCATTTGGAGCCGAAACACTTTCAATAATCAGATACGGAAAGGACAATACAGCAGTCGGTACAGGTGCCGGATACACAAACTTTACGGGCTCAAAAAATACATTTATCGGTTATAGTGCCGGCAAAGAAGCTAATATGTCATCAAATACCCTAATTGGCTATAATTCGCAAGCTATAGTAGGCGAATATAATACATTGATTGGAGCTAACACAGGTAATGCAAAAGAAAACGAATCATTTAATAATTCACAAAGAGATTTTAGTTATAATGTAGCTCTTGGTTACAATTCTTTGGGAAATATTATCTCGGGGAAATATAATGTTGGCGCAGGAGCCGGTTCGCTAAGCAACTTAACAACAGGGAATTACAATGTAGCTATTGGTTATAATGCTTGTTCGCAATTAACCGGTCAATCTTACAAAACTTGCATAGGAGCAAATTCAGGGCCTGCTTCTGATACTCCAGTAAGCACAGAATTAGGAATGGACAATGTTGATTCGGCACTCAGAACATATATTGGAGCGAACCCGAATCTAAATTCTGACGGTACATGGAAAACATCAGACAGACTATATGGCGGGGATGCGGTCATGGAAATTCATAATGCATCTGCATACCTTAACAACAATTTAATAAATAATCCTACAATAAAATCAAATGTTACAACTATAATAAACGGTAATTTAATTGTAAAGGGACAAACATTTTTAACAATGGGGGACGTTTTATACCCATTTTATTATTCTAACAACATTTTTGGAACAAATGCAAATGTAAACTGTGCCGCAAATCAGGCAACATATAGTTTTTCAAATACAGGTTATTGCGCAACACTAGCTCCAATTACAAATAGTTCAAGTGACAGAAGACTCAAAGATATAAAATCAAGAAATATAAATGGTCTTGATAAAATTAAGCAATTAAATGTTTACAATTACACATTTAAAAATGATCCTGAAAAGCAAAAACATGTTGGCGTTATTGCACAAGAACTGCAAAAGATATTCCCTAATTCTGTGTTTAAAGGTAGCGACGGATTTTTAAAAATAAGTACCGATGAAATACTGTATGCGATTATAAATTCTATTAAAGAACTCAATAATAAGATTCTTGCAGCAACTAAAAAATTATCAGATTTTGAAAATAAAATATCAAAAATGGAAAATGAAAATAAAAAATTAAATGATAAAATTAACGCAATTTCATCAAGAATTAATAAATTAAAAACTAATCATTAAATTGTAATAAAACTTTGCATATCTCCTTAATTTATTTGAATAAATTAAGCGTTTGAATTACACTATATAGAAGTAGTGTGCCGGGTCGGAATTAAAAACCTTACCGGCAGTAGAATAAAAATTAAGGAGACAAAATGACTGGAAAGAATTTTTTATTTACCTCTGAGTCCGTTACTGAAGGACACCCGGACAAAGTTTGTGATCAAATTTCAGATGCAATTCTTGACGAATTTTTAACAAAAGATAATCGTTCAAGAGTAGCAGCAGAAACTACGGTTACAACAGGTATGGCATTGATTTGCGGCGAAATTACGGCAGATTGCTACGTTGATATTCCGCAAATTGTAAGAAATACTATAAGGAATATCGGTTATACAGGTGCTGCATCTGGAGGATTTGATGCTGATACTTGTGCAGTACTTACAAGTATTGACGAACAATCAACAGATATAGGCAACGGAGTTAATAAAGCATTTGAATCCCGTTCATCAAATGCAGATACATCAGTTATAGAAACTGAAGAATTAGGAGCCGGTGATCAGGGAATAATGTTTGGTTATGCCTGCAATGAAACTCCTGAACTTATGCCATTACCAATAAGTCTTGCTCATAAGCTATCTTACAGATTAGCTCAGGTAAGAAAATCAGGACTTGTTAATTATTTAAGACCTGACGGCAAATCACAGGTTACAGTTGAATACGTTGATGGGAAGCCAAACAGAATACATACAGTACTGCTATCAACACAACATAATCCAGTTATAAATGGTGTATCAGATAATGAACAAGTACAGGATATTATTAAAAATGACTTAAAAAAACTTGTAATAGACTATGTTTTTGAATCATGCAACATAAAACCTGATGAAAATACAATAATATTAATCAATCCGTCAGGAAGATTTGTAATTGGCGGTCCTCAGGGTGATTCAGGATTAACCGGAAGAAAAATCATTGTAGATACATATGGCGGCTACTCAAGACACGGTGGCGGCGCATTTTCAGGTAAAGATCCGACAAAAGTTGATAGATCAGCAGCTTATGCAGCCAGATATGTTGCTAAAAATATTGTTGCCGCAGGTCTTGCAGATAAATGTGAAATAGAACTTGCATATGCTATAGGTGTTGCGGAACCGCTATCTATTCTTGTTGATACATTTGGAACAGGCAAAATTTCTGATGAAGAAATTGAAAAACTTGTTCGTAAAAACTTCAGCTTAACCCCTGCAGGGATTATAAATCAATTTGACTTGAGAAATTTACCTGCAAAAAATGGCGGAAAATTCTATCAACTGCTTGCGGCATATGGTCACATGGGCAGATCTGATATAAATGTACCTTGGGAATTGACTGATAAAGCTCAATCTCTTAAAAATCAGGCAACAACTTGTGGTTGTGGCTGCATTTAAACTAAAAATTATTCAAAAAAGACTTGTATTTTTATACAAGTCTTTTTTTGTGTAAAGAATTATTAACAAATATAACGTCAATTAATCAATCTTTAAACTAAAAAAAACTTTATAGAAATGTAGGTTATGTAAGTTAAATTTTGGTTAATGAAAGGTAGGTTATTTATGAGTAACATTTACACAGGTTATGGCAGCTCTCCGGCTATTTATTCAATGTTTGATTCTAAAAAAGGTTCTTTTGGCAACAGAATAGACTGTACTGCTCATCGTGCAGCAAATACAGCAAGAGCAACAGCAGAAACAGGTGCACTTGGCGTAGCAACATATGCTGGATATAAAGCAATAAATGCAGCGAGTAAAGGAAAAGCTTTTAATTGGAATAGCAGCTTAAATAAATTCTTTAGTAAAGGTGCAGATCTTTATAAGAATGCAGCAGAAGATATAGGTAAATCTGCAAGCAAACTATCAGGTGTAAAAAAATACGCAAGTAAAGCAATTTCTAAATTATTAAATATTACAAAATCAGGATTTGAAAAACTTGCAAAAACTACTGGCCGTCAAAAGTTGCTGGGCGCACTTGGTTTAGTAGCAATAGCTACATTAGTAGGTATTGAAAGAAAACATGCATTTAAAGAAGGGCAATATGACCAAAAATATAACGATATTGCAAGAAAACAATAGATGATAATTATAATTTAAATGGCGGTGAATTATTTCACCGCTATTTTTCAATTTCTTCAAGTTCTTTTGATAAAATCAACAGTTTATTTTTAAGTTTATCATTTTCTTTTTTTAAAGTTGTTAATCTTGTAATACAGTTATTAGCTTTAGTTACCAATGCAACAATATTACTATGCAATTCCTTAACAGAATTTATAGCAGCATAAAATAATTCTTCCGTATTTATTTGATAATATCCATTTTTATCTTTTGACACGGAATCAGGGAAATAACGTTTTAAATCCTGAGCCATAACTCCGACATGAGGCAATTTTTGAGCATCTGATTTATAAACATAGTTATAAATTTTGAGTTTTAAAATATTTGCTAAACCGGTATTATAGCTTGATTCAATATTTTTTAACCTCAAATCACTTGATACAGACTTATCAAGCGCAGCACCATTTGAAGTAAGAATTGGACAACAGGAGCCTCCAGACATGAGATTTTTTGCTCCATTTAATTCTACATTATCTGCTACAGCGGATTCAGATACATATGAATTACCGCAAGAATGAGGAGTTGTACCAAAGAAGTAACTTGTTCCACCAAAAATATTTATCATCGGAGCCGGAGATGATGTTTTGACATATTTTACAGTTGACCAATCATAAGAGTCACGACCGGAAAATCCGCCATTATAATCCTTCGTAGAAACACTGCAAGAATAATTACAAATACAATGTTCCCTTCCGTTATACAATTCATGCATTCCATCACTATTCTGCTGATAAATCCTTTGAGTTATCTCACTACCATCAATACCAATCAAAGGTTTATGATCAGATTTAGAATCTTTATACAATCTGTAACCCATCAGAGATATTGTCTTTGCAGGAGCAAAAGTTGAACCAGTCGGACTCATCGGAAATGGAGATTGCCCAATCATATATGTCTGTCCCCTGACAATAAGATTTCCATTTACTACTACTGCTGAATCTCCAAGTACAGGAGCTCCTGATATATTGGCAGGATAAGGATATTTGCTATTAGTAGAATTTAAATTATATACCTCTAATGTAGCTGCACTACTATATTTTGAAGTTCCACGCCCTATCAGAACTCTGCTATGAGAATCATTGAATAATGAAATAGCTGTAGAACTCATTGTTAAGTTATTAATACCTGCTCCGCCAATACATGTAGTATTTTGAGCATTTGAAGAAATCCCGGAACAAGAGTTATAACCTATTGCAGTGTTGTATTTAAATGAAGAATAACTGTCAGATGCAGGATTGGCAGATGCAAGTGCATTATAACCAAGGGCAGTATTATATGTTCCGCCGGCATTGGAATTATCTCCAACTGCAACATTATAATTCCCTTTAACATTCACATTATTACCAATAGCTGTAGTATAACTGCTTGCTGAAGAACGGGAACTTGTATTCGTTCCGATAACAGTATTGTAATCTCCTGTTTGAGCATTATAAGAATTATAGCCTACAAATACATTACCTGAACCTGTCGTTAAAGATGATCCCGCACTATATCCTATAGCAGTATTTGCGCTACCGGTTGTAACACCACTTAAAGCATTATAACCAAATGCCGTATTATATTTACCTGTAGATAAAGAATTCAGTGCGTTGCGACCAATCGCAGTGTTATAAGAGGCACCCTCACCAATGACAGATTCCATTATATTTTCAATATCAGGAGGAGTATATGTTATATTGATGTTATTATAAAACCCGCCTAACAGCAAATTAGCATTACTGCCAAACAAAAAACCATCTGATGTTCCATCATATTTAAACTCAATCTGTTTTTGAGCATTACTGCCGCCTATTTTATTACTTGAACGTATAATTAACTTAGAATATGGCTGATAAGTTTTGCGCATATCATCCATATTAACAGGTGTAACACCAATTAAAGTTTCCTGCATCATTGATCTTATTGAAGCATCAGAATATATATCATTCATATTAGATGCCCCAACCGTACTCCAAACACTATCAAAAGATGCATTTGTTAATCTGGAAGTAAAAATCGGAGCAACAGCAGCAAGAATAACAGTCATGACTGACATAATTACCATCAATTCTGCAAGTGTAAATGCTGTTTTTTTACGTTTATTTTGAAACATTTACTTCTCCTAATTCCTTTCCAGTTTTTTTATTTTTTTATCGAGTACTGATAATTGCTTATTTATAGTCTTTTGATCTTTATTTACCGAGAAAATATTTTGCTCAATTTCTGCAAGTTTTGAATACAAATTATCAACTGAAGCTGCCAGTTCTTTTACAGAATTAACAAGAGCATAAAACATATCCTCAAGCCTGATTCTTAAAAAGCCATCTTCATCTTTAGAAACAGCATTTGGAAATATTTTCTGTAGGTGCTGCGCAATTACCCCAACATGTTTTTTGCTAGGCTCATTTTTATATGAGTAAATATACGGCTGAATAGCTAATATCTTATTTAAACCGTCATAATTTAATGATATATCAGTTTTTAATCTTTTATCAGAAGATATTACATTTGGGCAACCACTACCACTAGGATAACCTGAAGAATTAGAACAATTTCCCTGTTTATATAAAACATTAATTGACTTTGGATCAGACGCAGCCAAAGCCTTACATACATACGCATTGTACGACAATATTGCCTGATAAGAATCTGAACTGCATCTGTAATATACTGATTCAGCTCCAATTTCCTGAGTATTTTTAAATACATTATATGCAATATTATTCCCATCGGAAGGGAAAAAATTACCTCTGAGAACCAGATTAGAATTTAAAATAACATTACCATATGTATCTGAATTTACAGTATTATTGTGCACCTCTAAGACAGCACGTCCGGGGAATCCCCTTGTTTTCGAAGTATCAGGGCGACCACCAATAAATATATGTTCACCGTTATCAGAGTTAAAAGAAGCAGGGGTATTATTTGTAGATACGGCAGAATTATAGCCGATACAAACTCTGGAGCCTGAATTATCGCCTGATATTGAATTACAAGCGCCATATCCTATTGCAGTCATAGCTTTAACGGCAGGATCACCTTTAGTATAAACACCATAACCTATAATTGTATTATACGAAGCTGATGTTCCTGAAAAAGTAGAGCCTACAATCGTATTATATGAAGCGTTTGAACCATTAAATCCATTACCTGTAAGTGAACCGATAAATACATTATGAGACCCGGAAGAATTGTCGCGGCTTAAGCTTTTATAACCAATTGCGATATTATCAGTCGGAGCACTTGTAGTTTCCGCAACACCTGCACCGGCATTAGAACCAAGAAATATAGAGTTAACCGAAACAGTAGAATCACTTGCACCTATTTTATTTCCGGCACGATTACCAACAGCAACAACATATTGAGGATTTTTTTCTGTAATTTTTGCATCTTCCATAGCCGCAAACCCAAGCACCGTAACGCCTTTAGCATTTGTTGAAACTGCACTCAGGTTATTCAGTCCATATACTGTAGTTTTGTCATAATTCATATTCGGACTGAATTTTCCAAAAATTATACTTGAAGAATCAATATATAAATTGGCAGCATTTACACCTCTACCTTGTTCTGAAGGACTTTTTGAAAAACGAAATTGAATTTGAGGCTGCTTATAAGTTATACCGTTATAAGTAATATTGCCGGAATCAATGACTAACTTCCCTGCGCTTGTATTTGACGTAGTTGGAATCATCCCCACATAAACACTTGAAGTCCATCTTTCATTCCCGGGATCAAAATAAGCATTTCTTTCTGTATCACCGGAAACAAGATTCCAAATTGACTCATTTTCATGAGTTTCAGATATATGACGCTTTGTTATTATAGGAGCCAAGGCAGCAAACAATAAAGCTATAACAACGAGAACAATTAACAGCTCTGTTAAAGAAAAGGCTTTACTATTCTTATTCATCCTCAAAATACTCCAAGTAATAATATAAATAATTATAACACATTACAGCGTGAGATTCAATATTATTAACAATTTGTGACATATATAACAAATAACTCCACGCACTACAAAATAATATTTTTTCTGCGCCAGTCAATAAATTTACTTATACCTTCTTCAAAACTTGTACAAGGGCAATATCCTAAAAGATTGTGAGCTTTTGACCAATCACAAACAGTTTTTTCAACATCCCCGGGCTGCATTGGTTTTTGAATTATTACAGCTTTTTTCCCCATAACTTTTTCAAGTGTTAAAATCATGTTTTTAAGAGTTATAGGTTCACCACCGCCTAAATTTATTATTTCATATCCGGACTTATCATAATTAATAGCAGACTTAATACCCGAAATAATGTCATCAATATAAGTATAATCACGCATTGTAGATCCGTCACCATACATTTCGACAGGCTTATTTGCATCAATCAACCCCGCAAACTTATTTATTGCCAAATCAGGACGTTGTCTTGGGCCATATACCGTAAAAAATCTTAAGGCAACTACGCTTATATCATATAAATGATGCCAGGTATAACATATTTGTTCACAGGCGGATTTTGTTGCCGCATATGGAGAAATCGGCTCTGTAACTTTCAAATCTTCACAAAATTTATCTTCCTTGCAATTTCCGTAAACTGAAGAAGACGATGCGAAAACAAGTTTTTTAACTCCATAATCTTTCATACAATCCAAAACATTTACGGTTCCGAGAATATTCGATTTTACATAATCAGAAGGATTTTCTAATGATGGACGAACTCCTGCACGGGCTGCTAAATGTATTACTGCATCAAATTCGTTATCTTTAAAGATATCGCTTAATTTGCTTTTGTCTTCTATATCAACTCTGTATAATGCGTAATTTTTATTACTTATATTATGTGCAACATTTGCTTCTTTAAGACTTACATCATAATAATCATTAAAATTATCAACAACGGTAATTTCATGCCCATCAGTTAAAAGACTGTCAGCTAAAGTTGAGCCAATAAAACCTGCTCCGCCTGTAATTAAATATTTCATATAATACCCCGAAAAAAGCCGATAGCGAGACTCGAACTCGCGACCTGCTCATTACGAATGAGCTGCTCTACCAACTGAGCCATATCGGCTTTCAATAATAACATTTTATCAAAGTTGAAAAATAGTGTCAAATTAAAAAAGGTACAAATAATTGTACCTTTTTTATTAACCATAATCTATAATCAATTTATTTAATAATCTTTTAAGTATTAGTTTTTATATATTATGCTCCGTAACCATTACCGTTATAGAAATTTCTATCGGTCATTGTTGGACTGCTTTATGCTGTTGAAGGATGCGTCTTATTCCATAAATCCTTGTCGTTATTCTGTATGTGAGATTCTTTTAACTCTGTGCCATCTTTTGCATAATAGTGCCATTTACCATTTTCTTTCTTAGCATATCTTCCTGTTGAACTTGTCACAGTTTGAGCAACATTATTAGTCTTGCCATTTTTACTTGTATAAGTGCCGGTTCCATTGTGTGCAGTTACGTTTCTTGATTGTACATATTTATCCTTAATATATTGGATGGATGGTAAATCTAATTTGTTTAGATCTGCGCCTTCAACGACTTTGCCATTTTTAAATATACTTGGATTATATTTTAGAACTTCAGCGGCAAGTTCATTTCTGTCAGCAGTGCTCAAATAATTGACTTTATTATTTAAGATAATATCAGTAACTTGTCGGGCAGACATACCGGCTCTCAAAGTGCCATTCTTAATCATAGCCTGACCATCTCCGCCTGTTGGAGCTTTATACCAACCTTTTGGTACTTTCACACCGTGACTGCCTGCACCTTGAGAACGGGAAGAAACTCTTGCTCGATGTCCGGAGCCCTGGCTTTGTGAAGAAGTATCAACATCCTGGGGTTCTGATTCTTCAGCACTTGCATCAGGTTTTACTTTAAATGTTTTAGATGCAGAATCCCATTCGTATTCTTTGCCATCTTTCATGTATTTGCCATCTTTAAGTTCTAAGCCCATTTCTTTTGCTTTATCAGCTTTCAATTGTGCTTCTGTTTTTTCTGAAGGATCATCTTCAACTACCGGTTTTGAACTTGAATTGTACTCACTCAGTTTTTTAGACATCTCATCAAAAGATAAGTCAGAAGCAATCAATTTGCCATTTTTATCTGTTGCAGTAAACTTGCCATCTCGTTCTACGATAGTGACATTTTTAGACTTAAACAATTTTTCAAGATCAGCCAAATCCTTAGCATTTTTAGCAGCCGCAGATGAATCTGTTACAGTAGCACCCTGAGCTCGTCCAAAGCAACCACCGCCAAATCCAAATGAATTATTTAGCATGCCAAACATTGCAAATGTATTCAAAAATGAAGGCAAAAATCCTGACATAAAGCCCCAGAAACCTGTAGGCCCCTGTTGCACAGTAACACTTTCATGGAAATTAAAGCTTATAGGACCACCTCTTGGCATCATTGGTCCTCTTCCAAACCTTATTGCAGGTCTTGGAATAAACTGTTGTCCAAAGGCTATACCTCGTCCGAACATACCCATAATGTATCTCCTCTTATTTATACTTTACTTATTTATATAAAGTATATACAATTTATATAATTGCATATATAATAAAATTTATTTACAAAACGTAACAATTTTACAAAACAAAAATAATATATTAATATACAAATACTATGGAAAATACAGAATTAAATGAAAAAATTAGTGCTTTAACACTAAAAATGGCACAAGAGCCAACAAATATTGAAAATTATCACCAATTAGCAGAATTGTATTTAAGTGTTCAAAACTATGACAAGGTAATGTCAGTTTTGGACAGTTTACTTGCAATAAAACCTGATGATGTACAGGGATTGGTTGGCATGGGAACAATGTGGTTTTATGAAAGAGATTTCAGAAAATCACTTCAGTACTACAACAAAGCATTGGAAGTAAACCCTAAAAATTATTTAATTTATTACAATATAGGCAATGTATTTGCTGAATGGAAAAATTTTGATAAAGCATTATTTTACTATAATAGAGCTATTGATTTAAACTCTGCAAATGCTGAAATTTATAACGCAATCGCATTGTTATATCAAGATAATAAAGAATATGTTGAAGCAAAAGCATATTATGAAAAAGCGCTTTCACTGGAGCCTGATAATGTAAATGCTTTGATAGATTTGGGTAATGTTTGTTTCAAATTATTTGAATACGAAACAGCACTTAAATTATTTAAAAAAGTTTTTGTTTTAGCTCCTGATAATGAATTAATCGCAGTTTGCATTGCAAATGCCCTGACATTAACAAATGATAAAAAGCAGGCATATGCTTATTATGAAAAAGCATTATCAATGACTGATGACAAATACAGAATTTATATCTGCTATGCGATTTCATTATCAGAATTTAAAGAATATGATGCTTCAGAAAAAATGTATAAAAAAGCAATTGATTGCAGTCCGAAAGAATCTCCTGCATATGTACTCTTAGCAAATCTTTATTCTAATCAGAATAAAATTAAAGAAGCAATTGAAACATACAGGAAGGCTCTTCATGTTGATCCGCAAAATGCTGAGACATTTGAATTATTGGGGAATGCACATTACCTCGATAATGATGTTGAACAGGCTATACAGTCATACAGAGCGGCTATAGCAATTGAACCTACAAATGACGAGTACAGACTTATATATTCTCAGGTTATGGAAGACTACATTGAAAAATCAATAAGAGGATAGCATGAGATTTGTTGGTGAAGATATCGGAATTCTGAGCCGTATTGGCTCTGCCTTTTCATATTTAACAGGAGGCTGGGGCGGTTTAATTATTTTTATAATTTTATACTTTATGAAAAAAAGAGCCTCACACTTTTTTACATTTAATGTATATCAGTCAATAATAATATCGTTTACATTATTTGTAATAGGTATGGGTTGGAGTATATTATTTAATATATTTACAAAAATACCTGTAATTCGTATTGTTGTTTCATGGATTGATTTTATATTTAACAGATCTGTACTTTTTTCGCGTTCTGTTACAGAACTGTTTATAACAATATTGATATTGTATTGCGCAATATTATGTTTATGCGGGAAATATCCAAAAATTTATAAAATATCAGATTTAATTGACAGAAATCACTAAATATAAAGCAAATTTGTATTGACAAACGGCTTTGCTTGATGTTTGATAGTTATATACTAACCGTTTTGCGTGCTGAAATATAAACGATTAGAATAAAGTAGCCGAAAGCGTGACGCCCAAGCGTATTTCAATTAAGGCAGAGTATGGGCAGATTATTGGTAAAAGGAGAAATTATGCCAACTATTAACCAATTAGTACGTCAGGAAAGACGAGTACTAAAATCAAAAACAAAATCTCCTGCTTTGATGAATTGTCCTCAAAGACGTGGAGTTTGCACAAGGGTTTATACAACAACCCCTAAAAAACCAAACTCAGCACTTAGAAAAGTTGCCAGAGTAAGATTGACTAACGGATTTGAAGTTACTTCATACATTCCGGGGATTGGTCATAACTTGCAAGAACACTCTGTTGTTATGATAAGAGGCGGTCGTGTTAAGGATTTACCTGGTGTTCGTTATCACATTATCCGTGGTACATTAGATACTGCAGGTGTTGCGAACAGAGCTAAATCAAGATCAAAATACGGTGCTAAAAGAGATAAAAAAGGAGGTAAGAAGTAATGTCAAGACGTTCTAAACCTGCAAAAAGAATACCTTTAGCTGACCCTATTTATAACAGCGT
The DNA here is from genome assembly GCA_902794035.1 of uncultured bacterium. Lineage (GTDB taxonomy): Bacteria > Cyanobacteriota > Vampirovibrionia > Gastranaerophilales > Gastranaerophilaceae > Zag111. Next base: position 82,021 of record CADBFN010000003.1, read on the forward strand.
TGATGTTTCTAAATTCATTAACAGAATTATGAGACGTGGTAAGAAATCATTGGCTGAAAGAATATTCTATTCAGCTATGGAAAAAATAAAAGAAAGAACCGGCGAAGATTCTATGGAAGTTTTCCAAAAAGCATTAACAAATGCAACTCCGCTTTTAGAAGTAAAAGCTCGTCGTATCGGTGGTTCTACTTATCAGGTTCCATTGGAAGTTAAAGCAGACAGAGGATTTGCTCTTTCTTCATCTTGGATAATTGATTTTGCTAAGAAAAGAAGCGGTAAATCTTACGTTGATAAATTAGTAAACGAAATTATTGATGCTTCAAACGGTCAGGGTGCAGCATGCAAAAAACGTGAAGACACCCACAAAATGGCTGAAGCTAATAAGGCATTCGCTCATTACAGATACTAATTTGCAGTATATAATAAAAAAAAACACTTCTCTAAAATTGAGAAGTGTTTTTTCTTATGTTTTTTAAGTTATCCGCAGGGTTTGTAAGCAGATTTATACCATATTCAACTCTTAATAAATCAAAAACAACAGGATTTATTATTTGAGATGAACAAGTTGTCATATAAAAATTGCTTGCTCCAAAATTCTTTAAGCTTATAATTGCCGATACAGAAGATATATCGCATGCAGGAAAAAGAAAATAAATACGACTAATATATTTTTTATCAGCCAAAATCTTAGATAAAACATAATTTGCTAATGGAACATAATTTGCTATATCCAAAGTTACAACATTACTTTTATCCGATTTGTAGTAAAAGCTAATCGCGAACTCATCTTGCTTAAGGCTAGACAAAAATACATCAAAGTATTCCTTTTGCACTTCCGAAAATGAATTCATGCCTACAATAAATAATCTTGACAATTTATTTGCTTCAAATCGAGCATATAGTTTTTCAATTAACTTATCTAAATCAGATTCATTAAATCCTAAAAAAGTATCAGGCTTTTGACGTCCTTTTTTAAACCCGACAGACTTATTAGCAGATTCAATCAACGGTTCGTAATTATTGTTTTCAATTTTTATAACGCCAATCGGGGTAACATAATCATTTGAAAATATTCTTCCCCTGTACAAATATTCAGTATTATTTTTAGAATTTTTAGTAAGCAAAATAGCCCCTGGGAATGTACCGTAATCAACAATACAATTTTCGGTATTATTACCATAGTGTCCGATTAAATGCGGAAACTCTTTAAAAGCATCCAAACAGTGGCTTAATAATAAATTCGAATGAGTATATATGTCAATATTTAAATCTTTTGTCATTTTTAATATTTCATATAATTCAGAAAAATTAGAACCTGATACAAGAATACATTTTCCGCGTCTTGTAGAGTGAGATACTACAACATCAGAGATATTACCAAATTTACATAATAATGTATCTGAAATTTTTAATTTAAGTTTTGAATCCAAATCAGCCAAAGAAGATAATAACCTAACTAACAAAGTTTTATCATCATATATTACGTTTAACTCACTTAATGAACTGATTACAAAGCGAATTTCGCTATTTAACTTAACATTCATATCAAAGAGATTTGAAATATTTTGGCAGACGCTTTTTAACACAATATATAATATCTGAATAAATTTTCTGTTTTCTGACGAAACAGAACTATTTAAATGTCTGGTCAATAAATCTCCGTACAGAATTGCTTTTGACTGTGAAAAATTATCGTCAAAATTAACAAGTTCAGGAATATGTTCAGGATCGAGATTATTTTCAAGGCATTCTGCAACATAGCGAGTTTTTGAATTTGTAAAAATATAATATGATTTTAACGCTATCTCATACAACTGCTTATCACTATATTCATTTATATAAACTAATGATGCAATAATATCAATAATTTCATCTGTAATTTTATAATTAACAAGATTAAATTTTTCAAGCTTATTAATATAGTGACAAGCATGGATAATATGATACATGATTAACTCATGTAATGATGCCGCTTCGGGAGAAATAGTACAATTTCCCCTTGATGAACAATTTTCTCCATTATTTATATAATTAAAATTACTACTCATCTTGTTCCTTTAAATTTTTAACATAATCTATAATATCTGCTGATTCATACATAGAAATTTGATTATCAGTATCATTAAGAAAAGGAACCTGATCATGTCCGCCTAAATTAACTAATTTTTCAAAATTTTCTGAAATACTTACATCTTTTTTTTCATAAATAACATTATTTTCATCAAAAAAAGACATGACTTTTTTACAATACGGACAATACTCTGAAACAAATAATTCTAACATTTTAAAACTCCTTTTAGTATATTTAACAACGATAAGTAGATATAAATATTACCATAACGTCTGAATTAAATGCTAATTATTAAAATTGAAAAAGTTGAATGTTTGTAATAAACTCAACTTATGACTACGAAAAATATACTATTTGTATTTGGAACAAGACCTGAAGTTATAAAGCTGGCTCCGGTTATTCTTGAACTCAAAAAATACAAAGACAAATATAATGTTATTGTATGCAACACTGAACAACAAAAAGAATTGTCAAATCAAACTTTAAATTACTTTGGTTTAAATGCTGATATCAATTTGGATTGCATGCGCCCAAATCAATCGCTTGCTGATGTTCAGGCAAGAATTATATCATCATTGGAGCATGAAGTTTTTGAAAAATATGATGTTGATGCAACAGTTGTACAGGGAGATACAATGACGGTGCTTTGCGGTGCATTAACAAGTTTTTACCGGAAAATTCCCGTATTTCATGTTGAAGCCGGTTTAAGATCTTATGATATATTTGAACCTTTTCCTGAAGAAGTAATGCGGCAAATGACATCAAGGGTAACAGCTTTGAATTTTGCCCCGACACAGAAGAATAAACAAGCGTTGTTGAATGAAGGAATTGAAGAAAATACAATTTTTGTAACCGGAAATACCGTAATTGATGCCTTGTTTTGCCTGAGTGACGAAACAATGAAAAATGCACAGGAATTTTACCATGAGAAAAATATTATTATTAATGACAAATTAGTATTAATAACAGTTCACCGCAGAGAAAATCATGGGGAAAGAATTGACAAAATTCTTGATGCTATTGAACATTTGGTTATTAAATATCAGGATCACAAATTTATTATTCCGGTTCACCCAAATCCAAATGTCAGAGATAAAGTTTATACTAAACTTGAAAAATATTCTAATGTTGCACTACTTGAGCCATTAGATTACCCTAATTTAGTTTATCTTATGAAAAATGCCAAATTGATTTTAACAGATTCAGGCGGAATACAGGAAGAAGCACCAAGTTTTGGATGCCCGACTTTTGTAATGCGCTATGAAACAGAACGTCAGGAAGGAATTGATGCAGGGGTTTCGGTTCTTGTTGGTGCCGATTATGATAAAATTGTGAGATTATCAGAAGAAATATTAAATAAAGATAGAATTAAGACGAGATTACAAGCACAAAATCCGTATGGAGACGGGACTTCCGCTAAAAAAATTAAGGTAATTATTGATAAATATTTTGAATAATAAAAAGACAAGTTATAAAAACTTGCCTGTTAATTAGAAATGTTTTAGGGATATATTTTAATATTTGAGATAAATTTTATCTTGAGATAACTGACAGTCTTTCATCAATTTTTCTGTCAATTTTTTTGAGCATATTATTCATTTTAGCGTCTTTTGAAGATAAACTTATACCTTCATCAAGACTACGTCTGTATTTTCTGTACATTTCGATTTCACGTTCTTTAATATCTCTTTTTATAGATAGACTGTTTTCCTCATTTGTACGTTTAACAGATTTTCTTATAATTAATCCCAAAGCTGCAAGAACAAATATACTCCACAAAGCCTTATCTACGGGAAAAGATTCTCCTACCAATGAAATATCTCCTGATTCAGGATTCATAATTACAGAGGAATTTTTTATATTTTGAGCTGAAACATATATTTTCAGTTTGTTTAAACCTGCATTTTCAATAACCAAATTATCAACAGCTTCAGTTCCTTTATACAAGGCATTTACTGTATCAGCTGATGTTATGCCTGATAATTCCAAAACTATTTCATTATCTGAAACTACCTTTCTTGTGACCTTAGAAATACTGTCAGTATCAAGAACTATATTAAAATTACCGTTATTATTTTCTAATGTAATTGTGTGAAGTTGATTTGTTTTTGCATTTACAGCCAAACAAGTTACAAAGAAAGCAGCCAAGATACCGAGTATTAAAAATGTTTTTTTCATTTTCTCCCTCCCTAATCTCCATATTTATACTAAAACTTTGTAAATTAAACTGCATCAATCCATGGGTTTAAATTTAATATTACGAATTGTAACAAATAATTCCCATGCTGAAATAAGCAAATAAACTAAACCTTTATATATATGTAAAGACGAGAGATTATATTAGGAGATTAATAATGATTTTATTATTTGGTGAAAAAGCACATAAATCACACAAAAATTCAAATATTAAAAATCATCCTGTTGAAAATTCAGGAATTTTGGCAAGAAGCAATCAACCTAAGAGTCTGCTGGCAGCAAATGAATATGATTTATACATGTTTTCTGTTCAGGCAGAAATAGATTACTCTCAATACGCAGGAACAGAAAACTACATAGCAAGTTCAGGATATGTAAGTGAATATTCTCAGGCGTTATCAGGAATGAGCGAAATGGGTTCATACTCAGAAGGTTCATTCGGCGGAGATTTCGGTGGCGGATTCAGCAGTTTCAGCTGTGGCGACTGCGGAAGTTTCAGTTCTGTTGGCTAAAATAATTTTACATTTTGATAAACATAAAAAGAAGACCTAAAAAGTCTTCTTTTTTTTTATTATTTTTAACAATATTAATTTCCCAAAGGACTATGTTTGTATTATTATTTTATTAATAGTTGTGGATATTAAGCAGTTATAAATAAGGAGGTTATAATATTATGGCTAAAACTATTACAGTTGATGGTAACTACGCTGCAGCACACGTTGCGTATGCATTAAGCGAAGTATCAGCAATTTACCCTATTACACCTTCATCTACTATGGGTGAATGGATTGATGAATGGGCATCACAACACAAGAAAAATATTTGGGGCAAAGAAGTAAAAGTTGCCGAAATGCAATCAGAAGCAGGTGCTGCAGGTGCAGTTCATGGTTCATTAGCAGCAGGTGCTTTAACTTCAACTTATACAGCTTCACAAGGTTTATTACTGATGATTCCTGTTATGCACAAAGTTGCAGGGGAAATGCTTCCTCACGTTATTCACGTTGCAGCTCGTGCATTGGCAGCTCAGTCATTAGCAATCTTTGGTGATCATTCAGACGTTATGGCTTGCCGTAACACAGGTTATGCAATGTTATCGGCTAACTCTGTTCAGGAAGAAATGGATTTGGCTTTAGTTGCTCACTTATCAACATATAAAGCTAAAGTTCCGTTCTTACAATTTTTTGACGGATTCAGAACTTCTCACGAAGTACACAAAATTGAAGAAATTTCTTATGAAGATATCGCTTCATTAGTTGAGCCAAAATATATTGAAGAATTCAGACAAAGAGCACTACGTCCTGAAGCTCCTGTTTCAAAAGTCGGCGCTCAAAACGGTGACGTTTACTTCCAAGGTCGTGAAACATCTAACAAATACTATGATGCTGTTCCTGAAATTGTACAGGAATATATGGATAAAGTTGCAAAAGTTACAGGTCGTCAATATCATCCGTTTGATTATGTTGGTGCACCTGATGCAACTGATGTAATCGTAGCTATGGGTTCAAGTTGTGAAACAATTGAAGAAACAATCGAATACTTGAATTCAACTCGCGGAACTAAATATGGTTTGGTTAAAGTTAGACTTTACAGACCGTTTGATGTTGAAAGATTCAAAGCTGCGCTTCCTTCAACAGTTAAAAGAATTGTTGCTATGGACAGAACTAAAGAACCTGGTTCTATCGGTGAACCTTTATTCTTAGATGTTGTTGCCGCATTAGAAGGTAAAAATATCAGAGTTATCGGCGGACGTTATGGTTTAGCTTCTAAAGAATTTACTCCGTCAATGGTTCTTGCAATTTATAAACACTCTGAAAAAGAAGGTTTCCACGGATTCACAGTTGGTATAAATGATGATGTAACTCACAAATCTTTACCAATTGAAGAACACATCGTTACAGAACCTGAAGGAACTACAAACTGCATGTTCTGGGGTTTAGGCTCAGATGGTACTGTTGGTGCAAACAAAAACTCTATTAAAATTATCGGTCAATATACAGACAAAGATGCTCAGGCATACTTTGCTTATGACTCTAAAAAATCATTTGGTGTAACTGTTTCTCACTTGAGATTTGGTGATAAGCCGATTAAATCAACTTATTTAATCACAGCACCTGATTTTGTATCTTGTTCTGCTCACGCTTATGTTGGCAGATATGACTTGTTAAAGGGTATTAAAGAAGGCGGTACATTCTTATTGAACTCTCCATGGTCAAAAGAAGAAGCTTTCTCTCACTTAACAAGAGATATGCAGGAAACTATTATTAATAAGAAAATCAAATTCTACAATGTAGATGCGGAAAAACTTATCCACGAACAACCTGGATTGCGTGGTAAGGGTGCAAATACAGTTATGATGGTTGCATACTTTAAAGTTTCAGGAATTATTCCGTTTGAACAAGCTTATGAAGGTATGAAAGAAATGACTAAGAAAACCTTTAAGAAAAAAGGTGATGACGTTGTTAATATGAACTTAGCATTGATTGATGCTGCTATTAACGCTACTGAAGAAGTTGTTATTCCTGCTTCTTTAGACGGTGTAGCTCACGCTGATCACGTTGAAATGATTTCAAAAGATGCTGATGAATTTGCTAAAAAAATCATTGAACCTTCAATGAGACAAAAAGGTGATGATATCCCTGTTTCAGCAATGAGCGTTGATGGTGTTATTCCTACAGGTACAGCAAAACTTGAAAAACGCGGAATTGCACCTAGAGTACCTAAATGGAATTCAGAAACTTGTATTCAGTGTGGTATTTGTGCTTCAGCTTGTCCGCATGCTGCAATCAGAACAAAATTAGCAGAACCTGAATCATTAAAAGATGCACCTGCATCATTTACAACTGTCGATGCTAAACCAAATGATCACGGCGAAAAATTCAAAGTTCAGGTTTATTGCAAAGATTGTACAGGCTGCGGTGTTTGCGTTGATCAATGCCCTATGAGCAAGGTTGCAGGCAAAGAAGCTCTTACTTGGTCTTCAATTGAAGCTGAGGAAGCTGCAGGTGAAGATGCAAATGAAAAATTCTTTGATGCATTACCTGATAACGTAATGGGCAAAAACACAACTAAAACTATTAAAGGCGCAATGTTAAGAAAACCATTATTTGAATTTTCAGGCGCTTGTGCAGGTTGTGGTGAAACACCTTATGTAAAATTGGTTTCTCAATTATTTGGAGAAAATACAATCGTTGCAAACGCAACAGGTTGTTCTTCAATTTACTCAGGTACATTCCCAACAATTCCATACACAACAACTAAAGAAGGCAGAGGTCCAGCTTGGGCTAACTCTTTATTTGAAGACAATGCTGAATTTGGTTTTGGTATGAGATTAGCAGTTGATTCTAACAGAGAACTTTTAAAAGAAAATGTTGAAAAAGTTCTTGCTAAAGAAGATGCTCCTGCTGATTTAAAGGCTGCTTTAACTGAAGCTATGTCATATTGGAATAATTCAAAGACAGATGAAGCGGTTGCCGCTCAAAATGCCGCTAAAGTTGTTATCGAAAAATACGCAAAAGAATGCGGTTGCGATGCAATTAAGAAGATTAAAGAACTTGAAGACTACTTCACTGATAAATCAGTATGGATTATCGGTGGTGACGGTTGGGCAAACGATATCGGATACGGCGGTATTGACCACGTTCTTGCGCAGGGACAAAATGTTAATATCTTAGTCCTTGATACAGAAGTTTACTCAAATACAGGTGGTCAGGCTTCTAAATCAACTCCGACAGGTGCGGTTGCAAAATTTGCAACAGGCGGAAAGAAAACATATAAGAAAAACATGGCATTGATGAGTATGTCTTATGGTTATGTTTACGTTGCATCCGTTGCATTGGGTGCAGACAGAGCACAAACTCTTAAAGCATTCCAGGAAGCTGAAGCATACAACGGACCATCCATAATATTTGCTTATGCACCATGTATTGCTCACGGTATTGATATGAGTAAGACTCAAACTGAACAAAAACGTGCTGTTGAAGCAGGATACTTCCCATTGTTCAGATACAATCCGGAAGCTGAAGTTCCATTCACATGGGATGCTAAAGAACCTAAAGCTGATTATCAGGAATTCATCAGATCAGAAGGACGTTATAAGTCATTACTTAAAACTAACCCTGAAGCTGCTGAAGACTTGTATGCTCAGGCTCAAAAAGATGCAGCAACAAGAATGGATGTATATAAAGCCGTCGGTGCGTTATTAAAATAATCACACCCAATATTGAAAAATCCCTTTTCAAATGAAAAGGGATTTTTTTTGTAAATATTTATAAAATAAATAGCAAAATTATATTTTTTTTAACTTAAAATTTGTATGAGAATACATTTACCATCTTTTAAATATTTAATAGCAGGCACAGCAATAGCTGGACTAACGCTTTCAACGACTCAGAGCTATGCAAATAATATAACCAAAACTCAGAGTACAGATGTTTTTGAGAAAAAATCTGTGCCACCTGAAGGAACGCAGGACACTCGAATATTATCAAATGCGCCTTCACCCGAGGTAGTTGTATGCGGGAAAAAAGAAAACGCAAAAATTGTTGTTGATTTAAAAACTAATACATTATACAAATATAATGAATTTGGACAAGCTCAATGCGCGTACAGTATTGCAAGCGGGAAAACATCCACACCAACGCATGCTGGTGTAAGAATCGTATCTCATACAGAAACTTATCCGTACAAAACGGCACCAAGACATACAAAAAGGAGAAGAAATCCGAGAGCATATGGTCCGAAGGTTATCATTTTAGATATTCTTGACACGAAAACCGGAGAACGCAGCTCTATAGGGGAATTTATACATGGGAACAATGACCCGACTTCTATCGGCAAATACGTGTCAAAAGGTTGTATGAGAATGGACAATGATGTTATAAAACAACTAAGCACTACTGTAAAACGCGGAGATATTGTAATAATACTGGGGAAAAAGTAATTAACGCTTAGGTTTATAAATTACATCACCGCTTTTAACATATGCTTCCAATGCCTCACACCCAAGCTTAGACTCGATATTACCATATACAGTAATTCCTCTTTTTAAAAATTCCTCAAACCAATTTGGTTTAAAACCTTCATCATAACCGGTAATTTTTTCCACAAGATTTGAAGGAACACTATAATAAACAGATTTGATACCTGACCACATAATTGCACCCAGACACATCATACAAGGTTCTGCTGTCACATAAAGACTAAGATTAAATTGAGATAAATCATAAGTATTAAATATTTTTTCTGCTTCTTTTATTGTATTAACTTCAGCATGACAATTTGAGCATCTGTCATTTACGACAGAATTAGCACATTTACATACAAAATCACCTTTATCATCATAAATTGCCGCAATAAAAGGACCTGAACCACTGTTTATATTTTTTATAACTTCTTTATGTAATGAAATTATAACCCTTTTTGCAAAATCTAATTTATCACTGTTTACATCACAATTCGAAATAATATCTGCACTATTAGCTGTATTTGTATTTAAAAACTTTGACACATATACCTCACAACAATATAATACAATTAACAAAGAAAATATGCAAAAAGAGAAAGACAAAAATGCTAAAAAAAATTATTTTCATTCAATCAATAACCATAATTATTCTTGCCTGTTTATTATACTATCAGATTAAATTAAATCAAAACTCTCAAATATCACTGCCAATAGTTAGCGAAAAAATAACAAATAACTCAGCTAAAGCGACAAAAAAAATATTGGTAATCGGGAATTCTATTACGTTAAACAAAACATATGAGCACTGGTGGGGCTATTGGGGAATGGCGGCGAGCTCAAGAGATAAAGATTATGTACATGTTTTAGCCAATAAAATTGCACAAAATTACAATGTAAAACTTGATATCATGAATTTTTACCATTGGGAATTAAACGACAAAGACAGAAATCAAATTTTAGACATGCTTAATAAAGCTCTAGACAAAAAACCTGATTATATAGTAATTCAATTAGGCGACAATATTGTCAAACCTCAAGGACAAAATTTAGATACAGATTATGATTTACTTGTAAAATACATTAAAAATAAAACTAGTAAATCACAAATAGTAATTGTAGGCAACTTTTGGCGTAACAGAACAGTTGATAAGATAAAACACAGAGTATGCATCAATAATCAAATCAGATGTGTTTATTTGAACAGAATACAAGCTGATAAATACAAAGCAGCAATGGGGAGTATTGTCAAAGGTGATGACAATAAAGAACACCAAATTGATTACATAAGCGTTTCAAACCACCCTAATGACGAAGCAATGAATTATATTGCAAATAAAATATATTTTTCACTATACTAAAAAAGACTTGATGTATTAACACCAAGTCTTTTTTTGACTATATTTTACTATGAATTATTTTTTTACCGAAACAACATAAGTTGGTTCGCCATTCATATTTGCAAAGAAGTTTGAAGTTTTAGTATTTCTTGTTGCGGAAGAAGATTTTATTGTCTTCGGAGCTTCTTTAATTGTTGTCTTTTTAGCATTTGCTTTACTCTTGCTATTTGATTTATTAGATGAAGATTTACCCAAAGCCCATCTGAAGCCGGCAGATAATGCTACACCTGTTCTGCCGCCGTTACGCATCATTACCTGACCAAAACCGGTAAATCTGTCGCCCCAGCGTTTCTGCAAGCCTAAACCATACTGGAAGTAAGGTCGTACACTCAATTCAGGTAATGGAATATCATTTGCATGGAAATCTGCCTTATCCATAATGTTCCATACCATCTGAACACCCACATATGGCTGCCAGCCGTTTTTCAAATTGCCGATGAATTTTAATCCAGGAGCAATATTGATTGCATGTAACGGATCAGAATTAATTCTTACGCCAGCTGCATTTGTATAATCAAATGTATTGACAAATGTATAACTCATTAAATAGCTTGGCTGAATTATAAATTTACCTTTTGCTAATTCCCAGTTATAACCTGTTTTACTTGCAACACCTGTCATTAACATTGGGAAGTCTTCAGAACCAAACATTGTTGAAGCATCTGCAACACTTGCTCCTACGTTAGCAGTTATTGCGGTGAAGAAATCATTTTTATACCAAATAGCTGTTGCACCTAGATTACCACCGTTTTGGTAAATTGAATTACCCTGATAATTCTGGTGAGAACCGTTATATCCAACGTAAACAGAATATTGGTAATCCCAGCCGTTCTTTGTTTCATACATCTTTGAATCACCGCCAAAGTATGAACCATACATTACATTTTCTACTTTTGGACCATGTTTCAGTCCTACTTTTTCAAATGATGCGTACGGTCTGAACCAGCCTGCGGAATCTTTTTCAGGTAAGTATGTTTCGCTGAAGATTTTAGGTTGAACTTCTGAAGCGTAAAGATTTGCCATCTTATATGCTTTACGTTCCTCACGAGTCATAAGCATCTTCATATCTAAGTTTCTGAAGGCTTCGTCATATGAATTCAATTGTACTAAATATCCGCCTAATTGAGCTGCAACAGGACCTACAACTGCAGAAGGATTAAATGAATCATAATCATTTCTGCCGCTTGATGGGTGAATATTCAACATTGCATTCTGATCAATTGTTGCTTCCATCATTCTGATTGGTGTCATTGCCTGGAATTTCTTGCCAAGTAATTCACTTCCTATTGTTACGTTCGATAGATTTGTTGTATTTCTTAAATCTATATCAGTATTTTTGTGAACTATCTTATCTAAATCCTGAAGTGCCAAATCAGTAAGGACTACGCCTTCTCCTGCAGCCTGCTGAGGATTAGCAAATCTGTCTGAAGCTTTAGAAATTGCATTGACATCAACTTTAATCTGTGAAGCATCTTCAAATTTAGTATTAGTATTATATGTAGTAGGTGCTCCATTCATTGTATTCAATGTTGCACCAGTATCTACTTTTACACCATTAGCGTTTGCAACAGGTGTTTCATTTGGCAAGTTCAATTGACCGTTTGCTATTTCAACCGTTCCGCCATTTACACCTGATGCAATATTAAACTGTGTTCCAGGATCTGATGCGGTCCCTGCAGTTCCTGATTTACCGTCAAGTTTTAATGTTGAAGTTGCGTCAGCTCCTGTTACATCATTTGTTAATGCAAAATTATCTGATGTTGTCTGAACTCCTGCAGTTGCACCTGATGCTATTACAATATCTGCAGATCCTATTCTTACAGTAGTATTGTTATCTGAACCCGCATTTATATTTGTTGTACCATCATTGGCAATAATCGCATTTGCACCTGTGATAGTTGAATTCAAGTTAGTAACACCGCCATCTCCGGTAACTGTCTTAGCTCCCGATATTGTATTATTAATATTTGTCACACCTTCAGGATCAGTATTATCAACTATTACATCATAACTGTCATCTGCTGATGCATCAGGCGATTTGCTGATAGCATTTCCAACATTCATAACACCATCTGTATTATTTTGTAATGTTAATTCTGCATCTTTGCTTACATTTATAGGTGCGGTTGTGTTTGAGCCGATTGCCGTATCTGTTATCGTGGCTTTCGTATCCTCTAAAACACTTATTGATGTAGCTCCTGCAATTTCTTTATCTATAGTTACAGAATATACAGTTGTAGGAGGAATACTTGTAACAGAATGAGCAACTACATTATATGCTCCATCACTGCCTGATGTTGAGCCTTTAATTTTTCCTTCTATTGCATCACTCATTTTTATATTTTGAGTATCTGCAATAAGTTCTATTGTTGCTCCGTTATCAGATATAACATCACCTTTTAATTTTCCGTTGTCAGTAATATTCAATATTGATCTAGACGTATCAGTAGCTTTAAGAGTTACATCAGCTGTTGTTTCAGAACCTTTATTCAAATCAATATTTGCACCTGCTTCAGCAACTATTGATGCTTTATCTGCTCCGTTAGAAGCAAAGATTTTTGCGCCATCATTATTTTCTAATGTTGCGCCCTCTTTAACATTAATTGTATCTGCATTTATTGTCGAATTATTAGCAAGTTTTGCAGCATCAGCAGCAGGAGTTGTTGTCGCAGCTGACACCTCAACTTCTTTCTGAGTCATTGCTGCTTTATTGGTTATATTTGAACCTGCAGCAATTGTTGTTTTTGCATTACCTGTTGTACTGTCAGATTTCTTAATTACATTATTGTTATCGCCTGTTCCGTTAAGGATTAAATTACCATCGTTTGTAATACCATCTGAACCTGTTGATGCCTTAGTGATATCAGTAAGTTCAGCAGTTGCATCTTCTTTTACGGTAACACCTTTTTGTTTCAAGGTTGTGATTGTAGATTTACCACTTGTAATAGTAGTTTGACCTTTTGTATTAGTTTCATTATCGCTATCATCAACTGCAACAATAGAATTAATAACGTTTGTTCCTTCAAGGAATACACCATTTTCGGTTGCTGGAGTTGTTGTTGTATCAATTTCACCGTTGTTAATAATATCTTTTGTATTACTTGCCATTGTAACATCTGTTAAATTAACTCTTCCGCCGATTTTGTTATTAATTGCGGTTCCGAAACCGCTGATTGTTGTATTTGCAGTATGTGAATCGTCTTTTGTACCGATAATACTCAATGTTTGATCAGCAGATGCAAGTTTAATACTTATACTGTTAGCACCTGTAATATTATTACCATTTGTTGTAACTGATAATGAAGTTCCACCAAGTTGCAAATCACCGGTTTCACCTGACAGATCACCATTGCTCATTGAGAACATCTTTTGCTCAATAGAAGATGTTATTGCATTCTTCAAATCAGTATGCTTACCATTAATCCAGCCATCATTATAGGATATAAGTAAATCACCTGCATCATCAGTTATACCATTAAGTTTAAGTGTTGTGCTCGATAAATCTACTGAATTTTTTATAGTATCATCTGCAATTTGTGCTTTAAACTCTGTTGCATAAGGATCAGTACTATGAGCAGGTGTATCAGCAATCTTTATATCAGATATCTTAATCTTATTTGTTCCTGTAACTACTTTACCTGATGCTAAAGATAATTTATCTGCAGAACCAATGTACACACCATCGGTATCCCTTGTTGAACCTGCTGTGAAATCTGCATCAATTTTTACACTAAGATCATTTGTAGTAATATCAACATCACCTAGTGTAATTGTACCGGTTTCGCCGTCTTGAACGCTTAATGTACCACCATTTGCTTCAATTTTTGTTGCGTCTGATAAATTAACATTACCATCTGTACTTCCTGCTTTCAATGTACCGCTTGAAAGCTTAATAGTATTACCGGTAATTGTCTTGCCTGTCATATCAATTGTTTTACCGTCAGCCGCATTGATTTCAACAGTACCGTGAGTTCCGGCGTTGTCTTCAATACTTTGACCGAGTGTACCGTTGTCAGTATTGTTAAATACCAATGTACCGGCGTTCTTTGTAGTTGTTGTTGAAGTCAATGCGCCTGTTGAGGTTGTTAAGTGACCTGTATTTGTAATTTCAAGAGCGTTTGCAATTGTTGATGAATTCGTTACGGTTCCGGTAATCTCTGTTGTACCCGCTCCGCTAACAGCAGCCAAAACCTTTCCGCCTGTCAACTGTAATGTTCCTGCCTCGTTTGTTACTGCTCCGACAATTCCGCTTGTTGCAGCTGTTGCAGTATCAGCATTTGAGCCTGCAGTGATTAATCTGTTTGTTCCCTGAATTGTTATCGGTGTTGAAATCTTAGCGTTATTTGTAACAGTTGCAGATGTTGTAGATGTTCCTATATCTGTTGTTCCTGTTCCTGTTACATCATAAGCCAACTCTCCGCCTGTTAGTACAAGACCGGTTGATCCGCTTGCAACATTATCTGTAACTGCACCCTTGATGCTTCCGGCATTTGCCTTCAAGCTTCCTGTTGATGCAATATTTATTGCTTGTTCAATTGATTTTGTTGAATCATCAATTGTTACGGCTCCGGTAATTTGTGTCGAACCGTTTGTTCCGGTTACGTTTTGTCCTAAATTACCGCCCGTAAGTACCAAACCGTCTGCAGCGTTGTTTGTTACAGTATTACCAAGTCTTGTTGCGTTTGTTGTCAGACTTCCGCTTGCTACAGTGACCGTATTAGCAATCGTTTTATCTGCAGTATTTGTTACAGTTCCTGCGATTTCAGTGTTTCCGCCACCCGTAATATTTGCCTTCAAATCGCCGCCGTTCAGAGTCAATTTTGAACTTGCGTTACTTGTTTCAGTACCTGCAAGGTTGTTTGCGTTTGCTGTAACATCGCCTGTTAATACTACTTTAGCACCTGTAATATCATAATTACCTAAAGTTCCGCCTGAAAGTTCAACAATCGGAGTTGTTGCAGGACTTGCAGCACCTGTAACGGTATTTGCGATAGCAGTTGCAACTGTTGTCAGTTTTGCACCGCTATTTACCGTTATGGCATTGCCTAATGTATTTGAAGCACTTGTATTCTCAACATTACCGGCAATAATTGTTTTTCCTGCGCCTGAAATTGCTCCTGAAATATTTCCACCTGTTAATGTTAATTCATTATTTGCGGTATTATTTGCAACTGCACCTGCAAGATTGCTTGCATTTGATGTAACTGCTCCGCTGATTGTAATATTACCGCCTGTGATTGTTGTATCAAGTGTACCGCCTGTAAGTTCAACTTCAGCACTGTTTGAAATTCCGTCTGTTACGTTGAATACATTTGCGTTTGCTTTCAGCTTCCCGCGGCTTACGGTAATTGATTTCTGAGCGATTGTATCGGCAGTTGAACCTGTAAATTCGGTAGTTCCGCCTTTAACTTCGGTTGCACCCTGACCTGTCATTGTATTAACGGTATTTGTGCCTGTAAATTCGGTTTTTCCGTTGTTTGCAATATCTGTACCGTTATTTGAGAAGGTTACATCATCAATAGTCAAAACGCCTGCAGGTGTTATACTATCTCCCGCATTTGTTGAAAATGCTGTTGTAAATCCGCTCACCTGACCGTTTGTAGTGCCTGTTCCGTCAACGTGTAATGTGTAACCCTTATCTACCGTTGCGCCTGAATATTGAGGATCATCACTTGAGTTCAATTTAGCAGATAATTTATGACCGTTCAAATTTAAATACAATTCGTTAGGTGTTCCGCCTGTACGGTAAGTTGTACCCAAATTTTCTGCAACTTCCAAATCATCTACCAAAGCAAATGTATTGGCAGTAACAGGAGGTACAAAGCTTGTACCTTCGATAAATTCTTTCAAACTTGATTCAACGGCAGAGATTTTAGCATTCAATTTGCCCTTAGAACCCAAAGAGAATACATATCTGTGGTTATCTGATGTAATTGTCGAAGTTGCATCAGACAAAGTGAATGTCAAACCTGTTGTTGTGCCGTAAACATAAGTAATATAATCATTATAAACAGTGTCCGAAATTGTACCGCTGTCTGTAACGTTGATTGATTTCAGATTGATTGTGCCTGAGTTTGCAGTACCGCCTGAAATTGTAATTTTATCAGAGTTTGTTGCTTTACCTGCATTTGTTGCCATATCGACATCAATTTTTAAATCACCGTCACCTTTTAAATTCCCGACTGTCAAAGTATTGTATGTAGCCGAAGTATTTTGCATATCAAGGGTTTTGCCGTTCAAATCCAATGTGCCGGCAATACTGCTGTCAGAAGTTACCGTTGTAACATCTTCTGTCAACACTGTTGTACCACCACCTGCAACCAAGATATTTTTAGTCAAATTACCTTTGAGGTTGAATGTTGCGTTATTAGTCAAAGAACCGGTGATATTTGCCAAAGATGATGTCAAACTACCGCTGTTTTGAGTTGTAACGTTACCCGTAATGGTATTGTTATTTGTTAAAGCACCGCCGTCAACGACAACATTACCCGTGATTGTACCGTAGTTAGCTGAGCCTGCGCCTTTTACGGTAACAGTATCTGCTGTGATGCTTGATGTTGTTGTATCAGCATCACCGTTTGTAAATGCGCCGTTTGCGGTTAATTTGTTTGTACCGAGAGTCAAAGCGCCTTTGTTAGAAACGGTTGCAGATGAAATATCACTGGCGATTGTGTTTGTGCCTGTGAATTTCATGCTCTTTGCAGTTCCGGCAATTGATGCGATTGAAGAATCTGTAATTTCTAAGTTAGCGTTGCTTCCTGTGGTGATTGAATCACCGTCGTGTCCTGACCAACCAGAAACATTATTAACAATCAATGTCTGTTCTTGAGTGCCTGTGCCGAGAGTCATACCTGCTTTGCCGTTGCCGTCAATGGCTTTATTGTTACCTGTGATTGTCAATTGAGCTCCGTAAAGCTCACCCAAACCGGAAGTAGCCACAACTTTTTCTCCATCTGTTGGGAGAGTGTATTCCTTGACAGCTGTCGGTCCTTCGCTTGTATCCTGAACTACATCTGCTAATTTAGGAGAAGGAGCTGGACCATTAAATGTCAATACACCTGTTAATGGATCGTAATCAACCCTATTGACTCCGTATGTAACACCGGATGCTTTTGTGATGTGGCTCATAATGTCACTTGATAATGTATATGCAGTTTTTAAAGTATCATTATCTGTTAAAAGAATTTCAACTTTATCTGAGCCAGTACCTGTGATAAGGTTAATTGCACGGATAAGAATTGATGGTGAACCACTTAATGAAGTAACAGTGATTTTATCTGAAGTCGGAGTACCTGTAAGGCTGACATCCAAATCCCAGTTGATTGTACCGTTGTTGGATACTGTACCGAGGTTGTCGGTTTGGATAACACCGTTATCTACGCTGAGGTTGAAGTTTGAACCGGTGCCGATGTTGAGTTGAGCCTCGCCCATACCGTCATAACCGTCGTTGACCGTAACGGTTGCACCGTCTGCGATATTAATAACCCCAGCGTTGTAGATTGAGTTTGGTGTTTGAGTTGAGCCAACCTGAACATAGTTGCCGGTGAAGGTGTTGCCGGCAAGAGTGATCTTAGCACTTTCACGGTATTGCGGGTTGCCTGATGATATATAGCCATTATATATCGCACCGCCATAGGCATTTTTGCTAGTAGATGTTGTTTTTGCATAGTTACCAACAAAATCGCCCGCTATAGAATTTATTTTTCCATTATAAACATTAGCAATTGCACCGCCATAAGCTTTGGAGGAGCTGGAGGAGTTACCCACAAAATCTCCTGTGATACTGCTAATTGTACGGGTGTTCTGAATCGCACCTCCATAGGCATAAGAGTAGGAGGAGATGCTGTTGCCAACGAAATCACCAACGATAGAACCTATTCCGCCAATGCCCCCATTATAAATCGCCCCGCCGCCTACAGGCTCGGCAGCGTTATCGGCGATTGCGGAAGCCCTGTTGCCAACGAAATCACCAACGATAGAACCTATTCCGCCCATGCCTATATTGTTAATCGCACCACCAGAGGCACCACATCTTGAACCTGTACTAGATGCATAGTTGTTAATAAAATCGCCCGTGATACTGCTGATTGTGCCAGTGTTATAAATAGCACCACCAGAGGCCATACGATCTAATGCAGTTACGGTATATTGAATAAAGTTGTTAATAAAATCGCCTGTGATACTGCTAATTGTACCATTGTCGTTATAAATCGCCCCACCGAAGGCTAAACTACCTGTTGATTGAGCATAGTTGTTAATAAAATCACCCGTGATACTGCTGATTGTTTTAGAGTTGTAAATCGCACCGCCATAAGAGGAGGAGGAGTTACCTACAAAATCCGCTATGATATCAACTGTTGATTTGTCCTGAGTATTGTATATCGCTCCGCCGTTTGAGGTTGATGAGATATTATAGAATATCTTATTTTGAACATTTGTACCGTCGTTTCTGATAGTATCACTTATTCTGTCTAATGGACCTGTTTTGACTTCATACGTCGGTTGAGAATAGTTATAGGTATAGTATTCATCCGCAGTTGTGCCGTTATGAGGCAGGGTGACTTTTACAACACCAGAACCTGTCTTTGTATCAGAATCAAAAACAAAATCACTCGCAGCAGAACCATCCTTTGTGAATGTAATAGTGTTTGTTGTACTCATTTGCGCAGGTTTTAAATTAACATCCGTGCCTGAAGAATATGAGAACACACTCGACGGTAGTTTTTCTGTGTCTATTGTGTAATAAGTTGAACCGACTTTGAATAAGTAATTAGAATCGGTACCGGTCTTATACGCAACAGCCATACTGCCTGCCAAGTAGCTTAGCATATTCGCTTTTTCAGTAGTGGTTTCAGCAGGAGTGAAATAGTATCTTTTACCATTAAATCCGATTTCCTGTGTGCCTGCCGGAGCCTTTGCCGTGCCTGTGAGCTCGGTCAAAGTGTATTTACCCAATGTTGGCAATACAGTTGAGGCATTGGATTTCAAATCATACAATGTCGGAGTCGGTGCCGCATAGCCTGTCGCTATACCATTACTTGTCATCCTGAGCGAATGCGAAGGATCGCCCGATTGAGCACCCTTAATACTTGCCATATTTGGAGATTTTTCGGCTAAAGCCTCAGAATGACGGGAATTATATGAATTTAAACTCAGTGTACCATTACCTTTTTGAGTAGTTGAAATCAATGAAGATTGGCTATTTACCAAAACAACAGGATTATGACTCATTACACGAACATCTGATAACTGTTTAAAATCATCTCTGGTAACCTTATTCAACACAGATTTGGTATTGTCCGTGTCCATATCCTGCAACACAATCTCATTTGCCTGAGCATTTGTGCCCCAAATTGATAAACCCGCAACAGCACATGCCGTAGCTAACATCTTCTTCGTAATTCCAATTTTACTCATTTTGTACCCCTCATATATATTAATTTTTATTATAATTTATGCAATTGTAATGAATATTATACAACAATATTGAAAATAAATAAAAATATTAATCATACACAATAATCACCCCAAACCTATTGTATAAGCGGTTCTTACATAAATATATTTACAAAAATTTACAATTATCAAGATGGTTAAATTTATTTGTTTAAAAACTGATTGCTTCTGGCATTCGCCCTCGCAAAGACATGAACAACTGCCGAGCAAATGTCCTGAAAAAAGGCGGCTCGCTTGCGCCGAACTCCAATTTGGAGGTACTCATACTTCATAACATAATAAAACAGGCAGGAATAAACCCCGCCTGTTTTATTTACGCCCGAAGAGATTGTATCGAATTTTGCTAAGCTTCGGGCAAGAACTCATTTCACTTCGTTGCCATTCGTGTTTGCCCTCGCATCTTACGGGTTCGCTCGCTTACGCTCGACTACACACCTACACAAAATCCTCTCGAACTCCGATTTGGAGGTTCTCATACTTCATAACATAATAAAACAGGCAGGAATAAACCCTGCCTGTTTTATTACGCCCGAAGAGATTCGAACTCCCGACCTTTTGGTTCGTAGCCAAACGCTCTATCCAGCTGAGCTACGGGCGCATATTCTATTAAATTGTCATGTTGTTAACGACTCCGCTCGGGAAACCTGCTTGGCTTGTTATTTAACAACCCAACCCGTTTCCCTCGACTCCACCTCGCGAACTGCGCTCGCTTCGGCTTGTCTCACTGCTCGCCGCAGGGCAGCTGAGCTACGGGCGCATATTTTATTAAATTGTCATGTTGTTAACGACTCCGCTCGGGAAACCTGCTTTTTATCGCTACCAAAACACTAACAAAAACATAAACCTTTTTCAAGTAATATTTTTTTTAAATACTACTTAACAAATTTGCTTTAGATTTTATCTCTTCTTATAATTATAGTAGGAACGTGTGCATGAAAAAAATATTTATTACATTTGTTTTTATAATTACGTTTATCCTGTGTTTTTGTACTACAAACGCAAAAGCTCAGTTTTTGGAATTTTCATCTGTCACATTTGATAATTCAGGTGCTTTTATTACCCTGAACAGCACAGATAACCTTGAATATAACATTAAAGCATCTGAAATTAATGTTGATTATGAAAATAACAAAGCGTATTTTGAATTGGCTCCGGCAAGAATTTCGGCAGATAAATCATACGTTACCGAATTTGACAATATTACAGGAATAAATATTATTCAAAAATCAACAAACCCCGACATAGTAGGAATTACACTCGATTATAAAAACAATTTTAAACCAGAGTATATAAATGTAAAAAAAATAAACAATACTATATTTATAAAGTTTAAAAACCCTGCAATGAGTAATTACTACTTTCAGGAAATTTACAAAGAATCTGACACTATTTCAGTATTTGAAAAAATAAATATTCAGCAAAAATTACAAACACAAAGAAATATTGTAAACGAAATCAATTCTGCGTTTTCTGACTCAACAAATTCTAACGAAAACGAAAATTTTGTACTATCACCCCAAAATTTAAACTTGAAATCAAAATTCTATATCAACAGCATTACACTAAAAGGTGATATGCCAATAATTGACGGAATCGGATCATTTACACTGACAAAACCTATATACCTTATAAGTCCAAATCGCGTTGCTTTTGATATTAAAAATACAATAGTAAATCCATTACTAAGAAACAAAGAAATTTCCATTGGTAATGACAAAATTAAAATCGGACAGTTTGATGTTAATACCGCAAGAATTGTTATAACAACGGAAAAACCGGAAAATTATATACCTGTTGTTCTTGGCGACAGTCAAAGAATTAGTTTTTTCAACTCATATTCAACAAGTCCGCTAAATTTATACACAACCCTGTCTGATATGACATCAGTTACAAGAGAGAAAGCCGAAGCAAATAATTATTCGGTTAAATTTGCATTTAATAAACCACTGTCAATTGGCATAAAAAGGAATTCCGGTAAACTTGAAATATCTCTGTTTAACCTTAACCACTATTTTGTCGGTGCAATAAATTCGGAATTAAGAGGAACTCCGTTTGAAAGTTTAAAAATATCAGACCTGAAAAACGGAGGAGCAAAAATACAAATTCCTGTGGCAAATAACTCTGATAAATATGATATCTTTCTTGGAGCAGACGGCAAAACACTAAGAATTAAACTAAAATCTGAAGTACAATATATTCCGAAAGAAGAACCCATAACAGAAGAAATTGTTGTACCTCAGGTTGTTCAAAAACATACGGGCGGGAAAAAATATATAGTAATTGATGCGGGGCATGGCGGCTCGGATTGCGGGGCTTTGCGAAACGGCATAAACGAAAAAGATATTACACTTGATATTGCAAAACGTGTTCAGGCTCAACTGGAGAAGAAAGGATATGTCGTTGCGATGACAAGAACAGACGATACTTATGTATCACTGCAGGACAGAGTTGATTACAGTGAAATATTCAATCCAGACATATTTGTAAGTATTCACGTTAATTCAAGTAACAGCGAATCTCCGTCAGGAATTGAAACTCATTATTATAAAGACAACAGCCTGAAGCTTGCGAAATACGTCCACGCCTCACTTTTAAATAACATTAATGCAAAAGACAGAGGCTTGTTCAAATCAAAATTTTATGTTATAAATCATACGACTGCACCTGCAATTTTAATTGAAACAGGATTTATATCAAATCCTAATGAAAGAGCGCAGTTGATTACAGAAAGCCGGAAAAATGCAACTACAAAGGCTATAGTAGAGGGAATTGATGAGTATTTCAAGAAATAATATGCCAATAGGATTCTTTGACTCAGGAGTCGGAGGACTTACAGTACTGAAAGAAGTCAAAAAACTTATGCCAAACGAAAATTTCATCTACTTTGGCGATACCTTACATGTTCCTTACGGAGAAAAAACAAAAGAACAGCTTCTTGATTATTCAAAAGACATTCTGAATTTCTTTCACGAAAAAAAATGCAAAGCAGTTGTAATGGCTTGTAACACAACATCTTCAACTATATATGAGGATATAAAAGACAAATACTATTTTAAAATTTACCCGATTGTTCAGACTGTCGCAAAAGTTTTAGCTAAAACATCTCTGCAAAGATTAGGGATTTTTGCAACTCCTGCAACAATAAATTCAGGTGCGTACCAAAACGAAATTGCAAAATATAATTCAAATATGAAAGTGTACGGGCAACATTGCCCTGACTGGGTGAAAATTGTAGAAAATAACACATCTCAAAACGCAGAAAGTATTGAAATTATTAAAAATGACCTTAATATTATGCTAAGGAATAATCCGCAAAAAATTGTACTCGGATGCACACATTATCCGTTTTTGCTGCCTGTTTTAACAAAATTTGCACCAAAAGAATTATTTATTGACCCTGCAGCAAACTTTGCTCACGCAATAAATACTGATTTAACAATGAGTGCTCTCATAAATGATAATAATTCAGAGCATACTGAAGAATTTTATGTCAGCTCTGATCCTGAAAAATTCAAAAATTCGGCAAAAATGTTTTATGAAATAAATTCCGAGGTTAAAGAAATATGTTTTAATTAACTTTCTTTCAAATTTTTTAAATGATGATAAACATACCAAACGGCAAGTATGACACAAACAAGCACTATTGCAACATCAAATTTATGCCATAAAGATTTGAATGCGTCAATATGCTGACCAAATTTAACCCCAACATAAACTAGCGCATAGCACCAAATTAAAGATCCCAAAAGCGTCATTGAAAAGAAAAATCTTTTTTTTGCTCGCAAAATTCCTGCCGGCAAAGAAATAAATGTTCTTACAACAGGTAGCATTCTGCATATAAAAAATGCCCAATCACCATACTTTTGAACCCATTTATCAGTTGCTTCAAGATCTTTTTTTGAAACTAAAAAATATTTACCATATTTTTCGACAAAAGGACGTCCGCCGAAATAACCTAAATAATATGATGGAATTGAACCAAGCAAACACCCTATAGCACCTGCCCACGCGGCAACATGGAAATTCATATCACCTTTAGATACCAAATATCCCGCAAAAGGCATTGTAGCTTCACTCGGAATAGGTATATTACAGGATTCTAACGCCATAATACCCATAATTCCCCAGGCGCCCCAGCCTGAAATGACTCCTTCTAACCAGGTTATAAAATTTGCTAATAAAGTATCTAACATAATATCACTCCATAAATATAATAGCAAAAACAAAATAAAAAGCACCCTTTTTGCAAAGAGTGCTTTTAAGATTGAAAAATCTCAATTATTTGCCATTAACAGCAACTTTGAATTTTTTACCAGCTGAGAAAGCAGGAACTGTTTTAGCAGGGATTTTTAATTCCTTACCTGTTTGAGGGTTTCTGCCGATTCTTGCAGCTCTCTTACGAGATTCAAAAGTACCAAAACCAACTAAAGTAACTTTACCGCCTTTTTTAACTGTTTTTTGAATTGTATCAATTAAAGTTGTTAAAACTTCAGCAGCTTCTTTTTGAGTTACACTTGCTTTTTTAGCGATTTCTTGTACTAATTCTTCTTTGTTCATAATAAAACTCCTTCTTTTGTGTACTTGATTACTATATCAAATTTGATAAATAATGCAAGTTTATTTACGAAAATTAACACTTTTAAGCACTAAAAAACATATAAAAGGATGAAATTATATTATTTGTAATATAATTTTATTATGAATATTAAAGACGAATTTGACACAATAACAGCAATATCAACCCCGTTAGGAACAGGCGGTGTCGGTGTTATAAGGATATCAGGAGACAAAAGTTTTGATATTGCTTTAAAAATGTTTGATAAAAAAAATTTACCTGCCGGCAAAATTTGCCATGGATGGATTATAAATGACGGCAAAAAAATTGATGAAGTAATAATTTTACCGTTTAAAGCTCCAAATAGTTATACAGGAGAGGACGTTGTTGAAATTCAATGTCATGGAGGAATAAATGTTGTAAAAAATATTCTTGAACTTACAATAAAAAATGGGGCAAGAATGGCTCAAAGAGGAGAATTTACCAAAAGAGCTTTTTTGAATAAAAGGATTGATTTATCACAGGCAGAAGCTGTAGATGACTTAATACATGCAAAAACATCGGAGTTTGCAATACAATCTGCAAAAAATCTTTCAGGTATGCTGGCGGATAAAATAAGAGAGATAAAAAAAGAAATTTTTGAAGTTGCGTCTAAGATAGTAGCCGGAATTGATTTCCCTGAAGACGTTGCTGAACCTGAATATTCGTATCTTAACGAAAGTTTTGAGAAATCAATAAACGAAATCGATAAAATACTTGCTTACGCAAAATCCTCAGATGTAATGCGTCAGGGATTAAAAGTGGCTATTGTCGGACGCCCGAATGTTGGTAAATCATCTCTTTTCAATGCTCTGCTTAACTTGAACAGAGCTATTGTGACAGAAATAGCAGGAACAACAAGAGATATAATCAGTGAAACAATAGATATTGGCATACCAGTTACTCTTATTGATACTGCAGGAATAAGGGACGACAAAAATATAGACAAAGTTGAAGAAATAGGGATTGAATACTCAAAACAATCTTTAAATGACTCTGATTTAGTATTGTTTTTATACGATTCCTCAGCTGGATATGTTGAAGATGACAAGCTTATATATGAAAATATAAAAAACAAAAAACACCTGATAATTGCAAACAAAAACGATATTGCAACAAATAAAGCAAAAATATTTGAAAATGAATTAAAAATTTCGGCAAATACAAAAGAAGGAATTGAATTACTAAAAGAAAAAATTAAAAACATTGTTTTAGGTTATTCTACAGAGGATATGGAATTTACAACCAACCAAAGACAACAATCCTGTCTTATAAGGTGTAAAGAATCACTTGAAAATGCACTTAATGCCTCGAAAAATAGTGTATTACAGGATATGATTTATATAGACTTAAAATCAGCTTTGCTTGCGCTTGATGAAATTACAGGAGAAGTTATAACTGATGATATTTTAAATAATATATTTGATCATTTCTGTATCGGCAAATAAAATTTCAATAATTATATAGACAATATTTAAATAAATAATTTAATTAAAATATTGACATAACCGGCTCAAAAGTCTATCATAGTATAGTAATTGCAGTCTTGGAGGTAACAATGGTAAATGAATGGCCTGAAGCCTATATGCACAATCCAAATATAGAAAAGCCAATAGAACAAATTTGGGATGATATTGATAACTACAGTTTTGAAGACAGATATGAAGAAACTGAAAGATTACACGCAAATTTAAATATGGTTGTGCCGTTTCCTCCGCTAAAATACAAAGATAAATTTGTTAAAGGAGTATTTTATTCACAGGCAACAAGAACAATAATGAAAAAATACCCGGAATTAAGTGAAATATTTTTTGTAATTGCAAATTCAATGTTTTCATCTTACCCGAGAAATCACAAAGCGGATTATTTTTTCACCTGCTACAAAAATGAAGCAAGAGAAAGGTATTTTAAAAATAAATACCCCGAAACGAAAGATATTATATGCCTGCCATTACAAGATGCAGATTTTTTAAACGAATACTATATCGGTCCTGTACCATACACACCTAAAACGATAGATGTATTTTGTGTTTCGACACCATTTCCCGTAAAGAACTTACCAATAATCGCAGTCGCATTAAAAGAATATGAAAGAAAATACGGCAGAAGATTAAAAGTTGTTTATGCTATAGGCAAAAAGACAGCAGTAAGGCGTGAAGATGGTTCACTGGATTACTCACAGGTAGAAGAATATGGCAGCAAACAACTTCGCTATGTAGATGAAATTTTTGACGGAAAAACCAAGGATTATATTGATTTTTATCCGTTTATAGACTATAAGGATCTGTCTAAATATTATTCCGCGTCAAAATGCTGTGTATTAGGCTCTTTAATAGAAGGCAAAAACAGATTTATCAGCGAATCTCAAAGCTGTGATGTACCAATAATTGTCTTTAAAGATTTCAATAAGTATTCAAGAGGAGATTTTCCGGTATTTTTTGGAAATGCAGGTGAGTATGTACCTTTGTTCACACCGGAGTCACTGGCTGATACAATACACAAAGTTATAACAAATCCTCAAAACTATGAACCAAGAAAGAATTATTTAGAGCATTACGGCAGAAAGAATTTTGTAAATACCATAATTGATGCCAACCCATATTATGCACAAAATATTCCTGACTATGAAAAAGGACGTACTCATGATAACAGTTGGGTAGATTTAGCATGTTATAACAATTATCAGGTATGTTATCATGACTTTTTGTATGATAAAAAAGCAAACTTGTCACATGTTGTAGGAATACAAAATATAGACAGACTTATTAAATATTATTATCAGAAATTTGGTCTGCCATGGAAATATGACTAAAATCACTAAAATAAGAAGGGAAGAATAATGAAAAAAGAACTTATATTTTTAGGACCGCCGGCATGCGGCAAAGGAACACAAACATCAATGCTGGCAAAGCATTTAGGTTTTCCGCACGTTGATACGGGTTCACTTTTAAGAGCAGAAATTTCTGCCCAAACTGAAAACGGAAAAATTGCCAAAGCATTTATAGACAAGGGACACCTTGTTCCGGTTGAACTTGTTGGAGCGATAATAAAAAATCGCCTTTCTAAAGAAGACTGCAAAAACGGATATATTCTTGACGGATATCCAAGAAGTGTTGAACAGGCAGATTTGCTTACTAAAATTAATGATGAAATTGATCAAAACAATCCGTCAGACTTTAGAGCTATATACTTTGATACAGATACAGAGATATTGATTTCAAGAATAGTCAATAGACGTTCTTGCCCAAAATGTGGAGAGATTTATAATTTAAAATTTAAGCCTCCGGTAAATGAAAACAAATGTGATCATTGCGGATGCGAACTTACACAAAGAAAAGACGACAACGAAGAAACTGCGAAAGCAAGATTTGAAACGTATTTTAATGAAACATCACCTCTGATTGAATATTACAAAAACAAGGGGTTACTAAAAACAATCAATGCGCAAGGCACAATTGACGAAGTATGGGAAAGACTGTTGTCGGTAATTGAGGACTAAATAATGAGTAATATGCTGGAAAAAATTGATATACACATTACAGATCATTGTAATTTGAATTGCAAAGGATGCACACATTTTTCTCCTTTGTCAGAGGAATTTTATCTGAATCCGGTTAATTTCAGAGCCGATTTGGCAAGATTAGCAGCCCTGACAGGTGCGCAACTTGGACAAATGTTTTTACTGGGTGGTGAACCGCTATTACATCCACACTTAACCGATTTTTTTCCAATAGCAAGAGAGCTTTTTCCAAACACTCAAATAATAATTATTACAAACGGTATTTTATTACCGCAACAACCAGACAGTTTTTGGGAAGCATGTAAAAAAAGCGGGATAAGAATTTGGGTTTCGTTATACAGACTAAAAATAGATTATGAAAGAATAGATGCAAGAGCAAAACAATTCGGGGTATTTTGCGGTTATACAGGAACCAGAACTAATGATAACAATGAAAAGGACTGGGGAAACTGGAAACTTGATTTAGAAGGAAAACAATTCTGGGCAGATTCATTTTCACACTGCCAGATTCGCAACTGCGTTACTCTGAAAAAGGGGAAATTATATACCTGTCCGACAATCGCACATATTGAACATTTTAACAAATACTTCGGTACAAACTTAGAAGTCAGCGAATTTGATTATCTAGATATTTACAAAGCAAGAAATCACGATGCAGTTTTAAAAACTATGGTTAAGCCTGTGCCATTTTGCAGATACTGCAAAACAAGAGAATTTAAAGCGTGCAGCTGGGCACCAACACAAAAAGATATTAATGAATGGATATAATAAAAATTAACAGGTACATTTCTGTACCTGTTTAATTCATATCATTATGCCGCTTTGTTTAAGCTATTTAATTTTTTGTTGTGATTTAGGATGTACAGATAAATCGCAGATCCGATAGCCAAAGCTCCTATAGCAATCCCAAGAGCAATTTTTGCAGGACGGGATTTTGTAGTTTTTGCTGCAGATTCGAGATTATCCTGAAGCTCGCCCCAAGATCCGACAAGACTTTTCATTTTCCCCTTAAATCTTGCACCCCAGCCTTTTTCGGACTCAAAAATAGCATCAATATAACGTCTGTTTGCACTCATTCCACGGTTATATTCAGCATTATTGTGCCAATCAACTTTTTCTTCAAGATTTTTACGGCACATTTCTATATAACCCTGTTTATCATTTGTATAAAGTTCTATCATACGCTTATAATTATCACTAACCTGAGGAATCTGATGATCTATTCTTGCTTTTTCAAGTTTTTCAGGAGAATCATTATATGACAAACCATATTTTTCAGGTTTACCCATTACAACATCTTTTGTTGTAAAACCATTTACACCGTCTTTGGTATAATCCAAAAAGCCACCTGTTGCCGTTACGCTTGACGGAGAACCTGATGCTTTAGCTTCAATAGGAGTAATCCCAAACATTTCATATTCAGATGTATAACCTCCAAAATGAGTACAAGCATTTAATCGGTTTGGTGTAAACCCATCAATGTATGCAAAATTGTGTTTATATATTCCACCGTCAAGTTCACAAATTTCTTTCCAGTCATTTTCTATTGCCTTATAGTGAGGATGCCCTTCATTCCACTTTCCTGCACCAAATAGAAACTTAACTTTCAACTTCATTTCTTTAGGAATATCATTTCGCTTGAAGAAATGGAGAGCAGAGCCTGTTGAAATAGGGAAACCTTTTTGTGTATCAGGTCGTCCAAGACCAAAAATTACAATTTCACCATCTTTGACCGGAGATAGGTAACCCATAATTTTTTGACCTGATTTAATTTGATCATCATTAAAGAATAACCTATTTAACTCATCCTGCCCTTTTTCACCAGCTTCCCACATTAGGTTTGTAAACCATCTTGCATTTTTTTCTTTTGCTGATAAAACTTCATTTATATTATCACCATTATATTTAAATGGAGTAAAATTCTTAGTATTTTCAGGCAGAGATAAACCGTTATCACCACGTCCGAACTGAACATCACGTTCATCAAATCTTAAATTCGCAATTGTTACACCGTTAGCAACAGGTTTAGTAGGAATACTTGCATAATCACCTGTCAAACCTTTTGCCGCATCAGGCGTTTCAGGACTCTTCATCTCTGCATCAAAATTCCAAGAAACAGAACCTAAAGAGAAATTTGAAGGATTACGTTTTACACCTACTATAGGTATTTTTGTAATATTGTATGAGCCAAAATAATCTCTGAAAGGTTCAACATATGGTTCAACTACAGTTTTGGCGATTTGTTTTTCTACATCAGACAAAGCCGAAGAATTCAGACCACCATTATAGAAAGCTTTTTGTACAACCATAAACTGAGGATGTTTTCTTAGTTTTTCGATATCTTTTTCATTACCAACTACAGATATCATCTTGAAAGGATCATCAGTACGTCCCTGATAGTCAAAACTAGGGTTATGTTCTACTTTATGAGCCTTCATACCATTTACATCTTTTATACCGTTTGCTGACATATTAGCCAAATGCAGCATAAAAGTTGAAGCCGGTCTGTCATGAGCAATAAAACTTGCAGGTTTAAAATATCCAAATTCTTCACAATCGGTTTGATTAGCCAAAGCTTTAGCTAATGCACGCATACCGTTTGAATTTACAATTTCAGCATCAAAAGAAGAATTTCCCCAACAATCATAAGAATAAGGTTTTGAAGTTCTCGCCCATTCAGGAGTATAAATAAAATAATTATGCCCTTTATTAGCAAATTTTACATATGAGGGATTATTTTCAGAAACTCTCATTATCTGATAAGGGACCTGTTCCATTTCTCCTATATGTTTTGCAGAAGGGAATTCAATAACACCTTTTACGCTTGTAGGTTCAATTATATTGTACTTAGATTTTGCATTTGGACCGTCACCGTTTGGCTTACTTTGTACAACATAATCTACAAATTCAGGACTTATTTTTAATGCTTTTGCAATATCCTCTTTTGTCTGACCTATTTCGCCGCTCATAAAATATTTTGCCTCAATAGTATCAGGCAAATCTTTTGTTTTAATTCCTTTATGTATCAAAAACTTATGACCACCCTTTGGGTTACTGTGGTTCCATATAGGGAAAAATTTACGATCATCAACAGCTTTACCCTGAATTTTTTCATATTTATTTAAGCTTTCACCTAACTCAAATCCTACAACTCCTTCTCCCCCCTGAGACATTTCAGGTAAACCGTTTCCGGTACATTCGGGACTAAATTCCGCAATCTGATTTATATTGCGATGACCGAAACTAATCTGATAAACATTACTTTTCACAGTAACAGGAGAAGAAGTAAAATTTAAATGATACTGTTTGTTTACAGAATTTTTAGCTGATTCGCATCCACTAACTGAATAAACTCGCATAAATACACCCCACTGAGTTTTGACCCGTTATTATAACAAAAAACCAAAAATAAAAATTTGCTATTTGATACAGAAAATATTAATAAATATTAAGCAAAAAAGGGCGAATTATTCGCCCTTTTTAACATAATCATCCATAGTTGATTCTTCAACTATTTCAATAGGTTTTTCATCTGCAGATGTTTTTTCTTTTTTTGAACGTCTTTTTGCAGCTTTTTCAAATGTTATTTTTCCATCTGTCAGAGTTAATCTGATAGTATCACCCGGAGCATACTTACCTGAAAGTATTTCCTCAGCCAAACTATCTTCTACTTTACGCTGAATCAAACGTCTTAGAGGTCTTGCACCATAAGCTTCAGAATAACCGTTTTCAGCCAAATGATCTTTTACCTCATCAGTAACTTCGATGTTTAATTCTCTTTCTGCAAGACGTTTTAATAAGTCTTTAAGCATTAAATCAACAATTTGTCTGATTTCAGGCTTAGAAAGATGAGAGAACACGATTGTTTCATCTATACGGTTGAGGAATTCCGGTCTGAATGCTTTTTTCATTTCTTCAGCAACAGTATCTTTTAAGTGTTCATATTTATCTTTTGATTCATCCTCTGCAGTTGAAAATCCCAACTTAGATTTATTGGTAATCATACTTGCACCAACGTTTGAAGTCATGATTATAACAGTATTTTTGAAACTTATATGACGACCTTTTGAATCAGTCAAACGACCATCATCTAATATCTGTAACATGATATTAAATACATCAGGATGAGCCTTTTCAATTTCGTCAAACAAAACAACTGAATAAGGTTTCTTTCTGACAAGTTCAGTCAAATGCCCGCCATCATCATAACCTACATACCCAGGAGGAGAACCGATAAGTTTTGCAGTTGAATGTTTTTCCATAAATTCAGACATATCAACTCTTATCATGTTATCTTCAGATCCAAACATTGCCTCAGCAAGAGCCTTTGCTAGTTCTGTTTTACCAACACCAGTAGGACCACAGAAAATAAAACTTCCGATTGGTCTGTTTGGTGATTTTAAACCAACTCTGGCACGTCTGATTGCCTTTGAAATAGCTACTATTGCATCATGCTGACCAATAACTCTTTCATGTAATGTATCTTCTAAACGCATTAGACGTTCACTTTCACCCTCAGTTAATTTTGTAACAGGAACACCTGTCATCATTGCTATTACCTGAGCAACATCTTCAGCATAAACTGTAGCTTTATTAACTTCATTTTCAGATTTCCACTTGTCGGTAACTTCTCTGATTTTTTCTTTTAAATCGCCTTCGTCCTCACGAAGTTGAGAAGCTTCCTCAAATTCCTGATTTCTGATAGCTTCTTCTTTCTGTTTAATAAGATCTTTTAACTGTTTTTCAAGCTCTTTTGCTTCCGGACACAACTTCGAAGCTTTTAATCTTACTTTAGAACTTGCTTCATCAATTACATCGATTGCTTTATCAGGTAAAAATCTGTCATTTATATATTTACTTGATAATTTTACGGCAGCAACAATAGCATCATCAGAAATATTTAACTGGTGGTGTTCTTCATATTTAGGTTTCAGACCTCTGATAATTTCAATTGATTCTTCAATTGAAGGTTCATCAATCTGAACAGGTTGAAAACGTCTTTCCAATGCTGAGTCTTTTTCAATATATCTGCGATATTCATCAGATGTAGTCGCACCAATAACCTGAATTTCACCTCTTGATAAAGCAGGTTTTAAAATATTAGCCGCATCTATAGCACCTTCAGCCGCACCAGCACCAATCAATGTGTGCATTTCATCAATTACAAGAATTACATTACCTGCCTGACGAATTTCGTCCATAATTTTTTTAAGACGTTCTTCAAATTCCCCACGATACTTTGTACCTGCGACAAGCAAACCCATATCAAGCTGAATAATTTTCTTGCCGTCCAAGATATCAGGGACTTCAGAATTAACAATTCTTATAGCTAAACCTTCAGCAACCGCAGTTTTACCAACCCCCGGTTCGCCTAATAAAACAGGATTATTTTTTGTTCTTCTTGCAAGAATTTG
The DNA here is from genome assembly GCA_902794035.1 of uncultured bacterium. Taxonomy (GTDB): domain Bacteria; phylum Cyanobacteriota; class Vampirovibrionia; order Gastranaerophilales; family Gastranaerophilaceae; genus Zag111. Next base: position 115,632 of record CADBFN010000003.1, read on the forward strand.
TATAACACGTTCAATTTCTTTTTCTCTGCCGACAACAGGATCCAAACGAAGCTCCTGAGCAGCTAATGTTAAATCGCGTCCAAATTCATCAAGACTAGGTGTTTTTGCTTTACTTGAGGATGATGAAGAAGATGAACTTGAGGATGTAGAACCGGCAGTAGAAGCAGGTTTTGATTCTCCAAGCATTTTTATAACATTACTTCTTACTTTATTTAAATCAACACCAAGATTTTCCAATACTCTTGCTGCAACACCTTCACCCTCTCGGATTAAACCAAGTAAAAGATGTTCTGTACCAATATAATTATGACCAAGCTGTCTTGCCTCATCCCATGAAAGTTCTAAAACCCTTTTAGCTCGAGGAGTAAAAGGAATTTCAACTGCAACAAACCCTGAACCGCGACCAATAATTTTCTCAACTTCAGTACGCGCATCTTTGAGATTTACTCCCATTGATTTCAGAGTTTTTGCGGCAACGCCGGTTCCTTCGCCTATCAAACCAAGTAAAACTTGCTCGGTTCCAACAAAGTTATGACCCAATCTGCGTGCTTCTTCCTGTGCAAGCATGATAACTTTAATTGCTTTTTCCGTAAAACGTTCGAACATTTTGCACTCCTATCTCTTCTTATGTAATAATTATACACAAAAACAATAAAAGTTTCAATAAAAATTGTATAAAATAGACATTTAAATTATTTTAATAAAATAAATATTTACAGACCAATGTCTTTCAAAAACTCATCATTATTGGATAAATCAAAAAGCAAATCATATTCGTCTAAATTATTGTCTTTTATTAATTCTTCATGGCTTTTATCTTCCGGGTTTGAAAGAACAAGTTTTGTAAACTTTTTTACATCCGTTCTGCGTTGATAAAGATCAAGGGCATGCTTTGATAACATTTTTAATAAACTTTTTTGAGACAAGTTCTTTAATTTTTCAAGCGGTGAAGTATGATTCCCTGAAACCTTCGGGGAGTCTAAATTGCTTAAAATATCAGACACATGTTTCAACATTACAACAATCCCATTATAAGAATATTATAATATTTTTATTTGAGTAATGCAAATAATAAATAAAAAATTTGATGTTTATTAATTTTAAAATTATGCTATAATCAAATTATGGAATGTCCTAAATGCGGAGCAGAAATTGATAAAAGCGCAATGGTTTGCCCTAATTGCAAAAAGGTGTTAAAAATCGTTTGCCCTGTCTGCAGAACCGTTAACGAAAAAAATGTATGTAAGAAGTGTGGAGAAGTTCTGGTTGTTAAATGCTCAAACTGCGGCAAAATCAACATGATGAAAAACCAGAAGTGTATTAAATGCGGACATTCAACCGAAATAAGTGCTATTCAGAGTGAATCAAACACTGATACTTTTGCTGTCGTAAAAATAGAATTTCCAAATATGGACATCATTAAAACGGCACTTGGTTCAAATCAATTATTTACAAAATTTAAATCAAATATAGACAGAATAATCCTTAATTACGCATCAGGACAAAACATAAGACGACAAGTTGTAAATAACGGAATATATTTACTGCGTTTTAACAAAGCTTACACAATGTCTTCATCAGCCAATTCAGCCATTGAAGGCGTTATTTCGCTTGCTAATACATTTACCAGATTAAACGTAAAACTGGTGAACAAAAAAAATATTACCCTGAAAGCAAACTTCACAATAATGAAACGTGATGCTGACAAAAATCCGTATGATATTGAAACAGGATTTCAGGCAAATATGCTTAATCAAAGCAATGATAAAACCCAAAGAGCTTTGGAATCTTGTCAGGTAACAACAGATGACGATTTTGAAGAATTATACGGAAAAACATATAAACTTGAATCACTGGATTCTGCTTTAGTAAACGGCAAAATGAAAAGATTCTTTGAAATTAACATAAAGGAACATATTAATATTGATGAATTTGTAAAAGAAGCAATGGCTGCAGAAGAAGAAGCCAATCCTGAAGTACCGAATTTTGTAAACGAAGGAATGCTTGCGCAGGATAAAATTGTTGAAAGAACAATAGAAGAAGTCAATGAAATTGCGGGCGAGGAACTTTATGCCGTTGACCTTATAAATTTTGACGAGATTAATTGTGCATTTTATACTACGGAAAATGTTAAAGTTCTGGATAATATTACGGAAGTATTGAGAGATGTTCCAAAAGGTATTCTGGGCATAAAAGGTTCAAATATGTACCAGCCATATACAATTGGAGTATTGGCAACCGTTAGTCAGGCAGGAATATTTCAAAATGTAATACCAATTACATGCCATGATAATATGAAATATACACCTTACGCATTTTTCAGAGAATTGGTATCATCCGTATTTAATTTTACAATATCTCAAAAGTTATTTGATACGAATAATTTTTCTGCATTTTCGGCATTTGACAATAATGACCTGCTGAAAGATCTGATTAATCTTAAACAAAGGAGCATGGATAACCTTGAAGATACGAGAAGTGAGTATTTTGAAGTATTTTTATCTTTGTTGAAATCTATTCCTGAAACATTAATATATGTCGAAAACTTTGAAAAAATCGACTCCAGTTCTATGTATGTTTTAGGATTACTATTTGAGCACTTTGAAGAAATGAACATAAGCTTTATTTTATCTTATGATAAAGAGTTCTCATTACATAAATACCATCATTTCTTACTATCAAGACCATTTTATACAGAAATTACATTAACTCCGACAAAATTTGAGGATATTGTTTCTGCGGATGAAAATTTCTATAAAAATATTAAAAATGACTTTTTCTTCAAAAGAATCAGCAAATATGCGGCAGGAAGCACACTATTTCTTGATTATGCAATTCAATATCTTATTGAATCAGAGGTTTATGCGTTTACGAACGATTCTATAGAGCTGGTAAATGCAAAAACAACAATGATACCTTCAAACTTAAAACTATTGATGCAACGCAGATTAAATATTATGAAAGATGATGAAAATTCATTAAAATTACTGTCAATGTGTGCATTATTAGGGCCAAGAGTAGATTCAAAAACTGCGGCTTCACTAGGTATAGAAGACTGGAAAACTATTGCAGATAACCTTTCACAAAGGGGATTTTTATACTTCTATAATGACAATATTTATTTTCCTAACTACAATATTCTAAAAGACAATATTCTTGAGATATATGATGACGATAAAATAAAAGAAATAGCACAAGAATTATGTAACATAGCCTTTACTGAAGAAATGCCTGCCCCTGAAAAAGCGACTATATTTTCTGTACTGAATGAATCAGAAAAAGTTATTTCCGAATGGGAAAATCTGGCTAATCTTAATTTATCAATGGGGGATTTTTCGTCATATCTGAACTGTTCAGGCAAGCTGATAGACGAACTGGATAAAAATAACAAAAATTTGTCAAAAGAAGAACTTGATACATACAAATCTACAATATACGAAAATATTTCTAATAACATGTTTGAATATGATCCGGAACAAACAAGAGAAATTGCGGATAAGACATTGGAAGATTTGCAAAAATCTCAAGATTCAAACAATTTCACAGATTTATGTACAAAAATGATACAGGGTGCATTAAGCCACGGAGAATATGTTTATGCTTTAAGCCTTACGCACAAAATTTTGGCTGCAATGAATGATTCCTCAATAGATCCTGCTGCTAAAAACTTTGACCTTAAATTCTTATTAATGTCACTTGTACATATAAAAATCTTATTTGGAATTGGAGCATTTAACGACTGTATTGATATTGGTTACAATATATTTAATGTACTTGAAGCCTCAAAATTAGGAAATATTGAATATAATTTGGTATCAGAAGATGACCTTAAATACTTAATTTCAGATGCGGTTGCATACGTTGCTCTATCAGATGTAATCACGATGCGTGAAGACGTAAACGAATTGCTTAATATTGTAAATAAACTTTATGACTTTATACCAAAAGAATATGCTATATTTGCCAAACTTCAAGATTTAATAAAGGGAAAAGAAGTATCAGTTACAGATGAAGATAAAAGTGAAAATGCAATAAGTATGATAATTTATCATATTATTAAGACTTTTACAGAACATAAAGACAACCCTACAGAAATGGCAAAAGAAATATATAAAGCAAAAATAATTGCCAAAGAGGCTTTTATATATCCTTTTGAATTATTTGCAGACCTTATCATCGGTTACTCATATTGCAATCTTAAATCATATTTTAAAGCATCATCAATTTTGTATGAAGTCGTAAAATCATCTAAAGACAAAGGGCTGAATGCAATTACGTTTATCGCGTGGTATATTTTAAGCGTACTTAACATGCGACTCGGGCGATTTGATATTGCGTACGGAATGCTCAATAATTCATCTATTCAAATGGATAGAATGGGCGGAGTAAGCGACTATTTAATGCTGTTTATTAAATTTAACATGTATCTTTTGATGAAATGCTTAAAAATAGAAGATAAAGCTGATATTTGCCTTGCTCAGGCACAATACATAGTAAAAAAATATAAAATTAACTTTAATACTGAAATTGATATTGATAAGTTTTTAACAGACAATAACATTGATATGTCAGGTTTACCTTTAAACGAAGAAAATACACAAACAGCAGATGCTAATTCAGACAACCGGGACAACCGGGACAACCGGACAGAAGAAAATACTCAAGATAACCAATAATAAATAATAAAGTGTTCAAAGGAAAGAGAGGGAAAAATGAAAATTTTATTTGCTGCAGCAGAAGTTGCTCCGTTTTCTAAAGCAGGAGGATTGGCTGATGTAGTCGGAAGCTTGCCTAAAGAACTTGAAAAGGATGCTGAAATTGCGATTTTTACCCCTTTGCACGGTCTTATAGATAAAGATAAATGGGGAATTAAAGAGTTAGAAAATTCTGAAATGTGGCTTACAATGGGTTCGCAACCGCAAAAGTTTAATCTTTATATAACAAAATTACCAAAAACGAATATTAACGTTTTTTTTGTAAAAAATGACTGGTATTTTACTCCTTTTAAAGAAGTTTACCCAAAATATCTTGATCCGAGATACGAACACGAAAGATACATTTCATTTTGTCTTGCAGTAATGGAATACGCCAAGCAATTAAATTTCAGAGCCGATGTAATACACGCAAATGACTGGCACACAGCTATGCTGCCAATGTATCTTCACTCAAATTATAAATTTGATCCGTTCTGGGCAAATACAAAATGTGTATTTGAAATTCACAATTTGGCATATCAGGGAGTATGGTTTGAAGATGTTATAGATTATGCAAACATGAGAAAAGATATTGTATATAATCAGTGGGGATGTGAACACTATGGAATGGTTAATTGGATGAAAGGAGCAATTAATTATTCTGAAAGAGTTGTTGCAGTATCTCCAACATATTCGAAAGAAATTTTAGGCGGAGAGTATGGCGAAGGTTTAGACTATACATTAAGAATGTCACAGGGCAAACTTAGAGGCATTTTAAACGGGATTGATTATAGTGCATTTAACCCAGAAACAGATAAAGCATTAGCTAAAAATTACAATGTGGAATCATTAGAAGAGAAGGCAGAAAATAAAAAAGCTGTTTGTGAATACTTCGGTTTAAAATATAATCCTGACAGACCGCTTGTTGCATTAATTTCAAGACTTGTCGGTCAAAAAGGTATAGATTTGATAAGAGATATGCAATATCAATTACAGAATCTTGATGCAGATTTTGTATTTTTAGGCAGTGGTGATAACGCATATGAAAATTTATTTATATGGTTATCAAATAACACTCCAAATATTCGTACATATGTAGGCTACGATGCGAAGCTTGCCAATCTGATTTACGCAGGGAGCGATTTCTTTTTAATGCCTTCTAAATTTGAACCTTGCGGTTTAAGTCAATTGATTGCCATGCGTTACGGATCTCTTCCTATTGTAAGGGCAACAGGAGGTCTTGAAGATACAATAACAGGTTATCCGCTGGATAATTCAAACGGCTTCAAATTCTGGAATTACAACGGGTGGGATATGCTAAATGCGATAAAATGTGCACTATGGGTATATCAGGACAAATATGTTTTAAATGCAATGAGAGAATCAGCAATGAAGGCAGATTTTTCGTGGAAACGAAGTGCAAAACAATACCTGAACATGTACAGAGAAATTACAGGATTACAATAAATTTTATTCCATACAAAAAAGAACCCTACTCTGATGAGTAAGGTTCTTTTATTATGTTATTACTTAAAAGATATATTTTGATTACTATCAAGTAACATATTTAAGTATAACAGTTGATTTGCGGTTGCCTGATCAAGATTTACGAATCTTGCTCCTGCCCTTGACTGAGTTGTTGTTACAACTTCGGCGTTTGCTCTTATATCAAGGTTACCATATTTTATGTGTATTGGAACGATATCTCCTGATTTCAATGTATTGTTGTGTTTCAGAGCGACCCCGCCTCTTGATACGTCTATCAGGCTATCGACATTATCGACTCTTTCCATTGATACAGGTAATGGTGTATTGTTCACGTTGTAACGTACATATTGACGTTTATCTATCGTATCCAAATTATCTTCATCGATTCTTTGGTTATACATCAATCTTGCATCGTCTTCCGGAATCATCGTCGGACCTTCAGTCGGTGGATCCGTTGGTGGATCTGTCGGTGGATCTGTTGGTGGATCCGTTGGAGGGTCTGTTGGTGGGTCCGTTGGAGGATCTGTCGGCGGATCTGTTGGTGGATCTGTTGGAGGATCTGTCGGCGGATCTGTCGGTGGATCTGTTGGTGGATCTGTCGGAGGATCTGTCGGAGGATCTGTCGGTGGATCCGTTGGTGGATCTGTCGGTGGATCCGTTGGAGGATCAGTTGGTGGATCCGTTGGAGGCTCTGTTGGAGGTTCCGTTGGAGGCTCTGTTGGAGGTTCCGTTGGAGGCTCTGTTGGAGGTTCCGTTGGAGGCTCTGTTGGAGGTTCCGTTGGAGGCTCTGTTGGAGGCTCTGTGCTCTGTCGGTGGATCCGTTGGAGGCTCTGTTGGTGGATCCGTTGGAGGCTCTGTCGGTGGATCCGTTGGAGGCTCTGTCGGTGGATCCGTTGGTGGATCTGTCGGTGGATCCGTTGGAGGCTCTGTCGGTGGATCCGTTGGAGGCTCTGTCGGTGGATCTGTTGGAGGCTCTGTCGGTGGATCCGTTGGAGGATCTGTTGGCGGATCTGTTGGTGGATCTGTTGGTGGATCTGTCGGAGCATCTGTTATTTCTAACGGAGTAGCATCAACAGTATCATCATCGTCATCTACATGTGACGGAATGCCATCAAAGATACCATCTCCATCACCTTCAGGATAGTAATAATTTCTTTCAAGTTCATTACGACCCGTATCTGTAACATCATCAGGTCTTACCGCATGTCCTGTAGGAATTGGCGGTTCACCATCGCCATTATAGATACCCTGAACTTTATTAGTAGAAGGATCTACAGTTTTAGAAAATCCGTCTTTGTTAAAGTGAGTTGCAGTACCGTTTGCATAAATATTATCAGCAGTAATATCTAATGTTCCATGATCAAGAACTGCGTTATCAACTCTTACACTCGAACCAGCCCAGGCTTCGTGACCGCCATCAACAAGTTCTTCTGTCGGACGAATATTATGATTTATATCTAAAGCTTTTACAGTTGCATGATTTGGTAATGCTTCATCTCTGTAATCAGGTTTTGTATAACCGCCATCCTGCTGACCATAATTTCTAGGTCCAAGATAATCATTAGGAATTACAGATTCATCAGTAATATGACCTAAGTTTTTAATTTCAAGAGTTTTACCTCTTGTAACTACAGTCAAATCACCTTCGGCAGTAATATTATCAATAGTTGTATTACCTGCAAATTCAATATTTGCATCACCTTTTCTTGCAATTATTGTACAAGCTTTATTTGTAGTAACTTCTTTACTTCTGCCATAGTTTGAATCATTGAAGCTGTTTTCTTTCAAATTGATATTATTTTCAGCAAGAACATCCATACTATATCCTTGTTGAGCACCGGTTTGAATAAAGGTTACCGCTTTGTCCTTTGTACCAATATTGCCATTTGAAATTAAAGATATGCCTGTACCTTCAATATTAGTATCAGAATTATCAGTTCTTGCATTTACCATGTTATAACGTTTAGCACCTGTGTTGTTATAACCGTAATCATCATCAACTGTCAGGATAACTCTGCCATCAGCCTTAATTGTATCAATATTCATATCAGAATCAATTGCAGCATAATTGATAACTAAATCTTCAGGTTTTGTAACTTTGTTAGTTTCAGCTTTTACTTTACCTTTAATATTAGCATTTACAGATTTTGTAAAATCTCTTGAGCCCTCAGCTTTAGGACCAATGCCTGTGCAACCTGATCCAGTACAAGCAGCCTGCTGAACAGGTAAACCAATAGTACCATCGGTAACTTTCATAGTTAAATCACCGCCGGCATTTAATAGAACTTTTTCAACTCCGTAGTTTAATATACTGCCGTTATCAACAGTAATTGCAATATCATTTCCTGCGGTCACATAATTATTATTTGAGGTCTTATCACCAATAACAACATTACCGCCGCCTTTTTGGTTAATAGTTGTAAAACTTTTACTCTTTGTCAAACCTTGAATACGGGTTCCAGCAGTTGAATTATCATCTATACTTACATCGAATCCGTTTACCCTACCTGAAGATGCAATATATGTACCTTTTGCCCCGGTATTATTGAGCTCGACGTTTGTGAAACCTTGAGCATCAACGGTTCCGGTAATATTGATACCACCATTGCCTTCATTGGTAATATTAACATCGTGACGAACTACTCCAGGTTCAAGAGGTTGATCATGATAATACCCATTATAATAATAAGGAGCAGGTGCATCATTGTTAATATTTTTTACCGTACCGCTAATGTTGATACCTTTTGTTCCTGTTTGAGTATTTTTAATGTTTGTATTACCATAACTTGTTACATTTCCTGAAATATTTAAGCCTTCAGTACCGCTATTAGTCAAGTAAACATTTGAATCCCCAAATGTTTCCACTTTACCGCTTACATTCAAACCATCTTGACCGGCATTATTAATTGTTACATCCGTTTGATGCGCACTTTGAGGATTATATAGTGATACAGGAGCTCCTGTATTATTTACAGTACCAGTAATGTTCAGACCTTTAACTCCACTTTCAGTATTAGTTATATTAACTGCGCCATTACCATTAACTTTACCTGCAATATTTAAACCATTATTTCCTGTATTTGTCATTGTTAATGTACGAGGATTAGTTTTCATATTAATATTACCGGTTTCAGTAACATTCAAGCCGCCTGCGCCATCATTAGTAAACTTACCATCTCCGCCAACATTTACTGTACCTGAAATGTTCATACCATCAACACTTGTAGCAGTATTTACAAATTCAGCATTGCCTGTGGTATTAAATGTACCGGAAATATTCATTCCTGCGGTATTATTTTTAGCATAATATCCGGCAGGATAACCATTTTCAACATATGAATTACCATCATGATTAACTGTTCCGGTAATATTCATACCATTTTTGCCTTTATTTCGAACCGTTAAAGTCCCTTTTGTATCTAAATTACCTTTGATATTAAGAGCTGTTTCAGTATTACCCTGCATAGGAATATTGAATATATCAGTCTGTCCGTTATTTTTTACAGTACCTGTGATATCAAGGTTACCTTCATTGTTATTGATTAATACTCTGCCATTTGCGTTTGATACAGTACCTGCGATTTTCAAGCCATTTGCGGCATCATCATAGTTTCTGATTTCTAATGAGCTGCCTGTTCCAACTGCAAAGTTTTTAACAGTACCTTCAATATTTACACCGTTTGCATTTGGTGAACCGGTACCGCTTCCTTCAGCAGAAATTATGATATGACCTGCAGCATCACTTGCAAAAGCATTACCTGTATTAAGATTATCAGTATTTACTAAGTTGTTAAACAAAGCATTGGCAGCCTGTTCAGAATCAAATTTTTGCATTTGATTTGCTTTAACACCGCCAACAACCAATGCATCTTTTCCAACATCAACAGATGCACCTTTTAACTCAATATCACCTGCGGTAACAACTTTACCATTAATTTTGATTGCTCCGCCGACATTCATATCTTCATCTCTGAAGCTTTCAAATCCGGCAGCAGTCTGGTTACGTTTCAACTGATTATAAGAAGCAGCATCAGGAGCATAAACACCTAATGAACCAACGTTTAATACACCTGAAGCCCCAACGACCATACCATTTGGTGAAATGAATACGGCTCTGCCATTGTAAAAACCGTTGCCTCGAACAGAATTTACAAGACCATTAATATTAATTTGATTATCAACCAAGTTAACAAAAGTATTGATATCGGCAAAATTTAAATTCGCGATATCACCTTTACTTAAATTGAAGTTTTGATACTGTCTGAAACCAATCCCATCACCCTTTGCAGTTGGGTCAATGTTAAACACTCCACTTGTTTGACTGAACCCTGAGATTTCGCTGGCTACTACACTCAGCGCCATCGTTTGTTGAAGCATAAATACACCTGTCATGAGAGATGCAATTATTCTTCTTTGAGTTTTCTTACTCTTTCTCATCATGCTCTAATCCTTTCATTTTTTATGATTACTGTATTCTTTTTTACCATAATCACCACCATGGCTCGGACTTTATTAGCACACACAGCCATAGCCATGACATTCTTATTTCTGTATAAATATATAAACGAATTTTTCGATATCAATATTTACTATTTTGGGGTAAATGTTAATAAAAATTTACAATAATCTTATTAAAAATTAAGAAAGTCAGTTATACAACTGACTTTCAGGTTTATTAAATATTATAATTTATATTTTACATACGTTCAGGAGCAGACACTTCAATAAGTTTTAATGCACTTGCAAGAACAGTTTTAAAAGCATATATCAATGATAATCTTGCCATAGTAAGTTCTGTATCATCAGTTATAACTCTTGTTGAATTATAGAAAGAATGAAATTCAGATGCCAAATCCTGAACATAGCGACAAATAGTATAAACTTGTCTATCTCTAGCCGAAGTCACAATCAAGTGTTTAAATTCTTCCAATTTTAATATCAGATTTCTTGCTTCTTTCAAAGTTAATTTGATAATATCTTTATTAAAACCGGACAATAAATTATTAAATTCATCTTTTGAAATAACAGCAGGAATTTCTTTACCGGTTTCTGTATCAGTTTTATTTGTAGTGGCATTTCTTAAAATAGAACATGCTCTGGCATGAGCATATTGAACATAAAATACAGGATTTTCATCAGAAGACTTCTTTGCCAATTCAATATCAAAATCCAGAGTATTATCAATATTACGCATTGTCATCCAAAATCTTGTTGCATCAACTCCGACTTCATCCACCAAATCTTCTAAAGTAACCATATTTTTACGTTTACCCATGCGAACTTCATTACCATCAATAACAAGATTAACCAACTGTCCCAAAAGAACTTCAAGCTTGTCCGGATTATAGCCCAAAGCCTCCAATGAAGCCTTTACTCTTGGGATATAACCATGGTGATCAGCACCCCAAATATCAATCATTCTGTCAAAACCACGTTCAAGCTTATCGGCATGATATGCAATATCCGCAGTTAAATAAGTGTTTGTACCATCAACTTTTTTTATAACTCTGTCCTGGTCATCACCATAATCAGAAGATTTAAACCATGTTGCGCCGTCTTTTTCATAAATTTTACCTGATTGAGTAAGTTTATCTACGTAATATTTGACTTTACCGGAATTATGCAATGATAATTCAGAATAGAAATTATCAAATTTTACATGTAATTTATCTAATAATTCACGCTGAACTTTTTCTTCATATTCTTTTGCAAAATCACAATATATTTGTAAATCAATTTTATCAACATCATCAGAAGTGATTTTTTTCTCAGAAATAAAAGCTTTTGCTACAGGAATAAGATAATCCCCCGGATAATAATTCTTACGCTCTTGTTCATCTTGCGGAAAATCAACATCTTCTCCAAATTCCTGTTTTACACGAATAATTAAAGATCTGCCTAATTTCTGAATTTGAGATCCTGCATCATTTATATAAAATTCCTGATAAACATCATGCCCATAAAATTTTAACAAATTTGCCAAAGCACTTCCCATTGCAGCCCATCTGCCATGTCCGATATGAAACGGACCTGTCGGATTAGCTGAAATATATTCTAAAATTATTTTTTCTGTTTCTACATTTTCAGGGCGCCCAAAATTTTCTTTTTTATCTATAATTTCTTTAACTAAACTTGTTAAGAGAGATGCACCAGCTTTAAAATTTATAAATCCTGCAACTACCGTATATTCATTATCTTCCTTATCAATGAATTCAACAATTGAATTTGCAATTAACGGTGGTGCAATTTTAGCATTTCTGGCAAGAGATGATACATTTATAGCAAAATCACCAAAATCAGGATTCTTTGGCTTTTCTACAATTAATGATCCTCTTTGATACTGCGTCATCTGACCAAGTTTACCTGCTTCGATTGCTTTGAGCAAAGCATCTTCTACTTTATTTAAAAAATAATCTCTTAACATAATATCCTCGCTTATAATCATTAACTATTATAGAACAAAAATAATTAAAAATTATAAACAGGAATTTCAAACTTTTCATTATTGGCGTCTTTTTCGACAAAAGCCAAATAATATTTCATTGCAATATCCTTACAATTATCATAAAGTTCGTCAGAAATAAATTCTTTATGTAATAAAGTTCTTTCTCCCGAGTAGTTTCCTAAAACAGTTGCATATTTTTGAATATCGTCTTTATTCAAACCGCCGCCATAAGCTTTTGTTTTGGCATCTGTGCCTGAAGGTCGAATTTCAATGTATTTATCTGCAAACTCTAAATATGTACCATCCCCTACAAATTTAACAGATTTTAAATTATCAAAGCTTAAACCTTCACTGGTGAATTTATCATTTAATATATTTTTTATATTATCTAAGCTTATTTTATTTTCTTTTAGCGCAATTGCCATCGAAAGATAAAAGATATCATTTAGAGTACGTTTTTCTTCGCCTGCAATTTTATCAAGCTTTAATTTGTTAATATCAGGTTCAGATTCATTATAATATGCAATATCGACCCTTGTATCATATCTGCCGATAATGTTGTTTTCATCAAAAACATCAGATAAATACTGAGATAAAGTTTTATCTTTCAGTTTTGAAATTAAAGCAGATGCAACAACAATTGCTTCTGTCGCACTTTTTTCTCTCATGGCAATTGCTAATCTGCCATGTTCAGATTTTATCAAATCTTCAGTACCCATTATCATTCCGCCTGATTCTTCGCCTCCAAAGATTAAACGAGGATTTACACCTAAATTGATAGAATTTCCGAATACATCATCAATAACTACTTCATCATTTGGTTTGGTTTTTAATTTTAGCTCAACTTTTTTCATAATATTGGCGATTTCTTTAAAGCCGACAGGCACATTAACGACCTTAACTCCGTTATTATTTGCCCATTCATCCCAGGAAAGAGCAGATGCAGTAGTTTTTATCATAAAACGAGGATACTTATCCCATGATCCTTTTGATTTTAACTGTTTTGTCCAGAAATCCATTATCATTAAAAATGCCTGATTCGCTGTGAATACTGTTAAAATTCTCTCATTGTCAAGTTTTACATAATCTAAACCAAGAGTATTAAGTCTTGGAATTGAACTTACACTTTCAATTTGAGTAACAGTAAGCCTGTCATGGTCAGGGTCTGTAATTAAAACAGCTGTTCCGACAGGAAAATCTTTTAATTTTTTATCGTATCCCATTGTTTCAATAACGGGGAAAAATTTTGAACCATCCTGTCTTTTTGCAACTACGGTTGCATCAACAGAATAATCGTAAAATGCTTTTTCTCCTTTGGGAGTTACATTATACTTCCCAATTCCATGGAAAAACGGAGTCTCTTCTGTATTAAACCACGCAAATTTATCCGATACGCCAAGTTTATCCAGTACTTTTGACAATGTTCTATAAGCACTTCCTCCAACACATTCAACAGCTATTTTTGAATCATAATTTTTAATCAGATCCAAATTCACATCCTGAGCAACACCTGATTTTAAATATTCAACATACAGATTAACCCCGTCTTCAATTTTTGCCATCGCAGACTCATTAATTAAAGGATTGTCTTGTGCAGATATTTTTATTTCATAAGAACCATTTTTATTTGTTTCATCAAAAATTTGCTGAATTTTATTTACAAACTCCATTGATTCTTCGGGCAAATACTGACTGCCCTGACAATTTAAATCTTTAGTTGCATTTTTAACAGAAATACCATGACTTGATGTAATATACTCTCCGCCTAAAAGATCTAACTTAAAAGCCAAAAAGGAAGCAAGCCAAATCGGAATAGTTTTTCTGCCAAATGGTACAAGGGTTTCAATTCCCTGAGCAGCCTGAATTCTTGCAATAGCATCTAAAAATAATTGCGAATTATAACGGACTTCGCATCCTGCGACTTTTACAATTCTTTTATCGGGATATTTTTCTTTAGCAACAAGAGCTTTAGCAAGTGTTGCCAAAACAATTCCGACTAAGTTTATCGGGAATCTTGTGTCTTGCGGATTCAAAATATTTTGAGGTCCTCTGATTCCTGCAGTTGAAACTTTCGCCTCTTTTGCATAACCTGCAAACCACTCCTCCAATCCTAAACCTTCAGGATTTTTATCTTTATCATAAGGTTTCAGATGCTCTTTTTTCAACACAAATGTAAACTCACCTTTATTACTAAAATCCATTAGATTCAAATTCTTTATATGGTCAGGTGTTTTTTCATAAACACTTTTAAATAATTCATTTTCTAATTCATTTTCAGATTTAACAAACATATAAATTCTCCTTTTGACTTCTCTATTATCAGATAATACACTAAAAAAGTATAAAAAGTGGAATGTTAAGTAATTTTTATGTATAATATTTTTGTTGATTAGGAGAGAAGTATGGCTAAAAAAGAATATTCAAAGAGAAAATCTTCTCAGTTTAACTGGTTTAGAGCCATGTGGCAATTTATAGTATGTAAAATAATTTACATGATTCGATTAAAATTGATATACAGAATTGAAGTTCACGGATATGAAAATATTCCGAAAGATAACAGATATCTTATATGCCCGAATCATTTATCAACACTCGACCCGCCAATGCTGGTTGCGGTCATGCCAAGAAATGTAGCATTTATGGCAAAAAAAGAGTTGTTTAACATAAGACTTTTGAGATGGTGGCTTGATTGGCTGGGCGCATTCGCAGTTGATAGAGAGAATCTTGGGCCTTCAACTGTTAAGACAGTTGAAGCAATTTATAACAGTAAATGGGTTCTTGGGATATTCCCTCAGGGAACAAGAGGAGTCCCCGGGGAAATCAAAGGAGTTACAAAGGGTTTTGCAGGTCTTGCAAGACTTACAAAATGTGATATTTTACCTGTCGGGATTACAGGTACAAATGAAGCCAAATGGAAACCTTTTTCAGGGAAAATTATTATTAATATCGGCAAAATAATACCTTACGATAAAGATCTTGACTTGGTTAAAAATAAATGGATAGAACAAATTCAGGAATTAACCGGTTTCAAATATATAGAAAATAGTTCTGCAGATAACGGGAGTAAAGAATAAATGGCTAAAGAAATAAGAAATTTTAACAGAAGATTTGCAAAAGAATACCATTGGTTTAGAACACTTTTTTATATGTCATTTCTTTATTTTGTCGTATTTACAATATACAATATTTACTATGACTATAAAATAGAAGGCAGAGAGAATTTACCTGCCAGAACAGCCAAAAAGGGTAAATATATATATGCTGCAAACCATGTATCGCAGTTAGATCCGCCTATGGTGGTTATGGGGGCAAATTGTCCAATTGCATTTATGGCTAAGAAAGAACTATTTGAGCCTAATTGTAAATTAAAATGGCTGGTTGCACGACTTGGCGCATTTGCAGTTGATAGAACAAAACCTGAAATTGCTACATTTAAAACTGTCAAAGATATATTGACCACATCATGGTCGCTTGGAATATTTCCACAAGGAACAGTAAAGCCATACGGAAAACTGGAAGGAATAAAAAAAGGATTTGCGGAAATTGCAAAAGTCGCAAAAGCTGATATAGTTCCTGTAGCAATCGCAGAATGGACAGGATATTTAAAAGTTTGGCCAATTTTTCCGTTTAAAAGGCAACATGTAGTTATAAAAATAGGAAAACCTATTTCATATAAACTTTCGCATGATGAAATTATCTATCAATGGGCTCAACAGATATCAGAAATGGCCAATTATGAAAACTGCATTCCAAAACCTGAATCTATGAAAGAGGAAGTTAAAGTTTAAAGGCCATAATTTTACTACAGGTCACCCACACAAACGACCTTAAAACCTGAAGTATTACGACCAAAGGAATTATAGTTTGTCGGAATTGCTCTGGAATGTTGAAAGTCCATTGAGTATGCATGATGATTATTTGATTCTCTGCTAGACCACAAGGAAGAGTATTCTAAACCAGACAACCCCGCAGGAGCCTTACTGTTATCAAATTCACCTTCACATGTCTTTGTTAAATCATTGCAAGTTGGATAAATTGTCTTAGCTAATTCATACAAATCATCCCACGTTGGTAAGTTTTGAACTCCGCCACATTTTTCTACTGCTGCAGCCCAGTAGTCATTATCATCTGAGCGACAATTCTTTATACCTAATGATTCTTTTTTGGCTTCACAATCTGCTTTAGTCATTGGTGTTGTGACGGGTTCAGCTTTCCATTTTGTAAAATCTCTGCGTTTAGCAATTCGCTGAGCCTCTAATTCTTCATCACTCATTCTTCCTGCACCAAATTGTGATCTGCCCGCATTGGTCGCAGGTTCTACTGTACCATCATGAAACACCACAGGATATACATCTCCAACTTTTGAACCAGTTGTTTTGAGAGTACATGCGTTATCTGCATCAAGAGAGGATGTTCCGTCTGCACATGTGACTTCTTTATTTGGCAAACTTACCCCGTTTACATCTATAAATCCGATACAATTTTTTAGTCCGTTTTCATCTGTTAAAATTGATTTATTGATTATCTTTCCACTTTCAAGCGAACAGCGTTTTGCATTTGGGTTAAAACCAACAAGTGAACCGTCTGCCATTGAATAAATCAAAAAATTAGTTGGGTCAAAACCTTCTGTTGTTGTCGTAATTTTGTATTTTGAAAATAATATAGGGCCACTAATTTGACCATAAACACCCATGTAATTTTTGGCAGACAATGTACTGTTAAACAAAGCGCACATTGTTGCGCTGGAATCTGAAAACTTATCTCTTTCGCAGGTTGAAGGGGCACTTTCAGATGTTATTGAACCATAATCCATATCATACTGAGCCTGAGCAGAAATTGCCGCCTGATTTAAGGTAGATAATTCTTTTTTAAACAGAGTAGAAAATTTCTTACTATTCGAATTTTGAATTAATGTTGGGATTGTTATTGCGGCTACTACACCCACAATACCAATTGTTATCATTAATTCTGCCAAAGTGAAGGCTCTGCTTTTCATAAAATATAACCCTTCTATATAAGTTATAAGTAATATAATATAGGTTATAACACTATACTATTTATAAGTCAAACTTTTTATACTTATAAATTATGGACAAGGAAACACTTTTAAAAAAATTTGGGAAGAATTTAAAAATTGAACGAATAAAAAAAGACTTAACACAAGAAGGTCTTGCTGAAATAATGGGCGTCTCACAAAACTATATTGCAAGTATTGAATGCGGAAAAGCAAACATGTCATTAGCTAAAATACTTGAGCTATCCGCTTTTTTGAAAATACCAATTGAAAGACTACTGGATTTCAGTAATTAAAAAAAGCAATAAAAAGCCCCTGTTGAGAGGGGCTTTTATTAAAGAAAGGAAATTTACGAATCTTTCTGATAAATCCGATTAAGCCATTTTATCTAATTTATCAAGAGCTGATTGAGCTGCTTTTGCTACGCTTGCATCCTGATCGTTTTTAGCAACGGTAAATAATGTTGTTAAATCTTTTTTGTATTCAGGATCCTGAATATAGCTTAATGCTTCAATTGCAGATTCTCTAACCATAGGGTTAGGATTATCTTTTAACTGATTTACTACATTTACTGCTGAAGGTAAATCTGTTAAAGGTACTGTGTCGTTAGATAATTTTTTAACTTCCTGAGCATAAACTTTATCTAACAATGCAATTGAGAACAATGCATAACTTTTATTTCTTTCAGCCATTTCTTTTGGTGAGTAAGCATTTGCTAAATCTTCGTCTTCTTTGCTTACTTTTTCACCATTAACTAATTTTTGTCTGATTTCAATTTGCTTTTGGGAAGGACCTTCAACTTTTGAAGAATCAAAAGCGATAATGTCGTTCAAAGCTTTGAAAACTTGTTTATCAACTAATTCCGGAGCTTTTTCAGGCTGTTTGTTTACGATATCAGCAATTTCTTCCATTGCAGCTGCCTGTCCTTCGAAATCAGGGTTTGCTAATCTTGAAATAAATCCGTTTAAATCAATCGCAGGTTCAACCGGTTTTGGCTGCTCTATTACAGGAGGATTTGAAACCTGTGGTTGAGGAACTTGTGCAGTTGGAGTCTGAACCGGAACAGGTTGCGGCGGATAATTTATATTTGTTTGTCCGCCAGGAGCTGCCGTAGGGTATTGAACCGGAGCCTGAGGATATTGTACAGGGGCTTGTGGATACTGTACAGGAGCCGGATTATATACAGGAGCCGTTGCTACCTGATTATCTGCCGGCTGAGGGCATGGGCAATAAATTGGAGCCTGTGGATAATTGTATATTGGCGCATTTACCGGTGCATACTGTGGTTGATATTGCGGCTGACATGGAGTCATGCCACCAACAGACGGATTATGTATATCTATTTTAACCGCATTGTAGTTTGGTTGTTGAGGTAATGCATAATTTGGTGCTTGTACCGGATATATCGGCTGCATCATTGGTACTTGATTCATAAATTCTTCCTTTCCTACATAAAAATTAAGTCTATTACCATTCTACCTATTAAATGTTCGTGAATATAAATAATTGCGGTAAAATATATACGATTTTAATAAAAGTTTACAATAACAGGTTGAAAATCAATAATATCTTAAAATTGTATATATAAATTCTGAATAATAGCAAGAATTTTTTTTTTGTGATAATATAATAAAAGAAGGGGATATACATTCTATTAAACAGAATTATAGGGATTAAAATGATTATAGATAAGAATTCGACTCAATCAATCAGAAAAGTTTTTGGTAATACTTTGGCACAAGTAGGAGAATTAAATAAAAATGTTGTTGTGCTTGATGCAGATTTGTCATGCTCAACTCAAACAAAGATATTTGCAGACAAATACCCTGACAGATTTTTTAATTGCGGAATAGCAGAACAGGATATGATAGCAACCGCAGCAGGACTTGCTACACAAGGTAAAACACCTTTTGCCGCAACATTTGCAATGTTTGCAACCGGAAGAACATATGACCAGATAAGAAACGGTGTATGCTACTCAGACCTTAATGTAAAAATTGTAGGCACGCATGGCGGTATAACAGTTGGAGAAGACGGTGCTACTCATCAGGCTCTTGAAGATATTGCTTTGATGAGAGAAATTCCGCACATGACCGTAATTGTTCCGGCAGACGCCAGAGAATGTGAAGAAGTAGTCAAATATGCATCTTTACACAAAGGCCCGATGTATATAAGACTTTCAAGATGCAACGTCCCAGATATTTTTGATGAAAAATACCATTTTAACATTCATAAAGCCGTAACTGTAGAAGAAGGTTCTGATATAACAGTATTTACAAACGGAGAATTACTTGCAGAATGTATTTTAGCTTCTCAGGAATTAAAAAAAGAAGGAATCTCAGTTAAAGTTGTCAATGTTCCTGTAGTCAAACCAATTGATAAATCAACAATTATTGAATGTGCAAAAAATTCAAAATTTATGATTACCGTTGAGAATCACTCAACAACAGGGGGCTTAGGCTCTGCAGTTTGTGAAGTCGTTTGCGGGAATTGCCCGACAAAAGTATATAGAATCGGTATTCATGATGAATTTGGTCAAAGCGGAAAATCAGGGGAGCTTGTAGAATACTACGGGCTTGATTCAAAAGCACTGGTCAAAAGAATAAAAAGCATGTACAAAAAGGAAACTAATTCATGATTAAACTTAAAAATGTAACTAAGAAATATAAGAATGATCATTATGCTTTAAGAAACATTAATCTTGAAATAAATTCCGGCGAATTTGTTTTTGTAGTAGGTTCTTCTGGTGCTGGCAAATCTACATTGATGAAATTACTATACAGCGAAGAAAAGCCTACAAGCGGAATTGTATCAATCGGAGGAATCAATATTGCAAATATAAAAAGTAATAAAATTCCGAATTTAAGACGTTGCATGGGTATCGTATTTCAGGATTATAAATTATTACAAAATCAAACCGTTTTTGATAATGTCGCATATGTTATCAGAACACTTGGTATTAGCAGTAAGGAAATTAATGCACGAGTTAAAGGTGCATTAAAAATTGTAGGTTTATATGAAAAAATGAATGCAACCCCTGCAGAATTATCAGGTGGTGAACAGCAAAGAGTCGGCATTGCAAGAGCTATTGTTAATGGACCGCCATTACTTATTGCAGACGAACCGACAGGGAATCTGGACCCGCAAAATTCGATGGAAATTATGCAAATACTTGATCAAATTAACCAAAGAGGAATTACAGTAATTGTTTCAACACATGACAATAATATGGTAGATTACTTCAGAAAAAGAGTAATCAAACTTGATCATGGCGAAATAGTAAAAGACATGCAAGCAGGTACATATGAATAATAATTTAAAATCAAATGTAAAAAAACATATACCAAAAGATTGGCTCTGTGAATTAAGAATTCTTTTCAGACTTGGGATTCAGACAATTACAGATATTAAAAGAACAGGTTTGGTTAATATAGTTATTGTTACTACTATGGCTGCAATACTGATGATATTTGGCGCATGCTTCAGAACCGCATTGTCTATTTCTTCATTTTCAAAAGAACTTGGCAGCGCACTGGAAATTTCTGTATATTTAAAAAGCTCATCAGACATGAAAGAAGCAAAATCAGAAATTGAAAAATTTGAGCATGTTGTGGAAATCACAACAATTTCAAAAGCCGTTTCATGGGATAAGCTGAAAACAGAAATGAAATTACCAAATATAGATAATCCTTTACCTGATACACTGCATGTAAAAGTTGATGACCCTGAAAACCTTCAGCTGGTTTTTGACAAGATAAAATCTGTTAAATCAGTAGAAGATATGAGCTATGCAAAAGATTTGGCAAAAAAAATAGAGTTAGTAAATCATGTTGTAAATACAATTACATTGATTGTAATTTTGATTATGGGATTGCTGACAATCACCATAATTAACAATACAATACAGCTTGTTATCCAATCAAGGAAAGAAGAAATTGAAATAATGAGACTTATGGGCGTAAACAACTGGTACATAAGATTCCCGTTTATTATGCAAGGGGCCTTTTATGGTTTTACAGGATCATTACTTGCTGCAATCCCGCTTAATTACATTCAAAACGGGCTTTTAAACGTACATAAATTTTTCATGGTTCCTTCTCCTCCTTATGCTCAGAACATTGTAATTTTGGTTATGTTTACTATGAGTATTTTGTTTGGAGCTGTTGGCAGCTATTGGTGCATCAAAAAACACTTACAGGTGTAGATTTTATGAGTGAACATATTATATTAATAAGCGAAAACAATGTTCAAGCTAAAGAATATTTGGCACAAATTAAAGCATTACGCAGATGCAATTTCCTTCAGACTGTATCAATTCAGGATTTAAAACAAACCTCATTTGATAATCTAAATATAATATTTATTAATGAAGATGAATACAATAATGAAGAATTATCAAAAACAATTAAACTGATTAGAAGAAAAAATTCCTATAGCAAAGTTATTATACTAACTTCAAAAAATGTTCCGGAAAATTTAGCAGGAATATTTAGCCTTGGGATCTATGATTTTATAAGCAAATCTTCTGTAATTGACGAAGCCGAAATAAAAATATTGAATTGCCTTAAATATATTTCACTGCAAAAAAATAACAATATACTATCAATATTTATTGATATAACAAATTGCAGAAATTCAAAAACCGGACTTTATACACATAAAGCTCTGAAAGAAGCATTTTATTATTTAACAGAGCATAAAGAATTTAAAAATGCTGCATATATTATATTGGCGTTAGATGAAGAAAGTAAAACAAAATTTTCGATGAATCAATTAGGATTAAGTCTTAAAACTTGCTTGCGTAATACAGATATAATCGCGCAAGGTTCCGGGAAATTTTATCTTATTCTGCCTGATACTGACTATGAAGGAGCAAAAGTCGTATTAAATAAAATTTCAAACATTATGGGGAATGATATAAAAATTCACTCCGGAATAGCAAAAATTGGAATAAACAGACTTGAAGATATAGAAAAAAGAGCAAATGACAGCTTGAAATCTGCAATAATTAATGATGAGTTATACACTTCATTAGAAAAGAATAATTATCTGAATGAGAATTGGGATAATAATGATAGAAAAGATAAACACTTCAAATTATTTTATAAAACATATAATAAAAAACTAAATGACCTTATTCAACCATTATTTTTCAGATATGAAAAGCAATTTGAATCTATGTTAGATAACACAAATATTAATCAATATGCTAACGAAACTGAATGTGTATTTAGCTTAAAAGACCCAAAACATCATAGCGAACTCATTATGAAATACGACGGTTTTGCAAAAATAAATACCCAAATTATACATAAAGGACTTGATACAACTGAAAATTCAGAAGGAATCATTCCATTAAACAAGTTTGATGAAAAACTGATTTCAAAACTTTTAAATAAGCTTTACAGTGAGTTTTCCGGAGATTACACAAATGCTTGATATTAAAAATTGTTTACTCGTGATTATTGATATACAAGATAAACTTGTTAAAGCCGGATTTAACGGAGATTTATGCGAAGAAAAAGCTGCCAAAATTTGTAAAACGGCTAATATACTCAACATCCCGACTATTATAACAGAGCAGTACCCCAAAGGCTTAGGTCATACAACAAACGCAATAATGACAAATACTGCAGATTTCGCAACTATTATTGAAAAAAGCTCGTTTTCTGCATACTCAGAAAGTGAATTTCATCAAGAATTAAGTAAATCAAATAAAAAGCAGGTAATCATAGCAGGTATTGAATTGCATATTTGCGTATTACAAACCGCTGTAGATTTAATAAAAAAGGGCTATGAGGTGTTCATTTTAAAAGATGCATGCACAAGCAGAAACAAAGATGAATTTGATACAGGGATTGAATTGTTAAAGCAGTATGGGGCAAAAATTACCTGCCTTGAAATTGTACTTTTTCAACTTCTTAAAACTTCTCAAAATAAACATTTTAAAGAAATTCAAGCTTTGATTAAATAAACTACGGATTTAAAATAACCATTTCACAATTTTTGCAATCGAATTTAAGCGGGTATTTTTTACCGTTTTCATCCATAAGATATAATGATTTATTTAATTTAGATTTTTTAGTACAAATACCTGCGGCAAAACGTAAACAATGTTTGCAACGCATAAGCTCTACCCCTGAGGATATAGTTTTACTTGACTCTATAGCGTGCTGATTTACACTGCAATTACACTTTGAATAAAATTTTTCTGCTTCTTTATTATATACATTTGCCCTGTAATCAACGCTATCTTCATAAAAATCAGCATAAGATAAAACATTTTGAACAATTTTTGGATAATTTTTTATACGCTCAGCCATCAACTTATCTAATATGTTTCGGCGAAGCTCATTTATTTTTGAAACAGGCAAAAATGGAATATCACTATCTAATGACAATTTTACATCTGTAACATAAAAATCACTTTCACCTGATTTTTTCAAGTGATTAATTATAGTTTCAGAAGCTTTTGATTTATTCAGCGCATATTCATAATCTCCTAAAGCAATACTTGCATTATTTGAATCTTCATCAGTTGCTATTATTTTATCTTTAAAAACTTCAAATTTCACCCTAATTTTGCGAACAATTTTTGAAGAAGTTAATTTTTTATCATACGCAGAATCATAATTTCTATACAATTTTGTTCCGACAGGAATATTTAACAATTTATTGGGATAAATTTTATTTTTTACAACTTTATTAACCATAAAACCTTCAGCCATATCTTCAACGGAATAAAAAATACCATCTTGTGGCGAAAGCTCCGAATTGCTGTCAATTTCAAAATAATTTTTATCAGATTTTGAAACTTTGCCGATATATTCACCCATAGACTTTGGAGTAAGAAAATTATAGCAGTCATGTCTTGAATTCAAAAAATAATCTGTATATAACCTGTTAAAAGTTTTGGATATATCAGGATCAAACTCTGTAAAAATTTTCCCTGATGAAGTTCTGTTTGCATATTTATTAATTAAATTATTATAGTACAAGGTAACATTCCTGACGTAATTTATATCTTTTAATCTGCCTTCAATCTTAAATGATTTAACTCCGCAAGATATTAATTTTGCAAGACTTTTAGACGCATTAAAATCTTTTAAAGACAACAAGTATTTATCTTTTAAATAATATTTATTATCCTCATCAACTAAAGAATATTTTTTCCTGCAAGGCTGTGCACATGCACCTTTATTTGCACTTCGTCCGCCATTTGCATAAGAAAGATAGCATTGACCGCTGTATGACACACACAACGCACCATGGACAAAAGTTTCAATTTCACAACTAACATTATTGCAAATCTGCTCGATCTGCGACAAAGAAAGTTCTCTTGCCAATATTACTCTTGATACTCCGATTTTATCAAAGAATTTAATCTTATTAATATCTCGGTTATTACACTGAGTACTCATATGAATTTGTATAGGCGGAATTTTTTGCTCAATCGCCGCTTTTAAAATACCCATATCCTGAATAATAATTGCATCAACACCGATAGAATAGAGTTGTTGAATCAGCTCTATGGCTTTCGGCAATTCTTCATCACTTAGAATTGTATTGATTGTAACATGCACTCTGACATAAAACTTATGTGCGTAATTTACAAGCTTTTCAATATTTTCGACAGTATTAGATGCATTAACTCTTGCACCGAAATCACTTGCACCTATATAAACAGCATCTGCGCCACTATTTATTGCGGCAATAGCAGTTTCTAAATTTTTGGCAGGAGACAACAATTCAACCTTTTTCATAGTGATATCTTACTACAAAATTATAAATATATCGTAATATTTTCAAAAGACTAAATGTTTTGATGTTAGAATAGACATATGAAAATAGCATTGATTAATCATGGATGTGCAAAAAATCTTGTTGATTCAGAGCTTATGCTGGGTCTGCTTGATAAGAACGGTTATGAAATAACATTAAATGAACAAGAAGCAGATGTTGTAATAATTAATACCTGTTCTTTTATTCATGATGCGGAAAAAGAATCTGTCGACAGCATTTTAGAAATGGCAGATAAAGGCAAAAAAATAATAGTAACTGGCTGTCTTCCGCAAAAGCACAAATCGGATTTAAAAAATGCGATTCCTGAAATAAACGGAATGATTGGGGCTACAAATCCTGCAGATATTATTAACATATTAAGAGAACTGCAACAGGGAGAAGTTAAAGATATAATACAAGATGTTCCTCAATATAAATATCCGGAAGATGTGACAAGACAACAAATTACAGTCGGAGCAAGCTCATATATAAAAATCGGTGATGGCTGTAACTATGAATGCGGATATTGCATAATTCCAAAATTAAGAGGCAAATACGTTTCAAGACCAATAGAAAATATTGTAAACGAAGCAAAATTATTAGCACAAAAAGGGGTAACAGAAATTGTACTAATCGCTCAGGATACATCATCATACGGAATAGATTTATATGGGCATCAGGCTTTGCCTGAATTGCTGAGAGAGCTCAATAAAATTGAGGGATTAAGTTGGATTCGTATCATGTATGCATATCCAACCCAGATGACTGATGAATTATTAGATGCAATTGCAAATCTTGATAAGGTTGTAAAATATGTTGATATTCCACTTCAACACTCACACCCGAGAGTTCTGAAATCAATGAAAAGACCGGTGATGGACTACACCGAGCTTGTAAACAAAATACGCACAAAAATACCAAATGTAACCATAAGAACTTCGCTGATTGTCGGTTATCCGGGGGAAACAGAAGAAGAATTTGAGCATTTATATAATTTTGTAAAAACTGTAAAATTTGACAGAATGGGAGCTTTTGAATATTCCAGAGAGAAAAATACCTATTCATACTCTCTGAAACCTCAAATAGCCGCAAAAATTAAACATCAACGCTATAAGAAATTAATGGAATTGCAAAAAGAAATTTCACTAAAGAACAACAAAAAATATATAAATACAATACTACAATGTATAGTTGAGGGATACAGTGACAACGGATTGATTATACTACGTTCTGAACACGACGCCCCTGAAGTCGATGGCTTGGTATATGCAACAAGTAATTCTGAAGTAGTACCCGGTGATATAGAAAAAGTAATAATAAAAGATGCTGACGAATACGATTTATTTGGCGAAATAGTATAAAGGAAGAAATATGGAATATGTAGTAAATAAAGAGCTGGAAGAAAAAGAAACACGGGCAATTTTTACGGATATGTTAAAATATGCGCCGTCAAAATTGTGCGGAATGTTTGGTAATGTTATAACATTACCGATATATACAAATTTGTTCTCTACAGAACAATACGGATTATATACCGTTTCAATCGCAATGTTATCATTTTTGTGTATCATATTTTCAGATTGGGTAGGTCTTGCCGGACTGAGATTTTTCAGAGTACACCAGATTGAAAAAGATTTACCGAAATATTTAACAATGATAGTTTCTATTTTAACCGTAAACATGTTATTAATGTTTGGATTATCATTCTTATTCCGGAACTGGATGTACTCATTCTTTCATGTCCCATATAAGTACTTCCTTGCAGTATTACTTTTGATTATACCTGTAGCAATAAGAGCTTTACTTCAACAAATACTAAGAGCTCAGCTTAAATCAATATCATACTCTTTTACTACAATATTGAATCAATTTGTAACCATCGGTTTGACAGTATTTTTTGCGAAATTTTTCCACCTTGGAGCAGCATCAATTTTATTAGGTATGGGGGTTGCAATATCATTAATCGATATTTTACTCCTATATCAATGTGATATTATTAAAATATTCAGATTTCAAAAAGTTGAATGGAAATTTGTTGTTCCGATAATTAAATATGGGATTCCTGTTGCGGCGACATCATTAAGTGCCTGGATTATTACCCAAAGTAACAAAATTATTATGGGCGGTATCAGCGGTTTTACAAAAGCAGCATTTGTAGGGGTTGGATACGGCTTAACCTTACCTATTCTTATGCCTTTATTTGCGATGCTTACAGTTGCAGTTATACCAAGAATAATTAATATGTATGAAGCTAAAATTGACGTCAGACCAATAATAACAAAATTTATGGGATATTATATTTTAATGGCACTGCCATTAATCGCTATAATGTCATTATATAGCACTGACTATACAGTATTATTAAAAACAAATGCAAAATTTTATGAAGCTGCAACCCTTGTACCATATTTTTCATTTGGGGTATTTTTCCTCGGTTTGACAGATTACACAACTCTACAATACCACTTAGCCAACAAAACTCATATTGAATTTATAATTAAATTAATATCAGGGATTGTAGGGGTTATACTGAACATTTTATTAATTCCTAAAATGGGTTTAATTGGGGTTGGGATTGCAACATTTGCCGCAAACTTCTTATACTTTATTTTATCTGCAATAATAGTTTTGCCGGACTTCAACATCAAAATCCCTAAAAATACATTAATAAGAATTTTATCAGCAGCAATACCTACAGCATGTGTATATTATGCATTTAAATTAAATTTAATAAACATATCCGGAGCTGCACAATTCTTCGCAATATTAGCAGTATTTTATGTTTCGTACGCAATAGATAAATTCTTTATATTTAAAACATCAGATTAACAAATCTTAACATTAATATTTAAAGTAGCAAAATTTAATCTTTATAAACTTAAAATAAATGTTTTAAGGCATGTTAAAATGCTTAAAAAAAGGTAACATTTTAAGTATAAATACTTTGCTCTTGATAGAATATAAATAACCAGACTTATAAAATATATGAAAGGATAATAAAATGAATAGCCGAAAAAGAACCCAAAGATTAGTTTCTGCTGCATTAACATCATTATTTTTGCTACATCAAACAATGATGATATCAGCATTTGCTACTAACATAACTAATGTAGCTTTAACAAACGGAGGAACTGGCAGCACATATAATATTGATCCTACCGCAGTAATAACAAATACTGATATAGGTTACAGAAAATATCTTGATTTTGACCTAAGCCAGGGAGATGTTGCGAACTTATTATTTCAAAAAGGTGGCAAAAATATAAATACATTTATAAACCTCGTTGATAATAAAATTAATATCAACGGTGTTATAAATTCTATGCGTGACGGCAGTTTTTATAACGGAAGAGCTATATTCGTTTCTCCAAACGGAATGGTAGTAGGTGCTTCAGGCGTTTTAAATGTAGGTTCACTTGGTGTTTACACTCCAAATTCAGATATATATAACAAATATAAAAACAATCCTACTTCAAACTGGAGTGGCCTAAAATCTGTAGAAAACGCAGGTAACGGTGTTGTAAAAATAGACGGGAAAGTAATAGCGGCTAAAGATATAGATATTGTATCATCAAAAATTGATGTTCCTGGCAAAATGGTTGCAAAAGGGGAAGATATTGTAAAAGCTTACAATGACAATTTGTTTGAGCAATTAGTAAATACCGAAGGTGTAAAATCCGCAAAATCATTAAATAAAAATAATGGTTCAATAACATTTACATCAGTAAATGGTACAGATATTTCAGGTTCAGTTATGAACTACGGAACAGGCGTAACATCCGTAAACAACATTTCTACAAGCGGAATTGTTTTAAGCGGGAACATGGTTTCAAACGGCAACATTGAATTAACAAACAAAGGTAGTGAAGGTATAAAAATTGCATCTGCAGGAAGAATTAACAGCAACAGAGATGTATTAATGAATGACACTTCAATTTCAGGCATTGAGCACAAAGGACTTACAAATGCAGATGATAATGTTTACATAAAAGCAAACGGCGGTAATGTAGTAATAGGTGACAGAACAACGAATAATAATTACATAACCGCAGGTAAAAATATTGATATAAATGTAAAAAATGGCAGTATTCTGAACTATGAAGGACAACAGACAGATGCTTCCATTATGAAAATTAAAGATGCTAAAACATTATTAAAGGCTGACGGCAACTTGAATATGGACGTTACAGACGGTACTATAGGCTTGAATGTCGGAGATAACTGCACCGGCGGATACTGCACAGGGATTTCTAATGCCGCTACAACAAGAGATTACGCAAAATCAGTAAACGGCAATATTAAAGGAACTGTTACCGCCCGTACAACAGATACTTCCGCACTTAAGCCAAGTAATTATGTAATCAACTATGCCGCAATAAATTCAGACATGAATATTGATACAATTGATGCAGATGGCAGAGTAATTTTAACAACAGATTATGACCAAAATGATGGTGTAACAAGGTATAGTATGTTAAATGCTTCTAAAGACGCTGCAAAACCTAATGTTGAAGGTTACGGACTTTCATTGATTGCAAGTAAAGATATTGGAGCTAAAAACTCTCCTTTGACATTTAACCAGACAAAACCGGGAGCTTTAGCAACAAAAGATAACCCGACTTCGGCAGGCGGATACGGAATGGATGTTCTTGCAAATGAAGATATATATATTAAAGGTTTAGATGACAAATACGCAGTAAATAACGTATGTTCTATGATTTCAAGAGAAGGTGAAGTAAATGCTGAATTTGCAGGGAATGTATATATAGATGAAGTCACTGCAGAAGATGATTTAAAAATTATCGCAAGAGGACAATCAGTTGAAATAAATCATTTAGGGACTGTACCAAGAACTCCTGTAGATTACTTCGGACCAAGAACAAACGGGCTTGCAGATAACCCTTCATTGCCAAACGGCGGATATACAGGAGTTGGAGAAAAAGATTCAATCCCTAATAACGCAACAGTTAAAGCCTTAGATATAAATAAAACATTAAGACCAAACGGGACTTATGTTGATGGCGGACACTACGGTTACGCTGATTCTAAAGTTAAAATTAACAATGGAAGACTTGATAACGGCAAACTTGATATAACTGCGGATAACATATATGCAAATGGCGTTGTAGCTCATTTAGGTAAAGATGGTTTTTCAAAATCACCTGATAATTCAACTGCAAAAATAGAAGGAACAAATGAAATTCCTACAGGACACGCGGTCAGACCAGATGATGTTACAGATATAGGCAGAAACGAAAAAGAAAGAAATTACTACTATCCGCAGGGAGACGGAGATGGCATATTTGATGGAATTCCGTCTAATGTTGATGATGATGACAATATAGTTGATGCAACTCCATTAGAAATAACAGATGCACCAACTGCAGAACCAACAATTGATCCAAATCCTCCAACGGATGTACCAACAGATACACCTTCAGAAGGTCCTACGGATTTACCTACAGACGGACCAACCGATGTTCCAACAGATGCGCCAACAGATGCGCCAACTGATGCGCCAACTGACGTGCCAACAGGCACACCTACAGATGCTCCAACGGATGCACCGACAGATGCACCGACAGATGCTCCAACTGATGCACCTACAGATGCTCCAACTGATGCACCTACAGATGCTCCAACTGATGCACCTACAGATGCTCCAACGGATGCACCGACAGATGCTCCGACAGATGCACCGACAGATGCACCGACTGATGCACCGACTGATGCTCCAACTGATGTGCCGACTGATGCTCCTACAGACGCACCGACAGATGCGCCTACAGACCCTCCTACAGATCCGCCAACGGATGAACCTACAATAGATCCAAACCCTCCAACGCCTGTACCTACAGATACGCCAACAGACGGACCGACGGATTTGCCAACAGATGGACCGACAGATTTACCTCCTACAACAGCTCCATCAACAGAACCGAGCAATGATCCTAGAACTGTTGATGAAAACAGAAAATCTCTTTACATCAACAGAGTTGCTGAAAGCAATATCGATACTATGGACAAACGTCAATATGTAAGATACAACGTATCAAATAACAAAAATCCTATTTCTCTTGAAAGAGGAAACGGTGTAGAAAACTTACTTGACGTATCCCGAGGCGGAGTTTCAGTAACACACAACAATGACTTAAAAGTCGGAGATGTAATACCTGTTCACATGAAATACGGTGCTTTGGATATCAAAGCAAATGCAAAAGTTGTTTCAGCTACATCCCATAGAGCAGGGGCACAATTTGTAAATCTTGATCAGGCTACTGCAAATCAGTTATTATATCTAAATATGGTACTAGATGAAGTAAACAAAGTATCAATGAGATAAAATCAACCAACAATAATAAAATAAAACAAGGAATAAGATTTACTGCTTATTCCTTGTTTTTTAGTAATTATGTTAAGAAATATTACATAATTTTTTATATAAAAAGCAATTATTCCTAAAAAAAATACTTTATATAAAAGTAGATAGGTTAATATTTTTTTGAAAGGTAGGGATTTTAATGAACGTAGGCAGATTAACAACATTAGGTTTATGTGGTGGCACAGTAGCAGCAGCAACAGCAATAAGACCAAAAACACAAAATGGGGAACACGCAGCTAATAAAATTTCAACTGCAGTTGGTTTGGGGAGTTTAGCAGCAGCTCCATATTTAGTAAAACAGGCAGCCAAAGCAAATCCTAAATTAGCATCAAAAGCCATAAAATATACAGGAGCAGGCATTGAAAAAGCAGCAGAATATGTAAAAAAAACAGCTCAAAGTGAAACAGGTAAAAAAGCAGCAAGTTTCTTAAGCAAAGTATTTGATAAAGTAAAAACATCAAAAATTGGCTCAAAAGTAATTAATGCTGTAAAATCAGGAATTTCAAAAATTGCATCAAATAAAACGGTAAAAAATATCGCAACAAAAGTTGCAGATGCAGCTAAAAAATTCATGAGTGCACCAACAGCAACTAAAGGTAAATATGCATTAATCGCAGCAGGAATCGGATTACTGGCATATGCTGGTTATAAAACAATTACCGGTTTCTTTAAAAAAGAAGGTGCCATCGACCAAAAATACAAAGATATGGAAGTTATGAATGAAGTATTAGCCTAGTCGTACAAATAAGAAATACCAAAAAAAGATGCGCTATATTAGCGCATCTTTTTTATAAGAAAAACTAATTTTATAGAAATCACCCCCGACTTCAATAATTGCCCAGCGAATAATTTCGCCATTACAAATTTCTGATAAAACATTTTCAAAATCTGTAACATTTTTTGAAACTTTTACTATATCTGATTTTATAGAACAAGTCACACTTAACTCCTACTCAACCGTAACAGATTTCGCAAGGTTTCTCGGCTGATCAACATCTTTGCCCAAAAATTCAGCAATGTAATATGCAATTAACTGTAACGGGACAATCGCAATAATCGGTGATAACATCTCTTCAACTTCAGGAACTCTTATTATATAATCAAACAAATCATCAAGTTTTTTGTCAGTTGAATTTGTTAATGCAATCATTCTTGCATTTCTTGCTTTGGCTTCTTCGCTATTAGACAAAAGCTTTTCATAAACAGAACCTTTCATTAAAACAGACAAGACAGGCATTGTTTCATCAAGCATAGCAATAGGTCCATGCTTTAATTCACCTGCAGGATAACCTGTAGCATTTATATAACTGATTTCTTTAAGTTTTAATGCTCCTTCTAATGCCGTCGGATAATTTACACCTCTTGCAATATAGATAAAATCTCTTGTTCCGGAATACTTCCTTGCACAAGTCTGAATGTGATCTTTATTTGCAAGAATTTGCTCTATCTTTTGAGGGAGCAAAAGCATTTCAGATTTTAAATTCTTTATGGTTTCACTACTTGCCGAGCCTTTAATTTCAGCCATATACAGAGCCAGAAGATAAAAAGATGTAAGCTGAGCAATATATGATTTTGTAGCCGCAACCGAAACTTCAATACCTGCATTAACGGATAACAAACTATCTGCTTCTCTTGCCATAGCACTATCAGGTCTGTTTGTAATAATTAAAATATGCGAACCTTTTGCTTTTGATTGCTTTATCGCCGTAAGAGTATCTGCGGTTTCACCTGACTGAGAAACACCAATTACAAGAGTATGTGCATCCGTTACGGTTTTTCTGTAGATATATTCACTTGAAGCCTCAACATCAACAGGAATACCACACAAATCTTCAATTAAATATTTGCCTATCATTGCCGCATGCAATGATGTACCGCAGGCAATGACCTGTATTCTGTTCAAATTTTTAAGTGTCTCTTTTGTCAGTTTAACTTCGTTCAATTCAACAGGAGAATCAGATGTATGGAGTTTACCGACCAAAATATTTCTGATTACATCAGGTTGTTCATGAATTTCTTTAAGCATATAGTGCTTATAGCCCATTTTACTCAATGCAACAGGTTCCCAAGGTAATTGTTCAATTTTTGGATTAATTTCATTACCGTTTATATCCTGTATTTTTACCGAATCTTTTGTTAATGTAGCAATTTGGTTATCTGACAAATATATTGCTTTATTTGTATGTTTGATAAATGCAGGAATATCAGATGCGGCATAATAACCGTCACTGCCGATACCAATAATCAAAGGTGCATTCCTTTTTGTAATTACGAGTTTATCAGGTTCATCATTATGCATAATTTCAAGAGCATAAGCACCTTCAATTTCTTTTGTAGCAAGCTCAACCGCTTTTGTTAAATCTTTTACCTGACCATATTTCTGAGCGACAAGATGTGCTACAGTTTCGGTATCAGTTTGAGAACGAAAAACACAACCGTCTTTTTCAAGTTTTGCTTTTAATTCTTTATAATTTTCAATTATACCGTTATGAACAACAACAAGACTTCCGCAATTACATGTATGCGGATGAGCATTAACAGTCGTCGGTGCACCATGAGTAGCCCAGCGAATATGTCCGATACCTATTGTTGATTTTGATATTTCATAAGCATGAGAAGACAATTCTTCTCGGAGATTTTTCAATTTGCCGACAGCTTTATAGACTTTTATTTCATCATCACATTTGACGGCAATACCTGACGAATCATATCCTCTGTACTCTAATTGTTCCAATCCGTCTAATAATATATCCAAAACAGGGTTTGTCCCAACATATCCAACGATACCACACATAATATGTATCTCTCCTTAAAATAACTACATTATGTATAATACCATTAAAATAGCAATAATATTATATTTTTATATAATTTTTACATTTAGAAAGAACGACCATAAACACGCATTGGATAAGGCGGATAATAAGAATTGTGATCATTCCATCTGTTTCCGGTGTAATATCCCTGCTGATAAGATGGTCCATAATATTGGTTTAAGTATGGAGACGGATCAATTTGCGGGGTATAACCCGTTGGCATACCGACAAAAGCACTTTTTATTTTTTCTAAAAGTCCTTTTTTTTCACTACAATATGTATCGCCACGGTTAATCCAATTTTCTTCTCCATAATCAGAAGAATTATAACTTTCGCTATATGCAAAAGCAGTTATACCTGAAAAAAGAACAGAAAAAACAAAACTCATTATAATAATTTTCTTTAACATATTAAACACCTCTGTAATAAAAGAATTTTCTAAAAATAATAAACTTACATCAGACAGTAAGTTAATATATGGATTAATTTATTCCAAAATGATATTATAAAATCATGGCTGAAAATAATAAAAAACGGGTAATAGCATACCTGCATACACATTGGGACAGAGAGTGGTACAGAGAGTTTGAAGTCTTCAGATTAAGACTTTTGAGAGTTTTTGATAATGTTCTTGAATTGTTAGAAAAAGGAGAGATTCCTTCATTTTATTTTGACGGACAGGTTTCTGCGTTACTGGATTATCTGGAATTCCGTCCTGAAAAAGAAGAACTTATACGGCAATTTATATCAGAGAAAAAACTTTTTATCGGACCTTTTTATACATTGGTTGATGAATTTCTGACTGACGGAATATGCTTCAGAAAAAATCTTGAAATAGGTATGAGTATTGCTCAGAAATTTGGCTGCACTGACTTTATAGGATATTTTGCCGACACTTTTGGACATAGTGAAAATGTGCCGAAAATATTAAAAGAATATGGTATAGACAAGGCAATGGTCTGGCGGGGAGCAGGAGATCTTCCATCGGAATTTATATTTAACGGTGTAAATACCGTAAATTTAATTCGCGGGTATTTTATGGATATTTTTTCATCTGATAAATCTTATCAGGAAAAAGCAGAATTTTTGAAATCAAATTTGGATAAAATTGCTGAGAAATCAGGCAACATACTATTATTACCTATAGGAGCAGATCACCTTGATATTCCTAAGAACATCTCTGAGCAAATTAAAAATATCAATGAACTTTTAAGTGATTACGCTATTGAATTATCATCACCTTTTGAATATTTTAATAACGTAAAATTTAAAGTTAAATATAATGAGGAATTGAGAGATAATTCAAAAACATTTATACTCCCGGGATGTTACAGTGCAAGAACTAAGCTGAAGCAATACAACACTGAATGCTCATATAAACTGGATTTAGCCAACAAATTACAATATGACTTTGGCAACGAATATACAAAACCTATCGAATACGCGTATAAACTGCTTTTGCAAAACCAGGCTCATGACAGCATTTGCGGATGTTCTACAGATGATGTGCATCAGGAAAATATCGTGCGATATAAGAAAATCCTGCAAATTGCAAACACAATTATTGAAGAAATACGCTTCAGGCAGAAAGAGAATTTAATCGTAAGCTTCACAAATGCTGACAAATACAGAATTTTAGAATACGAACAGGACAACAGAGATGATTCACTTCAAATTGTAAGCAAAAAAAATGGTTTTCCTGCCCACTTGCTATACGATACAAATAAAATTCCAGTAACAGAAGACTATACAAATATTTATACGGCTTTAAAAGAAATCAATAACGACAATACGCCATCAGATTTGCATATAACAGATAATATTCTGGAAAATTCAAATATCAAAATTGAAGTAACAAACGGAGAAATTAATCTGTATGAAAGCAAAAACAAATACGAAAACTTTATTGAATTTGTGAGATTCAAAGATCTCGGAGATACGTACAACTATGGACCTGACAAATCCGATACAGGAGAAACGGCCAAAATACGTTCGGCAAAAATTTTAACAAACGGTCCATTGTGTTGTGCTATTAAGATTGACACGTCATTTTTCTCCGTTGTAGTAAAACTTTATAAAAAATCACAATTACTTAATTTCTCCGTAAAATGGTCAAATCTCCATACAAATATGCTATGGCAGGTAAGATTTAATTTAAAGAAGCAGATTAAAGAAACATGGTCAGAAGATATGAACTGTTTAATTAAAAGAAAATTCACACCCGACTATAACATAAGAGAAAATCTGCCACAAAGAAAAGGGCTTGAAGCTAAATCAAACACAGCCCCAATGCAAAGATTTGTATGGTCAAACGGTTTTGGAGTTATTACAAAAGGTTTAACGGAATATGAAATATTCCAAAACAGTTTATCTGTTACACTACTAAGAAGCACCGGAATAATCTCAAACCCTCAAAACCCTGCAAGAACAACACCTGCTGGACCTCCTATTAAAGTCCCGGAAGCACAGCAAATTGGTGAAAATACCGCAGAATTTTCAATCGGATTCTTTAAAAAAGATAAATGGACAGATATGGTCGAAGAAGTATTTCCACAAACCATAATTTTATAAGCATAATAATCCAAATAAAATTTAGTATTGAAATTCTGTAAAAAGTGTAGTTTAATATACTTGTAGTCAGTTGCAGGTATCGTATTATGTTGGAAATCACCAAAACGCAAGATGATGGAACATTAAAAACGCTTGATCTAAATGAGGCGGTTTCCGGTTCCTGGTTTAACTTAATAAATCCGACAAGAGAAGAAATTGAACAGGTTGCTCTTGTATTGGGACTTGAAGAAAATTTTATCAGCAACTCATTAGACGCCGACGAGTTATCCCGTATGGAATTTGAAGACGGCAATTTGCTGGTCATCACGAATGTTCCAATAATGGATGATGAAGGAAACTTTGATACTTTGCCTTTAGGTTTGATTTTTACACCTGAAAGCATAATTACTGTATGTTCTAAAGAAAATAAAATTATAAGTTCTTTTAATGAAGATACGGCAAAATTCTTTGATACAAGAAAAAAAGCAAACTTCATGTTAAGCATCTTATTCAGGGCTGCAAAATTTTATTTAAGGTATTTGAACATTATCAACAAGCAAACTGAAAATATTGAAGATTCTCTGAGAAAAACAACTCATAACAAAGCTTTATTTCAATTAATGGAAATACAGAAATCATTAGTTTACTTTACAACGTCATTAAAAGACAATCAGCTTGTATTGCAAAAGCTTTTGCGAATAGTAAATACCAATACTGCAAACCTACAGTCAATATTAAGATTCACAGAAGATGATATAGACATGCTTGAAGATGTAATTATTGAAAATAAGCAGGCTTCTGAGATGGTTGAAATGCACCGGACAATTCTCGAAAGCATGATGGATTGCATGGCTTCAATAATCAATAATAACCTGAACCTCGTAATGAAATTTTTAGCATCAATTACAATCATTATGTCTATACCAACAATGATAGGCAGCTTTTGGGGTATGAACGTACCTATGCCGTTTGGCAACAACAGTTTGGGATTTTTGTTTGTAATAATGATATCTATACTTGCAACTTGCATTGTTGCTATATTTTTCAGCCGTAAAGGTATGATGTAAATTTTGTAGGAAACACATTTTCATTGTAAATTTATATGTAGAATTTCTTAATCTTTTGTCAAAAAATATTTTGTTTTGATTTTAATTCTGATATAGTAGGTAAAAATAATTCCATAAAGGAAAATTATGTTGAATACAATAAACAAGGTCAAAGAAGAAAAAAAGCAAAACAAGCTTTATGTGTCTTTACCTGAAGAAAAACTATCTCATATCGAAATCCGTTTAAAAAATATTTTTGATAATGAACTAAAATCGGATAACTCCGTTATAGTCAGCTATAAGCCTGAAGTTATCAAACGTCTGACTAATTACATTACAGGCAAAATAAACAGACCGGCATCTGTAGGGATTGCAGGCGAAACAGCCAGTGGCAAATCAACAATTACACTTGATATAATTGACACAATTAATTCATTTGCCCAGGCTTACAAATTAGATAATGTAATTACAAGAGTAAATACAGACGACTATTATTATGATCGTTCAGAGATGGTCAAAGCCGCAGGGAGTTTTTCAGAATTTGCAAAACACTACGATCTTGATATACCTGACGCATTGGAACTCGAATTGATGCACACGCATATTAAAGAGTTACTTTCAGGCAGAGAAGTTTACCTCCCAAAATATGACATGTCAGGGACTGCAATAAGACATGACAATTGTACACTTGCAAAACCATCAAAAGTAATCATTTCTGAAGGATTATTTACACTTACACCAAAAATCAAAGATGCCTTTGATTTTAAAATTTATGTAGATGTTAGACATCACATACAAAAAGAGAGATTTTATATAAGAGCAACTGAAAGACATCTTGGGGATAGTGCCCATACAATATACAAAAACGCTTCACAAAAAGCAGAAATTTATATCAGACCTTGTAAAGAACATGCCGATATTGTTCTTTCCGGAGAAGCAGTCCGTACAAGATACAAAGCTTTCCTTAATAAAATTATTGCAATTATTGAAGAAGAATATTACGCAAAAGTTTAATTTACATAATATTTTATTTCTTTTCTTTTCGTTCTCTTGCGCTGAGCCTGATTGGGTTGCCAAAAAATCCAAAAGCCTCTCTTAGTTTGTTTTCAAGATATCGTTTGTAATTGTCTTTCAGCAATTCTTCATTATTTACAAAAAATACAAAGGTCGGAGGCTGAGATGTCACCTGAGTTGTATAATAGATTTTTAATCTCTTACCTTTAAAACTTGTAGGAGGGTTCAGAGCATAGGCTTCATTAATAACCTTATTCAAAAGTCCTGTAGAAATACGCTTGCAACCTTCCTGATAAACAGTAAGAGCTTCTTCAAAGATCTGATTTAATCTTTGTTTTGTAACCGCACTAATAAAAATTTTAGGGGCATAACTTAAAAAAGGAATATCATTTTCAAGCTTTTCGCTAAATTTATTGATAGTATTTGCTTTTTTATCCTCTATTAAATCCCATTTGTTAATCGCAACAATTATCCCCTTGCCGGATTCGGTAATGATTGAAGAAATTCTTTTGTCCTGATCAGAAATTCCTTCCTTCGCATCAATTACAAGCAATGCAACATCACAATCTCTGATGGAACGAATTGCTCTATCAACCGCAAATTTCTCAACACCATAATCCACTTTTGATTTTTTTCTTATTCCTGCTGTATCAACTATAGTAAAATCCGTTTCATTATACTTTATATGACTATCAATACTATCGCGCGTAGTACCTGAGATATCAGACACTATAACTCTTTTTTTATCCAAAAGCGCATTTACTATTGAAGATTTACCTGCATTTGGGCGACCAACAATAGCTATTCTGATTCTGTTGTCATTTCCCTCATTATCCAATATTTCAAAATCTTCAGTTAAGATTTCCAATAAATCACCAACTCCGCCAGAGCCATGTAAAGCTGAAATCGCAATAGGCTCACCAACTGACAAAGAGTAAAAATCACTTGTCATTGCCATTGATTCGGGATTATCACATTTATTTACTGCAAGATAAACAGGTTTTGAAGATCGACGTAAAATATTTGCAATATCATAATCAACAGGATTTATACCATCTTTACCATCGACAATAAATATTATCTTATCTGCTTCCTCACAGGCAAGCTGCGCCTGAGAGAAAATTGAATTCATAATATCGTCATCATCACCGGGTATAATACCACCTGTATCAATAACAGTAAATATTTTGCCTTGCCAATCGACATCAAAGTATATTCTGTCGCGAGTCACGCCTGGAGCATCATCTACTATAGAATTTCTTGCTCCGACCAAACGATTAACAAATGTAGATTTACCTACATTTGGACGTCCGACTATTGCGACTACAGGTTTTCTGTTCATACTTTGAAAATACCATGAACAATATCTTTTGTAAAATTTTAAATACAGTGATTTCTTGATTTTGTAAAATATTTTTAGTACATTTAATAAGTAAGCAGAAAAGGAGAAAGCTATGGCTCAACAATATAATAATCCAAATGCACAAAATATAAAAAAGCGTTACTCTGTACTTGCTTTTATTAAAGGTTCAACAGCACCTTTGGTATTATATGTAAAAGAACCGCAACAACTATATGACCAGTTAGCAGATTTAATGCAATCTCAAAAAACAGTTCTTTTTGAACAAGATACCGAAGGCCCGATTAAAAAAGTTTGCTTTATGTCAAATCAACTTTCAGCAATAGCAATTCAAGAAGAACAGTATATGTAAAATAAGACAAATATTATGCACAAAATATTAACAATTGAGGATATTGAAAATTCAGAAAACAAAACAATCCACTGCATTTTCAATGAAAAAATAGAAGAAATAGATTGTCTGACTCCAATCAAAGCTGAGCTGGAGGTAAAGTCGCTTGGAGAATTTATTCAAATAAAAGGGCATGCACAAGGAATTGTTAATTTAGAATGCGACTTATGTTTAGAAAAATTTGAGTACAAACTTGATTTTGATATAAATGAATTATATTCAAAAGGCAGTTTAATAAGTGAATATGACAACTCAAATAAAGAGTTTGAAATCAAAGACGGACAGTTTATAACAGACCTCAACGGGGAACAGGAAATTGATATTTATGACTTATTGTATCAATCTGTAATATTAAATTTCCCAAATAAAAAGGTTTGTGGTATTAATTGTAAAGGGAAAGAATATTTATCTCAGGAAGATAATTATGACCCGAGACTGGATGTCTTTAAAGACATCAAAATTAACCCAAAGAAGTAGATAGTAGAAAATAAAAAGGAAAGAAAAATGGCAGTACCAAAGAAAAGAACAGGTCATAGCGCTCAAGGATCAAGAAGAGCAAATTGGAAAGCTACAAAGCCTGAAACAACTAAATGCCCTAACTGTGGCGCAACAGTTTTAGCTCATACAGTATGTACAGAATGCGGTACATATAAAGGACAACCGGTTAAATTAGCAGATAAGGCAGCCGCTGCTGCAGCTCCTAAAAAAGCTCCTAAAAAAGCATCTGCAAAAAAATCAACCAAAAAAGCTGAAACTAAAGTAGAAGAAACTAAAGCCGAAGAAGTTAAAGAAGAAGAAACTAAGGCTGAAGAATCTGAAGCAGAAGAAAAAGCTGAATAATATTGACAAGTTCGGATGATAAATTATCATCCTGAACTTGTTTCAGGGTAATAAAAATATTATTCTGAAACGAGTTCAGATGGTATTGAAAGAGGGAGTATGGCAAGAATAGCAATAGATGCAATGGGTGGAGATTATGCACCTCGTAAAATAATAGAAGGTTCTCTTTGGGCAGCAATGGAATACGGAGTTGCACTTGAACTTGTCGGCAGAGAAGACGAAATTCAAAAAGAATTAGACCATATAAAATCTGTAGGGTACATTTTATCTGATTGTGGAACAAAAGGCCACAAAAGAAAAATAAAGATTGATTTAGATAAAATTGATTACACCATAACACACGCATCAGAGGTAATAGGAATGGGTGAAGCTGTAGGTCAATCAATCAGACGTAAAAAAGATTCATCGATTGTCGCTTCTGTCAATGCTGTTGCTCAAGGCAGATGTGAAGCAGTTGTAAGTGCAGGTTCTACAGGTGCAGCGATGGCTGCGAGCTTGTTTGGACTGGGCAGAATTTCAGGAATTACTCGTCCAGCAATAGCAGTAACATTGCCTAGAATGGATAAACCTGTTGTTATTATTGACGGCGGGGCAAATAGTGATTGTAATGCAGGAATGCTTGCACAATTTGCAGAAATGGGTGTTGCTTATGCAAAACTAAGCTTAGGTATAGAAAATCCAAAAGTCGGGATTTTAAGTATCGGAGAAGAAGAAGGCAAAGGCAATGAACTTGTTAAAGAAACATACCCACTGCTAAAACAAATGCATGAAAATGGCAGATTTGATTTTGTAGGAAATGTGGAAGGCAAGGAAGTATTTAAAGATAAAGCCGATGTTATTGTAACAGACGGTTTTTCCGGCAATATTGTTTTAAAAGTAACAGAAGGCTCATCTTCAATGCTTTTAAACATGATTAAAACAGAATTCAAATCAGGTATTATAGGCAGTGTTATAGGTTTACTTGCAAAACCGTTTTTGCGCAGAATTTTAAAAAGAATTAATTGGGAAGTCTTTGGCGGCATGTTATTGTTAGGTGTTAAAGGCATCTCTGTTATTGCACATGGAAGAAGTTCGGCTTTTGCAATGAAAAATGCTGTTGGCGCTGCAGTAAAAGTATTAAATAAAGATATAAATTCAAAAATATCAGAAAGTATAAACTCATAATGAATAATTTAAGACCAATGAAAATAGCAGGTATTGGTTATTGTGTACCTGAAACAGTAATTACAAATGATGATTTGAAAAAATTATATGAAACATCAGATGAATGGATTTACACAAGAACAGGTATAAAAGAAAGACGAGTTGTTTCAGGTAATGAAACCGCCATTGATTTAGGTTTGGTTGCAGCTCAAAATGCCCTTAAAAAATCAGGATTTGAACCAAAGGATATTGATTGCATTATATCCGCAGCATCTGTACCTCCTCAACTATATCCAACATTGTCATGTACATTGCAGGATAAACTTGGAATACCAAATCAGGTTCCTGCATTTGATTTAACGGCAGCATGCACAGGTTTGATATATGCAATGCAGGTTGCACGAGGATTAATAGGCGCAGGAATTTATAAAACAATATTAATAGTAGCGTCTGATAACAATTCAAAAATTACTAATTGGGAAGACAGAGGAACATCAATTTTGTTTGGTGATGGTGCAGGTGCGATGGTAGTCACCGAATCTGAAGACGGGATTGATGATATTTTGTCCATAAATATAAGTGCAGACGGTTCAATCGGGCAAATGATTCAGACAAATATGCCGGGGCAATGTTGTCCGCTTGTAGAACAAGCAGATGAAGTCGGTACAGGGAAAATTATTATGAACGGTAAAGAAGTTTATAAGTTTGCCGTTTCAACTGTCCCTTCTTATGTAGAAGACTGTATTGCAAAATCAGGCATGACATCTGAACAAATAGATTATTTAATTCCGCATCAGGCAAATCAAAGAATTATTGAATCTATTCAAAACAGATTAAAATATTCAGATGAAAAAGTAATTTCAAATATCAAGTATTACGGTAATACATCCGCAGCCTC
This sequence comes from uncultured bacterium, assembly GCA_902794035.1. GTDB lineage: Bacteria > Cyanobacteriota > Vampirovibrionia > Gastranaerophilales > Gastranaerophilaceae > Zag111. Next base: position 159,495 of record CADBFN010000003.1, read on the forward strand.
AATCCCGATAGCTTTGGTAGAAGGGGTTGAACAAGGAAAAATTAAACTTGGTTCAACTGCAATTTTGTGCGGATTTGGCGCCGGCATGACATGGGGCGCTGCAGTAGTAAGACTTCGCGAAGGTATTTGTTAATTTGTATAAAATTTAAACATCTTCCGGCAAATATAGTGCATTTTTTGATAATATTTCCCTTGTATGCTCATAGCAACAACTTTTGTAAGTCAGTTTTTGGTATTCTCTGACTATATTTAACACGTCATCAACAGACAATTTGATAATACGTCTTTCACTTTCAATAATAACTGCCATAATAACTCCGCCTTTCTTTCCAAAACAAATCGGCGAAATTTAAATATTCTTTAAAATCTCATATTAATAATTTAAAAATAAAATTTCAAATTATAACAAATTTTTTATAATACAATCCGTAAACTCAGTTGTTGATAGCTTTCCGCCTAAATCGACAGTTTTGTTATTTTCATTTAATGTTTTGAATAATGCCTGTTCAATTTTCAGAGCATGCTCATTTTCATTAATATATTTAAGCATTTCAATTGCAGATAATAATAATGCGGTAGGATTAGCCTTATTTTGTCCTTTTATGTCAGGAGCCGAGCCATGAACAGGTTCAAATACCGCACAATCAAGCCCGATATTAGCCCCCTGAGCCACACCAAGACCACCGATTAAACCCGCAGTCAAATCAGAAACAATATCTCCATACAGATTAGGTAACACCAAAACGTCAAAGCGAGAAGGATCCTGTACCAACTGCATACACAAATTATCTACAAGAATTTCTCTTTGTTTTATTGTTGGATAATCTTTTGCAACATTTCTGTATGAATCTAAAAATAAGCCATCAGAAAGTTTCATAATATTTGCTTTAGTAACAACGCAAACTTCTTTTCTGCCATTTTTTAAAGCATAGTCAAAAGCGAATCGGCAAATACGTTCAGAGGCTTTTCGTGTAATTATTTTAATACTGTGTGCTGTATTTTCGTCAATTTTTTCTTCAACTCCCGCATACAAATCTTCAGTATTTTCACGCACGACAACCAAATCTACATTATCAAATCTTGTTTTTACATTTGGCAAATTTTTACATGGGCGTAAATTTGCATATAAATCCAAATCTTTCCTCAACTGTACATTTACAGAGCGAAAACCTTTTCCAATAGGAGTCGTAACGGGAGCTTTCAATGCAACTTTATTTTTCCTTACAGAATCAAGCACACGCTGAGGTAATGGAGAACCTTCTTTTTCAATAACATCGACACCTGCAGTCTGAATATCCCAATTAATATCTAAACCGCTTGCTTTGATAATTTTCACAACACTGTCAGAAATTTCAGGACCTATACCGTCACCATTTATTAATGTAATATTATGCATAATAAAAACCTCCACATAATAGATTATACTACAAGCAGAGGGAAAAATAGGGGAAAATAAGTCTTTTTATATTTTTAATTAACCTTGGAATGCCTTGAATGAACGTTCCATATTTTTGTTCATTGCAGATTTAACAGATTCATACTCAGTTTGAATTGCATTATGCTCTGAATCCAGCAGGCTGATTTTTCTTTGATATTTTTCATCTTTAGCATTTATTTCAGCCGTACGTCTTTGGTATTCAGCTTCTGCCTGAGCAACAGCTTTATCATTATCACTTTCAACAATATCTGGAATAGAAGAATATATTTGTCCCTTCCAAGATATCCCGTTTAAATTGAATTTGAATGGATTAGCCTTGTCCTGAAGAGTCATTTCATCACCGGAATATTCAGCTTTTTCAATGCTTACTAACCCTTTTGAAAGTGCATTACTAATCCATTGAGTACTGTTTAAAATTTTCGCATCATTTGCAGGGATTAATCCGTCTGCATATTCTCTTATACCATCACTTGCGATAAAGGAAGCATAATTGTCTAATCCTGATTTATCAGTTGAAGGACCATTTACTTTGTACCACAAATTGGTGTACCACTGAGCCTTTGATGTGTCACTGTATTTATAAGCATTATTTGCACTAAGACCAAGTTCATTCAATTCATCATTATACTTTGCTATTTGATTTTTGTAGTTTGTATAACCTTCATATAATTGCTTGTATGTTAATTCTTCAATACCTGAAGAAGCATTTCCATTAGATTCGGCAGCGTCAATAATTTTAGATTCCAATGCAGATTCATATGAAAGAAGTTTTGTAAAAGTAGCCTTATTTTGTTCCATTGTTTTCTGTTTCAGCAAAATATCTTCATTTTTAATATCTTCACCTTCAGATTTTTTAGTAACAAGAGCAGTATATTTTGATAAAGATTTTAAATAATTTTCCTGAGCATTCAGTTTATCATTTTTCCAGGTATTTTCAGAATAAGAACTTTTAAAGTTCTCTATTGCCTGAGCCCAATATGTATCATATTGCTTCAGATAATTTGAATTCCCGTTTTTATTAAATATACTATTCCATAATGTTTTTAATGTTTCAGTTTTGAAATTTTTTGTAATTCCATACTTACTCAAAAACTCATCCAAATTAGTTGAGTTTTTGTAATTGCTCAAATCTGTATTATTTAATAACACTTTACCGGCAGCATTCGTTAAAATATACTGATTTTTATTATCAGAATATTCATATAAAGTTGCCGCAGTCAAAGCAGTATTAAAAGATTCTCCTGTGGAATCATATGAAACAAAAGAGAATTGAGTGTCATTCAAAGCTGCAATGTATGCTTCACTGGCTTCTTGTGATTGAGTAGCCAAACGCATTTTTGCATTAGAAATCTGCTGAGACTCATATTCATTTGATGATAGTCTTGCAGTAATTGATAATAGTCTTGCTTGTGAAGATGCTAATCCCATTAATATAATTCCTTTCAGAGTTACTCTGAATGATACATCGGCACAAAAAGCTCCATACTTTAATATTTTTAGTGCTTTGTAAAGTTATGTAACAAAAAATATATAAATTGAATATAAAAAGTCAATAATTTTTTAAGTGAGGTTTTTATATATATGTAAGAGATAAATAAAGAAAAAGAAAACCGTTTAATTAGTTTTAAGAAAAAGAGAGGAACAAACTATGGCAACTGTGCTGTTATTTTCTGATGCTGTTTTAAATACATATAAAAACACTTCTGAAAGCTTAAATGAAATAAAATTAAATGATCACCGTAAAGTTCGTAAGACATTAACTCAAATGATGAAACAATCATTTTTCCAGGGTGCAAACAGGTTTGGAACGAACTTTATAGCTTAAAATAATTACAATTTGTTGGAAATCAAAACAAGGAAAAGGAAGAAATTCAGGAAAAAGGAATAAGGACAACAAGGAATTAGGAATATATACAAGCCCTCATTTAGAGGGCTTTTTATTGTAAATAAATTTTAAAATATTGTATTAACTAGCAAAAAAAATCTTGATGTTTTTTTACACATAGTGTATTATTAAAAAAACAAAAAGGTTGAAAGTATGAATAGTCGCTATATATTACCTAAAAAATCAAATTTTGTGCAAGTATCCGTTTCAGATGTTGATATAGAGTTACCTGATTTGAAAAATATTACAGAATCAAAAGCTGTAGCAATCGGGAAATGGCTTATGAAATTTATTGAATACGGATTAAAAAATAACAGTCTTTCAGTAAATAATATTATGCCATCAAAAGCTGATTTTGCATATAAGCTTGGCGTAAGTCTGGGAACAATGCAAAATGCATTTCGTTATATTGAAGATTTAGGATACGTTGAATCTAAACAGTGTATAGGGACACTGGTAAGAGATTATACAAAACCGGTAGTTATGATGCGTAAACTCACATCAAAGCGTGATTTGGCATCAGATGCAATAAAAAAATATATTTTAAACAGCAACTATAAAGTTGGCTCTTTGTTACCATCATCCCGCACAATAGCAACTTTAATAGGATATAACTCAAATACAACCCGTCTTGCACTTGACTTTCTGTGTGCTCAGGGAATTTTAGAGCATAAATTTAAAAATGCCAATGAATACGGCTGGGAATTAATTAATAATGATTTTGATATTTCTGTTCAAAATATTCAACAGACAAAAACTCTGGTTGATATGGTAGTTAAAGATTTGGAAAATTATATTTCTAATAATTTAAAAATCGGGGATAATATTCCTTCACATGCTAAACTGTCAGAATTGTTAAAAGCAAGCATAAAAACAATACATGATGCGATAAAAATATTGGCTGAACGTGGGATTATTCTTCCAAGACGCGGCAAATACGGTACGGTTGTTATGAAAATGCCTAAAGAAGCTTCAATGTCGGTAAAACCCGAAATGTCAATTTTTGCCCCTGCAAAAGATACTGCATTTTATCATTATGAAAAAACGCAAAATAAAATTAAACGAATGATAGCTGAAGAATATGACATCGGCGAGAAATTACCTTCAATTCTCGAAATGTCAAAAATGCTTGATTTAAGTCCGAATACAATCCGAAAGGCTTTTCATAATCTTGCAAAAGAAGGTTACCTTGTATTTTCAAGAGGTCGTTACGGCGGAACATTCATCATTGATATTCCTGAAATAGAGCAGCAACCATTCAAGTGGCTTGCAGTTAATCCGCAATATATATTCAACGAACAATCGACATCAAACTAAAAAATTATTCAACATTTACAGGTTCGCGCATAATTTTCTCTATAGTTTCTCTTGCAGTGAATACGAGGGCTTCAGGGATATTATCAATCACTGTTAATTGTCTTAAGACATCAACAGTACGCTTGAATGCCCTTACAATGTCGCCTTCTCCAACATCACGCATTGAACCTGTTATTGTATCCCACTGTGCACCCTCAACCCAAAGTTCAATCATTGAACTAAAGTAAGGATTAATATTTAATGGCGACTCTATATCGTAATAATTTTGAATCTTTTCTAATTTTCTTTTAATGTTTCTGATTTTGTTTAATGTTTTTCTGACTTGTTCGGAAAAAGGAACATAAGGTATTTCCATTCTTAATTCTTCGGTCGTAACTGCGCAAATCACCCCCGCCAGCTGAGCCGGAGTCAATTCTTCTAGGACTCCTGAAAAAATTATTTCTGCAAGATATAATTCGTTTTCACTTCTAATTTGAGAGGTAGTTTTGCCTTTTTCTGAAGGATAATCATTTATAAGGTAACCGTATTCCTCCAAAACTTTCCTGTGAGCCAGAAATTTATTCCAGTAAATATCTTTTTGATTTTCAATTTCTTTTAATAATTGATTTTTCTTTGATTCAATACGTTTGGTTACTTCTAAATTTTTTGAATGTTTTTTGTAGAATTTGCAGTTGTCACACGCAAATGCCTGCATTTGTCTTAATTCGTCTTTATTGCGCTGACCAAACTCAATAACTTCTTGCGACAATGGTCTTTTGCGTTTTTTCTCCTGAGCAAGGATTTTCTTATAAGTTTGCCTGTTCTGAACATACAAAAATCTGACTCTGTCATATTTGAGCAAATCATCATCAGTTTGTTTATACGGACATAAAAATGCTCTTTCATTCAGCTCTTTATCATATTGTTCCATAAGAGCCAATATCGGCTTTAACCTATAATCTGATGAATAATAGCCAAAACTTTTTAATATAAGTTCTTTAGATTCATCAAGATTAAACCTCTGTAATAAATTTAAAACCATAGAATAACTTGGCGAGAATTTACTTTCTAAAGGATTAGATCCGCTTTGAACAAGTTGAGCAACTTCCTCAGGAGACTGAAAAGATGTTCCAACCACAGTAACATATCCGACTTCGTCCATTCCTCTTCGCCCTGCTCGACCTGACATTTGCAAAAATTCGTTTGCAGTGAGCATCCTGTGACCTGAATCGGTACGTTTACTAACAGAACTTATTATAGTCGAACGTGCAGGCATGTTTATTCCTGCAGCAAGTGTTTCTGTCGCAAATACAACTTTTATAAGACCCTGCTGAAATAATTTTTCAACCAAATTTTTCCATGCGGGCAATAAACCGGCATGGTGTGATGCTACACCCTGTACTAAGTATTCAATATTTTTATTCCCGTATAAATGAGGATTATCTGCGATAAACTCATCAATAAATTCGCGGATTTTTTGTTGTTCTTCTTTTGTATTCAACTCCAAACCGGAACATTTTTCCATTTGTTCATCACATTTTTTTCTGGAAAAAGTAAAATATATAGCAGGAAGCATGTCCTGATTATGAAGATTTGCAATAATTTGTTTTACATAAGATTTTTTACGTTTATCCCTGCCTCTTGACCATTGCGGTTTTTCTGGGCGTATTTTGTTATTCATTTGCCCTGTTGGAGTGAATAAAGGCAACAATTTAAGCGGTTGCGAACTGTCAAAATAATAAAACCTTAAAGGAACAGGTCGGAAATCGGTATTAACAAGTTTTGTTTTTGAATGAACTGTATTTATCCAGTCTGTCAGCTCCTGACAGTTTGCAACGGTAGCAGAAAGTGCGATAATTTGAATATTTGTCGGGCAGTAAATTATACTTTCTTCCCAAACGGTTCCGCGCTGTTCGTCATTCATATAGTGAACTTCATCTAAAACAACATATTTTACATTTTTTAAGTTATCCGCAACCGCACCAAAATTCGTTCCATAAAGCATGTTACGAAAAACTTCGGTTGTCATAATGACAATCTGCGCACCACGATTAATTGTTGTATCGCCTGTTAAAAGTCCTACATTATCCTGACCGTATTGTTCGCAAAAATCATAAAACTTTTGATTAGACAATGCTTTTAATGGAGTGGTATAAAATATCCTTACATTTTCTCTTAAAGCGTTGTTTATAGCATGTTGTGCAATTACTGTTTTACCTGCGCCTGTAGGTGCACATACTACGACACTTTCTCCATTATCTATAATTGCACACGCCTCTTTTTGAAAATCATCAAGTTCAAAAGGGAACTCACTCATTCTTAATTTTTTAACTCCTCAACTATCCCTAAAACCTGTTTTTTCAGATTATCATAATCCAAATTATTATCAATAATATAATCCCAATTTTTAATATGATCTAAGCCAATTTCAGTTACGTCATCTTCGCCTGTAAGAGAACCGCCTCGGGCTAATCTGGTATCTCTTGACGCTTCAACTCTTATAGCAACAGCTCCTGCATCTTTAAAAACATCATATTCATGCTGAACACGAACATCTGTAACCATAATATTACCTTCTTGCTCAAGAATTTTTTTTAGCCAGTAATCAGGGTCCTGATCTCTGCCCCAATTGCCAAGATTTATCAAATCCTGTCTGTAAATCGGTTTATTTTTCTCGATTTCCTCGTATGTTAAACCTTTTTCTTTTCCATAAGTCAGTTTAATAATATCACCCATTGCACAACGGTGAAAATCAGGCATCAACTCAAGCATAATTTTTGCTGCCGTATCTTTACCGCTATACTGCTTCCCTGAAAAAATTATAATTTTATCTGCCATAATAAAATAATTATATAGGGATATAAATTAAAAATCAAATTTAAAACAAAGACTTAATTTATGGTGTACTATACGGAATTTTCTTGCAATTATTTGTATCATTTAATTAATATAACCTTGTTTTTGTGCTATTTTTGTAATAATATTTACTAACGAGTGTAGATAGTACAATATTGGAATATGTTATGGCTTTAAATTTTCAAAATTTAGTTTTAAACTTACAGAAATTCTGGGCTGATTACGGATGTATTATTGAACAGCCTTATGATATAGAAAAAGGGGCTTCTACAATGAACCCCGCAACTTTTTTAAGGGTATTGGGCCCTGAACCTTGGAGTACTGCAATGATTGAACCTTGCAGACGTCCGACGGATGCAAGATATGGTGAAAATCCAAATCGTCTTGGGCATTATTTTCAGTTTCAGGTTATTCTAAAACCTTGTCCCGATGATGCTCAGGAGCTTTACCTACGCAGTTTGGAAGCAATGGGCATTGACTTAAAAGAACATGATGTCAGATTTGTTGAAGACAACTGGGAATCCCCAACACTTGGCGCTGCAGGTGTAGGTTGGGAAGTTTGGCTAGATGGAATGGAAGTTACACAATTTACATATTTCCAGCAAGTCGGCGGATTAGAAATTAAACCTGTTGCCCTTGAACTTACTTATGGTTTGGAACGTATTGCAATGTATTTGCAGAATAAATCTTCTGTATTCGATATTATGTGGAATGATACTTTGACTTATGGCGAAATTTATCATCAAAACGAAGTTGAACAATCTAAATATAATTTTGAAGTATCAAATTCTGATGATTTATTCAAATGTTTTGAATTATACCAAAAAGAAGTTGATAATTGCGTAAATTCTAAGCTTGTGTTACCTGCTTATGACTACGTTTTAAAATGTTCTCATACATTCAACCTTTTAGACGCGAGAGGTGTTATCAGTAAGGACGAACGTAACAACTTTATCGGCAGAGTCAGAACTATGGCTTCAGCTGTTGCAAAATTGTATGTCCAACAGCGTGAAGAGATGGGATTTCCATTGTGTAAGTAGAGAATTTTGATAAATATCATAAGAGAAGTTCGAAAATATGTAATATTTAAGATTATATTTTTACATCAACGAAGAACTTCATGAAAACTATTGAAGTAATTTAACTAAAAAGGAATACAAATGGCAGAAAAATTTAACCGCGCGACATTTACTCGCAATTTTTTGAAAAATATCACAAGAATAAAAAATCCGGATGAAATGCTTGAAGACGCAAAGGATAGCAGTTTGGAAAAAACGCTTGGTGTTTGGGATTTAATTATTCTTGGAGTCGGAGCTATCATTGGCTCCGGGATTTTTGCGGTTGTAGGAATAGCTGCAGCAGGTGATGGTTCTGCTTTAGGTGCAGGACCGGGACTTGTTGTATCGATGATAATTGCAGCTATAGCGTGCGTATTTTCAGCCCTTTGTTATAGTGAATTTGCAACAATGATTCCTGTTGCAGGTGGTGCATATACTTATACTTTTGCGACTTTAGGAGAATTTGCCGCATGGATGGTTGGATGGGTTTTAATGCTTGAGTATGCGATAGGATTTATTGCAGTAGCTTGTGCATGGTCAAACCATTTGATGCAATTTTTGCAGGGTTTTTCAAATGTTCTGCCTGCATGGATTACTAATCCTCCTGTTTGGATGACTAATGATGTTTTTACCGTTTCAAAAATGGTTGCAGAAGATCCGACTTTATCTGTTCCGACAATTTTTGGAGTTCCGATTTGCATAAATATTCCTGCAATTTTTATTGTTATTTTAATCACTGCGATATTGGTTAAGGGTACAAAAGATTCAGCTAAAATGGCTGGTATAATGGTATTTATAAAGCTTGCAGTTATTGCGTTATTTGTAATAGCAGGGGCATTCTTTGTAAGACCGGAGAACTGGACACCTTTTGCTCCAAATGGCGCCGCAGGGATTTTTGCAGGAGCGTTTTTGATATTCTTTGCATACATTGGATTTGATGCACTCGCTACAGCTGCAGAAGAATGTAAAAATCCTCAAAAAGATTTGCCAATAGGCATTATTGGTTCTTTAGTCGTAACAACTATTGTTTATGTGTTAGTAGCTTTAGTCCTGACAGGTATGGTAGATACAAGTTCTCCTGTTAATGCGGATTTTCTAAAAGCTCCTATGGCATATTGTATGATGCTTGCTAAACAAAACTGGGCAGCAGGTTTAATATCAATAGGCTCTTTGGCAGGATTAACATCTGTTTTATTGGTTTTGGAAATGGCAGCAACAAGAATTTTATATGCAATGAGCAGAGATCATTTTATTTCAAAAAGATTTCAAAAAATACATCCGAAATTTAAAACTCCCGCACTATTAACATGGACAGTAGGAGGACTTGCAGTTCTTGGGATTTTAACGCTGAATTTAAGTGTTGCGGCAGAACTGTGTAATTACGGAACATTTACGTCATTCATAGTTGTATGCGTTGCAGTTTTGATATTAAGACATACAGATCCTGACAGACCAAGACCATTTAAAGTTCCGTTATCACCGTGGTTACCAATATTAGGTATTTTATGTTGCGGCGGACTTATGGTTTATAAATCAATGGAATCAAGCAGCTCGGCTTTATTATTTCCTGTATGGCTAGGAATAGGAATGCTTATTTACCTCTTGTACGGTTTTATTCGCAACAGAGACAATGAAAATAAAGTCCATAGAGAACTGGTTCGCGGTTTTTTAAAAGAAGAAAATGAAAATGAGTAGCATATGGAATTTTTAAAAAATATTAGCCGAAATATATTTAAAAAAAGAAGTATAGACGATTTAATTCAGACAAGCAAAAAATCTGAATTAAAGAAAACTTTAAATGTTTTTGATCTTATAGTAATTGGAATTGGTGCAGTTGTAGGCACCGGAATATTTGCAATTATAGGTGCGGCAATTACCGGTAATGCTGAAAGTGCAGGTGCAGGTCATGCCATAGTTATTTCAATGATTTTGGCAGCAATTGCGTGTATTGTTCCGGCTCTTTGCTACTCTGAAATTGCCTCGATGATTCCTGTTGCAGGAAGTGCTTATACTTATACTTACGCAACTATGGGAGAATTTATGGCATGGATGGTTGGCTGGATTTTGATGCTTGAATATGCAATTGGGAATATCACCGTAGCAAGCGCATGGTCAGGATATTTCATGCAGTTTTTAAAAGGATTTAAACACTGTTTACCGGATTTTATTTTGAATATTCCAATATGGCTAAGATACGATTACAGAGCAATATACTCTATGTGTGATAAATATGGTTGGGATATACACGATAAAATTCCGTTTATATTTGACAAAATTCCTGTAGCGGTTAATTTACCTGCAGTCATTATTGTTTTAATTTTGACTTTGTTATTAATAAAAGGGGTAAAAGAATCAACAAAAGTTGCAAGTATAATGGTTGGTGTCAATATGTTTATGATACTTTCTTTTATTATTTTCGGTGCGTTTTATGTAAAACCAGAGAATTGGACACCATTTTTCCCTGCAATAGATCCTGTAGGCGGAGTTCTTATGGGTACCTTTACAATATTCTTTGCATATATTGGATTTGATGCAATTTCAACCGCAGCAGAAGAAACTGAAAAGCCTCAAAGAGATTTACCTGTTGCCATTTTAGGAACATTAGTAATTTGTACAATATTATATGTATGCGTGGCACTTGTGCTAACAGGAATTGTTCCTGTGGATAAAATTGATACAGCCGCCCCTTTATCACATGCCATAAATTACCTTAAAGTCGGGCGAATATCAGATTTATTTGCCGGTTTAATATCAATTGGAGCTCTATGTGCCTTAACGACAGTCCTCTTAGTTTACCAGTTAGGAACAACAAGAATTTTATACGCTATCAGCAGAGACCGTTTCTTGCCACGTTCATGGCGTGCAATTCACAAAAAGTTCAGAACTCCATATGTTATGACATGGATTTCAGGAATTGTAGTTATTATTTGCGGTCTATTTATGGATTTGAGAATTTCAGCAGATTTGTGCAATTATGGAACATTCACATCTTTCGTAATAATTTGTGTTGCGGTTCTGATTTTAAGGAAAACAAATCCTGACACGCACAGACCGTTTAAAGTGCCGTTTGCGCCATTACTGCCTATTATAGGAATATTAATTTGTTTAATATTGATATTCTTCTCCTTAAATACGCTGAAAACTTCATCAAATTACTTTATAATATGGCTTGTTGTCGGATTTTTAATATATGCACTTTATGGATATCATCAAAAGCGTCTGGGCGACAAAAAACGAGGATAAATATAAAAATATTTACAAAAAAACATGAGTATGAATAATTACTTCATACTCATGTTCTTCTTTAATTAAGTAAATTATTTTACTAATTCTTTGAATTTTTTACCAGCTGAAAATGCAGGAACTGTTTTTGCAGCAATTTTAATTTCTTTACCTGTTTGAGGATTTCTGCCAGTTCTAGCAGCTCTTTTGCGAGCTTCAAAAGTACCAAAGCCAACTAATGTAACTTTTTCACCTTTTTTAACAGCTTTTTCAATTGTTTCAAGAGTTGCAGCTAAAACAGTAGCAGCATCTTTTTTAGAAACTTTAGCTGATTTTGAAATTTCAGCAACTAATTCTTCTTTGTTCATAATAAATCTCCTTTCTTAACTAAACATGACTATTATATATTTATTTAAAAAACATGCAAGTAATATCTGATATTTAGCATATTTCGTTACAATCGGTAATATATTATTTATCTGTAAAAATAAAAGACCGCCTTTAAAGACGGTCTTTTATGGAGCGGAAGACGGGATTCGGACCCGCGACAGCCTGCTTGGAAGGCAGGTACTCTACCACTGAGCTACTTCCGCATAAGAAGTACATGGCTATGTTAACACAACAAAACTCTAAAATCAAGAATTAAAATAAAAGACCTCTGCTATTATAGAGGTCTTGTGCATATAGTAGTTATAAGAAGGATATTATTAATGCAAAATATGTACAAATGAATCTGATATCGGTATCGCTATCGGTTTAAGATTATACTGACCAAAAGACGGACAATATTCATTTTTCTTATTTGACAATAACGTTTTATTTATATCAGAAGGAATAGTAACTTGAACATTTTTAATACTTAATATTTTCATTCTCTACCTCACTACTACAACTGTAGTAATATTATAATTTTTTGTTGTTATTGTCAAGATATTTTGTATTTGCTTAATATTTATTAACAAAATGGCACCATTATTTATATGATGCCATTTAAATAATCACAATCTACGGCAACTGTTTATGTTCAAACAGATAATCCATATCTTCTGAGTTATAGCCTAACAACGTACCAACTACATCAAATAATCTTATACCGTCTGCTTCTGCACCACGATAAAAATCTTTTGCTCTGAACTCAATAGATAAAGCCTTTATGTCTATTGCAGGTATTTGTGCAACTATTAAAGCTTTTAAATCTTCAAAGTCCATAGCTTTTGCTTTGTATAATGCACGTTCTACATCTGCAGGGGTAAGAGTTAAAGCATCAAGCCTTTGACGATCTTCTCTCTGTTTTTCTTCTTCCCAGTCAGGATTTAAAACAAGTTCGCCATCAACGACAATGTATTTGCCTTGTTCGTAATCTTCAGGAAGCTCTAAAACATTATCGTAAAATCTTTCAAGAGCTTGTCTGTTTTCTGCAATAAGTAAACCATTATTCTGTATTGTATAATATCTCATTAGTTAGCTCCTTTCATTGGGAAGAAATAGACTTGATAAAAGTAACAATTCGTAGTAATAATATCATTTTTATTAACTAAAGTAGTAATGGGACAATAAGGGGTGCTGCTGTATGATACTGTAGTTGCTACTCTATTATTATTAACATATAATATACCTTCTGTGCCTGACGCATTAACCGTCTGCAAAGAACCGCATATAATACCATTCGCAGGAGCTGTATAATTAAGACCTGGAGTACTCTTTACAATAAAAATTCCATTATCATAATCAGGCATTCCCCAAGATATAATCTCATTTTTAGCAGATTGGCTTGCATTTATATTACTTAAATCAGTATCTGCTTTGCCGTTCAAATCCGTTACAACTTCATCAATATCAACCTGAATATCTGTTTTTGTAGAATTTGCAATTACTATATATATAAAACATTTAATTGCTTGTTCGTGGATTGCAGTATCAGAACCGTTACCTGAATAGACGGAAGATGAACGGGAAGCATCTATATATATCCTTGACCATTGCGGTCCAGCTCCACCAGAATGCTGATATGTATTTCCTGTTTTTGTAGAATACATTGCTCCATAACTTACTACATCATTTCCACCATTAAAATCGCCTGATGAGCCAGTAATATTCGGCAATCTTACAAACAACGGTTCTAAATCCCCTAGGGCATTTATATCAGTTGTGCCGTCTATTTTACCTGTTACCTTTGGCAGCCTAACAGTATTATTTGTACTATCATATACAAACTTACCGCATACTCCATAAGTTGATACTGAACTCTGCCAATCACTCTCCGTACAGAAGTAATTAGCACTAGGATTTTCTGCATATAAATTGGCTATGTAGTCGATAAAATCCGAATATACTCCTGAATACAGTAAAGTTCCGTCAAGTAAATGTAAATTTGCATCCTGCAACGGAATTAATGTATAAATTAATTCTCCAATATTTCTTCTTGAAGAATTATTTTTTATTAAATTTACCCCTTCTGCTGAAATATTTGATAAGTCATTATTTACTTTACTGGCATCGAGAAGTTCTAAGTAATCAGTCACCGAGTTAAAATTAGCATTAACATCTTGAGCTCTTGCTTTTGTTCCCGGTATAAACGAATATGGAACAGAATAACTCATAAAATCCTTTCTTTCAGATTTTATAAGAACATGCAACAAATAAAGTAAACTATATATATTATACCATATTACTCAACCATGACCAACAATAAAAAGAACTCTCAATGAGAGTTCTTTTTATTGTTTTTATTTTAAAATACCTGATTACTTTCTGATTCTTATAAGTTTCAAGAATTTATCCCAACCAGTAGTACAGGTACGGGCAACCCATTGCGCACCGGCTTCAACATATTCTGCTCCTTTTGCAACTCCGGTTGTTAAATAACCTTTAAATTTTTCCATACCTTTAAGATCTTTAAGATTTTCAGCGGCCTTAAATACTTCAGGGAAACCGCGTTTAAGTCCATATAACGCACCTGCAATCACTCCTGCAGTAACGATTACTCCGGCAGCGAATTTTAATATTTTATGTTTTTTTGGAGCTCGCGGAGAATTATCTGAGGCCGCAGACTCAGGACGAGAATACGCTCCCGGACGACTCAAAATATCTTCAATATTTTGAGCTTGAGCTTCTTGAGCTCGAAAACTTACATTTGAACACACAGGATTTACAGATAACGACATGGGAACCTCCTTACACACACTTTTCATTTACAGAAATATAAAAACAAGTTCTATGTCAATTTTGACAAATTAGCTATAAATTTACTAATTTCGTTACAAAACTTTACAACAAAATTGGAATATTTTTTATAATAGTGTCATCTTTATAAGTAGAGGGGAGAATTATAATGAATTTTGGATCAGAATTACTTGAAATAACAAAAGATAACTTAAGCGAAGCGCAGTTTATGGCGGCGAATTTAGTCAATAAAGAAGTAAAGAACAGAGTATTTTTGAATGTTGCAGGTGCAGAAGCTGTAATGTCCCATTTGGAAAGGCTAGGTATAGATACTTCTGGCATAAGTAATATTCATTCTATAAAACGTGTAGCAGATAAAATTGATATTGCGGATATTATACTTGAAAATATTCATATTGATGTAAGAGTTATTTTTGATGACAATTACATATTCGTACCAAAATCTCATTATAAATACGAGATTGTTCCTGACATATATGTAGTTTTAAAATATGATAACAGCATTGAACGAATTAATCTTTTAGGCTTTTTTGAGCCGTCAGACATAAATTTCAATAACGCAAATAATGATTACTATTTCGTCGAAAGAGACAAATTGCAATCACCTTTTGACATGATTGACTTTATTTCAAATTTTTCAGGAAGCAACAAAAAACTATTAACCCAAGCTGAAATTTTACGAGGGCGAGAATTATCGGTAATGGTTGCAGATCATGATGTTAATGATGACGAATTTAAAGAATTTTTGGGCTTATTATTAAAAAGTAATGTTTTGAGAAGCTCTGTTTTAGAATACGATAATTTTGAAACTCTTGCATCAAAAGCTGCATTTGCGCTTCGAATTAAAAAAACAAAGAAATCAGACGACAACATTGTAGATTTAGATGAGTTTATGAGTCTGGATAATTTTGAATCAACGGCCGAACACAACTCTGAGCCGTCTGCTGATAATCATGAAACAGAAGACGATAACGGGGATAGTATGTTGGATGATAATATTTCAGAGCCAATAATAGATAGAACTTTATCGATAGAAAATGCAGCCGGAGCTGTTGCAGGTTCAATTATAGGCAGCACAATCGGAGCTGGATTAAACGGTCAAATTTCTGCATCAGAAAAAGCGATAGAACTCGCCGCAATGGCAGGAGAAGAAATTGCTGATACAGCTAAAAACTTGTTAGAAAACGACAATCCACAAGCCGAAAATCAAAACCATACAGGTTATTCAGAAAAATTTAAAAATAAAGAAGACATTTCGGATTTCGTAGCTGAAGATAATGAGCTTGCTGAACCTGAAATTGAAAATACAAATGATGTTGAACAAATTGAAGACATTTCGGATTTTGTAGCTGAAGACAATGAGCTTGCTGAACCTGAAA
Organism: uncultured bacterium; assembly: GCA_902794035.1. Lineage (GTDB taxonomy): Bacteria > Cyanobacteriota > Vampirovibrionia > Gastranaerophilales > Gastranaerophilaceae > Zag111. The sequence continues at coordinate 175,812 of CADBFN010000003.1, forward strand.
TTGAAAATACAAATGATGGTGAACAAATTGAAGACATTTCGGATTTTGTAGCTGAAGACAATGAGCTTGCTGAACCTGAAATTGAAAATACAAATGAAGTTGAACAAATTGAAGACATTTCGGATTTTGTAGCTGAAGATAATGAGCTTGCTGAACCTGAAATTGAAAAT
>CADBFN010000004.1 GCA_902794035.1 uncultured bacterium
CCCTCTCCTAGGGAGAGGGTTGGGGTGAGGGGTTGATTTTTAATCTAACCCTCTCTCATTTTTCAAATGTTCGAAATAAATTTCTCACATTGAAAAATTTCTCTCCCCCTAGGGGAGAAATAAAAATATTGTCATTGCGAGCCCGTCAGGGCGCGGCAATCCCATCAAATCAACCCTCACCCGCATTTCTAAGAAATTAAAATTTCAAGAACTGCTCCCTCTCCCAATGGGAGAGGGTAGAATTTGTTAATGAACGAATGTGAATTTACAAATTTGGGTGAGGGGTGCTCCCCGCAAGGGGTAATAAGCATTACCCTCTCTCATTTTTCAAATGTTCGAAATAAATTTCTCACATTGAAAAATTACTCTCCCCCTAGGGGAGAAATAAAAATATTGTCATTGCGAGCCCGTCAGGGCGTGGCAATTCCATCAAATCAACTTCGAACAACCCTGAACCAATGAGATTATTACGTCGCTTCGCTTCTCATAATGACAAAACTTATAATGAAACTATATTATCTATGCAGGGTTTTATGTTCATGTTATACTATTTGCAACGAATAAGAATGGAGTACAAACATGAAGCAAAGTTATTATCCGCAGGAAATTGAAAAAAAATGGAAAAAATATTGGGAAGATAATAAAGTTTTTAAAACAGAAAACGATAACGGCAAGCCAAAATATTATGCGTTGTCAATGTTTCCGTATCCGTCAGGGAAATTACATATGGGACATGTCAGAAACTATACTATTACAGATGTTATTGCAAGATTTAAAAAAGCAAACGGATTTAATGTTTTGCACCCGATAGGATGGGATAGTTTCGGTTTACCTGCAGAAAATGCTGCAATGAAGCATAATGCCGACCCTGAAAAATGGACTGATGAAAATATTGCTTATATGACAGAACAATTGAAAATGCTTGGTTTGTCATACGATTGGGACAGAGAAGTTACAACCTGCAAGCCTGATTATTACAAATGGACGCAGTGGATTTTCTTACAACTATATAAAAAAGGACTTGTATATAAAAAAGAAGCTGCCGTAAACTGGTGTCCTGATTGCGGAACAGTGCTTGCAAACGAACAGGTTATAGACGGCAAATGCTGGAGATGTGATAGTGAAGTTGAGAAAAAATACTTATCTCAATGGTTTGTAAAAATAACAGAGTATGCGGATGAATTATTAAAAGACTTAGACTTGTTAAAAGGTTGGGGCGATAATGTAAAAACTATGCAGGCAAACTGGATTGGCAAATCTCATGGTGCAATTTTCAGATTTCCTGTTGTAGATGCACCGTCAGGCGAAAAAATTGAAGTTCCTGTTTATACAACAAGACCTGACACCGTTCATGGTATAACTTATCTTGTTGTTGCTCCTGAATACAAAGATATTGAAAAATTAACCACATCAGAAAATAAAGATGCGGTTGAACAATACAGAGCAAATGCCCGCAAAATGTCCGAAATCGAAAGACTCTCAACAGACAGAACAAAAACTGGAGTCCCTTTGGGTACGCATTGTAAAAATCCGTTTACAGGCGAAATTTTCCCGCTTTGGACTGCTGATTATGCTTTGGTGGAATACGGAACAGGGGCAGTTATGGCAGTTCCTACACATGATACAAGAGATTTTGATTTCGCAAAAAAATATAATTTGCCGATGAAAGTTGTTATTCAAAATCCTGATAACCCTTCAAACTGTGAAAATGAAGCATACACAGAAGAAGGTGTATTGATTAATTCAAATGAATTTAACGGAATGAAAAATACCGAAGCTAAAAAAGCGATTACTCAAAAAGCCGTAGATGAAGGCTTTGGGGAATTTAAAACACAATTCAGACTTCGTGACTGGCTTATTTCCCGCCAAAGATACTGGGGTGCTCCAATCCCTGTTGTTTATTGTGATAAATGCGGAATTCAGCCAGTTCCTGAAGATCAGCTTCCTGTATTATTGCCAAAAGATGTTGATTTTTCTGTTGTAGGTAAATCTCCTATCACAACATCTCCGACATTTAAAGATACTGTTTGTCCTGTTTGCGGCGGGCATGCAACAAGAGAAATGGACACAATGGATACATTCATTTGTTCAAGCTGGTATTATCTGAGATATGCAGATGCCAACAACGATAAAGAATGTTTTAACAAGGATATTGTAAATAAATGGTTGCCTGTTGATCAGTATGTCGGCGGTATTGAGCATGCAATCTTACACTTGTTGTATTCAAGATTCTTTACTAAAGCATTAAGAGATTGCGGTCTGTTAGATTTTGATGAACCTTTTGCAAATCTTTTGACTCAGGGTATGGTCTTAAAAGACGGCTCTAAAATGTCAAAATCTAAAGGAAATACGGTTGATCCGGATGAAATATTTGAAAATTACGGAGCAGATACTGCAAGATTGTTTATCTTGTCCGATTCACCTCCGGCAAGAGATTTTGACTGGTCAGATGCAGGTGTTGAAGGCTGCTATAAATTCTTAAACCGAGTTTGGCGACTAGTAGCATCAAATGCTGAAAATATAAATCTCAAATATAAGTTGCCGGCAAATCTTGCAAAAGACAATGACGATCTTGTTCGTACGGTTCATATGTCAATTAAAGGTATTACAAACGATATCACAAACGAATTTCAGTTTAATACCGTTATTTCAAAATATCGTGAACTTGTAAACGCTATTTATGATTGGCAAGCCAAAAAACCTCAACTCAATGATGAAGATAAAAATGTTTTGAGTTTTGCTATTGTTTCAATGCTCAAACTCATGTCACCCGTTGCAGTTTATTTAACTGAAGAAGCATGGCATGAATTGGGCGGAGAAGGTTCAATCCACGACCAGCCTTGGTGTGAATGGGACGAAAATCTCGCAAAATCAAGTTCTATAACCATGGTTGTTCAGATTAACGGTAAAGTTAAAGATAAAATCGAAGTTGATGCTGAAATTTCCAAAGAAGAAATGGAAAAACATGCACTAAATAGCGATAAAATAAAAGAACTGACCGCAGGAAAAACAATAATTAAAACTATTGTTGTTCCGGGCAAATTAGTTAATATCGTTGTTAAATAATGTGAAAAGTGAATCGTGAGTTGTGAATTGTCGTTATCGATGCTAACGCAAATTTAAAAACCGTTAAATTCGTAAAGGTCAATTCACTTTTCACTATTCACTTAAATTAAAATCGCCCGTCGCATTGGGTTGCACAGAATTTGCATTTGCCTGAATTATCAAGGTTATACTCCAAAAGTTGATAACCGTTGCGGACAATTACACCCTTGCCACAATTTTTGCAATAAGTTGTTGAAGTCTGAATATTTGTAATATTACCGGTATAAACATAATTAAGTTCCACTTCTTTTGCAATTTTGTATGCCTTTATAAGTGTTGAAAATTCTGTTGGTTTGCGATTTTCAAATTTATAACGGGGGAAAAATGCGCTGAAATGCAAAGGAACATCTGCTCCGACATTATTTAAAATCCACTCGCATTCGGCTTTTAATTCTTCTTCACTGTCGTTTTCGCCCTCAATCAGCATTGTTGTAAGTTCTACATGGCAATCTGTTTGGTTGCTGGCATATTTAATTGTATCAAGCACAGGTTCTAACTTTGCAAGGCAATTTTTTGCATAAAATTTTTCGCTGAAACCTTTTAAATCGATATTTGCGGCATCCATATAAGAAAAAAATTCTTTTGCAGGTTCAGGATTTATATAACCTGAAGTTACTGCGACAGTTTTTATTCCAAACTGACGGCATAATTTCGCACAGTCAAGAGCATATTCAAAAAATATAATCGGGTCATTATAAGTAAATGCGATACTTTTGCAATTGTGTTTAAGTGCTATTGCGACAATATCCTGCGGAGAATTGTAATTCAAACTTTTCGGGTCAGATTTATTTTTTGTTGTTTGCCAGTTTTGGCAAAACTGACAACCCATATTACAGCCCAAAGTGCCAAAAGATAATACCCCCGTTGTGGGATAGAATTGATACAAAGGCTTTTTCTCAATCGGATCTATTGCAAGCCCCGTATTATATCCGTATGTGTCAAGAACAATTTGACCGTTAAAATGTTTACGAACATGACAAAATCCCCTTTGTCCCTCTTGTAGTACGCATTTACGCGGACAAATTGTGCATTGGATTTTACCGTTTGTTAAAATGTTTTGAAATTTCATATTTTGTATTATAATACTGCCATGAACAAAATAAAAGAACCGTCAGTTGCCAATACATTTTATACAGGCAATGTAGAAGATTTAAAATTACATATAGAAAATTTTAAAGAAACCAGTAAGAATTTGTATCGCTATGCGACAAGAGCTGTTATTGTTCCTCACGCCGGCTTGGTTTACTCCGGTCGTTTGGCATATGAAGGAATAAGTCAAATTGATAAAAATGTAAAAAATATTTTTATCTTTGCACCCTCTCACCGTGTTGGTTTTGATGGGATAGCCATTTCAAGTTATGATGGCTGGAAAACACCGCTTGGGGTTTCTGAAGTTAATTTTGATATTTGTAAAGAATTAAGCGAAAAGTTTGGAGCGAATATCAATGATGAAGCTATGACTGCAGAACACTCCATTGAAGTTGAACTTCCGATAATTCAGTCATTGTTTGAAGGGGTAAAAATTGTTCCTGTATTGATTGGGAAAGAGGATCCTGTCAAGATAATGGAAATAATTGAATATTATTACAAAAATAGCGAAAATGCTTTCGTTATTTCCTCTGATTTAAGCCATTTCTTGTCAGACGAAAAAGCTAAGGCTACTGATAAGATTACTGCCCAAATGATTGAAACAGGGAATATCGCAGGTTTTAAATATGAACAGGCTTGTGGCGCTGTCGGGGTTACAGGACTTGTGGCCTTTGCCAATAAAAATAAATTTTCAATGATAAGAATTGATTTGGCAAATTCATCAGAGATTACAGAAGATACTTCAAGAGTTGTCGGGTACGGTTGCTGGTTTTTGTATGAAGGAAACAAGAATGATTTTATTGCAAAATATCATGCAGGTTTTACGATAGATATATGTAAATTGATTATTCGTTCTGAGTTTGATGAAAAACCTATGTCGATAATTTATCCTCAGGTTTTTGATCAGCCGGGTGCATGTTTTGTTACAATAGAGAAAAACGGTCATTTGAGAGGTTGTATCGGATCAATTGTTGCATACAGAGCATTAATTACTGATTTGGTTGAGCATGCAAAAGATGCAGCATTTAAAGATACTAGATTTTCTCCTGTCAAAGAAGAAGAATTGCCTGATTTAAAATTTTCGGTTTCAATTTTGACAGATCCTAAAAAAATTGTTTTTGAAAATGAAGATCAGTTAATGGAAAAAATTGTTCCGAATGAAGACGGTATAATTATTCGTGACGGCGATTTACAGGCTGTTTATCTGCCGTCTGTATGGGCTGAAATTCCTGATAAAAAAGAATTTATTAAATCCTTAAAGTTAAAAGCTGGAATGGAAGAAAATCATTTTTCTGATACGTTTGAGGCTTTCAAATTCCATACGATTTATATTAAAGAAAAATAATTATAACTAAGATTTATAGATCAATATCTATAAAGTCTTCTTCTTTTTTATAATTTTTTCTTGCTTTTGAGTTTCTTACTCTTTCATTTCTTTTTTTTGTACGTTTTGATAATTTTTTATATGCGTTATCAACAGAAATTTTTGTAATTGGTTCGCCTGTTTTTCTGTCAAAAAATACCAGCCAAAAATCTCTGTTTAAGTTATCAACAGTAAAAGATACATTAGCAATCAGCCTGTCCCCTGGTTTTACTTGTCTGAACATAAGTTTTGTATCTCCAAAGATAGACGGACTGAATTTTACGCCGTAATCATTTTCCAAAATCATGTCAAACCCTGATAATGTTTTATCCGATAAATTCGAAATCAGTAATGACAGTGTCATTGTATTTGCTTCGCCGAAAGGATCTTTTTCGTGTTTAACATTATTAATATTTATTGTAAGACCTTTATATAATATTTCTTCTTTTCGCAGAGCTTCTTCTTTATATACAGGCAAATCAACAGAAGTATTTATTTTTACTTTAATCTGATCCCCCGGAGCAATCAAAACATCGCCCCCCTTTCTTATCAGGGAAGCTCCAAGTCCTATAACTCCACCAATAGCCGCACCGCCTGCTACTGTATATCCATGAGATGCTATAGCAGCTTCTATACCTAAAAATTGTATAGCCATAAGACCACCAACAGCTCCGCCTCCAACTGTATAGCCTACATCTTGTGCAACTATTTTTGCTGTTTCTTTAACAGGATTTAATTTTGTAGTCATTTTGCCTTCAATCGGTATTTCACGTCCGTCAGGCGTTATAAGATAATCAAATGACAAATCCAAGGTCGCCATTCGCCCTAAACGTTTATTAGCCGTAATCAGTTCTATACGTCCATGGGCTTTTGTTCCTTTAGGGATTATAACTCCTTTGTCGCCATAAACATCAGATGTAACTTCCGCAAAAAATTCATCTCCTTCCATTGAAATAGTTGAATCTAAGACCTGAGAAACAGTCATATTAATTACGTCTTTTCGCTCGAGTGTTTCAACCCTTCCGGTAAAGAGTTTGTTATAATCTTCCTGATAGCTGCCGGTTTCACTGACAGAACCGCGCAGAGGCTCTTGTGCAAAGGCCATATCAAGTGATAATACGGATAATATTAATAAAGCTCCTACTAATCTTTTCATAATTTGATTATATCCCATAAACCGGCTTTGAGCAAATATTATTCTTCTTCTCTTGCCTGTTCAACTTCTTGAGCCAGCTGTTCAATAAAACTGTTTATTTGTGAAGGCTCAAAACAATTACAGGTATTCCAGATTAATGTCGTTGGGGGTTCAGACAATAACGGGCTCGGATATTCATTCAGGCATTTACCTTTTAACATATTTGCCGAACCATCAACTTCTGATTTGAATTTTGAACAGCAGCTGCAAATTTTTAATATTTGTTCTCTGTCATTCATTTTTGACTTTAGTTGCTGAAGGGCGTATATCATCCCCAAATGTGAGTCAGTCGTGTATTTTTTATTTTTGTTTACATTAATAAATCTTATTTTTGCCAATCCTGATTCGGTTGAAATAAATTCCAATTTGCATGGTCTTTCACCATGTTTGGTGATGACCGTAACATCTACTGTTAATTTGTCTGCATCTTTATCCGAACCTGACCAGATTTTTTTCAGAATACTTCTTACAGGTGGAAAGTTTTTGATTATGTGGCATATAGAATAAATCGGATGAAATATTAATAACAGAATTTCTTTTTTTGACAGATTTGTATTTATTAAACTTAATAAAAATACGCCTAAAAGTACTGATGCACTAATTAAAACGGTATTGAAACTTATAAAAAATTTATATTTGTATGAATATAACAGTAATATTAAATAGCCTGCCGCAATCAGCCAAAAATTAGGGTTTATTAGCGAACAAAGTTGCTCTGTAAACTGAAAATTTGTAATTTTCAGGTCTTTAATATTTTCTTTAATTAATTTAAATTTGTTACTCAATCTTGGTTTTTTGAATGTGCAATCCTGTCCGTAAACATATGACTGAATATTTGGATTATATATGCATTTATGACCCATTTTTGTCAGCTCTAAACTGAATGCTAATTCTGAGTTAATATCTTTAAAATCAATTTGTTCAAACTTATCAAGCACTTCTTTTTTTATTGCAAACAGACCTGAATCAACAGTAGTAGCTAAACCGCAAAGTGTTCTTGCCTGTTTAAAAAAGTTTGCAATATATTTTTTATAAACAGCTTTAATTTTATCAATTATATCGAGATTATCTCGGTTTATATTCACTTCTCCTGTTATGGCATCATTTTTATTTATTGCGACATTTGCAAGAGTTAAAAAATCTGTGTTGATATGCCTGATTGCATCTATAAATATGTATGCATCAATATCGGCATCTTCCTTAATACTGCTTATAAGCATCGATATTGCCTGAGTTTTTCCCAAAGTTCCAATATCCTGAAGGTTCAAAACATGGATAAATCTGTCATTTTCGAACATTTTTTCCGAACCGTCATTGCAGTTATCTAAAATTGCATAAACCTTGAAATTCGCAAGCGGATAATCCTGCATTTTTAATTCGTTTACAAGCTCTACCAATCCGTTTTTATTGTTGTGGGAATATATTATAACTGCAAAATTATTTTTGTAGTTATCGTAAGAGGAATATTTTTTTTCTATTCTGAATGGCTTATCATTGAGATTTTTTACTGCCAAAATCAGCATATACAGTGTATAAATGATTAGATATATGTATAACAATAATGATATGTATTTCATAATAATCCTCACTAATTGAATTTTAATCAAAACACATAAAAATTTCAAATTATAGAATAATATTGAATCGCTATATAAATGCTTGAATAATTGTTTTTTCTATGTTAGGATTGTGCTACAAGTAATAATATATTGGGGAGGTATTAAATGAAAAGCTCAACGGTCAGAAGATCTGCACTATCAAGAGAATCTATGGATATAATCGAAAATTTGGCAAATGAAACTCCGTCAGATTATGATAATCAGTATTCAAATTCAAATGATTATGCCCCAAGCGAATATTACAGAGAAACGAATGAAAATGTTTCAAATAATAAATCTAAAGAAATAGATTTGTTGTGGCAGTCCTTTAAGTCTGCACAATTCAATACGAATTCTCCATTTATGCATTTTTTAGGAGGTTTTATTCTGGGTGTCATTGTTACTGTTTTGGCAATATCTCTGTTTGGAATGTTTGCTGCAAACTCAGGCGATACTACGGTAAAAAATAAATTACCTTGGTTTGGCGCAAAATCTCAGGTTCAGCAGCTAGAAGATGCTGATATGGAAAATGCCGATAATATCGGAGAGGAACAAAATATTCCGTCAGATGAGATAGAAGCTCCTGTGGCGGAAGTGAAAAATACTAAAAATTCTAAAAAGCAAGACAAAGAAATTTCAAATGAAGTTCAGACTCCGATGAAGACCAAAAAATATATCATTAAAGATGGCGATACTGTAGAGGCAATTATTAAACGTAATTATGGTTCATATACTCCGGAAAGAGCCGAAGCCATTATGAAGGCTAATAATCTTAAAGATTTAGATCATATAAGTATTGATCAGGAATTACTTTTACCTGTTGAACCGTAGTAACTGAGAGTCATAAATGAAAAAAATATTATTAACTTTAATGATGCTGTCATTTTCGTCGTTTGCGTTTGCAAGTGATGAGACTTTTGTGTGGAAAAATGATTTAAGAACAAAATTTTTGAATAATGAAACAATCATTATGGAAGTAAATATGCGCTCTTTCAATTCTAAAGATGTTGATGGCGACGGTTTTATTCAGGAAGAACGGGGAGAAGTTAAGGGAACTTTTTTAAATGGTATTGAAAGACTCGATGAGATTAAAAATCTGGGTGTAAATACTTTGCATATTTTGCCTGTGACTCCAACAGGTAAATTAAAATCTTTAGGGACAGCGGGTAGTCTTTATGCAGCATCCGATTTTAAATCTTTAAATAAAGATTTATACGATCCTAATTCTGAACTTACATTTGAGCAGCAGGCAAAATTATTTATTGATGAAGCTCATAAAAGAGGAATAAGGATAATTGTTGATATCCCTGCCTGTGGAAGTTATGATTTATTTTTGCAACGTCCTGATTTATTTGTTATAAGTTCATCGGGGGACCCTGTTTTGCCTTCTGATTGGACAGATGTAAGACTTTTGGCGACCGGTACGGAAGAAAAAATAGATACAAATGTTTATAGTTTGTATAAAGATTTTGTCAAATATATGATAAATCTTGGAGTGGATGGGATAAGAGCTGATGTGGCGCATTCTAAAACGGCATTATTTTGGAAAGAATTAATAAATTATTCAAGACGCAAAGATCCTGAATTTATGTGGCTGGCTGAAGTTTCCGAAAGCTGGCATGAGCCTGTATCGTCTTATGGAGTTTTCACTCCTTTTGACAAATTATTAGATGCCGGATTTGATGGCTATTACGGTTCATTTTTTAATATTAAAGACTGGAAAAATGCAGATGAATTATATTCTCAGATTTCGTTTACTTTGAATCAGTTAAATAAATTTGTTGCCAAAAAGTCAGTAATTGGTAGTTTTACAACGCATGATGAGGTTAGTCCAATATTGTTAAAAGGTCAGGCATTAAGTGATATGATTATTTGGCTTAATGCTACATTGCCTGTTAATTCTTATTTTGTAGATGGCTTTCAGACAGGTGATGATTACAAATATTTGATGGCTAATAAATCGGCGCCTGAAACATACACAGATGATGATATTTATTTTACGCACAGAGGTAAAATCGATATATTTAACTTGTCAAGAAAACCGGGGGGTAATAATAATTATCTGAAAAATGATTTTATCCTCGGCAATGATGTGAAAAAGAGTTTGATTCCTGTTTTGAATGAAGGTAATTTTACTCCTTTAAAAGTAAAAAATTCAAAAGTTTTTGCTTATACAGTCGGAAATCAGGATAAAAGAGTTTTGGTTTACGGGAATTTAAATTTTGCACAGAATGAAAAAACAACAATAAAAATTCCAAAATATACAAAAAAAGATACGTTTATTCCTGTGAAAATCTCTGAAATTCCAACAATAAAAAATGGCAAGGTTTTTGCAAACTTGAAACCGGGTGAAATAGTTGTATTAATATTAAAAAAATAGTTTATAAAGTACATTATTTGCATTAAATTTCGGATGTATTATTGTATATGAAAAGTTATTTTTGATATAATTTTCATATGAAATATCGTATATTAAAGAATCTAAAAAAATTGATTTTAATTACTATCGGAGCAATAATTACGGGTTTTGCCTTAAGCTCTTTTTTATCTCCCAACGAGATAATAGACGGCGGTGTAATTGGTGTATCAATGATTTTGAGCAATATTTTTAAACTTAATCTTGGTAATATGATTATGATTTTAAATTTGCCGTTTATTTTATTAGCCTGGAAGAAAATGGGCACGAAGTTTGTTCTTTATACCGCTTACGCGAATGTGGTTCTTGCAATGGCGACTAATTATTTTTATGGAATAAGAGCTACGGATGATATGCTTTTAGCAACTGTGTTTGGCGGAATTGCTCTGGGTATTGGTGTCGGGACAATATTAAAAAATGAAGGCTCTCTTGATGGTACGGAAATGCTTTCTCTTATTGTTTCAAAGAAACTTGGTTTTTCTGTCGGAGAATTTATACTGTTTATAAATGTATTTATTTATTCTGTAGCAGGTTTGGTTTTTGGCTGGGGAAGTGCAATGTATTCAATTCTGACCTATTTTATAGGCTCCAAAGTCATAGATAGTGTAATGGAAGGATTTAACAGTTCAAAATCTGTTCGAATAATAAGTGATCAGTCGGCTCAAATTGGGGAAGAACTGATTACAAAACTTGATATAAGCGTTACATATTTGCAGGGCGTGGGCGGATATTCAGGATTAAATAAGGAATTAATTTATTGTGTAATTTCAAGACTTGAATTGCCAAAAATGCTTGATTTGGTTAAAGAGATTGATCCTAAAGCTTTTGTATCTGTAGTAGATGTTCATGATGTTTATGGCGGACGCTTCAGAAAAAAATAATGAAATTATGGCTGAAATCTTTAAATGTGTAGCTATGGACAAAGAATAAAAAATATTATATACTAAAACTAAAGAATAAGAGGGAAAGTAAATGGCTAAAAATAATGATACAGTACCTATAGAAGTTACTATTTTGACATCTGACCATGATATCAAAGGAGTGGTTCATGTTTCAAAATACACCAATACAAACAGAGAACTTACAGATCTTTTAAATGACAGGGAAAGACGTTTTTTAGCCGTAACCAATGCTGAAATATATCCTCGTACAGGGAATCAGTCGCCAAGACGTTATAACTTCCTTGAAATTCATATGGATTATGTTTTGATGGTTCATCCTACGACTCAGGCAGTATTTAGAGATTCCGGTAAAACTCAGGAAGATATTGCAAGATTCAGAGACTTAAGAGCTAAATTAAATCAGACAAAACCTTTCTAAATTATTTATCAGGATTATTTTGTATATTTTCTTCCTGTCAGTTCATCAGGCAGAAATTGTTGTTCGACTTCAGGAGCACTGTGGGTATAAATATATCCTACTCCAAAGCCGTAATTTTTAGCATCTTTGTAATGAGAATCTCTCAAATGCATTGGCGGCGGGTAATCTTTACCGCTTGCAATATCACTTAAGGCACTATCTATTGCCATAATTGTTTCGTTGGATTTTTTTGCTCTTGCTACATAAATTACTGCCTGCGCAAGCGGAATTCTGCCTTCCGGTAAACCCAAAAGTTCAACTGCTTTATAGGCATTTACGGCAACATTGAGGGCATTGGGGTCAGCATTACCGACATCTTCGGATGCACAAACAATTAGGCGTCTTGCAATAAACCTTGGATCTTCTCCTGCGGTTATCATTTTGGCAAGATAATAAATTGCGGCATCAGGGTCGCTTCCTCTGAGGCTCTTTTGAAATGCCGATGCACAGTCATAATGCTCCTGTTGAGAATATCTTGTATTCCTTTGCTGACAAATTTCTTCAATTGTTTTAACAGACAAAAATCTTTTACCATCTTTTAAATCACTTGCAAAATAAGCATTCTCAACGATATTAAGTGCATATCTTGCATCTCCTCTTGCAAGGTTTATTATAAAATCCAAAACTCCGCTTTCGCAATCCATTTGAGAATAGTTTGTCGCAAGGTATTGAAAACCTTTTTTTATAATACTTGCCATACTTTCATCATCAATAGAATTTAGCCTTATAACCTGAACTCTTGATAAAAGTGCGGGAACGACCTGAAAAGACGGATTTTCGGTTGTTGAGCCGATTAAAAACAATGTTCCGTTTTCAAGATGCGGTAAAAGTGCATCCTGCTGAGTTTTTGAGTAGCGGTGAATTTCATCTATAAAAAGAATTGTCTTTTGTCCTGCGCGCAGGCATTCTTTTGCTTTTTCTACGGCATCTTTAATATCTTTTACACCTGAAGTTACGGCTGAAATTTCAATAAAATTTGCGTTTGTTTTAGTTGCAATAAGTCTTGCAAGAGTAGTTTTACCGCATCCCGGGGTTCCCCAAAAAATCAGAGAAAATAATCTGTTTGTTTTCAGCAAATTTAACAGAGGACTTTTTGGTGAGATAACATTACTCTGCCCTAAAAAATCTTCAATCGTTTTGGGGCGTAGTATTTCTGCAAGCGGTGTTTGCTTTGTTTGATTTTCAAGTTCCGTAAATAAGTTATTCATAGTATAATTATATCAGGGGTAAGTATAAAATCAATTATGCAGAGAAATATATGGAAAAATGGGGTTATGTTTATATTATAACAAATTATAATAATACAACATTATATACCGGAGTAACTTCGAATTTGGTAAAAAGAATATGGGAACATAAAAATGAGGTTGTTGAAGGATTTAGTAAAAGATATAAATTGCATAAGTTAGTATATTATGAGATTACCAACAGTATTGAAGCGGCTATAAACAGAGAAAAATATATAAAAGGGAAATCCAGAGAATATAAACTTCAATTGATAGAAAGTATTAATAAAGATTGGAATGATTTATATGATACAATAATATAAGATTCTTCGGGGCAAAAATTACGTCATTCAGAGCAGAGCGTGGAATCTTCGTAATTTTTGCCCCTCTGAATGACGTAAAGGGAAATTATGAACAGAAAAATTTTAACTATAATATTTACAACATTCTTAATAATAACAGGATTATTTTTTATCTTCAAAAAGCCAGACACAAATAATGAAGTTGTATTTTGGACTTTGCAGATGAGTGATTTTGCACCGTACATAAACGGGGTAATAAATGATTTTGAAAAAGAAAATCCTGATATAAAAATCAAATGGGTAGATGTTCCTTTTAGCGAAGGTGAAAAGCGTACACTTGCATCGGTTTTGAGTGATAATCCGCCGGATTTGGTTAATCTTAATCCTGATTTTAGTGCAACTTTGGCTCATAAAGGTGCGCTTTGGGAAATTCAAAAAAGTAAACTTACGCAGTTTAATGATGAAATTTTGAAATCAATTGAAACAGACGGAAAAATGTTTTCAATTCCGTGGTATGCAACAAGTGCGATAACAATTTATAATAAAGATTTAATTTCGTTTGTTCTGAAAACTTATGGTCAGTTAGCAGAAATTGCTCCGCAAATACGCAAAAAAGGAGCATATATTACTTTGCCAAATATCACAGAAAATGACACAATGCTTAAAATTTTAAATAAATATCCAAAAGAAAAAAAACAATATGTTTATACTCTGTTCAAAAATCTTTATTCTAACGATTTGATACCTAAAGAAACAGTCACAATGACTTTATCGGAAGCATTAGAAAAATATATGTCTGAAAATATTGCACTAATCGGTGCAGGAGCAAATTTTTTGAATATGATAAAAGAAAATGCACCTCAGACTTATTCAAAAACTGATGTGGCAGAGCAGATAAAAGGGGATTTGGGACAAAATGATTTTTCTTTGATGAATTTTGTTATTCCTTTAAAAGCAAAACATAAGGATGAAGCTTTGAAATTTGCATTGTTTTTGACAAACGATAAAAACCAACTTGAACTTGCAAAATTAACTAACGTTCTTGCGGTGAATAAAGAAACTTTGAATAATGATTTTTACAAAAAATATGATAAAAACGACCTTATGGCAAAGGCAAGAGTAATAAGCGCAGGGCAGTTAAACAAACTTCAGCCCGTATTCAGAACTCAAAAAAATCAAAAAGAAATCAATAATCTTGTAAATAACGCAGTGCAAAATATATTGCTAAATAAAGGTGAAACAAAAAAAATCTTAAAAGAACTTGATAAAAATATTAAAATGTTGGAATAATATAATATGCAGATGTTGATTTGTTTGTTATAAAAAAGCAGGTCAGCTTACTAAGCTGACCAGAAGGAGAGAAAATGAAAGCATTAGTATTTGATAAAGAATTAAAATTAGTTGAGAATTACGAAAAACCTGTTCCAAAACCGGGCGAGGCACTTGTGCGTGTTACTTTGGCAGGAATTTGTAATACTGATTATGAAATTACAAAAGGTTATATGGGTTATGTAGGGATTTTAGGTCATGAAGCCGTCGGGATTGTGGAAGATGTAAATATAAACGGTCATTCTGAGGCGAACAAACAGGAGATTCTTCGCTCCGCTCAGAATGACACCAAAGCCGAAGAATCTCCTAACGGTGCAAATAATTCATATAAACATCCGCTTATCGGAAAACGTGTTGTTCCTGAAATAAGTTACGGGTGTAAAGATCCGAATTGCGAATGGTGCGCAAAGAAAAATTACCGCCACTGCCCGAACAGACACACTCTCGGTATTTGGAGAAAAGACGGTGTTTTTGCTCAGTATTTTACTATGCCCGTTGAAGTTCTGTTTGAAGTTCCTGATAATGTTCCCGATACTCAGGCGGTTTTCGTTGAACCTTTGGCGGCAGCATTGGAAATCAATGAACAACTGCATATAAAACCGATGGATAAGGTTGTAGTGTTAGGTGATGGCAAGCTTGGTTTAATAACCGCACTTGCTCTAAACGCTCAAAATATTAATGTGACATTAGTCGGCAAACATCAAAATAAGCTTGATATTGCAAAAGCACAAGGCGTAAAAACGGTATTATTAAATGATTTTAAAATCGAAAAAATTTATGATGTCGTTGTTGAAGCAACGGGAAGTGTAAACGGATTTGAAACCTCACTTGCACTGACCAAACCAAGAGGAACACTCGTTCTAAAAAGTACGGTTGCGACAGGAAAAGAATTGAATCTTGCCCCGATTGTAATTGATGAAATTACTGTTTTGGGTTCCCGCTGTGGTCAATTCCCGCCTGCATTAAGGTTGTTAGAATCCGGTAAGGTTGATTTTTCTCCATTAATTTCAG
Source organism: uncultured bacterium (assembly GCA_902794035.1). Classification (GTDB taxonomy): domain Bacteria; phylum Cyanobacteriota; class Vampirovibrionia; order Gastranaerophilales; family Gastranaerophilaceae; genus Zag111. Next base: position 15,994 of record CADBFN010000004.1, read on the forward strand.
GGATTTATTCAATGGATGATGCAGAAATTGCTTTCGAAAAAAATAAAGAAAAAGATACCTTGAAAGTTCTTTTAAAGATGTAATAATTATAAGTTTATTAATCGAAAAAAGCGGTAATTATAAAAATTACCGCTTTTTTTTAAATCTTTGCGAAAAACTAAACTGCTTTTTGAACTTTTCCTTTTTTAATGCAGGAAGTACATACTCTGATTCTTTTTGTTGAACCGTTTACAACCGCTCTAACAGTCTGTAAGTTAGGTTCCTGAGTATGAATATTTTGTTTCATTGAGAAAGATCTGTCAGCAGATTTTCTTGGAGCTTTTCCGCATATTTCACAACATTTTGCCATAATTTATATTCCTTTTCTAGTATATTATATCTTCAACATTATCTATATTATATTAAAAATACTATTTTGCAAGCTTTGAAATGTCTAAAGTGTAAAATTTTGTAAATTCCGATTTAGTCTTTGGCAAATTTATTTTTTACCTTTATTATATGAAATGATGTAGTATAAGGAGATTATTATGAATATATCAGCAATTACCCCAAGTTATGGAACAAATAATGCTCAGGCAAAAAGATCAAATGTAAAGTTTACCGGAAATTTGGGAGATAAATTTGTAAATCAGATTTTAAACGGCAGTACTGTTAAACCAAATGATGTAATAAAAGAAATGAAAGGTACTTTCGGTATAAAAACTGATAAAGCCGAAGATATTATGGAATCTTTTATTGGTAAAGTAAAACAATTATTTAATGATAAAAATAGTTTGACAATGAAAGTAAATGAACAGGAAAGAAAAATAAATGCATTCCCTAACGAAAAACGAGATGCTGTTTGGGATGCAGAAGCAAAAGTTCGTGAAAGTTTTCAAAACGTAATCAAATCTAAAAATGAAGAAGTTGCTGCAAAAGATAAAGAACTTGCAGATATGAAGTCAAAGCTTGAAAAATATCAGCAGGTTGTAAAAGTAAAATCAGTTGAAGAAATTGATACAATAATGCCTGATAAAGCCATTGAGCTTATTGATGAAATGATTCAAAACAAAATTCCTTCAAGAAAAAGTATGGCAGACTTTTTATTGAACGGTAAAGGACAAGAAGATGCTTTAGCTCAAATCGAAAGAAATAACATGGTTATGAAAGCTCACAGAGATGGTATTACAGAAATTCCTGAGGTTAAAGCAAAAATTGATAATGATATGCGCAATTCAGGAGTGTGGTTTAATAATGATTCCTATTTTACATTAAATATTATTGAGGATTCTTTAAAAGGATCTCCAAAAGGAGGGTATTTGAAAAGTCCCGTAATTAAAAAACAGGTAAAAGAAAATGCTATGGCAATTTTAACTCCAATGGCAAATGAAAGATATTATAATGAATCAGTTGGAGAATTATCTAAACAACTTGATGAAAGATTAGACCGTGTTGTAAAATACCATGACGGAATCACAAAAGGTACTGAAAAAGTTAAGAAAAATAATCGCGATTACCCAAATCCGGAATTTAAACCTGTAGAGTACTCTCCGGAAGATTCAAAAATTGTTTTTAGTAAAGATGGTCGTTCCTGGAAAGAAGATTATCAATGGTTAGCAAATTATGGTAACAGTAATTGGTAAAAATAATATAAATATGAAACAGGACAGGCATTACAGTCTGTCCTGCTTTTATGGTAAAATAGAACTATGAAAAAAGTATTATTAAGTTTATTCATTTTAAGTGTTTTTACCCCCTGTGTTCTGGCAGATAGGTATGTGCCGGAATTTAACAAAATGAAGGTTATGCGTTGTGATGTTGTGGAAACTGTTTATCAAAATGAACAGGGAAAAGCTGTAACGGGATATTACAGAATCTTTCGACTTGATGATGAATACCAAAATATTTATCTTGAAAAAGATTTTATAAACGGTCTTTCTTATTATGGTGACGATAAAATTATATACAATGAACAAACCATGACGGATTTTTCAATAGTTTCAACTCATGTTGAAATTGACAGGCAACAAATGAAATATCAGTCAAGTTCCCGTATAGAGTATGATAATCCCGATTTTGGGGTTCAGGATGCGGTTGGAATCGGTAGTTGTAAATATTTGAATTAATGTTCAACCGTAAGATTGATTGTAATTTTTGTAAAAAGCCATGCCTTTGTTGTGGTACATGACTTTACGGTTTTTTTTATGCTGTTATATTAAGATATATTAAGCCTCTCGGGAGCATTGCAATATAGGTGAAAACCATGTCTCTGACATGGTTTCAGCCGACTTTATCCATATACAAAAACGTTGTTAAATAAATAGTTTGGACAACCTGAAAAATAATTGTACAATAAGAATATGCTCATTGATTCGAGCGTCTTTCTTGTAGAGGTAATGATTAAATGTTTGAGACTGTTAGGGAAAATCTTTTACGGATACGGGAAGAAATTGAACCTTGTAAACCAAAAATAATTGCAGTTACGAAGTATTTCGGGCAAGAAGCGATAATTAGTGCTTATGGGGCAGGTATTCGTGATTTTGGGGAATCAAGAGCGGTAGAGGCTTGTGAAAAAATCAATTCTCTGCCGGAAGATGTGAAACAAAATTCATTATTTCATTTTATTGGGCATTTGCAGACTAATAAGGTGAAGTTGGTTATAAAAAATTTTGATTATATTCATTCTGTTGATTCTTTAAAGCTTGCTCAGTGTATTTCTCAAAATGCAAAAGAGATCGGGAAAACCCAAAAGATACTGCTTCAGGTTAATAATGCCAATGAAGAACAAAAATTTGGTTTTTCAAAAAATACTCTGTTTGAAGTATTCCACCAAATTAAAAAATTGGATAACATAGAAGTAGTCGGGGTCATGAATATGGCTCCGTTAGGGGAGGATGAATCTGTTCTTCACAGTTTATTCTCAGAAATCAGACAAATAAAGGATGAACTAAACACCAAATTTTCATCTGATTTAAATGAAATCTCGATGGGAATGAGTCAGGATTATAAAATCGCAGCTCAGGAAGGTTCAACAATGCTAAGAATAGGTAGAAAGTTATTTACATAATTATACGGAGGAAGATAAAGTGGCGATTGTAGAGAGTTTAAGAAAAGCAGTAGATTTCGTTATGGATGGTTTCAGAGATCAGGATGATGCATTTGATTATGATGAAGATTACATGGATGATGGTGAATACACCGAACCGGGGTCAAATGCTGTGAGAATTTCTGAACCTGTTACTATGCCCGAAAGAAAACCGGAAAATAAAGTTTTGCGTCATCCGGGATTTAATCAGGGTGGAAATGAAATTGTTGTAATGGAACCTCATTCTTTCGAAGATGTTGCTTCAATCGTTGAAAAATTTAAAGACAGAAAAATTGTTATGTTAGACTTGCATCTTTTAGACAATCACCAATCTCAAAGAACTATTGATTATATCTGTGGTGCATCTCAAGCATTAGGCGGTCAGCCAAAGAAAGTCGGAGACAGAGTATTTGTATTTGCCCCTCATAATGTCACTTTATCAGCAGATACACCGACTGTTCAAAATAAATATGATACTGCGTGGAGAACAACTCTACAGTAGAATCTTGGTATGAGAAGAGATAGTTTGTAAATTTAGGCATCTGTTTATCGGATGCCTTTTTTTTATGGTTATCATTTATTATTTAAAAATCATTCTTTTAAATGGCAAAATTTTGTTTTATCGGGTTTATAATGTATGTATGGATAATAATACTCAAAAAACAGGTCTGAATAATATTTTTACCAGAGAATTCGGTTTTTCTCCGGTTAATCCTGTTAATCCTTTTAACGGCAATAGTTCTTCTGTTTCTTTTACCCAAAAACAAAAAAGGTTAAACGGTTATGATTCGACTATCTTAAATAATTCAAAGTTTGATGATGTTGAAGAACAGGAATTGAGTATAGATTACAAAATTAAAGAAAAAGAGCAGTCGATTAAAGATTTGGATGAAAAAATAAAGCTTGCAGATAATTATGGAACTCAAAATGAAGCATTGGGTCTGAAAGCAAAAAGACAAAGATATATTCAGGAGCTTTCATCTCTTCAAAAGCAACGCCTGTATGGTGGTCGTGTATTAGGTGATAACAAGATTTCATCGGCACAGTTAAAAGAAAGAATGCCTTTTATATACCGAGTTCAATCCTTTATTTCCCGAAATATTCTTGCCAAAATTTCAAAAAAAGTAAATTCTGTTGTTACATTGAGTGATTCTCTCGAACAGTTGTCGGAAATAAGCAAAAGTGTTGATGAATTAATGGATATGAATATTCCTTATGGTGAAAAAGGGCAAAGTTATGAAAAACTTACTCAGTATCTAAACAAGGCAAATACAATTCATTCGAAAATTTCTAAAAATTTAAGATATTAATCAGCTGTTTATATCTTTAACCAAATCTTTTATATGTTTTTTTATTGCAGGAGTTATAAGCAGATCAGGTTCAGATATTGCAAAGTCGTCTAGTATTGTAATAGCTTGTTTTTTATTTCCTGCCTGTTCCTGTAAAAGTCCTAACATAACTTTTGCCAAAGGATTTTTACTCCCTTCTTTTTGGTATTTTGCTAATTGCTCCTGTGTTTTCCCAAGTTGGGCGTAGCATTTTGCTAAATTTTCGTAAAATTCAAAATTCAGGCTGTATTGTTTAATTGCATCTTCAAAGCATTGTTGAGCCAGTTGAGGATATCCAATTATTAAATACACTTTCCCTAAGTTGTTTTTGTAAATAGCAGTTGCCTGAGCATTAGGATTTAAACTTATTGCAATCTTGAATTCCTGAATTGCAGCATAATAGCATTTTTCTTCCATATAATTTATTCCGACATTATTATGTAGCCACGCGTTTTTTTCAGGGTCAATTGTATATGTAACTATTGTACCCGGTTTTGCCACTGCAGGTATTGAAATCATAAGTAAAAAAAGTGTCAGTAATATTTTTTTCATATAAACCTTTTAATAATTATTTAAAATTATTCAATATTTAATTCAAAACCTTCATATGCCATATAAACATTCTTTTCTTTAGATGTATATAATTCTTTAATTCTGTCAAGTTTAACATCATCATAAGAAGGCTCATAATGGAAGAACACAAGATTTTTTGCATTGCTTTGGTGCATAGCTTCTAATGCCATATCATATGTAGAATGCCCAAAACCTTGTTTTGGAGAATGTGGGTTCATGTAATCTTCTGATGTGTATTGAGCATCGTGGATTAATAAATCACAATTTTTGGCAAATTGTATAAATTTTTTGTCTCCGCCAAAATAGCATTCCTTATCTGTTGCATAAATTACGGATTTCCCTTTGTAGCTTATTTTATATATCATTACACCATTTTGAGGGTGCACATAAGATTTATAAAATGTTACCAATACATCATCATCTTGTTGGCATATTTCGTCTTTTTTTATCAATTCAGGTGAAGAATTGGGTCTGAATATAACTGCGTAATCATCACATATATTGTGAATATTTAATTTGCAATTAATTTCGTGTATATCAAGCGGGAAAGTTTTCCCAAAAACCAGATTAGAAAGGTTCTCTTTCAAATCCGATTGTTCATTGCCATCTCCAAAGATGTTAATTTCGGCACTTGGTACATGTATAGGCTTGAAAAATGTGAGACCAAGTAAGTGATCCTGATGAATATGAGATAAAAATATGGCTGTATTTATTGCAGTACGATTTTCTGTTTCAAGAGAAGAAGAAATATATTGTTCTAATAATTCATCTCCGGCTTTTACAATTCCTGTTCCGGCATCTAAAATAATTACATGACCGCCTGCATTAATTTCTACGCAAGACGTATTCCCTCCGTATTGCAGAAATCTCTTATCTGCAACAGGAAAACTGCCTCTTACACCTCTGAATTTAACTTTAAAATTTTCCATTTTTACTGCCTTATCTTTTTATTTCATAAATTCCGTTACGTTCTTTTTCTTCTCCTGTGTAGATAGAAGATGCAATAACAAGTAGCTTAGCCATTTTCTGTATTGTTTTTTCTCTTGTTTCCAGCCATTTTAATTCAAAAACAGTCTTATCTTTATAGTTTTGAACTGAAATTAGTCTAAAAGCATTCGGGTAGGAAACTAATGCCGGAGTGTTAATATACAAAACATTGTCGTGCTGGACAACTCTTGTTGCGTGGTAATGTCCCTGAAAAACTCCTATAGGGTTTTTATAGCTTTCTATTAATCCCATAACCTGAGATGCGTTTTTTAATCTGTGATTAGGGCTTGCAAAAGGCTCAATAAGTGGTACATGCATAAATATTAGTGCTGTATCATTTTTTGACCTGTCGAGTTCTTTTTTTAACCATTTTAATTGTTTCTCGTCAATATACCCCTGAGAAGTTATTTCGGTTGTTATTATGTCATCAAGTACTATAACCCGATAACCTTTTTTAGGAACAAATGAGTAATACGCTTTATCAAATGTAAAATCAGGATTTGCATCTCTAAGCATTTTTAAATACAAATTTGTATCTAAATATCCCCCGACGCATCTGTCGTGATTGCCAAATGCGAAGTACCACGGATAATTAATATTTTGAATATGCGGTAAGACTGCTTTTAATTCTTTCTCAAACGGTTTATCTATCAGATCTCCGGTTATCATTACAAAATCAATATCTTTTTGTTCATTAATTTGATTAACCGCATCATCTAATAATCTCGGGGATTCCCCTATCATTTTGAAGGTTGTGTTAGAACCGTTTTCAAGAAAATGTATATCACTGATTTGTATAAATCTCAGTGCGGCAGAATTGCTGCACGCCTGTAAACCCCACATTAAAGCAACCGTCATACAAAGAGTAACAAAAGTGTTTGTAAACTTTGACAGCCAGCTATTAGATTTGGTACGGGTATGTGTTTTTTTCTGATGTCTCATTATTTTTATTTTCCAACAGTTGCTTTACTTCATTATATTTCATTTCTAAATATTTATCATCATTAGATAAGAGGATTGCACGATCAAAATCTGTTAAAGCCTGTGCATAATTATTCAGCTCAATATTACATAATCCCATATATTCGTAAATTTTTGAAGTTTGAATATCATTTAATAAGTTTTTGAATATGTTTAATGCGTCCTGATAAGAACCAAGTTTGTATAAAATTTTAGCCTGATCAAATTTATACTCAGGACAATCATTTAGTTCTCTTGCGATATCATTGTCCGTTTTTGCCTGAGTAAGCATTCCAAGCTCAAATTCTGCGCGCGATTTCATTGCATATGCCAAATCATCTTCAGGATTGAAGGTTAAATATTTATCTAATGGATTTATTGCACTGTTAAATTGTCCCATTTCAAATAAAACAATTGCGGTTCCCAAATATGCCGGTGCAAAATCATTTCTCGCAGATGATGCTTCATTGTACGCATTTAAGGCATTTTTATATTCCTTTTTTGAACGATAAAAATTCCCTAAATAATAAAATGCAAGATACGCATTACTGTCGCCTGTCGCTTTAACAAGTGTATTCCATTCCTTTGTTTCATCTCCGATTCTTTTATATTCCATTGCCTGTCTTACTAAAGGTGAAACATTATCTATGAATGATTTATTGTCCCTGGATATTACATGATTTAAACCGTTTTTTAAATCCATAGCGTGTTTATTAGATGGATTAATTCTCAGGATTTTGTCCAAATATTGCACTGCAGAATTGTAATCTCCAACAACACAATAATTTGCAGCTATATCTAAATAATCATCCTCTATTTCGCTTGCAAAAGCAGGAATGCAGCAACTCAGCGTAAGAATAAAAGTTAGTGATAATAATATCTTCTTCATATTGGTATTATATCATAGATTTGTAAAATTAACAGATTTATGCTACTATCTATGTGTGTTGAAATTTTGTAAGGAGATTTATTATGCGACCGGAAGAGAGAACATTTGTTGCAATTAAACCTGATGGGGTGCAAAGGGGACTTGTTGGAGAAGTTATAAAAAGATTTGAAACAAAAGGTTATAAAGTTACGGCATTAAAAATGCTTCAGGTTACTGATGCTCAGGCTAAGGCTCATTATGCAGAACATGAAGGTAAACCGTTTTATCCTAGACTTATCAGATATATTCAGAGCGGTCCTATTGTTGCAATGGTTGTTGAAGGTTATAACGCAGTTGCAGGTGTAAGGCATCTTATGGGTTCAACTGATCCTGATAAGGCGGAAGTAGGTACTATTCGTGCTGATTTTGCGCAGGTCATGGAATATAATGTTGTTCATGGTTCCGATTCAGTTGAAAGTGCAGAACGTGAAATTGCTATATATTTCAATGAAAACGAAATTTATGACGACAGAAAATGTATGTCTGAATTAGTTACTGAATATTTAGATGCTGATTAATTCAGACTTATAAAAGTTCAGATGGTATGTGCGGAAATTCTTTTTGGATTTCCGTTCTTTCTTTATTATATCGTATTCCTGCATTGATTCCTGCTTTATTTGCTTTAATTTCTATAAAGTTTTTTCTGTATTTTTCTTGGTTTTCGCCAACAGTAACATAGTTTTTTATGGAATCAGTGTATTCCTGAGCTTCTTTTTTTAATTTATTTGGCAAATCTCTGAACAATTCATAAATTTTTTCTTCCCAGTCTGTTACTCCGCCTTTGGTGTTGCGTGCGTGCAGATAAAATTGCCATCCGTGTTCTGTTTCATGTCTTGCGGTCGTGCAGACTTCTGATTTTGACTTATAATTATGACCGATGACAAAATTGACTGTTCCGTCATTAGGGTCAAACATTGCTTTGGTTAATTCTTCTTCGTGGTTTTCTGCAACGTAAAATGGATTAATAGTAATTCTTTTATTTTTAAGACCGCGTTCTTCCATAAATTTTTGGGTAAATGCCGTTTTGGAATCTTCTATATCTAATGCTCTAAGCCCTAAAAATGTATCATTTTGGGGAAATTTCACGTTTTGTTCTGTTATATTGTTTTTATTTATATTATAACCATTTAGCGTATTTACGCTAAATTTTAGCATTTTTTTTATCTGATTTGAAATTTTGCCGTTTTTTATGTGCGGAAATTCTGTAAAGGTGTGTATTTCTTTTTGCGGCTTTAATAAGCTGCTTTGTTTAACCTGTGTTAAAACTTTTTCTCCTGTTTCGATATTTTCACTAAAATGGTTTGTAAAAAATTTTATGGGAGTCCATAGTAAAGTTCTTTTTTGATTTGTTTTTAGCATTTCTAAAAATGCTTTTTTTAAAGATCTTGACAGAGTATATTCTTTTATGTGTGTTGAAGTTACAAATTCACTTTCTCCAATTACGTTATCCCGTTTCAAATAAATGCGGTTTTTATATGGTTTGTCTGAAAAATTTATTGCACGTTCGATAATTTCGCCTTGAGAATTTCTAAATGTTGTTATTTTTCTCAGAATATGTGGATTCTTTTTATTGCCGACGACAACTTCATCAACTGTCATTGCGCTTTGATTTAATAATCTGAGTGCGTCCCCTTTATATTTATAATATGGTAATCTTTCTATTTTAGAAATTAAATAATATCCGTTACTCATGTTCGTTATAAAAAGCGTAAAAAAAAATTTTTGCCGTTTTAAAATCTGATTTCACACAAATTGCTAAAATTGACATAATATGTGATTTATGTTAGATTTCACCTATGTCGAAAAAGATTGTCTTTAACACATTTGTTACTTTAATTATTATTATTTTTACAGTTTTCTTATGCAAAAATTTTCATACATTATCTCTTGTTATAACTTCTTTGGCAAATGTTTTTAAAGTATCTGTTTATACGCAAGATTTGATTGCACACAATACGCACAGAGGTAATGCGACATATGATACCGTTTCATATACCTGGGACAGTGAAAGGCAGAAGCATTCATGGAAATATTATAACGGGCTTATGATGAAAGCTTTTTTGCTTAATGATTCTCACAAAAGTTATGTAGATAAATTTTATTATGATAACATAACCGAGGATGGATTTGTAAATAGCAGGCGTAATCGTAATAATTACTACAGAGAAGGTACACTTGATGATGTTGCTCCTGCAAGAACATTGTTTTATTTGTCCGATTCTCCGTATGCTGAAAAATATAAGCTAAATTTGAAATATGTGTATTACAATTTAGCTCAACAGCCTACTCTTTCGAATGTCGGAAATAATTATATTCATAAGACAAATAACAATTCCTGGTCAAAATATCCTTTTGGGCTGGACGGGTTATATATGGCTTTGCCATTTCCGCTTGAATATGAAAAATATATTTTAAAAGAATCTAATCAGGAAACATTTGATGAAGTTTTTCGCAGAATGCGATGGGTTGCTTCTAATTTGCGCACTCCAGATGGATTGTACTACCATGGGGTAAAAAAAGATGGTAAAACGAATAATGGTTATGTTTGGTTAAGAGCTGTCGGATGGTATGCAATGGCTCAGGTTGATATCATAAATTTATTTCCTGAAGGTAAGAAAAAAGATATTTTAATAGCTGATTTAACTTCATTTTTTGATGCGATGCTTAAATATCAGGATCCTGAAAACGGGATGTGGCGTAATGTCATATATGAAAATAGTGAAAATTTAGCATGCAATTATTTTGAATCTTCAGGTTCCGCAATGATGGCTTATACGCTGATGTACGCATATTTAAACGGATATGTTAAAGATAAAAAATATGCTTATGCAGGTCTGAAAGCCTTTAATGGAATTGTAAATAAAAATTTGGTAAGATATGGTATTGATCACTATAAATTAATTTACACATATAAAAGTGCAATAGTTAATGACAGCCCTGAAAGGTATTGCATATGTGATAATTATGTTGCAGATGAAGCTAAAGGAGTTGCCCCTTTAATTATGGCATCAGGACTTGTCCGTAAAACATTATTCAAACTATTGATTAGTAATTAGTTTGATAAGGTGTGAAAGTTAAATTGTTATAAAAATATGATTCGTCTTTATATAGTGCAGTGCAATCCAGATTGTATGCTGAGCAGTTTAACAAAAAATTATCTCTTAATTTAATATCTTTAAAATATATTTCAATAAAAGGACCTCTTGCTTTACGATATTTAAAATCTGATCTTAGTATATTAAAAGGTACTTTTGTTTTTGCGATTTTATACGGATTAACCTGAATAATATACATTGGTTCTTCTATTGCAAAGTATTGGTTTCTATATGCTCTGTATGGGTGATACATAAAATATTGATTATCTATATTTTCGAATAATTTATACTTTTTGGTTTGCATTGTTCTGTCAAATGTATCGCTATCCATAAAAATTATGTCATAATCTGCAAACAAAAACATTGTTCTGCTTGGAACAACATATATTGAAGCGTTGCTGGCATTATCAAAAAAGGCCGCCATATCGTCAGTTAAATGGGCATATTGGTTAGTAAAATCTTCCTCATAATAAGGATTGCTGAATATATCGGAGAAAAAGATATTTGTATTTTTCTGGACATTTAGAGTCTTGAATACATTTTTTACTTTTACTCTGGTATCATCTTGTCCTGCAATATTATAAAAATGTACGGCATTTATGCAATGGTTGATTAGTAATAATGATAATACGGTTAAGCATCCTGTGTATAATATTTTGTATGGTTTGTACTGCTCACAATAATTTACAAGCAAGCCAAAACATATTGCAACGAATGGTATAAACGGGAGCATATAACGTAAAAATACAAGCATGGAAAAACACATAAATGAATAAAAAACTATTGGAAAGAGTAACAACGCAAATTTTTCTTCCTTTCTAATCTGTTTATCTTTGACAAAAAACATTGCACCCAAAACCGCTCCAATAAACTGAACTGTTCCTATGGCATTTGGAATACTGTGAAAAATATGAAAATTAAAAGGAGTTGCATCATCTGCACTCGAATGCCCAAGTTTAAATGCGTGATTATATTCCTGGCTGAAATCATTCCAAAAATGCGGGAAATTTATTAGTATAAACGGATTTGTGATAAAAAATGAAAATGCCGCACTTAGTGATAATAATAAAGAATTAAAAATGAAATCTCTTTTTGAGTTTCTTGTTAAAAATAACAAAAAAGCTGGCACAAGAATAATTATAGCTCCGTTATATTTCGTCGCCGCACATAAGCCGGATAACAAACCTAAAACGATAATATTCTTTTTTGTGTATTCATTTTTATTCTGAATGAAATATAATGTAAAAAATATCGTCATTACGCATAAAGAAGCCAAAGGAATATCAACAGCCAAGTGATGCGAAAGATTCATCCAGATATAAGATGTCGCAAGGATAAATCCTGCAATAAAAGACGGAAATATTTTTTTATTTGTAAGGATGTAAGTGGTTAAAAATGTAAAGCAAACTCCAATAGCCGCAAAAATATTATTTATTATCAGTGCAGGCATCATAAAGGAAATTTCTCCTATCGGAGTTTTTATTATATCTTGTATAAATAATTTTGAAAAATCGTCGAAATTGTTTACTATATGTGCGGCTTTCAAAATCAGATAAAATATCCAGTATGCGATTGCCTGTATATCAGAAACAAAACTTGGTTTTTTGAAAAAATCAGGGCTTCCGGAACTATAAAACATATTCAGAGTTTTGTGTACACAAAAATCTCTGAAATAATATTCGTGCCCGCCATGCATTCCAAGCACAAAAACAATTGTGCATAGTATAAATAACGAAATTAAAACTTTTTTTCGGTTTGACATTATTGCTCGCTCCTTATGTACATTCTGTTGAAATGTGTAGGTTCATAATTATTTTTTATAACAGGATTTTCAATATCTAAATATTTTGTATATATTATTTTGGGTTTATGAATTTCAATGTCTTTATAAATATCGTATTCTCTTGGTCTTAGCATTCTGTATGTTTCAGCAACACCTTTTGGTCTTATCGAAAACCAAAAATAATCAACATCTTGCCTAAACAGATTAAAATATATACTTCCATCATATACCCTGTCATTTTTGTTTGTCATATATAAGACATAATTGATTTGTGATATTTGTGGTAATGATCTTTTTATCTGTATGTTATTATAGAAAAATGATGCAGGAAATAGTAATGCAAACAACAATATGACAAAAATATTTTTATCTAAAAAACGAATTCTTTTGATTGCATTCGCTGCAATCATTGCTATAAAAGGAATAGCGGGAACATAATATTGTTTATTAGGAACATTTATCAAAAATACACTTAAATACAGAAATATTGCAATAAAACCTATTTCTTTCTGTCGTAGTCCTTTCAGACAAAATATTCCGAGCAGACCTAAAGTATATAAAATATCGTTCTCAAAAAATATCAGCTGGATATTTCTCAAAGGAGAGAATGTTTCTATGAAATTATAATTTATAGTAAAATTAAAAAACCAGTAATCCTGAAAACTTATTGACTTTAATGCAAAATAAGAGATAAACGGGGTTAGTGTAAGACCCATGGTAATAAAATATATAATTAAATCTTTGACAGATATTTTTTTTAAAAGTGCTCTGACAGATAAAATTACAAATATCGTAAATATATAAAAAACTGCTTTGGGTAAAACCGCAAAGCTCAGGCCTGCAAGCACCGCACTTATTATAAGTGCACTCTTTTTAATTTTTATATTTTTATATAAAAATGCAAGTGAAAACATAATCAGCATTATATATAGCGTGTCGGGACGAATTTCTGTTAATTTGTCCGTAAAAAATGTGCAGGACAATAATAGTATTGTCATAAGGTATTTTGATTTCCCAAATACATTCTTAGAAATCAAAAATGAAGCATATACAATTCCCAAAAACAGTATGTAACAATAAATTTTGCAGGCATACAATGAATATATTGAATCAGAAAAGTACCTAATTAAAGGTATCATTGTAATATGAAAAAATGGCGGTTTTTGCTGAAAGAAATCAAGATAAATTACCTGCCCCTGCATAATTTTCCACGAAGTATGAACGGCTTCAAATTCATCGTGGTCGTAATATTGATTTATGCACAGAAGAAAACTTACAATCAGCAATGCAACAAGAATAATTATTTCAATTATTGTTTTTAATTCAATTTTTTTGCAAATCTTTTCCATGTTTATAAATAATAACCAATATTTAATAATGTGATTATATCATATAATATTATATCTTACAAATGTTACATAGTTGCTTATTGTGTTGTTATTTTATATTATATAAATAAGGAGATGAGAAATTGCTAAGAGGTAAAAAAATAGTAGTTGTTATGCCTGCGTATAACGCGGAAAAAACACTAAAGCAGACATATAATGAGATTCCGAAAGATATTATTGATGAGATTATTTTAACTGATGACAAATCATATGATAAAACTCCTGAATTGTCTAAAGAGTTAAATATAACAACAATTGTTCATGAAAAAAATAAAGGATATGGCGGGAATCAAAAGTCTTGTTATAAAGCGGCATTAAATGCCGGTGCAGATATAGTGATTATGCTTCATCCTGATTATCAATATACCCCTTCGCTTATTCCTGCGATTGCTTCAATGCTTGCATTCAGCCCTTATGATGTTGTAATTGCTTCAAGAATGCTGTCGCACGCTCTTAGTGGCGGTATGCCTTTGTATAAATATGTATCCAATAAATTTTTAACAGCATTTGAAAATTTGTTTTTACATCAGCATTTATCAGAATATCATACCGGCTACAGGGCTTTTACAAGAGAAGTTCTTGAAAAGCTTCCGTTAGAAGATTGTAATGATGATTTTATTTTTGATAATGAAATGCTTGCGCTGGCATGTTATTATGGTTATAAAATAGGTGAAGTAAGCTGCCCGACAAAATATTTTCCTGAAGCATCTTCAATAAGTTTTTTACGTTCCTGCAAGTATGGGTTCGGAGTTTTGGGCGTTTCAATAAAATATTTTCTTGCCCGTACGGGTTTGTATAAATCAAAAATTTTCAGGCAGGATGCTCAAAAATTAAATTTACAGTCGGAGTTAAATTATTATCACAAACATAGTGATCCGCAATAGAAAGGATATAAGATGAGTGCAAGTATATCTGTTGTAGTACCTGTTTATAATGAAGAAGATAATTTAAAACTTTTGCATGAAAAAATTTCTGAAGTGTTAAAAAATATTGGCAGGGAATTTGAGATTATCTATGTTGATGATTCTTCAACGGATAACAGTTTTGAAATTCTGAAAAATTTAAAAGATGATAATACTAAAATTGTAAAGTTCAGACGCAATTTTGGACAAACTGCCGCAATGCAGGCAGGGATTGATAGTTCGCAAGGCGATATTATTATAACTCTGGATGCAGATTTGCAAAATGACCCTGCTGATATTCCAAAATTAATTGAAAAATATGAACAAGGGTATGATTTGGTAAGCGGTTGGAGAAAAAAAAGACAAGATAATGTAATCAGGACTTTCCCATCAAAGATTGCCAATTTTTTAATTTCAAAAACTACTGCTACCGGATTGCATGATACAGGTTGTACCTTAAAGGCCTATAATGGTGAAGTTCTCAGAAGTATTAATCTTTTTGCCGATCATCACAGATTTATTCCTGCAATTTTTGCTCAATATAGCAATAAAATTACTGAACTGGAAGTCGAACATCATCCAAGAATGTACGGTAAAAGTAAATATAATATCTTCAGAGTTTTCAGGGTTATTGTGGATTTGTTGGCTATTGCGTATTGGAGAAAATATAAAAGCAAGCCTATGTATTTTTGGGGGTTTTTAGCTTTGGCATTTTTGCTTATTGCTTTGGTTTCGTTTGTTTTGTTGATTTTAAATTTATTGATATTTAAGTTGCTATTACTAAATATTGTTTATTCCGTTTCATTTGTATTATTTTTGTTAAGTAGTTTAGTATCATTTGCGGTTGGATTGATTTTTGAAAGTATTTTGAAAGTTAATTTAGCTCAAAATAAAACCCGGTATTATACAATAGAGACTGTATTATGAAAAAAAGATTAAAGTTTTTTATAAAACTCTTTTTTGGTATCGGTATCCTTGTTTTTTTATTTAGCAGGACAAGTGTACAGGAGTTTGTTACCCTTCTAGGAAATGCAAATTATCTTTTCTTTGTATTTGCAGTTGTCTTGTATGTGATAGGACAGGTAATTTCTGCAAAGAAATGGATGATCATTTCGCAGAGATTACAATTTAAAAATACCTTCAGACGATATATCAATTTATATTTTTTAGGAATGTTTTATAATATGTTTTTGCCTACTAATATTGGCGGGGATATTATAAAAGTTACCAAATTAAAAGATGATAAAGAATTTTCAATAAAACGTTCAATTATTTCAGTTATGTCTGATCGTATTACGGGGGCATGTGTTCTTGTATTGTTTATTTTGTCAGGATTCTTATTTTATAACAGTTCGGAAATCATAAATATTGTTAATGGAATAATTATCTTGTCTTCTTTGTCAGGTATTGCGTTTTTTGTATATGTAATGAAAAATGATAATTTAATTCCTGAGAAATTTAAAAATGTTTATAATTTGATAAAATTATTATGCGAAAAAAAATGCATACTTAATATTACGGTTTTATCATTGATTTTTCATTTGTTTTTAATTGTCATACATTATTGTATTGCACAAATGTATAATTTTAATATTCCGTTTACATATTATTTGTTGTTGTATCCGATTACTGCTATAGTTGCGTCTTTACCGTTATCTATTAATGGAATCGGCTTAAAAGAATTTGTGTATGTTTATATGCTGAAAATATTTGAGATTGATACTTCTGAAGCAGTTTTGTTTGCTATGACTTTTAATATGGTAATTTTATTTGCAAGTGCATTAGGTTTTATTCCATACATTTCAAAAGATAAAAAAACATAATAAAATTAATTATTATTTTAAGTCTTTTTGTTTTAACATTGGGATATGAAAGCCGAAATTTTACACAGAATAAGAATTGAACGCTATATATTCGGAATTATAATGGCATTTATAATGGTATTTGTATCCGAAATCAGCGGAGAAAGTGAAATTATTTTCCCTGAAATTTGTGCTCTGACAATAGGTGCATGGATAAGTGAACAACAGCCTTGGCAGGCAAATAAAAGAAGAATATTTTTTCTGATGTCTGTTGCGGCATTATTTGGAATTATTGTTGTTCGTTATATTCATTTGCCGTTAATATTTCAGGTTTGTATTTGTTTTGCGTTTACCGGTTTTATATTGACTTTATGCAAAACAAACTTTGTTCCTATAATTTCAGCTTGTATTCTGCCTGTGTATTTGCGAACAGAAAGTTTTATTTATCCTGTTTCGGTTTCTGTTATGGCTTTAATAATTATTATTGCTCAATGGCTGATGGAAAAATATCATTTTCGTCCTGTAAATCAGTTTGAACCTTGTAATTTCAATGCCAAAACACAAATTATAAAGTGGTCAAAATTGTTATTAATATTTGGTTTAATTGCATTAATCCCTTTTAAATTGCACAAAATATATTTTTTAGCACCGCCTTTAATTGTTATGTTTACTGAATTGTCAAATGTTAATAGCCCTGCAAGAAATAAACCTCTTTATATTGTCGGTCTTATGAGTTTTTCAGCTCTTATTGGGTGTGCTATAAGATTAGTGTTAAATATGTATTTAGGAATGCCTCTTTTTGTATGTACGGCAGTTGCCTGCTTTTTGCTGTTTATTGCAATAGACCGATTAAAATTATTTTTTCCTCCTGCCGGTGCAATTTTGTTAATCCCAATGATTTTAAATCCTGATTATATTACAGAATTTCCTGTTGAAGTATTATTTGGGGCATCTGTATTGTGTATTTGTGCAGTAGTTATGTTCAAAAAAGAGAAGATTTCTTAATTTGCAATATCTTTTTCAATATATGAAAAATATTCTTGTAATTTTTTATAGTTATCTTCTTTAATCAGTACTCCGCGATATTTTGATGCGTTAGGAACAGATGAAATATAAAACGGATAAAATTTTCTGAAAAATTTTACTCCGACATTTTCTCCGCGCAGATCTATTTCTTGTTGAAGGTGTTGCTTCATTATATTTAATTTTTCAAAAATTGTAGGAGCCGGCAGGATTTCACCTGTATTAAAATAATGATCAATTCTGTATAATAGTGACGGATCTCCTAATACTCCGCGCCCGATGGCTATTCCATCCGCACCGCTTTGCTTGATACATTCGATTGCACTTTCAACACTATCCACATCCCCGTTTGCAAAAACCGGAATATCTACATTATTTTTTAAATCTTTAATTTTTGTCCAGTCTGCTTTGCCTGAATACATTTGCGCTCTTGTTCTTGCATGAAGTGTTATAAATTCCGCCCCTGCTTCCTGCATTTTTTGCCCGTATTCAACGTAATTCATTTCAGCAGCAGTATAGCCAAGACGAAATTTTACGCTTACAGGTAAATCAGTTCCTTCTTTTACTGCCTGAACGATATCATAGGCAAGTTCAGGCTCTCTCATTAATGCGCTGCCATCGTGCCCGCAAACAACTTTTCTCACCGGACAGCCCATATTTATATCAATTATGTCAGCAACTTCGGATAATCTTTTTGCGGCATCTTTCATCATATATGGTTTATGTCCGCAAATTTGGTATGCAATCGGGTGATGCGTATTATCAAGCATTAAAATATCCGTTTGATTGCGATTTTGGGCTAAAAATTCAGAGCTTATCATTTCGGTAGTAATTAAACAATTTTTGCAATATTGTCTTATCATGCTCCTGAGCACATAATCAGTAATACCTGCCATTGGGGCAAGAGATACTTTTGATTTAAGAATATTTAAAACTCTATTTTTTTGCGGCTGTGTTTGTTGCATTTTCTTTTAGTTCTTCTGCTCTTGCTTTTGCATATTTTTTGTAATCATCATCAGGGACATCTGAATTTGCGTATAATTCGTAGTATTGCACAGCTTCTTTGTATTTTTTCAGAGCATCATAATTAGATGCTATCATATAATTGCATATCGTAAAATCTTTATTTAATTCATAAGCTTTTTTGAAGTCAGCTATAGCTTCATTATGTTTTGCTTTTGAATCATATATCATAGCTCTGTAGTATAAAGCATAATCATTATTCGGATTTTTTGAAATTAATTTGTTGAAATCCGGCAGACATTCGTCATATTTTTCAGCTTCAAATTTTGCGATTGCATCATTGAGAAGATTTGCCATATCCATATCATCTATTGATTTTAAATATTCAATAGCATGTTTATTATTTTTGTTAAAAGCTATCGCTTTACCCAGATAATTTTTTGCGTTTTCGTAATCTTCTTTTTCTCCGTATAAAACTGCAATATAATAGGCAATGTCGGAATCAACTTTTTTAATATCTAAAGCCTTTTTATAATATTCAATTGCTTTATCTCTGTCGCCAAGTTGTTGATATGCGGTTGCTGCACCTATCATGGTATTTGCATTTTGTGGTGTTATCGATAAATACATTGCGGCTGCCGCTTCATATTGTTTATTATCAAATAATGTTGCAGCTTGGGACATTTTACTGTCTGTTTGCATATTTTCAATATTTTTAATATTAGATGCTATTGTGCTGTCATTAGGATATTTTATTTGTGCAGATTTTAAAGTGTTTAGTGCATCCTCATATTTCGCATTTTGTGCTTGTGCCAATGCGATATTAACATAAACTTCCGAGGAAGCTTTACCTTCTGTCAGGTTGATAACTTCATTGTACATATAAATAGCATCATCAATCTTATTTTCTTTATGAAGTTCTATTGCGTAATCATATATGGTGTCAGCCTGAGCTTTTTTAGGCATATTTATTTTTACATATTCAAGAAATTGAAGCGGAGTAGAAGATTTTTTTACGTTATCTATCATTTGTTTTTTAATTATTTCGTTTTCCGGATCAACTGCTAATACTTTTTTATAACCTTCCTGTGCAATTTTATTATCGCCCAGTTTTTCATAACATTGCGCTCTGTATATATTTGCATTTACGTTGTCAGGATACAGGATTAAAACTGATTCGTAAGCTTTTATCGCCGTACGGTAATCTTCTTTTTGCTGATATAAGGTTCCTACATTAATACGGGTATTTATGTTAGAAGGGTCATATGATTCTGCCTTTTTATAATATGCCAAAGCTTCATCAAGTCTGTTTTCTTTTTGAAGAACAGCTCCCATGTTTACGTTATAATTTGCATTTGTAGGATTTTCATTTAATTTTTTCGTAAAAATTCGTTCAAGAATATATAAAATATCTTTGTCGCTTTGTCTTGCTTTTGATAAAACGTATGAATATTCTTTTGTTGCAATATCGCTTTGTTCGGTATCGTCTAATGATTTTGCGTAAGTAAGTCTTAAATTAAGGTCAGAAGGTGCAACGGCAACTGCTTTTTTATAATATTCGACAGCTTTTTTCTTATTCCCTAAAAGCGCCATAATATCGCCAATTTGTTCAAAACTTGATTTTTGAAGTTCTTTTGAACCAAGTGAATGATTAAATTCGTATGCGGCAGCAGAAAAATTCCCTTCTGCTCTTAATCTTTTTGCGGTGTCAAAGCGATTTTGAGCTGATCTGTTATAACCAATTTCACTCAGACATCTGTCTAAGTTGCTTATAATCTGATCAATTGCCTGAGCCGAATTTCTTACATCTCTTTCTTCCGGGTAGTATTTAAGGTAAAACAGCGCACTTCTGTAATCATCAGCTGCTTTCCCCCAGTCTTTTTGCTTGTTTGCATAATCCGTTCCACGCGCCAAATAGGCATTAACAAGGCTTATTCTTGCGGATTTGTCCATATAATTTATACGCAGCGCGCTTTTAAATTCATTAATTGCACCTGAGTACTGATATTGTGATAAATAGCTTTGCCCTAGATCAAAATGCTCTTTAAAATCCGCAAATGCCGGATTGATAAGGCAAACTGCTAATATAAAGCTCAAAATTAAAGATGATTTTTTCATATTTTATACCTTCTATGAAAATATTATACCAATTTCAAAAAAAATGTATATATACACGAAGGCTAATTGTAACGTAATGTATTATTTTATACTTCTGTAAAACTTGTACATCATTCTCAATAATTTGTCATCCTGTTCAAGATTATTAAATAGTTCTTTTTTTATTGAATCAATATCATCTAAATGGTCAAACATGTAAAATTCATATGGTTTCACATTCATTACTTTTGCCATTTTTTCAAGAGTATCAACGGACGGAGCAAATTTGCCGTTTTCAATATAACTAATATTCGGAGTTCCAATCCCAACGAGTTCGGCAAGTCTTTCCTGAGTCATATTTAATGATTTTCGAATTTCTTTAATTCGCAGTCCCAATAATTTTTTCAAATTGCTCATAATATCCTCCTTAAGTAGTATTATCAAAAGGATATTAATAAAAATTAATAGTATGTAATGCTATATTAATACTTGATTTATATTATTACATAGTATAATTAATAATGCTATACCAAATAAAAAAATAAAATATATACTGTAAAACCGTAAGGAAAACAAATGACAAAAGTATCTGTAATAATACCTGTTTATAACAAAGGTAAATATGTTGCCGAGGCAGTTGAATCTGCTCTCGGTCAAACTTATGCAGATACAGAGATTATCTGTATTGATGATTGCTCAACAGATAACAGTTATGAAGTTTTAAAAGGATTAGCAGATAAATACAAACATATAGTTTTATTAAAAAATGAAGAAAATAAAGGGGTAATATACAGTAGAAATACGGCAATAGAAGCAGCGACCGGCGAATATATTTTACCGTTGGATGCGGATGATATCATAGAACCAACATATGTAGAAAAAGCCGCAAAAGTGTTGGATTCAAGACCTGATATTGGTATTGTATATTGTGAAGCATGTCTTATTGGGACAAAAAATGGAAAATGGGATTTACCCCAATTTGACAAGGAAAAAATTTTATTTGGAAATATGATATTTTGTAGTGCATTATTTAGGAAAAAAGATTTTTATAAAGCAGGCATGTACAAAGAAAATATGGAAGATTGTTGGGAAGATTATGATTTATGGCTTTCTTTTATCGAAAACAATCTCATTGCATACCAAATTCCTGAGATATTATTTTATTATAGAAAATCTGAGGCTAATGCGCGAAGTAATGTTATAGATACTGATGCACATAGTGGTTATAAAAAAATTATAAGTAATCATGTGAATTTGTACTTAAATAATGAAAAATTTATCAGCAAATTTCTTGGAAGAGATAAAAACAAGCCAAATTTTAAGGGAATCTGCAATAAATATGATTTATATATTCCACTGGGTGCAACATGTTTTTGCACATCTGTGCTAAGACAGGCAGGGTTGCAATTTTACAGTTATGCGTTCGATTGGCTTTATGGTGCAAGTTTTATAGATAGAATTAAGATAATAGTTAATAATTTTTCTAATTGGTTGGACAAAGATGATTTAGAATACATAGGTAATAGAACCAATCCACAACCTTGTGATATATACCGTAATAATAAAACAGGAATTGTATTTAACCACGATTTTAAAATATCGGCTCCACTTGAAGATACATATGCAAATGTAAAAGAAAAGTATGACAGAAGAATAAAAAGATTATTTAAGCAAATTTCTGTCAGCAAGAAAATTTTATTTGTATATATTGAGCCTCCTCATGTCATAAGTGATTACAATACTTCTCGCATTATAGAAGGGCAGAATTTATTGCAGAAAAAATTTCCTAGAACAGAAATTAGTATCCTTTATGTATATAAGATAGGTGGAATTGAGTTTCAAAATCGAAAAATTAAAAAACTATCCGATAATATCACAACAATAGGTTTTGATTATGATGCATATAATTCAGAATACCCTTACATCGCCAATGAAGATTTATTGAAAGAACTTTTTATCAATTGCAGTATATCTTTAACAAATTTACAACCTAGCAATAAAATAAAAGTTTTTTACAAACAATATATATTAAATGCAATTTTGAAAAATATATTTTCTATTACAAAGGATAAAATTTTAAGGCGAAAAACAGTAAGAATATTTGGTATAAAAATAAAAACACGACTGAGGGACATTTAAAAATGAATAAAATATTATACTTGAGTAAAGATGATTATTCCCCACATTATATTATATACTTTTTGGGGTTAAAAATAAAAATACGCAAAAAGATTACATCAAATGATAAGAATTTATATATTGATTATGTTCTTAATCATCAACAAGATAAAACAAAATATGTCGAGATAACAAAAGAAAGTCATAATATCAGCGAAAATAATCCAAAATTAATTGCTTTATACTTGCCTCAATATCACGATTTCCCCGAAAATGTAAAATGGTTCGGCAGGGGATTTAGTGAATGGACAAATACTTCAAAAACTGTTCCTCAATTTGTTGGACATTATCAGCCACATATTCCAATAGATGTTGGTTATTACAATTTAGAATCAAACAATGTTATGATAAGGCAAATTGAACTTGCTAAAAAATATGGCATTTCAGGATTTGGATTTTATTACTATTGGTATTCAGGTGATAAAATTATGGAAAAACCAATAGAAAGATTTTTGGCAGACAAGTCATTAAATATAAATTTTTTTCTGTTTTGGGCTAATGAAGATTGGACGATGTTATGGGATAACGGTGATGCTGCTGAAGTATTACATAAGCAGGAAATCAAAGAAAACGATGCTGAAAAGTTTATGACCGACTTGCTTCCATATTTAAAGGATGAAAGGTATATAAAAATAAATAATAAACCATTATTCGTATTATATGATCCAGAACTTTATCCCTATGATACATATATCAATTTTAATAAAAAAATACGTGCCATAGCAAAAGAAAATGGCTTTGACGATTTATATATTATAACTACAACATGGAGAGCTGATAATTATAAAAATAATTATAAAGAATTTACTGACAAATATTTACTTGATGGTTTATTTGAATTTTTTCCTCAAAGTTTACACAAAGTAACGAAAAAGATTTATCCAAGAGTAGTGAATAAAAAATTTGTCGGTGAAATATTTGATGTACATGATTATATTGCGCGCAGGCAGTATCTGTATCAATGTAATACAAATTTGTTTAAAGGGATTTTCCCTAATTGGGATAATACTCCAAGAAAATGCTACAATCATGCTTTTATATGGCAAAACAACCCACAAGATTATAAAGTTTGGCTTAAAGACATATTAAACTGGACAAAAGATAATAAATCTAAAGAAGAACAGTATATTTTTATAAATGCTTGGAATGAATGGGCAGAAGGTGCACATCTTGAGCCTGACAAAAAATATGGATATGCATATTTACAGGCGACTAAGGAGGCTTTAGAAGAGTACAAAAATGGATAGAGTATGTGTATTTGCGCATTACGACATAAATAACATTATTCAAGATTATGTCGTTTATTATTTATCTCAACTAAAAAAAATATGTAAAACTTTAATATTTGTATCAGATTCAAATATTGACAGTAAAGAGATTGAAAAAATATCGAAATATATAGATAAATGCATAATAGGAAGACACGAAGAATATGATTTCGGATCCTATAAAAGGGGGTATCAATATGCAAAAGAGAATGCCTTGCTTGATGATATTGAAGAGTTAGTATTTGTAAATGACAGTTGTTACGGTCCTTTATTCTCAATTGAGAATGTATTTAATAAAATGTCTTTATTGGATGTTGATTTTTGGGGTATAAATGCAAACAGTAGAGGTATTGAATATTGTAATGAAAAATTAGTGCAAAATAATAAAGTCCATGTTCAAAGTTTCTTTATTGTTTTAAAATCAACTATATTTAAGTCTGAATATTTTTATAATTTTATAAATTCAGTTAAGAAGGAGAAAGACAAAGTAGATGTAGTAATAAACTACGAATTAGGACTCAGTCATAATCTAATTAAACAAGGTTTTAAATTTGATGTATTTTGTCCACTAAGTTTGAAGGTCAAATCACCACATATAAAAGACAATATTAAATTAATTGTTAGAAATCAATGTCCTTTTTTGAAGACAAGTATTATGAGATTAGTTAATATCAATGACGTATATCCGATGTTTTATTTGTTTTATATTTTTTTGTTTACTAAATATGATATTAGATTGATAAAAAAAGATCTAGCAATAAATAAAAGAAAAATACCGTTTGTTGAAATAATTACAAGTATATTAAGACAAATAATAAAGACTTAACTTATAATTCATTTTTTATAGCAGGGTCGGGTTCGATTCTGCTTTTTCTTTATTACACCAAAAAATAAAGACGCATTAAGTCCTTATAAAATTGCAGTTTAAACAGAGTTCTAATTTAAAAATCAATCAGATCACGCACTTTAATATTGAGCGCGTCTGCAATATTTATCAATAAATCAAGGCTAACAGTTCTTTTTGCCGTTTCAATTTTTGCCAGATGTTCTCTTGATATGTCTAAAATCTCAGCCAGTTTGTCCTGAGTGTATCCGCGTTCGCGTCGTACCTTGAAAATTTTTCTGCCTAAAGAGTAGATTTTTGTAGCCTGATTGTCCATAATGTTATACTAAAGTATAATAATTTCTTTTTGCATAGTCTAAAAGAGAACACACAAAAAATTAAAACACTTATATTGTTTGTATAATGTGCATTATAGGCATTTTTGATGTTAAAAATAATTGTACTATGGTCTAATTTTAATAAGAAAAATCAAATGATAATATATCATAGAAATTCAAATTAGCTGCGAAGAATTATTATTCTCTCATGAAATAATTTGTTAATGTTTGTAATCTTTAAGTTTACAAATTCCGATTTCATGTTAGCATGATTGTAGCCGATAGGAGAACAAATGACAAAAGTATCTGTAATAATACCTGTTTATAATGCCGAAAAATATTTAAGACAATGTCTTGATAGTGTAGTTAATCAGACACTAAAGGATATTGAAATAATTTGTGTTAATGACGGTTCGTCTGATAATTCGTTAGAAATACTGCAGGAATACGCAAAAAAAGATGACAGAATAAAAATTATAAATAAGGTTAACGGAGGAGTTGCTTCTGCAAGGAATGCCGGTTTAGAAGTTGCTCAGGGAGAGTTTATCGGGTTTATTGATTCGGATGATTATATTGATCCGAATTATTACGAAAATTTGTATAACAGAGCAAAGGTAACCTGCTCAGATATTGTTGTCGCAGAATATATATACAGATTCCGTGACAAGAAAAAGAAAGTATTTTTGAAAGTTGATAAAAGTGTAGTTACAACAAATGTAAAAGAGAAATTTGAATGCTTATATTTGCCTGATTTTTGTCATGTATGCAATAAAATATACAAACGTGATTTTCTGGAAGTGAGATTTCCGGAAGGTGTAATTTATGAGGATATTTATTTTACAACTCATGTATTGGCACAAGACGGCAGAATGGCTGTAGCAGAAAATGCCACTTATTATTACAGAAATAATGCAGATTCAATTGTCAATGATACCAGCAGTTTGAATAAATATTTTTATCATAAAGCGATGGCTTATTTTTACAAATTTCTGCATGAGCAAAATATTGAAATTGACATAAATGCTTACCATAAAACAAAAAAATATAAATTTTTGGGTATCACCTTTCTAAAAATAAAGGATTGTTATTTTAAAAGCAGATACAGTCTTTTAGGAGTTTTAAAATGGAGTTCTATGAGATTAAGAATTGCAAAGGAGATATAAATGCCGAAAGTTAGTGTAATTATCCCTGTTTATAACGTGGAGAAATATTTAAGACAATGTCTTGATAGTGTTGTAAATCAAACATTGAAAGATATTGAAATAATTTGTATTGACGACGGCTCGACAGATAATTCATTAAATATTTTGAAAGAATATGCTGCAAAAGATTCACGTGTAAAATTAATTATTCAGAAGAATCAAGGAGTATCTGCTGCAAGAAACCAAGGGCTACGCGCCATTAGCGGTGAGTACTATTTATTCATTGACAGTGATGATTGGATAGATGAGCAAATGCTTGAAAATATGTATAATAAGGCAATTGATGATAGTGTAGATCTAGTAATCTGCAAATATTATGATTGCTTTAAATATATAAGACGTGAATCAAATTTCCCATTTTATGTGATAAATACTCCGCCATTTTACTTTGATAAATGCCATGAAGATTTTTATTATAGTCATACTGGTGCATTGTGTAAGTTATATAAAAACACCAAAAATCAAATGTTTAACGAAAATCTAAAGCTAGGTGAAGACACTGTTTTTTACTGGCAATATTGTCTTTCCAACAATCCAAAAATATCTATCATTAATAAACCATTCTATTTTTATAGACAGCACCCCCACAGTGCAATGCGCAATGTAAAACTTGTAATTGAAAACAAGTTAATTAACAGTATAGAATATTTAGTTAGTCAAAACTGTTTTAAAAAAGCTTCGCAGTATACTCAAGCCCATGTTTTAGACAGGTTTGCAAGTTCTATATGTTATCAAATAGATGAAATATTAAAAGGTGAAAAAATTCCGTCAAGTTATATAAAAAAACTTGATATGTTTATGAAAAAATTTAAAAATTTTGACACAAATATACTTGCAAATCTTAGATTTTATAGATTATTAGGGAAAAAGATTAACAATTGTAAATGGCGACCATATAAAACTTTTATTCACAATGTATTTTCTGTGTATAATGAAAACTTCCACAAAGTAGTATGTATTTTAGGGTTAAAAATTAAGCTGAAAACAAAAAATGATAAATCAATAGATATGGTATATCTATGGTGCGATGGCAATGACAAAGAATTCCAAAACCAAAAAACAAATTTACAAAAAAACTTTGGTTATAAGGTTACATTACAAGCTGTTTCTGATTGCAGGTATATAGATAATGATGAATTAAAATATTCATTGCGATCTTTAGAAAAATATGCAAATTGGATAGATAAGATTTATATCGTTACAAATGGGCAATGTCCTGAATGGTTAAATATTAATAATCCGAGGGTTAAATTAATTAAACATTCTCAAATTATGCCAAAAGAAGCTTTACCTAATTTTAATTCATCGGCAATTGAATTATGTATAAAAAATATCACAGATTTAAATGAATATTTTTTATATGGAAATGATGATTGCTTTTTTTTCGATCACGTTACCCCTGATTTTTTCTTTAAAAACAATAAGCCGATATATCGATTTATGGGAAAATATAACAAAAATATCAATGTTGATCTTTATGTCAATCTGTTACTTAATGCTGAGAATTTGATTTACAAAAAATATAAAAAAAAGTATGACAGATGGCCTCATCATAATATAGACCCTTATAAAAAGTCTGCAATGGAAAAATGTTATAAGCAATTTAAAAAAGAAATTGACCGCACCATATTACACCCATTTAGAGATAGTTCAGATATTACAAAGACAATCTATGCTAATCACGCACTTGCAACAAAGCAGGCTATACATAGAAATTTAACAAAACAAAAGAAATATGAGAGCATGTATATTGCAGCTCACGATAAAAATATTCTGTGGGAACTGATTCACAATAATCCAAAGTTAGTATGTATAAACGATGATGAGATAACTACAGATGAAGACAGGCAAAAATCAAGACAAATATTAGAAATACTATTTCCTAATAAATCATCGTTTGAAAAATAAAAAGGGGGGAAATATATATGTTTACAATCGACATAAAAAAAATTATTTCAAATATTTTTTCTATAAAAAAATCGTGTAATAAAAAGCATAAAATTATAACTATACTTGGAATAAAAATAAAATTATTAAATAAATCTTTTACTATTGATAAGAATTTAATACAAAAAATAAATAATAAAATAAGAGATAATAGTGTTTTGATTGTTGAATTTAATGACTTTCATCGAGAAATAATGCCAGGTTATGTAAGATACTTTGAAGATCTTGGGTATAATGTTGATATTTTGACTACTCTTAAACGAGATACTGTGGATTGTTTTTGTAGAATAAATGCATCAATTAACCAATATTTTGCGACACCTGCTACAATCCAATATTTTTTAACAAGAAATATTGAATGTAATAAATATGAATATATTTTTTTTAATTCTTATTCTGTATTTAGAAATGATATTTCTGACATAAATTTGTATAAAATTTTAAAAATTGATAAAGATAAAATTCCAAATAACTGGTTATTTGTTGCTCACACAGTCGAAAAAGTTGATAAAGAATTTATAACTAACAATAAAACAATTGCTTTAGGTGCAAATTTATTAAATTTGCCAATAGTAAATCCCCATTATTTTGGGGACGTGAGAATAACAAATAAGAATACTAAAAAAACTATTTTTGTTATTTCAGGTGATAATATGAAAAGCTTTGCATTCATTGTAGATGCTGTTGAAAATTTGTTAAAAGCAAATATAACTAACTTCAAAATTTATGTAACAGGGCGATTAAAACATAAAGAATTGCATAATAAGCACAAAAAATATATTAATTTTTTAGGATACGTAAATTTTAAGACTTTATATAAACTTATTGAAGACTGTGATTTTATAATTTCAGGTTTAAATCCAGAAAATGATACTCATAATTGGTATATCAAATATGGAACTTCTGGGGCATTTCAGCTATGTTATGGGTTTTGTAAACCCATGATAATTCCTGAAAAGTTTGCCGACAAAGCTTTATTGGGAAATGATAGTAGCATTTTATACAAAAGTAATGCTGATTTAGCAAAAGCTATGAAGGATGCTATATGTATGAATAATATTGAGTATCAAGAAAAACAATTAAAAATTAAAGTAATTGAAAAAACACTGTACAACTTATCATTAAAAAATTTACACAATATGTTAAAAGAAGAAAATGGAAAAATTAAATGAACATAAATAGCGTAGCAGAAAAAATAAATCAAAACCGTTTTGTAAGGAACTATATGCGCATGTGGCCGTATGTAAAACCAATATGGTTCAGAGCGTTGTTATCCCTTTTGAT
Source organism: uncultured bacterium (assembly GCA_902794035.1). Taxonomy (GTDB): domain Bacteria; phylum Cyanobacteriota; class Vampirovibrionia; order Gastranaerophilales; family Gastranaerophilaceae; genus Zag111. Next base: position 45,927 of record CADBFN010000004.1, read on the forward strand.
TTGTATTCCGATAGGTTCGCTGGATGCAATCATTGCACTTGCACTTAAACCATATATGGATTTGGTTATGGTTGAAAAAAGCATAGCTTCGCCTTGGTATATTCCTTTGGGAATCGTGTTGTTTACCTCAATGCAGGGCGGATTGAAATACTTGTCTGCATATCTTTCAACCTGGGTTGGGGCAAAGATTTCCAACGCATTAAAGTTTGATTTATTCAAAAAACTTCTTACCTATGAAACCGCGTTTTATGATAAACGCAATTCAGGTGATGTAATATTTCAATTTAATAATATGGCAGACAGTGCCTGCTCCGGATTGTTGGATAATTTATCCGTATTTATTCAGAGAGTTTTCTCATCAATATCTTTGGTTTGTGTATTGTTCTACAACTCCTGGCAGTTGGCAACAATGGGGGTAATAGTTCTTGGATGTGCATTTGCTCCGGTTGCGAATATACAAAAAAGAATTAAAAGTGTAATGGACAAAACAGTTGTTGCAGATTCATCCATAATCACAGAGTATAATGAAGTTTTTGCGGGTAATAAAACCATTACATCTTATAATTTACAGGAAAATGAAACTAACAAATTTTCCTGGATTTTGAAAAACATTTTTACATTGAGAATAAAAATGGTTCAAAGAACTCAATGGCTTTCACCGATGATGCATGTCATTGTTTCTGTAGGTATTGCAGGAGCAATTGCTTACGGATCGCATTTGATTATGACAGGAGCAATCACTGCAGGTAACTTTGTATCATTTATTACGGCTTTAATTTTACTTTATACCCCTGTAAAAAGTATTGGTAATAATTTAAATTCAGTACAGTTTTCATTCTTTGCTATTGAACAGGTTTTTGGCAAACTTGACGGGCAACCTGCAATTAAAGATAAAGAAAATGCTGTACCAATGAACAGAGAACATTCGATAATAAAATTTGAGAACGTCAATTTTGAATATGTAAAAAATGTACCTGTTTTGAAAAATATTAATCTTGAAATTCACAAAGGTGAAACGATTGCGTTTGTGGGTAATTCCGGTGGCGGTAAAACTACAATAGTAAACCTGCTGCCACGTTTTTATGACATTAAATCCGGTTCAATTACTATTGACGGAACGGATATAAGAGATTTTACACTGAAATCATTAAGGCAAAATATTGCAGTAGTATTTCAGGATAATTTCTTATTTTCCGGAACAATAAGAGAAAATATTCTGCTCGGGAATCCAAATGCCAGCGAAGACGCTGTACAAAAAGCTGTAAAGATGGCATTTTTAGATGAATTTATTGCATCATTAAAAGACGGTTTAGATACGGTTATTGGCGAACGTGGTGTATTGCTTTCAGGCGGACAAAAACAACGTGTAGCGATTGCAAGAGCATTTTTAAAAGATGCGCCGATAATTATTCTTGATGAAGCAACATCTGCTCTTGATAACAAAGCAGAGGCAATAGTTCAAAAGGCAATTGATAATCTTATGCAGGATAAGACCGTATTTGTAATAGCTCACAGATTATCTACGATCCAGAATGCGGATAAGATTGTTGTGATAAATCAAGGTGAAATTGCGGAAATGGGAACTCACGAAGAATTATTACGCATTGAAAACGGCGCATACAAGGCATTGTATGAAATGCAGTTTAAAAAACAGGAGGATAAATCATTAGCACAGAACTAATGAGAAGTGAAAAAGAACTAATTTAATATGTATGCAAAAGGCTTAACTTATAATTCATTTTTTTAGCAGGGTCGGGTTCGATTCTGCTTTTCCTTTATAACACAAAAAAGAAAGACGTTTTAAGTCTTTCTTTTTAGAATTGTGAATTAAGGTTATAAGTTTAGATTTCAAAACTTGCCGTTGAAATGAAACTCAGACACTCGTCAAACAAATTTTGAATTGGTTTTTCCAATGATAAATCTGTTGGGGTAAAATTAATCTCCACCGTGTCCATGACCTTAGTTTGCTTGTCCATGCGTTCATACTCCTTATTTAATTTTTCACAATGTAAATTCTGGATAATTCTGTTTGACTAACAATTTTATTATCGGAATATTTTTTCAAAACTTTAGAAATTTATTCAAATTTTTAATTTTTTTTTACAAAAAGCCAATATTGTGTGTTTTTGTTAGTTTACATTACTTAATAATTCGCTTTTATCTGTATTTATGGTATTATAAAATGCGTCAGCAGTAAAATAGGAGATAGGACAATAGCTATAATAAATACCAAATCAAAGGATAAAACGATTTTAAATGAATATATAAGATCAAAAGAAGTTAGATTAATTGATGAAAATGGCGAAAATCACGGTGTGGTTCCAACGTCAAAAGCCTTGCAGATGGCGCAAGATGCGGATTTAGATTTGGTATTAATTAGCCCTAATCAGGAGCCTCCTGTAGCAAAAATTCTTGATTACGGGAAGTATAAATATGAATTGGCAAAGAAGGCAAAAGAAGCCAAGAAAAAACAGCATGTTGTCGAGATTAAAGAAGTAAAAATGCGCTATAAAATTGATGTGCATGATTATGAAGTTCGTTTAAAAGCTGCAAGAAAATTTATTTCACAGGGCAATAAGGTTAAGGGTGTTGTAATGCTAAGAGGACGAGAAATGCAGCATTCAAACTTGGCATTTGACCTTGCGCAGAAATTTATAACAGATATGCTTGAAAATTCTGACATGTCCGTTGTATTGGAGAAAAAACCTCAGATGGAAGGCCGTAATGTTACATTTTATCTTGTAGGTCAGGCATCTTAATAGAATTTCTTGACAATAATGTTTTAGCAGATAGAATAAAGAATGTACTCCGAAAAGGAATTCGTAACTAAATAGGTTTGCGATTTGCCGCAATAGCTCCCCCTGAGTGGAGTGAAACGGAGCGAAAAGAGTTAATAATGTAGAGCTTGCTCTACCAACTCTAACAAAATTAAATAATAAATGCCGCAATAGCTCAGTTGGTAGAGCAAGGGACTGAAAATCCCTGTGTCCTTGGTTCAATTCCGAGTTGCGGCACCACTTTAAAAAAAGCACTACAATAAGTGCTTTTTTTATTGTTATTTGTTTTTTAAAGCGAGCCTTAACTCGGATGTTGTGTCAAGCACAACCCTCTCGGCAAACCTGACATTTAGTCAGCTTTGCCTGCGGCAGAGTGAGTTGCGGCATATTTTTTATCTATAACAGTAGGAGTTTTAGGTTTTATTACAAGTGTTCTAAAACCTATTGTATTTTTTTACCTCAGTGTATCTGTACACCTAATATGATTATTTTCGGTTAAATCGCCTGTGTGTAAAGGTTTCTACGGTTGGAAGTAACCAATAAAAAATCGTTTCAGCTGTCCTGAAAGTCCATTTTTTGAACCAATAAGTCTAAATTGTTCCTGTTTGTGTCCTATTTCTGTCCACAAAAGAGTTTTAGCGATTTTGCACCTTTCCGGCATTTTGTACGCTTGAAACGATTTTTTGTTGGTTTTGTTGAAACAAAAATTTTATTGTTTTTAAGTTCAAATTTTTCTTGGTCGGAAATTTTTTAAAAAGGTCGGAAGTCATTTTCTACATTTTTTAACTTGCTTCAGTATATGAGCTAAATATATTATCCATCTCTTCTATGCATTTATTTCTATTTGATTTTTTCAAATCTTCATATAAGTTTAAAATTTTATTTCTATCATTCTCTGATATTAAATTAATATTTAAAACATAAGCATTATTTAAATCATTTGGCTCAAACTTATCAAGACCATCTCCATATTCTCTTTTATTATTAAATAAAATTTTTTGAGCTGTAGGTGTTAATAAGTAACAAAAAAATAAATTTATAAAATTTTCCTTTTCAAGCTTATTAAAATAGAAACCGTGAAAAGTGGTTAAATTTCTTACATTTGATGTATTGCGTATAACTTTTAGTTTATTTCTGCAAAATACAGATAATAGTATTGGGGCAGGCATTTTATTTTCTATAGAGTACCAAGGTTTTCTATGACTAGTTAAATATGTTTTATCATACCCCGAGTTTTCACCATAGGAAATATATTCGTAATCATTTTGACAATTTGCATTAGTTCCGTTAAAAAGATATGTTTTTTTGTTGTCACGTTTTAGCTTTTCAAATTCTTCAATATCAAATATGAGATTGGTAATATCTGCAGATTTGGTAATACAAGGAAGACAAACATCCTTGCTTAGTTTTAAATCCGATATTTTTTTAGTATTTAATGTAAAATATGAGTTATTTCCTGTTGCAATACCTCTTTTTACTTGTCCAATATCTTTTAATTTGATCAAGTTATTATTGACTTTTAATTGCTTTATTTTAAAATAATTAAGCCATTTTCCATTAGGATTTAATTCATCATATGTATATATTTTTTCATCAATGAAACTATTTGTACTATCTAATTCGTTTATATTGGAAACATTTATAAAGTGAATTTTTTCATTATATTTATTTTCAAACAATAAAATACATGAAGTAGTTATTGCATCTTCAAATAATTTCATAGAATTATCAAATTTTATTATTGAATGAAGCATATGCGATTCAATAAAGAATCTTTTTATAACTTCTCCATAACCAGTATTTAAAAATTCATATGGGATAATATATGCACATCTACCATTTGTATTTAGTTCATTTAAACTTTTGATTAAAAAATATATGCATAAATTAGAATAACCATTTAATTTTATACTATATTTTTCTTGAAAATTATTAATTAAAATCTTCCTATTTTTTATTTTTTGAAATTTATTATATGGGGGATTGCATACTATAGCATCGTATTTATCGAGTTCTGTATTAAGATAATCTGCATTTTTGATACAGTCTTTTTTTAAATAATGTTGTAGATATTGACACCAATAATCATCAATATCTAATGCTGTCATATTAAGTGTTTTATCTATTTGTTGGGCTAATTTGATAAAAACTCCCTCTCCAACAGCTGGGTCTAAAAAAGATTTGGTTTTATTTTTAATAACCCAATTAACCATAAATTTTGCTATTTTTTCATTAGTAAAATATTGACCGTACTTTTTTTTATTATGTATCATATTATTTTAAATCCGAATAATTGTTCCCATTGTTCTTTATTTAATATCGAAAAGCTATTTTTGAATTTAACGTAGTATAGCAACCGTCCTCGACCTAATTCTTTCATTTCACTGTAATGTTCTGGTAATGAAACTTTTTCCAATACATTCATTTCTTTATTTGCGTGTATTTTTATAGTTGTCTTATTTTGGTTCTTAATATCGCCTTCAATAAAATATTCTTTACCCTCAAGTTCAGTATTACTAATTAAATTGAGTATTTTTTCAAACGAAATGCCATATGCCTTGTCAAAAAAAACTTGTACATAGTAATGAGGAACTTGATATCTTTTTATCCAGTTATATACAACTTTCAAATCTTCAACTTTGGGTGTTATACTTAAAAAAGTTCTTTTTGTGATTTGAGTTATTATATTTTTTAACTCTTTTAATAAACTTGATAATTCGCATAGTTGTTGCGATGTTCTCCAACACGGTGTTCTATAAGAAATAACATGTATATTCTCAGGAGTTAGTAAGTTTATTATTTTATATAACTCATTGTCTTTTTTAATTAGTATATCAGAATAATTATCTATTATAATTCTTTTTATTTTTAATGCTTCATTTATGAGCATATCATTTCTATTATTCATGAATTCTTCATACTTATTGATTAAAAATGCACTGGAACGAACCTCTATTCCACATTTTGCCAAAGGAACAATTTTATCTAGTTCTTCAATTGGAAAATGGCTTATACTAATATCTTCATATTTATAGTCATCTCTGTCAAAAATAAGTATGTCTGGTCGTTTACCAACTGTATCTAATTCATTTTGATAATCCTCATAAAATTCTTTAAAACCATCTTCACCTGCAATTATATTATCATCTCGTCCGTATTTTACGGCAATATATCTTGTAGAATTTTTGTTAATAACTTCCAATAATGTTTTTTCTGCCCAATCACCTTGTTCTTTATTTGTTAAAAATTCTGATGAAACTTGTGTGGGTGCGGTACCTCTTTGCCGTTCTGCAGAAAAATCAATAATATCAGGGTTAACTCCACATATTAATTCGTTGATCCTATCTATGTATGACATGAACAATACTCCTCATTTTATATAATATTAACATAAATATGTCTTTCATTATATTTAATTACTATGTCAAATATGGACATAAATTGTTATCTTTTTCTTTCTTTTTCAGGTAGTTTTTGTGCATCTTTGGAAATTAGCCAATATTGTCCGCATTTAAAAGCTCTCTCAACTTTACCCTCAGCACAATAAACTTGTACTTGCCTTTGCGAAATACCCCATTCCTTTGCACATTCTCTTGCCGTTTTTAAATAATCAGGTATATTTTTCATAATCTACATTATTATTCTATTGATATTTATTAAAAAATGCAAAAATTTTATATTCAAAATTTCAACGAATAATACTTTCAAGTGAAACAAAAAATACTTTCAAATGGAATAAAAGTGGTGAAACCTTTGCTACAACTTACTCAAACACAACCGCGAACAGATAAAACTATTGCTATTGCTATATATTCTGGATTATCGGGTTCGTTTTCCTCAACCCAGCCCATGAAAATACTCAATAGTAGTGGTACTTATACTAAACCTGCATGTATATGTACATTTACAATTTGTCGTAAATTTGTCGGAGTTGAAAATAAAAAAATGATATTTGAAGATACTGAATTTTATACAATAAACAATCCTGAAAAATATTTAGAAATAATGTATGGTAAAAATTATATGAATATACCTGCTATAATAGACGGGGCAAAATTTATCAAAGGAAATGCGCGCTATATTATGAAAGCTAAAGAGCATAATGCAAAGATATAATAACGGTACTTTAAAGTAATTTTTTTACAAAAGTGAAGTTTAATAAAATTTTTATGTTAAAATAAAACTAAACATACTTAAGCATGAAAGTATGATTTGAATTTATATAGAGAAACTGTGTAACACTAAGGATAAGCAGTAAATGAATTATAAGTTAATTGATATGAGAGTGTTCGGTGACGAACGCGGAAAGCTTATTTCGCTTGAGGGTAATCGAAATGTACCGTTTGATATCAAAAGGGTATATTGGATTTTTGACACACTGCCTGATCAGGACAGAGGAATGCATGCACACAAAGATATGGAACAAATAATTGTTGCAATGGATGGTGCTTGTCAGTTTGTGCTTGATGACGGGAAAGCGAGAGAAAAAGTCTGGCTAAATCGTCCTGATGTTGGTTTGTATATCGGTAAAAATATGTGGCGCGAGATGAAACATTTTTCCTACGGCTGCAAACTTATGATTTTGGCATCTGATTATTATGATGAAAAAGAATATATTAGGGATTATGATGAATTTTTGAAAGAGGTGAATAAATGATTCATCCTCTTTCAGATGTGCAAAGTAAAAATATAGGTGATGGCACAAACATTTGGCAGTTTTGTGTGGTTTTAGAAGGTGCAAAAATTGGTAAAAACTGCAATATTTGTTCAAACTGTTTTATCGAAAACGATGTTGTGATTGGCGATAACGTAACTGTAAAAAATGGTGTAAGCCTTTATGACGGAATGAGAATTGAAGATGATGTTTTTATTGGCCCGAATGCGACTTTTTGCAACGATAAATACCCAAAATCAAAAAACAAAAATTTTAAACTTGAACCTGTAATAATCAAAAAGGGAGCAAGTATAGGCGCAAACGCAACAATTTTGCCGGGAGTAACAATAGGTGAAAACGCTCTTATCGGCGCCGGAGCTATTGTAATTAAAGATGTTAATAATAAAGAAAGAGTTATTGGTAAAAAATAAGATGGGGAAAGTCTTAATAACCGGCGGAGCAGGGTTTATCGGCTCTCACATAACAGACAAATTGCTTGATAATAATTATCAGGTAATTGTACTAGATAATTTGTCCTCTGGCAACCTTGATAATTTGCAAAAACATGAAAATCTCAAATTTTATAACATAGATATCACAAAAGATGATATAGAAACAATTTTTAAAACAGAAAAACCTGATTATGTAATTCATCTTGCTGCACAAACAAGTGTTGCATATTCTGTTTTAAATTCTTATGAAGATGCAAAAATGAACATTTTAGGTTCTATAAAAATTATAGAACTTAGTAAAAAATACTCTGTAAAGAAATTTTTAACAGCATCATCTGCGGCAGTTTATGGAATTCCGAAATATTTGCCTATTGATGAAAATCATCCGACAGAACCTATATCTCAATATGGTTTGTCAAAACTTACTATGGAAAAATATATCAGATTATCAGGAATTCCTTATATTATATTTAGATTTTCAAATGCTTATGGCCCTCGCCAGCGCTCTTCAAAAGAGAGTGGTGTTGTTGCTATTTTTGACAAAGCTATGCGAAATAACCAGCCTATAAATATATATGGTGACGGAAATCAAATAAGAGATTTTATTTATGTCGAAGATATTGCAAGCATTTGTGTAAAAGCTATAAAATCTGATGTTATGAATGAAACATTCAATTTCTCTACCAACAAAGGTGTAACTTTGAATGATTTATACAATACAATGAAAGCTATATATGGTTATAACCAGAATGCTAACTATCTTCCTGAAAGAGATGGGGAAATAAGGGATAGTATTTTGTCTAATGAAAAAGTTTTGAATATATTTAATGAAATCAAAACCTTTGATATAAAAGCGGGTTTAACGACTTTACAGGAGAAATTTTTATGCAAGAACCTTTAGTAAGTATTGTTTTGCCGGTTTATAACGGAGAAAAGTTTTTGGCTCAATCAATCGAATCTGTGTTAAATCAGACTTACAAAAATTTGGAATTAATTATTGTAAATGATAATTCTTCCGATAGTTCTTTAGATATTGCACAAGATTTTGCAAGTAAAGATAATCGTGTAAAAATTATTACAAATACTACAAATCAAAAATTGCCTGAAAGTCTAAATATTGGATTTAGACAATCTACAGGAAATTATTTGAGTTGGACTTCAGATGATAATTTTTACAATAATGATGCAATAGAAAAAATGGTTGATTTCTTGGAAGAAAACCAGGATAATGTAATGGTTTGTGCAGATTTTTATAAATTAAACATTGATACAAATGAAACAATGCCTTTGCAACTAAAAGTATCAGCGCAAGAGATGATAAACGGGAACTGCGTCGGAGCTTGTTTTTTATACAAAGCAGATATTGCAAAACAAGTTGGAGAATACAATAAAGAGAAATTTTTAGTTGAGGACTATGACTATTGGCTTAGAATGATGTTAAAAGGAAATATCGGGCACATTAATGAATTTTTATATACATATAGATGTCATTCTAATAGCCTTACAGGTACGCGAATGCAAGAAATAATAGCAAAAACCAAAGAACTACAAAAAGAATATGAACAGGAATACAAAGCAAATTTCAATGTACAGTTTGATATAAACAAGGAGAGTAAAAAAGTGTCATTATTAGAACAAATCTTTTCTGTAAAAAATGAAAGTAATAAAAAAGTTCTTAGAATTTGTGGTCTAAAGATTAAATTTAAAAGACATACAAAAAAGAGCAAACGAATTAATTATATGGAAAAATATGAGCGCGCAAAAAAATGGATAAAAAAATATACGGTCAATAATAATGGTATTGCTGTTGAATCAAATCAGCCAAATACTATTTATCCTGAGTGTACAGGATATTATATACCAACATTATTAAGATATGGCGATGTTGAAAGAGCGGTTAATTTCGGCAATTATTTAATAAACATACAAAACGAAGATGGCTCTTGGAATGAACCAAGTGGAAAAGTTCCTTATACTTTTGACACTGCTCAAATATTAAAAGGTTTAGTAGCATTAATTGAAAACAATTTGGATGAAAATGATAAATATAAAAATGCCTTAATAAAAGGATGCGATTGGATTTTATCTATGCAGCGAGAAGATGGATCAATTGCAACTCCGGATTATTCTTGGTGGGGTTTACCATATGGTAAATGTGTACCTGAATATATACATGTATACTGTTTAGAACCTTTGCGAAGAGCTGGTCAAATGTTCAATATAGAGAAATATGAACAATGTGTGCAACGGGCATTGAACTTTTATTTGGCAAAAGAAGATCTAACAGATTTTATGACACTTTCTCATTTCAATGCGTATGTAATCGAAGGCCTTATCGATTTGGGAGAAACAACAAGGGCAAAACGTGCGATGGATTTGATAGCTTTACATCAAAGAGAAAATGGTATGGTTCCTGCATATTCATTTGTTGATTTTGTGTGTTCAACAGGATTATTTCAATATGCAATTTGCTGGTATAAGCTGGGAGAAATAGAAAAAGCAGACAAAGCTTTTGATTTTGCATGTAATCTGCAAAACAAATCCGGCGGATTTTACGGAAGTTATACGCTAGGCAAAGACAAAGCCAATTATTTTCCTAATGGTGAAATTGATTGGGCAATTAAATATTTCTTAGATGCTCTTGTATTGAATAAAAAATTAGAAGGCTTTAATGTATGATTCAAAACGGACAAGAAAAATTTAACAAAAAAATGCTATTTGTAATGCATGTTGATGTAATACATCCGCTAATTGAATTTTACAATAATTCGGGTGATACTGTGTATTTTTCAGCAGGTGCTTCGTTCTTTTGGAATCAAAATGTAACTTACATTTTGATTTCTGAATTACAAAAAAGACTTGCTGAAAATAAAACATGGGTAAAAGACAATTTTGACATTGTTATTATGATGGAAGCATGTATTTTTTGCGAAATTTATAATACAACCATGAAAGAGATGGGGCAATTAATTAAAATTTTCGGGGTTCCAACATATGTATTAGGAGCAGGTGTTCATAGTCCAATTGATTATTCGGAAGAATTTTTATCAAAAATTAGTGATAATGCAAAGTATTATGTTGATAGTGTTCTGTCATCTGGAGGAACAATAACATTAAGGGGTAACTTTACTAAGCACTGTTTAAATATATTAGGATATAAAGATTTATTTGTAACAGGATGTCCTTCTTTATACATTAATGGGAAAAATTTTTCTATTTCAAATCAAAAAGTTTCTATTGATACTTTTAGACCTATGTTGTCTGCAAGTAAAGTACAAGATATAAATAAAAAAATATATACAAAGTATCCTCAATCTTGTTATTTTGATCAAGATTATTACTTAAAGTATATGTATCATCCAGAAATTATTAAAAATAATAAAAATATACATCCTTTGTTTAAAAAATTATATAAGCAAAATCGTATATTTGGTTATATGAATTATATAATGTGGAAAAGAAAAATATTAAAATCAAATTTTAATTTTTCTTATGGCTCAAGAATACACGGAAATATTATTGCATTGCAACAAAAAATACCCGCATTTGTAAAAATAATTGACTCAAGAACAAGAGAAATTGCAGAATTTTATAAAATACCTAATTCCATTGACATTGACTACTCTGAAAAAAATCAGGATTTATATGATTTGTATAAATCTTTAAATTATGAAGAATTTAACAGAAATTATTTAGAGAAATATAATAACTTTTCTAAATTTTTGCTTGATCGCGATATTCCAAATAACTTAGGCGATAGTGAAAATTTTATTGAATATTTAAATGGGTTAAATTATTACGATTTAGAAACTGATGAATCTGTACAAAAAATAAAAGAGCGTGTTTGTAACAATAATCTTTTATATAATTTAAAAAATATTATAAATATAAAAAAACATTAGAGGAATAACATTAAATGAAAACAATACCAATATTTTTTACTTTTGACAATAATTATGTCGAGCCGGCGGCGGTTGCTTTTTATTCTTTGCTGAACAAAGCAAAAGAAAATGTATATTATGAAATGTATGTTTTACATTCTGATATAACAGAAGAAAAACAGCATCTACTAACTGAAATTGTAAATAAAAAAGGTAATGCAAAACTTACATTTACAAATACTGACGGTTTTTTAAACGAGTTTTGGGATAATGGAACTTTTAATTTTCAATCTTCAAATTCAACATTTACGGCAGATACTATTATAAGATGCTTTGGATCAAAATTCTTTCCTCAATATGACAAAATTATTTATTCTGATGTTGATATAATTGTTGTTGATGATATCTCGGATGTTTATGATATAGATTTAACAAATAAATATATTGCGGGAGTAAAAAATCCGTTTACAAAATGGAGTGAATATGAATTATCACACCTAAAACCAGAACACTATGAAATGCTTCATGATAAATATCTTGGCGGTGGCATTTGGGTTATGAATCTCAAAAAAATTAGAGAAGATAACATAGAACAGCGAATGATAGAAATTGTTAAGGATGAATCAATTGTGAAACGCTGGAATGATCAGGATATTATGAATATTTCCTGTGGAGGGAAAGTTGGTTTTCTTCCACTAAATTACATTTCATATCCATATATGATTGATTTGCTATCTAATCCTGATTTTGAAAGTGATTACTCAAGAGAAGAATTGTATGATTCAATAATTAATCCTAAAATTATACACTTTGCTGCGGACAAACCATGGAATAGTAATCCCAAATACTCTAATCTCTGGTGGACATTTTTCCATTATCTGGGCTTGGAAAAAACTAAAATTTTTAAAGAACCCGAGTGTATAAATTATGAAGCAGAAAAATTTAAGAAAAAACATAAAAAATATAAAAATTTGTTTAAATTATTTTTAATTATAACAGTTATTTTGGCAATATTCTTAGTTTTTAATTTAATTTTTTAAGAGGAATTTATGATAAAATTTTTAGATTTGGAAAAAGTTAATAACAGATTTAGGGATGAGATCGACGGAAGGATTAAGTCAATCTTAGACAAAGGCTGGTATTTACAGGGTGAATGGGATAAGACTTTTGAAGAGCATTTTGCCAAGTTTTGCGGTGTAAAGCACTGCATTGGCTGCGCTAACGGGCTTGATGCCCTAAATTTAATCATAAGAGGTTACTGCTTTGGCACAGGGGATGAAATAATTGTCCCTGCAAATACTTATATTGCATCAATTCTTGCCATTTCCGAAAACGGTTGTACTTCTGTTCTTGTCGAACCTGATATAATTACATATAATATCAATCCAGATCTTATAGAAGAAAAAATTACCAACAAAACAAAAGCAATTATGGTTGTTCATTTGTATGGACAAGCCGTTCAGATGAATAAAATTTGGGATTTAGCTAAAAAATATAATCTTAAAGTTATTGAAGATTCTGCGCAAGCTCATGGTGCATTATACACCCCTCACCCTACCCCTCTCCCTCAAGGGGCGAGGGAATGTTTTCGCACCGGCAACTTAGGTGATGCTTCAGGTTTCTCATTCTACCCCGGTAAAAATCTCGGATGTATGGGTGATGGCGGTTGCGTGACGACAAATGATGATGAACTTGCCGCAAAAATCAGAGCAATCGCAAATTATGGCTCTGACAGAAAATATCATCATATTTATAAAGGTGTAAATTCAAGATTAGACGAAATTCAGGCTGCGATTATGGATGTCAAACTTCCGCATCTTGATAGTGATAATGCAAGACGTCGTGAAATTTCAAAATACTACAGAGAGAATATTAAAAATCCAAATATTATTTTGCCAAAGGTTTATGATGAAAATGCTCATGTTTGGCATATTTTCCCAATAAGATGTGAGGAACGAAACAGATTGCAAAAATATTTGGAAGAAAATGGAATACAAACAAATATTCATTATCCGACTCCGCCTCATAAGCAGGGTGCTTACAAAGAATGGGAAAATGAAAGTTATCCGATTACGGAAGAAATACACAGGACAGAACTAAGTTTACCAATTTCGCCTGTTTTGACTGATGAAGAAGTTGAAATGGTTGTGAAGGCTGTAAATAAATGGGTATAATTTGTTAGTTTATTTATAAATTTCAGTACATTTGTCAGCGTTTGGCATATCTTGAATTTTCGTGCTATAATCCTTTTATGAGTGAATTGTCTATAGGTGTGGATATAGAAGAAATTTCGAGGTTCAAAAATAAATCTCTTGAAAACGATATTGATTTTCTGAACCGTATTTATACTGAAAAAGAGCTGATTTATTGTTATAAATCAGCCAATTATGCTCAGCATCTTTGTGTACGCTACTGTGCGAAAGAAGCTGTAGTCAAAGCTCTTTCCGATTTTAAAATAAGTGATGTTTTTTATAGCGACATTGAAATTTTAAATAATAAAAACGGCGCGCCTTATGTGAATATTTCAAAATATCCCAATTTAAAAGTAAAAGTTTCCTTGTCACATTGCAAAACATATGCAGTTGCAAATGTTTTAATTATCAAAGACTGAAATTAAAACTTTACTTTTATATGATTTTATAATATAAGAATTGTAAGTTGTTGTGGGGGTGAACAGAATGAAAAAGTTTATATCTTTTATACTGATTTTATTGCTGAATTTTCTTACAGTGGGACCAGTATTAGCTGAGCTGGCTGAAGCAGATGAATATCAGGAACTTGATACCCCTGTTTTTTCCGCTTCTGTTGAAGATGAAAAGGTATTTTTAAGCCCGAAAACTACTTATGTTCTTGAGTTGGAATCAGACTTGGATCTAAATGAAACAAAAGCAAATGATGAGATATTTTTCACTCTTGTTTCAAAAGTAACGGCATCAAATGGTATGATATTACCTGAACATACACGCTTCGCAGGTAAGTTCGTAAAAATCAAAAAAAGTCAGCCTATGTTTAAAAGGGCGAGAGGTTTTATTATAATTGATAAAATAATTTTCCCTAATGAGAAAGTTTATACTGTAAGAATGGAACCTAAAAACGGGAGTGATTTAAAATCTTCACAGTTTTTAAATGCTTTGAGAGTTATTCCTGCCGGTGTAGGGATTTTGGCTTTTTCTATAATAAGTGTTGCAGTAGTTGCAATAGAATCAGTCAGTGTCGTAGGCTTGGTTGTAGTTCCGAGAACTTGTAAAGGTTTTGGAATATTAATAAGTTCAATGGCAAAAGGACTGAATTATAAGATGAAAGCCGGAAGTACTATTAAATTTAAGTTAGATACTCCTGTTTATATTCAGGCAAGTGATATATTGTCAAAATAGTATATATATTTTTTCAGGTCTGTGATTTTATCTGCTTAAAACTAATAAATATTATTTTTGAATCGGTTTTAATATTTTGTAATAAAAGGCAATTTTTGAGTAATAAAATACCTTTATATATTTGTAGGTAAGAAATCAGGTCAAATATTCATGTCTGAAATAGGTAGTATTTACTCAATATATTTACATAAACCTTATTCTGTAAATAATCAGAAAACTAATTATGCAGATTATCAAAGGTGCAATATAAATTTTGGCGCAAAGCAAGAACCAAAATCAGATATTTCTGCAAAAAAAATTGCGGGTTATGCGTTAGGTTTAGGAGCAATTGCTGCAGGTATAATATTATTAAAAAAATGGAATCCAAAACCTGTAAAAGAACTTGCTCAACATATTGATTTTGTTAAAGCTGATAATATTGAAAGTGCAATAAAATTTGCTCAGGAAAATTTTGGGGTAAAACTTAGAGTAAACGGGCAATTAAAAACAGCAAACTGGATAAATGAATCACTGGTAAATTTATCAAATAAAACAAAAGGCAAAGTATTGTTACCTAAAGAGATAAAAATATGCAAACTGTCAGACAATCTGCATGGTAAATATAATCCTTTTACAAGAACGGTAAAATTGGCGGAAAATTATTTTGGCAAAGCTTTTGAAAGAGATTTTGAAAAAGTAAAAGACATGGGGCTTTTATCCGAAAGACTTATTACTCTCTATCACGAAATTGGTCACGGACTACATTTGACGACATCTAATATCTTAAATGAAGTTTTGGGAACATCCCGATATAAAAAAATTATTTCAGGTTGTAGAGATGATTTAACACAATATCTTGGTGGAAAATACTTTACAAGATGCGAAGGTGAAGCATATGCTCAAATATTTGCTAAAAAAATGGCAGAAGGTAAATTGCCTGATTCGGTAGAAAAAGTTTGGCAAAAAATTGGCGGGAAATATTAAATAATCCGTATGTAAAACTTATTCTGCCGAACATAAAATTTTAATAATTTGTAAAATTTTATAGATAAAATAACAAAAAATTTTTTTATGTGTTTACATATTAAAATACAAATATTGGTGGAATAATGATAAGAATGCTTACATCAAAACCTGATAATTTTAAACAAATAGATAAATACCTTTCTCGCTCAGCTCAGCCTATGGAAGAAAATTTAAAATGGCTAAAGGATCAGGGAGTAACAGATATTATTAATTTCAGAAATATGAGCAAATTTGATTTTGATGAAGCTGAATATGTTCAAAAATTAGGAATGAATTACCATAGCATGCCTTCAGTGACAAAATTTATAAAAAAGGAAAATGTCGCAGAATTTTTGAATATTCTTGAAAAAGTAAAAAGCAAAAATGGGAAAGTTTCAATTCACTGCGATCACGGTGCAGACAGAACGGGGATGTTTTCATATATTTATGAACGACTAAATAATATCGGAACGCAAAAAGATAATCTTGAAGAATTAACAAAACACAGATGGCATAAAGAAAAATATCCAAATCTTGTACAATGGGCAGAAGATATTATTGATACTTTTAAAAAAGATAAAGTAAATTAATTGCCAAATATGAGTAAATCGGTTTTTGGGGTAAAGTTGTACTTCCGACCAGAAAAACCCCTACAACGAGCGGATTTCAGAAAATAAAATAGTTTGTAGGTCGGATTTACTAATCCGACAAAATTTATAATGTTGGCTTGGTAAAGCCAACCTACTATTATTGGAATGTAGCCGACCGGTGTGAGTAAATAATGAGTAAAAGTGAGTAAATCGGTTTTTGGGGTAAAGTTGCACTTCCGACCAGTAAAACCCCTATAACAAGCGGAAACATGCTTAAAATCATCAAGTGTAGAAAAATCCGCAAATGGCAGGCTCAATTATACTCAAACTGTCTGCAATACCGAAATTACCTAAAAAAAATATAATCGTTGCAATAAAAAAATCACCCTTTCGGGTGGTTTCAAATGGAGGAGGAGGTGGGATTCGAACCCACGGAACGCTTGCACGTTCGACAGTTTTCAAGACTGCTCCGATCAACCGCTCTGGCACTCCTCCAAAACTATGTTGTTTCGTGTAGTTCTATTCTATACAATAAATATTCTTTGTCAAGTTCTTGTTATTCTTTTATGTTTAATATTCTTTATTCATCAAAATTGTAAACCTTGATGTTTTAATATTATTTTTTTTATAAAATATCTTAAAATTTTATCGCAATACTTTACAAAGTAAAAATAATGTGAAATAATATGTGTGTATAGCAATGTAACATTTTGTGAAGCATGGTAGCAAAAATTATTTTCTGCGTTTTTAGTAAAAGCAAACAGTAATTTTATATAGTGTGGAGAAATAATATGTTAGCAGTTCAACAAGTATCAATGAATAATTATTCGCCGAAATTATCTTTTCAAAGAAATGATAAACAGGTTTTTGAAGATGATATAGCATTTTACGAACAGCAAAAAAGAGAAATTGAAGGTCTTTTGTCTGATGAAAGATTACCTAAGAAAATGAAAAAGTTCTTAAATGCGGCAAATATTATTACTGATGGGCTGATTGCCGGTTTTACCGTTGCGTGTGCAACAATAGCAAGTGCAACTTGTGGTAAAAATACATTATCAAGAGTTAAATCAAATAAACTTATCCAACAATCTGTTGCCGGTTTCAAACCATTTGAGGAATATGCAGGAAAGGGTTTCAAAGTTCTGAAACATCAGGCTGCAAATCTTGTAAGAAGATTATTTGGCGAAGAAAAAGGTCAAAAAATTGTTAATGTTGCAAAAAAAGTTATAAATTCAGTAAAAATTTTCGTAAATAAATTAAATCCGTTCAAAAGTGAAGAAACTTTTGACAAGGCTACAACAAGAACAGCAACCGGTTTAGGTGTTGGTGCCGGTGCAGCAAGTGCATATGCAAAAACTGTTGAAAAATCTGAGCAGGAAAGCGGTGAAGAATAATGAATACTTCTGTCGGATCTGCATATTTAAACAATAACATACCTTATGAACAAAGGATGCAAAGACGTCGTGAGACTCAGGAAGTTGCAGCAGGTGTTGGTGCAGCAGGTGTTACCGCACACGTTGGGGCAACAAGATACGCAGGACGCCAGGGTTCTATGGGTATGCTTCGTAATATGTACGAAAAGATGATAAAAACATCTAAAGTAACCGCTCAAAATAATGAATTGGCAACAGGTATATGGGCAAAACTTGTCAGAGATACAAAACGTTTTGGAAATCACGCAATGAACTGGTTGAAAGGTTTTGAAAATACAAAATTTATTGGTCCAATTATAAAAAGCCCGATTACTAAGAAATTAGCCGGTGCGTTTGGTGCTGTTACTGCCGTATTCGTTTTGATTTCAGGTTTAAGTGAAGCTTCTAAAAACGGCAAAATTGCAGTCGCAGATTTAAAAGAAAAACTTGATATGGCGGCTTAAATATAAATTTGAAATATATGAGAAATCGTGCTAGATTTATTCTATGCACGATTTTTTATTAAAAAAAATATATAATAAAGATTTGGAAAAAGAACTTATAGATATAGGTTATGACGAAAGTTATGCATTCAAAGGTAAAGAAAAATTTGAATATATAAATTTAAAAATATTTGATATTACCTCAACTCAGGGAAATATAATTAAACAATGTGCACTTTCTGTCGGTGCTGATTGTGCAACAAATAAACAAGTTATTACTGGGAAAATAGATATTTCTGATTGTATTTTAGGTGCTAATATCAGCCAGTTAAAAATAATAGCTCAAAAGCTTAAATTACAGCCTTTCGGATTAAAAATCTTAGGTCAAAAATTAGAAGAATTACTCAAAAATTCTTCTGTCGTAAGTTGTAAACCAAATACAAAACTGGTGGGAATATTGAATGTTACTAAGGATTCATTTTCCGATGGAGGTAAGTATTATGATATTCAGGCTGCGACAGAGCATTTGCATAAATTGATTAGCGATGGAGCCGATGTAATAGATATAGGTGCAGAATCGACAAAACCCGGAGCCAAGGAAGTAAGTGCGGAGGAACAGTTGAAAAAACTTATACCCATACTTGAATATATAAAAGAAAATGGTATAAATATCCCTGTCAGTATTGATACGAGAAACAGTGAAGTTGCGCAAAAATGTATTGAACTGGGGGCTTCATTTATAAATGATGTTTCAGGATTTGATTATGATAATAAAATGGCTGATGTGATAGCAAAATATCCTGATGTAAAGATTATAGTTCAACACTCTAAAGGGACTCCTGATGTTATGCAAAATAGTCCTCAGTATGATAATTTGATGGATGAAATTTATAAATCTTTGAAAAATAAAGTGGATTTTGCTATTTCAAAAGGTATTAAGAAGGATAATATTATAATAGATGCCGGTATTGGTTTTGGTAAAACAAGAGAACAGAATTTTGAAATTATACACAGATGGAAGGAATTTAAAACAATCGGCTGTCCAGTAATGTTAGGGGTGTCAAGGAAAAGTTTACTTAATATCCCTGATGCCTCAAATGAGGAAAAAGATTTATATACTCTATCGTTAAATAGCATATTGCTAAATGATGGGATAGATTATATAAGGGTTCATAATGTAAAAATTCATAAAAAATTGCAGGAAATATTATTATAATTTTTTATGGAACAGGATCATATCCTCCGGGGTTCCCGGGGTGACAGCGACAAATTCTTTTAATCCCGAGCCAGCCGCCTTTAATGACTCCGTATTTCAAAATTGCCTGTTTCATATATTCAGAGCAGGTTGGCGTAAAACGGCAAACCGCAGGAGTGAATTTAGAAAACCATTGATATATTTTTATTAAAAATAACAAAATTTGTTTCATATTATTTCATTGTCCAAATTTTTATACGTTGTCCTTTATATACGATTTCGTCCGTTTTTGAACCATATTCCAAATATTCGTCTGTCAAATCTCCTAATTGATCCGTACTTCTTATATAATACAAATTCGGAATTTCTATGAATTGTTCTTTTTGCATATTATAAAAATAGTGCTTTTGATTTCTGTATGTCCCGTCATCGGCAACTTGCTGGCAATAAATCCCTGCAACGTATGTTGTACGGAGCTTTTTCGCAAATTCTGCAACTCCATTATCAGATATGTTTTCATTTGCGTTATTGTTGATAGGAATTGGTTTTAAGTACTTTTCTTCTTTTTTCAATTTTACTATGTGCAGATTATTGGGCACAGTATCATTTTCAAGTTTTTTACCGTTATCAGGTTTTATATTGTTTTGCACTTCACTGTTTATTTTTCTTGATGTAAGTGCAGTATTTGTTTTGCTTGGCTGAAATTGATATATTGTGATTATTCCTGCAATTGCAAGACATATTATTGCTATGGTTGAATACTTCATTATATCTCCTGATGCATGATATTATAACATGATATCTGATAAATCTGATGTAAATTAAATATTTCGTGTTAAAATTAATTAAAACTAAAGGAGTCGGCTATGTTCAGAGCGTTTTCTCAAAAATATATAACACCTAAAAATGTATTATTTTTTATAATTTTAATATTATTTTTGTTTTTTATATCAAAAATTCCTGATATTGCATTAATGTTTTTCGCATCATATGTAATAGCGTGTTCTTTGGAGCCTTTGGTTCAGAAATTATCTTGCAAAATGCAGCGAAGTACTGCAAGTGCTATAGTTCTTTTAGGGTGTATATTGGCTGTTATGTTATTATTTGTTCCTCTGTTTATTATTGGGGCAAATGAAGTAAGATCTTTTACGGAATCTTTTCCACAATATATGGAATTGGTAAGGAATTTTATTGATCATACTCCGTTTTTAAGTAAACAAAATCTGTCTAGTGCGGATGTGGGCGGGATAATTACTACTGCGTCAGGATTTTCTACAAAAATATTATATGAAACAATTAATATCGGCAGAAATTTAGGTTCTGCATTTGTTTATCTTTTGGTATCAATTCTAATAATTTATTATTTTATGGTTGATAAAGAATCAATAAAAAGTACTTTTTTGAGATTATTTCCTGTTCCTATGAGAAACAGAACTTCAGAAATTTATGATTCTATATCTTTAAAAATTGGCGGATATGTTGTTGCTCAGGTTGCGACAATGGCAAGTATCGGCGTTATTGTTACAATAGGTCTTATGCTGATAAAAGTTGATTACGCTTTGTTATTGGGATTTATTTCTGCCATATTTGATATAGTTCCTGTTGTTGGTCCTACGGTTGCATTTTTTGTATGTGTGTTCGCGGTGTATAAGGCAGGCCCTGTTGCTATGATTCTTACGGCTTTAGTTTTCGGGATTGCTCAACTTATTGAAAATAATTTTGTAAGACCTTTTGTATTTAGTAAACTTTTAAATATTCATCCTCTGCTGGTATTTTTATTCATATTTTTAGCTGCTAAATTTCTTGGAATAATAGGTGTTGTTTTCGCTCCTGCAATCGCAGCTTTGGCAGTTGTTTTAATTGAGGAAATTTATATGAAATCTATTGAATAAATATATTTTGTGATTATTTTCAGGTTGTAAGTGATATTTGTTCATTGTAATATGGTTTTGCTATGCAGTTTATGGATAAGGTAAAAATAAGAATAGTTTCTGGAAAAGGCGGTAACGGAATTGTTGCCTGGCGGCGGGAAAAATATGTAGATAAAGGCGGACCTGCCGGCGGTGATGGCGGAAATGGCGGAAGCATTTATCTTGTCGCTGATGAAAATTTATCTACTTTAATGGATTTTACATATAAAACTGTATTTAAGGCCGAAGCCGGTGAAAATGGTTTCAAAAAAAGTATGCATGGCAAAAGTGCAAAAGATTTAAATATAAAAGTGCCTGTGGGTACGGTTGTTAAAGACTTAAAAACAGGTAATGTAATTGCCGATTTGGATTCACACGAAAAAAAAGTTTTGGTCGCAAAAGGCGGTCGGGGAGGTCGGGGTAATATCCATTTTTGTACCCCTCAAAACAGGGCTCCTCAGTATTGCGAGCCGGGTGAACCCGGAATTGAAAGGAATTTGCAGTTAGAGTTAAAGCTGATTGCTGATGTTGGTTTGTTGGGAATGCCAAATGCAGGAAAATCCACATTTATAAGCAGAGTGTCTTCAGCAAAACCTAAGATTGCGGATTATCCGTTTACAACTATTATCCCAAATCTTGGAGTAGTAAAAAAACATGATAATGACGGTTATGTTATAGCTGATATTCCGGGGTTGATTGAAGGGGCTTCTGATGGCGTTGGGTTAGGACATGATTTTTTACGCCATGTTGAAAGGTGCCGTTTTTTACTGCATATTGTTGATGGTACGGAAGAAGATCCTGTAAAAAATTATAAAATTATAAACAGTGAACTTCAAAAATATTCCCAAAAATTGGCTGATTTGTTTCAAATTACAGCAATTAATAAAATTGATGCTATTGAACCTGACAGACTGCAAAAACTGAAAGAAGAATTTAAAAATGCCGGTGTAGAAAATATTTATGCAATTTCTGCAGTAACAGGTGAAGGATTAGAAGAACTTAAAAACGAACTTGAACACAGGGTAGATACAATTCCAAAACCAGTTGTGGATTATGTTGTAGATGAAGATATTGAAGCAACAAATAATGATGACAGTTATTGGGAAGTTTATAAAGCTGATAAAAACACTTATGTTGTTGAAGGCGGAAAAATAATAAGAATTTCGCAGGTTATAAATACAAGAAATACTGAACAAGTTATCAGATTACAGAATACAATGCGCGCAATGGGTATTATTGACGAATTAAAGCGTATCGGAATTCAAAATGGTGATACTGTTGTTGTCGGTAAAATTGAACTTGAATATTGGGATGATGAAATGTATAAACAGGAATTTTAGCTTATTTTAATTCCCTTTTTTGCCCAGTTAATTTTATATAAATATATGTAATGTTTAATTGTGGACTTATATAACTTGGCGTGCTATAATTCAAGAAAAACAGGAGGATTTATAATGGCAAGATTAATCAGACCTACATTGGCTATAAGATGCGTACAATCAGGATGCAAATGTTTATTTGAGGTCGCACAGGTAGAAGATGGTAAACAACAGGAAGTTGTTTGTCCTCAGTGCGGCGAACATTATGTTTATCCGATTTATGATGAAGAAAATAAATAAAGTGAATAGCAAAAAGTGAATTGTGAACAGTCTTTGAGGTTTTTTGATTTACAAAATGTGCGTCAGCATTGATAACGATTATTCACTATTTTCAACTCACTATTCACATTAAAATCATGTTTAATAATACAGATAAAAGATACAACCAATTTAGTGCATATTTGAAAAACCGTTTTGGAGCAAAGGTATATAAAATTACCATTGATGCAGGTTTTTCCTGCCCAAACCGTGACGGAACTATTTCTTCAGGTGGTTGTATTTTTTGTGATGATACGGGGAGCTTTTCTCAGGCTCACTCCAATCTTCTATCCATAGAAAATCAGGTTGAAGAAGGGGTGAAAAATCTTTCAGCACGCTTTAAGGCCGAAAAATTTATGTCATATTTTCAGGCTTATACAAATACTTATCGCCCCGTAAATGAACTTGAGCGTATTTATCGCGCATCTTTAAATCATTCTGATGTTGTCGGAATATCTATTGGCACCCGTCCTGACTGTGTTGATGATGATAAACTGAATCTGATTTCTGATATTTCAAAGGATTATTACACATGGATTGAATACGGTCTGCAGTCAAGTCATGACAAAACCTTATTGAAAATTAATCGTGGGCACGATTATAATTGTTTTTTGCGTGCCTATGAAAAAACAAAAAACAAGGGTATAAATGTATGTGTGCATGTTATTTTTGGTTTGTGGGAATCTCGGGATGAAATTTTGCAGACAGCGCAAAGGCTTGCGGACCTAAAAATTGACGGGATTAAAATACATATGCTGTGCGCATTGCAGGGAACTAAGCTTGCTAAGATGTATGATAATAATGAAATAGATTTTATGAGTGAAGATGAGTATGTCAGTTTGGTGTGTGATTTTTTGGAGATTCTTCCTCCTCAGACAACAATTCATCGTCTTGCAGGCAACGGATACAGAAAATCTCTGATTGCTCCGCGCTGGCTGGGTGCAAAACTTGATTGCTTAAACAAAATAGACAGAGAATTTTTGAAACGCAATTCCTGGCAGGGAATAAATTATAATTAATATGATAATATCTTATTAATCAATTTTTAACGTGTTTGGTGTGCCAATTCCAAAGAAATTGCGAATAAATTTATAAGCACCGTAAACAGCTAAACCTGCCGTACAACCTTTTGCCACAGGTTTGCCTCCTAATAATGCTCCAAGACCCAAACCAAGAGGAATGACACTATTAATAAGCGAACCAAAAAATCCTTTAACATAACCTATTCCTTCGTTAAAGAATCTTTTGTATGTTTGATCAAGCTCTGTTGAGAATGACCAATTCTTAACCTTCTCGGTAAATTTGCTCATATTTGACATATACATTGAATTATTCAGGTAGTATGCGGTAGATTTTGCATCTTTAGTACTTGCATATAAATCGGATTGAATTTTACCTACATAATTTGCATCATAAGCAACAATCCCCAAAGCCGCAAGACCTGCGCCTTTTGTAATTACTGTAGATACACTCGGTAACACACTTCTGATTCTTGTTAGTATAGTCATTTGTTTCCCTTTATGGTTTATTCACTTCACTTGTAGAATATTTATTGTTTATTGTTCGATTTTATCTGGCTTTTTTTCTTGTCGTCTTTTTTGTCTTCGGTCTTTATTTTTGTACGTTTATCAGGATCAATTGCAACATCTTTATCAACTCTTTGAGCAGACATATCTAATAATATTCTTGAAGCATCAGCTGCATCATATCCATATCCCTGCGGATTGGTTTGCATTTGTTTTAGTACGCCTACTGTAAAATCGTCTCCGTTTACAATTCTACCTTCTAAAGCACTCAATGCAAGAAGTCGTACTTCCTGAACAGGATCTTGCAGCATTTTGTTAATTAAGGCTGTTAAAGCTTTGTCATCTTTTCTTGACGGATCTTCGTCAAGTCTTTCAAACACCTGTTTAGCTGCAGTTATACGCTGAGATTTGTCCTGACTGTTGAGCATATTTTCAAGATTTTTTATATAATCATCATTTAATAATACGATACGCTTTTTCTCTGTTTTCTTTTCATTTGTATTATTTGTATTTGACTGATTATAAGGACTTATCGGATTGTTTGGATCTAATAATCCGCCTGCACCGTATTTGTTGTCTTTGTTGTTTGGATCAAACGGTCCGTTTGGTCTGTACGGATTATTCGGGTCATTAGGGTTTGCTCCGTACGGGTTGTTAGGATTATTCGGATCTAACGGCCCGCCTTGTCTGTATGGATTGTTCGGGCTGTTTGGATCTTGCGGATTGTATCCTGAATCTGTTCTGTACGGATTGTTTGGATTTGTCGGATCAAATGCTCCGCCGGGTCTGTACGGATTATTTGGATTGTTTGGATCTGCCCCGTATGGGTTATTTTTGTCGTTTGGATCTAACAATCCGCCCGGTTTGTATGGATTATTTGCCTGATTTATTCCGCCGTGATTTTGACAACAGCAAGGGCATTGACCCATTTGTGTTGTGTAGTAATTTGACGGATAAGCTCCCGCCGGATAATAATTTGGAGCATTTACATTATATGTTGGAGCCTGTGCCCCCGGAGGGGTTACTGACGGATTGAAAATTTGTATATTAACTCCAGTTGCCCCCGGAGATGTTGTAATCTGAGGAGGATAATATGGAGGATTATATGGCTGATTAGGATTTTGAACCTGTTGAGAATTTGCAGGTGCAGATGGTGCACAAGCACAGTTGTAACTTGCGTTATACTGAGGCATCATTTGATTTTGATTTTGTCCTGTAATCTGCATAGTACTTTACCTACCTAATCATACATGTATATAAAGTATATTTTGAGAAAATAATTGCTATTTTATAAAAAATAATGTTTACAAAATGAAACATTATATATAAATTTAATATTGTTTGAAATCTTGACAAAAGCCTAAAAAAAATAAATAATTAATAATACGGAATTAAAAATAGAGAGGATATTAAATATGTTAAAAAGCAGTAATAGTAAGCGTTTCAACCTCGGGGGGGGGGGTAAAAGCCTCTCATAACAACGATTTCTGTGGTTTTGCAAGTCGTCATTCTGAACTTTACAAAGCACTCTGCCGAGCAAAAACATCCGGTGAATGTTTTTGCGAGAGGAAACCGCAAAGTATAAGCTCTGAGCCTGTATGCATGGGAGCGCAGCGAGTCGCTGTTTCAGAATCTTAAAATTTTTGGCTTGTTTCATGTTGTTTCAGAATCTATCAATTTGATAGATCAAAATGACATTTCAAATGTAACCCGTCATTCTGAGCGTAGCGAAGAATCTCCTGAATTATCAAATTCCGTTCATCCTTTTGAATTTTTTAACTGTCATCCTGAACTTGTTTCAGGATCTATCAATTTGATTAGTCAAAATGACATTTCAAATGCAACCCGTCATTCTGAGCGCAGCGAAGAATCGCCTGAATTATCGGATTCAACATCAGAATCAAAAGTAATAGCCAGATCCCGCATCGAGTGCGGGATGACGAAAGGTTGTCATTCTGGGAACCCTGTCATTGCGAGCCCGTCAGGGCGTGGCAATCCCATCAAATCAACTTCGAACGCCATAGAACCAATGGGATTATTACGTCGCTTTGTTCCTCATAATGACAGATTAAAAAAATGTGCCTTCACTTTGGCAGAAATAATGATAACCATCGGCATTGTGGGTGTGGTGGCGGCAATAACTATTCCTACATTAATTCAGAATTCAAACAGTAAAAAGTTTTCTACTCTGTTTAAAAAAGAATTATCTACCTTAAATCAGGCGGCAATCTCTGCTCAGGCTCAG